>CAXTBI010000001.1:0-147122 GCA_964242195.1 uncultured Acidobacteriaceae bacterium
TCCGGCAGCAACGGCGGGGCGGCGGGAGGGGCCAGCCCGTAATCGACGGAGGGGTCCGGAAACAACAGAACGCCCAGCTCCAACCGCGCGTTGGCGGCCGCGAGCTTCGCTTCCGCCAATGCCCGCACCCGTTCCTGCTGTCCCAGTTGCGCTTTCACGACGTCGGCGTGGGCGGCTTCGCGCGCGGCTTCGCGCTTTTGGGTGATGTTGACAAATCGGTCGGCTTCCGCAAGGGCGCGCCCTGCCACCGAGACCCGTTCCGTCCCGGCGCTTACGTTGTAGTACAGGTTCACTACTGTACCGACCAGACCACGCCGTGCGATTTCCAATTCCGCCGAGGCCAGCGCCGCATTCGCATCGGCCAGGCGCACGCCAAGGACCTGCGCAAGGCCGATCGTCTCGTTCACGGTTCCCTGGCTGTAATACTCGTGCACGGCATTGTTTGCGATAAACACGGGAAGCGCCTGGCTCAGACCGCCCTGCGTCGTGGTCCCCCGGGTCTTGTTGGATTCGGTGAAGAGAAACTGGTTGTGATAGAGCACCGAGGGCAACAACGCCGCGCGCGCATTCTTGCGTTCCAGCTCGGCCACGCGCCGTTCGGCAGAGGCCACCGCAAAGGCGGGCTCATTGGCCTCCGCACGGCCGATTGCCTCCTCCAGCGTCAGCCCGGTTACAGAAGGGACCGGGGCAGCCTGCGCGTGAGCGGTTGCGCAAGCGGCCCACACGAACACCGCTGCCATCACCGCTGTCGAGGAAAAAAGACGCATGGTGGTCAGACTACGGAACGAGCCTTAAAGCAGGCTGAAGGAATGTGGGCGATCTGGGCTAGCAGAGGCAGTTCCGGTGATTGGTTACGGGCAGCCAGAGTTACCTCGGCAGCCCGTGCAGTAGATGTGGCCAAGGCTGGGGAGTCTGTCGACATCGCTCCGGGCACTCTCCACGATTTTTGGAATCCAGGGGCGGAGGAAGCGCGGGTTCGTGTTGATGTGCAGCCTGCGGAGCGTTTCGTTGCGCTGATCAAGAACGGCTTCTCCCTGGCGCAAGATGGGAAAACGGACAGCACCGGCAGACCAGGCATGCTGCAGATCGCGCTGTTGGCAAGGGAGTTCGACGACGTTATCCGATACGACAAAGGACCAAGAGCTGTGCAGCGAATCTTGTTTTTCCTGCTGACACCGATCGCAAAGGCCAAAGGATTACGGGGCAGCTATCCGGAATACCTTGTTCGGCCCGCCTCGGAAGTTCTTCCATTGGAGCAAGTTGAGCGGTCAGGGCTGTAACGGCGAGTCAAGGCCAAGGGTGAAAGCAGCTACAGTGCCGCGAGGAGAAGCTGTGGGTGCGGACGGTGTACATTGTGGTTATGGCGAGTCTGCCCAAGCCGAGTCCTGAGCCGCGATTCCGAACCCTTGAGGAGCTTGAGGCGATCAAGGGTACACCGGAGTTCGAGGTGGAATATGGCAAGCAGTTGCAGGCAGTGGCCGAACACTATCGAAGAACCAAGCACGCGGACCTGATGGAACCGGACTGGGAGTGGCTGGACAAAGTGTGGAAATGAAGCGCGGTGACATTGTGATTGTTGCGCCCTATCCTCCTTTCGATGAGCCGCGGCCATCGGTGGTTCTGCAAGCGCAGATGCTTGCCACCGGTGAAACAGTCACAGTGGCCCTGATTACCAGTGATCGCCTTTGGCTGCCCGGACTGCGCGTACCTGTAGAGCCCAGCCCAAAGAACGGTCTGAGAAAGCGTTCCGACGTGATGATCGACCTAGTGGTGACAGTGCCTTGGTCGCGTGTGGGTGGACTGGCGGGCATGTTGGAACCGAAGGTCATGAGTGAGGTCGATCGTGCCTTACGGCTCTTCCTCGGACTTTAAATCGGGACGGGTTTTCCTCGCGGATGCACCTTTCTCGGGGCAGTCGGCGGGCAGTAAACTACGGGTATGGCCGCTGAGTTTACGCATCTGCATCTGCATACCGACTATTCGCTGCTCGACGGGGCTTGCGATGTGGACAAGCTGGCCAAGCACCTGAAGAAGATCGGGCAGGGGTCGGCGGCAATTACCGATCACGGCAATATTTATGGGGCTGTGCACTTCTTCGACGCGATGAAGAAGCAGAGCCTGCACCCGATCCTGGGGTGTGAGCTTTATGTGTGCAAGGAAGGCGACCACCGCGGGAAGCCGGACCCGGAATCGAAGTACAACCACTTCCTTGTGCTGGCGGAAAATGAGGCCGGGTACCGGAACCTGGTGCAGCTTACCTCTGAGGCGGCGCTACATGGTTTCTACCGTAAGCCCCGGGTTTCAAAGAAGTTCCTGGCCGAGCACAGCGAGGGTCTGATCGGATTTTCGGGATGCCTGGCGGGGGAGATGAGCCAGCATTTGATGGCTGGGGATTATGCCTCGGCCAAGCGCGTAGGCGGCGAGTACGAGGAGATGTTCGGCAAGGGGAACTTCTTTCTGGAGATTCAGGACCATGGCCTGGGGCCGGACAAGGCGGTGACCGAGGCGATGTTCAAGCTGGAGAAGGAGCTCCGCATCCCGCTGATCGCCACCAACGATTCGCACTATGTGGCTGCCGACGACGCGCGTTCGCATGAGGTTCTGCTGTGTGTGCAGACGGCGGATTCGATCCACAACCCGAAGCGGTTCAAGTTCGATACGCAGGAGTTTTACATCAAGTCCGCGGAGGAGATGCATCGGCTGTTTGCGCAAAACCCCGAGGTTTGCACACGGACGATGCAATTTCCGGAGCGCTGCAAGCTCGAGATGCAGAAGGTGAAGGATCCGTTTCCGAAGTTTCCGCTGCCGGACGGCGAAACCATCGACACGTTCTTTGAGCAGGTGTGCCGGGAGGGATGGAAGAAGCGGCGGGACACGGCGGTTGCCCATCTGGAAGCGCGCGGCATTTTGCGCAACACGCTGGCGGCGTATGAGGAGCGGCTGACGCGGGAGATTGAGTGCATCAAGGCCATGAAGTTTCCGGGCTACTTCATGATTGTGTGGGATTTTATCCGGTACGCGCGGGAGCAGTCGATTCCGGTGGGGCCGGGGCGTGGATCGGCGGCGGGGTCGCTGGTGGCGTATGTGATGGGGATCACGGACATCGATCCGCTGCAGAATAACCTGCTGTTTGAGCGGTTTCTGAACCCCGAGCGCGTTTCGATGCCGGACGTCGATATCGACTTTTGCATGAACCGGCGCGGCGAGGTGATCGAGTACGTGCGGCGGAAGTATGGCACCGACCAGGTGGCGCAGATTATCACCTTCAACACCATGGCGGCGAAGGCGGCGATCAAGGACGTTGGCCGGGCGATGGACATACCCTATGGCGAGGTGGACCGCATCGCGAAGCTGGTGCCGACGACCATCGGCATTACGCTCGAGCAGGCGTTGAAAGATTCGCCGCCACTGGCCGCGGCGTGCGAAGCGGACCCGAAAATTCGGGAGTTGATTGAGACGGCGCAGCGGCTGGAGGGCCTGGTGCGGGGTGCGGGTGTGCATGCGGCGGGTGTGGTGATTGCGCCGCAGCCGTTGACGGAGCTTGTGCCCGTGACGCGGACCAAGGACGAAGCCATCGTGACCAGCTACGACATGAAGGCCGTCGAGAAGATGGGCCTGTTGAAGATGGACTTCCTGGGGCTGACGACGCTGACGGTGATCGACGATTGCCTGAAGCTGATCCAGCTGAATCGGGGGGATACGGTCGACCTGGCGACGATCGACCTGGGGGATCAGAAGACGTTTGAGCAGGTGTTTCACAAGGCGCTGACGTCGGGGATATTTCAGTTTGAGTCGGGCGGAATGCGCGATGTGTTGCGGCGCTACAAGCCGACCAGCGTGGAGGATCTGACGGCGTTGAATGCGCTGTATCGTCCGGGACCGATCCAGGGCGGCATGATCGACGACTTCATCGAGCGCAAGTGGGGCCGGCGGCCGGTGGACTACATGTTTGACGAGCTGGAGACGATCCTGAAAGAGACGCTCGGTGTGATCGTGTACCAGGAGCAGGTGATGCAGATCAGCTCGGCGATTGCGGGGTACTCGCTTGGCGGTGCTGATCTTTTGCGGCGGGCGATGGGGAAGAAAGACCCGTCCGAGATGGCCAAGCAGCGGGACATTTTCATGGCCGGGGCGCTCGAGCGGAAGCACCCGAAAGACGCCGCGGGCAAGCTGTTCGACTTGATGGAGCAGTTTGCGGGCTACGGGTTCAACAAATCGCACTCGGCGGCGTATGCGCTGCTGGCGTATCACACGGCGTGGCTGAAGACGCATTATCCGGTGGAGTTTATGGCGGCGCTGCTGACTTCGGAAACGTCGAAACCGGAGAATGTGGTGAAGTATATCGGCGAGTGCCGCGAGATCGAGATTGCGGTGGTGCCGCCGGATGTGCAAATCTCGGACGCCGATTTTACGCCGGCCGGGGATGCGATCCGGTTTGGGCTGGCGGCGATCAAGAATGTGGGGCACAACGCGATTGAGTCGATCCAGACCGCGCGGACGGCTCTGCAAACGGAGGGCAAGGCCGGGTTCGCGTCGCTTTGGGAGTTTTGCGACAAGGTCGACCTGCGGCTGATGAACAAGCGGGTGTTGGAGTCGCTGTGCAAGGCTGGGGCGCTGGATGCGTTTGGGAAACGGTCCGAGGTGATGGCGGCGCTCGACAAAGCGATGGATCGGGCGCAAAAGTCGCAGCGGGATGCGGCGAGCGGGCAGCATGGGCTGTTTGGGTTGTTCGATGAAGGCCCGGCAGCCATGTCCAGCGCGGCGGAAGACAAGCTGCCGGCGGCGCCGGAGTGGGATGAATACACGCGGCTGGCGAATGAGAAGGAAGTTCTGGGCTTCTTTGTTTCAGGGCATCCGCTGGACAAATATCGGGACAAGTTGCGCAACCTGAAGGGTGTGATCGACACGCAGACGGCGTGCGAAATGAAGCCGGAGCCGGCGGTGTTCAATCGCGGGCGGCGCGAGGAAACCGCGAACGAAATTCAGGTGGCGGGCGTGATTACGGGGTTGAAGGTGGCCAAGTCCAAACGCTCGGGCGAGATGTATGCGCAGGCGTGCTTGGAGGACGCGACCGGCAAGATCGAGATCATCGTGTTTCCGCAAAGCTATGAGAAGCTGGCGGAAAAGCTGAAAATCGATGTGCCGGTGGTTGTGCGGGGGTCGATCCGGGGCGAGGAGGATTCGGCGCCGAAGATTGCGCTGTCGAACATTACGGCGCTCGAGGATGTGCAGGTGAAGCTGCCGGAGGCGCTGCGGATCCGTGTGCCGCTGCACTCGCCGGATGGTGCACTGATGGCCAAGCTGGAGGCGATTTTTCGGGGGGCGCCGGGCCGGGGCAAGGTGCTGCTGAATTTGGAAGAGCCGGGTGCGTTCTGCGCGGTGTTGGAACCGCGGGGGTACAACGTGGCGGCGGATGTGCAGTTTATCGAGAGCGTGGAGGGTTTGGTGGGTCGGGGTGCGGTGCAGGTGATTAGCTAAGTGCGGTGATGCGGAATTTGCATAAGTCGGCGCGGGATGTTTTGGGGTATCACATCAAGCGTTATAGATCGTGGGCTAACGCTCTAAGGCTGAGCACAGCAAACTCCAGCAAAGGCATTTCTCAGGGTTTAATCCTCGCCTGGACACGACCGATTATGGCAAAGTGGTGCCTATGAGACTCAAGTGGTTGCTTTGCTTAACACTTGCATCGACTGGTCTGTGCCAGAAAAGTAATGCACCAGCAGCAAGCGAGGACCTGGCAGATGCGCTCAGAAGTGCCACATTGCCTATTTCAGTGACCACGCAAAGTGACCTTGCCGGCGCTGGAGGCCAGATGATGGCGGAGGCAGTCGAACACGCACGTTTTGTCCTCCTTGGGGAGAGCCACTTCAGCCGTGAGACGCCCAAATTGGCAGCGGCGGTATGCAAGGCCATGCACCCTGACGTCTATGCAGTTGAGGTTGGACCATACGCTGCGGCATACGTGCAAACCATCCTGAAGCGTCCTGACAGGAAGAGCGCAATGCAGGAACGGGAACGTACGCATCCGGCAAATATGGCGTTCCTCGACAACGAACAGGAAAACGACCTTGCCGCGAAGTGTGTCGCATCTGGGAGAGAAAAGCCAGTTGCCTTATGGGGATTAGACCAGGATTTCCTTGGAGCGGCTTCGGTGCTCTTGCAGCAGATGAGGCAAGAGCCAAACGGCCCCAAGTCAAAGGCTGCGATCCGACTCGCTCTCGACGAAGACAAGCAGGCCGAGGTGAGAGCCCGCTCCACAGGTGATTTCATGCAGTTGTTCCTTGTCAGTGCGAGCGACGCTGAAATCACGGCTCTCCAGAAAGCGTTGGCAATCGACGGAACTGAGAAAAGCCAGAAGATTATGCGTGAGCTTACTGCATCGAGGCATATATACCAGCTCAACGCGGCAGGCTCGCCGGACAGTAATTCGGAACGTGCGACCTTGCTGAAACAGCACTTTCTGCAGGACTACCGCACTTTGCAAGAGAGTACGCCCGCTCCGCACGTTCTCCTTAAGTTCGGCGACAATCACATGTGGAAGGGCTTCAACGACCTTCACCAGCTCGATTTGGGTGATTACGTTGCAGAGCTTGCGTCAGTTGAACAGGCGACGTCGCTCCATGTTCAAGTGATCGCAGCAAAAGGCACGCTGGCCAGCCTCGGAGGCTATGCAAGACCGACGAAGACGGAGCGCTTTGTCCTTGCGGATGTTCCCGAGTACGCTTGGCTCAAACCAGTGGTCGATCTGCTTCCGAAGGACAGTGACAGATTAATGGGGGTAGTTTTGGATTTGCGCAAACTTCGCTTCCGACAGCTCGCGATGTCGGCCGAATGGCAACACCTCGTTTACGGTTATGACCTGCTCGTTGTGCTCCCGGAGTTCACCCCAGCAAACTTTTACGAGTAGGAAGTTCAACGCCTTCGCCGTGTCAGAATGGAAGCTATTCGCGCGCTTGGGCAGGGTCATAAAGTAGCTGCCGTAGCAGACGAATGCGGGTATGGCAGCGTGAGTGCCTTCGCGGCCATGTTTCGGCGCGAGCTTGGAGTCACTCCTGCTAAGTACATGCTCGAACGGGCTCCTGATCGGTAACGGGAGGTCGCAGTAGCGCAAAGCCACAGTGCCGGGTAGAACTACAAAAGCCAGACCTGTCAAATTTGGTGAGTGCGAAGTTTTCGCTACTTATCTGGGGTGGTCGGTATCGCCGACCCGAACGAAAGCATGTCCTTCGCTTCGGATGACAAGAGTGATCTGGCGAACATCAGGCTCGGAACTCTAATTGGTCACGGCGTCGGCGTCGTTCGCAGCGGCAGGGTCTACACGGAAATCGTAGACGGCCAGCGAGTAGGCGTTTTCCTGTCTGAGCACGGGTTCCAGGGCGTACTCTCCGGGATCGAGAGCGCTTTTGGGCGTGATGCGAAGCCAACCGTCCGGCAAGGACTCCGTCGTTACATCCACCTGGGTGTCATTCCGTTTCGCATTGCCGGTGAATTGCGTGAACTTCACCGTCGAGAGAAGGCGGCGGTCCTTGCCCACAACCGCGTGAACGACCGCCCACCCGGTTACCGCACTTTGTCCGGCGTCGGGGCCAGGGTCGAAGTGAATGTAAAACACGGGTGTGCCCGTGTGCAGGATGGTGGAGGCCTTTTCTCCCTCCAGCTCGGTGCTGAACTTGCTTTTGTAGAGTGGTCCTGCCAGAAGTCCGCCTACGACATTCGATCCCTTGTGGTTGTTGGCCTGGACGGCGGATGAATGAATGGGCACGAGTTGCTTGCTGCCACTGAACACATCGAGCGCCCAGGGCCTGCTGCCATTTGGAATCCGCAGACCGGGAGCCGGCTCGGGGATGGTCTGAGCGCGAAGCGGGATACAGAAGGCAAGGAGAAAGGCACGGCCAAGGAGCGTACGCATTCCCATAGCGTAGACGAGAAGTTATATGTCGATCCTCTGAATCTCGACGATGAGCAAGGGGTGACAACGGAACCGATGATCCGCAGATGGAAGCAAACTGTTCGCGCGAAAGCAAGACCCTCCCGACATCGATCGCTGCCTTTGCGCAGGACGTTTAGGATGTTTCCGTGCAAGCGCCTGCCCGAGGCTGTTTCCCGCTACAATCGGGACTACGTCGCGTTTGTTTGAAGCTGATTGAGTTGGAAATGTATGGCTGAAATTTTGCAGCAAGGAAAACCTGCGCCGGCACGATCGGAGGCGTGGGAGAGGACCGAGGTCGCGCGGCATCCGCAGCGTCCGTACCCGATGGACTACATCGAGGCGCTGTTTACCGACTTCAGCGAGATGCATGGGGATCGGCAATTTGGCGACGATCCGGCGATGACGGCCGGCATGGCGCGTTTCGGGGGGGAGCCGGTGGCCGTGATCGGCAACCTGAAGGGGCGGACGCTGAAAGAGCGCATGACGCGGCGGTTCGGTTCGCCCGATCCTGAAGGGTACCGCAAGGCACTGCGGGCGATGAGGGTGGCGGAAAAATTCGGGCGGCCGGTGTTTACGTTTATCGATCTGGCCGGGGCCAACCCGGGCGTGGGCGCGGAAGAGCGTGGCCAAGGGGAGGCCATTGCGCGGAACTTGTTGGAAATGAGTCGTTTACGGGTGCCGACGATCGCCACGATCACGGGTGAGGGCGGGTCCGGCGGAGCGTTGGCCCTGGCAGTGGCCGATCGTGTGCTGATGCTCGAGAATGCGATTTATTCAGTGATCTCACCCGAGGGCTGCGCTTCCATTATGTGGAAGGACGCCGGGAAAAAGCAGCAGGCGGCGGCGGCGCTGCGCTACACCGCAATCGACGTACAGAAACTGGGATGCGTCGACGAGGTGATCCCCGAGCCTTCGGGCGGGGCGCACACGGACCCGGCGTTGACGATGCAGATGGTGAATGAACGGCTGGAACGGCAGCTTGCGGCTCTCCGTTCGCAAAGTACCGAAAAGCTGCTGGAGAGCCGGTACCTGAAATTTCGCAATATTGCGCAGTTTTATACACAAGCCTGAACGCCGGGTTCAGCTTTTTCACGTCTGGAGATCTGCCTGTTGTCCCAACCTGCAATCGCGACGAAGTCACCGCGCTCACTGCATTTTGCCGTGTTTGCGATAGGTTTGTTGTGGCTGCTGGCCGCGCAGGTGGGGGCGGAGAGCGCGGCGCAGGGGATTGCCCGGCTGATCCATTTTGAGCCCCTGCGACCGCTATTGCAGCAGGGATTTTTGCTGATCCTGTTGATGACGGGGTACACCGCCCTGAACTGGGTGGCGTTTCGGAACGGTGGGCTGCGGTCGACCAATGCGTTGCCGGCGCGCGCGACGGCGGGGACCGAGTGGCAAAAGGGTGCTGCTGCCGGCTGGGCAGGGATGCTGCTGGCGGTTATTCCGGCGGCACTGGTCGGCGATTTGCACCCGAGTTTCTGGCTTGCGCCGCGAGCCTGGGCGATGGGTTTGCTGGCCCTGGCAACGGTTTTGATCGGCGCGCTGGCAACCGAGGTGGCCTTTCGGGGATTCCTGTTCAAGCGCCTTATCGCTGCGATGGGACCGACCAGCGCAACCGTGGTGCTTGCGGCGATCTATGCCGTGGTAGCGACACCCTTTTCGGAGGCCACGGGTTTCAGTTTTCCCGTGAGTGTGTTGAGCGCCCTTGTGCTTTCGATGGCGTACCTGCGCACCCACGGCTTGTGGCTGGGTTGGGGGTTGCGATTTGGATGGATGGCGGCGATGGGCGTGCTCTTTGGTCTGCCGGTGAGCGGGTCGGCGGGCGCGGCCAACGTGGTGACGACGGAAAGTACGGGTCGGATCTGGTTGAGTGGCGGAGCGTACGGTCCGGAGGGGTCCGTGGTTACGGCGATCGTGCTGCTGGGCGGGTTGTTTGCCGTGTACAAGATCACCCGGGAATATGCGTGGATGTACACGCACCCGCCGATTGTGGCCGCGGGTTACCCGATGGATGTTCCGCCTCCGGCGGCGCATGGGGCGATGGAGGCCGCGGCGCCCCCGCCACCGCTCGTACAGATTCTAGGCGCTGTGCCCATCACCCAGTCGTTGCCCCCGCGGCTGAACGCGTTCGGAACCGGGGTTCCGGCACCGCCGCGGCCCGAGACGGTGCCGGAAGTTCGAGGGGAGCTGGTGCCGGATACGGAAGTGGATCGAAACGGGACATAATCGTGCCGTTAGCGCCCCAAAGTGCTATTTGCTCTTTCGCTGCGGAAAGTAGAGAATTTCCCCCAGCAGAGGTGTGATATGCGTGCCGGTGGTCGCACAGGGTACATCGTTTGGGCCGCGTTCCTGATGTTTTGTCCGGCCCTGTGCGGGCAAGTGTTTGTGGTGGGCATGAGGACGGCGACCGCGGATGCGACGACGGAGTTTCACCCCACACGGGTACGCCTGCCGGACAAGCCGCTCGATGAGCGAGGACGGTTGGAGTTGATTCGGAACCTGGAGTCGGAACAGGGGTTCGCGCACCGCGAACTGCCGCTGGGTGCGGGTTTAACGCTGTTGGCGAATGGAAACATGACGCCGCGGGATGAAGAGTACCGGCGCATGCTCTATGAGAAAGGGCAGTCGGCCGCGGTGGGGGACCGGGTCGAGGTGAGCAAACTCGAGTTCCGACCCGACCGGATCGTGGTGGATTTCAACGGCGGACCGTACGCGAAACACCGGTTTCTGAGCCATTTGTCGGTGAACGGCATGCAGGTGGCACAACAGGGGCCGATTGCGACCGGATTCCGGGTGACCCTGGTGTTTGAAGGGGGTGTGCCGGATGTGTCGGCGGCGGAAATGATGGCACTGCTGGACCCGGTGGTCGATTTCAAGGCGAAGAGTAGCGCGGAGGCGTACGCGGACGCGCTGCCACCCAAGGTGCGGGAGGCGGTGGAAGCGCACGAAATTTTGGTGGGCATGAGTCGTCGCATGGTGCTGGCGGCCTTGGGCGAGCCCAAGACCAAACACCGGGAGCATGCGGGTGGGGGCGAGGAGGGCGCACTCTATGAAGAGTGGATCTATGGGGACCCGCCGCGACCCACGCAGTTTGTCCGTTTTCAGCATGATCGGGTGGTGAGGCTGGAAATCGCGGCGCTTGGAAAACCGTTGGAAATTCGGGAGAAGAATGAAATCGGTGGTGACGCCCCACCGACGCTCACGGCACGTACGATTACCAATGGGGACCAGCCGAGACGGGCCGAGGGGGAGCAGGTGAGTGCGCCGCCCACTTTGCGCCGCCCCGGAGAGGTCGACGACACAGTGGCCGCGCCGCCCAGCATGGGCAAAGTCGTTGTGCCCAAGGACAAGCCTTAGGAAAGGCATTCACGGTGCGCAGGTCCGTACCTCCATCCGGCATGTCCGGGTGATTTGTTCCAGGCTGAGCGGGGTTGCCGAGCAGAGCGGTGCTATGCTTGAGGTGAGACCTGTCGGCTCCCGTCGACCCGCACATGCTGGTTGGGATCGAATGGCATGCGGAAGCACAGGCAACCACCTCTGAAATGGGAGTAAACGATGGCAAAGATCGCCAAGACCGGTGACCGGAATAAGGTTATGGATACGCAGAAGAGCACGGACTGTCCGAAGTGCTCGAAAGCCACGCGTATTGTGAAGCGCGTGAAGGACCGCGAACGCGGCATTCCGGGCGGAGTGTACATTTCCTGCTCCGCTTGCGATTTCTTCGAAAAGTTGTAAAGTCGCGGACGTCGAGAGGCCTGCCATTGTGGCAGGCCTTTTTACGTTACGGGCTTCGGAAGGCTCAAGCTGCGGCGACCTTGGATCGGAGCCTCCCTGGTGAAATCTGGAGGTGAATGGTCTGGGTTTCACTTTTTTGTAGATCCAAGGCAGAAATATGTGAGTTTCGGGAGAACCTTTCTGGAGTGCGGGCGTCTTACTAGGTGTAGCAATCGCCGGACTTTCAATTCCCTCGGTCCTGGCTTCCCCTATCCGCAGCACCCCTCCCCACCTATTCCAAGGCTCCCAGAACAACGGGAGCCTTCACGCCTTCCGTGGCTCGGCCCGGCTGTCGCAGACAATGCACGAAGGAAATGCCGTAGAAATCACCTGGACCAAGTACCCATGTAGGTACCCAGGAAGCGGCGAATCGTCCTGGCGATGGCGGCGGTGCCGGCGTTTAGGGGAAGCTCGGCGGTGATCTTCGGATCGGCGGCTCGTTGGGCTTCCTCGGGCGATGGGCCGGGGGTGAAGCTGATCAGCAGTTTCGGTGTTTTGAGGCGGTGCAGGGCGTCGGCGAGCGGGAAGCGCTGATGAAAAAGCAGATGCACAGGGAAGATAAGCGTGCGGGTATCGCGGCTGACGCGGGTGGCGGTATCGCCGTCAGCCGATGCGAGAATGAGGGCTGGAAGTTGCGGGTGCTGTTCGCAAAGTGAGAGGGCAAGTGAGGCGCCCAGGTGCTCCCCGTAGACGACGATGGCGGCGGGAGCCAGCCGCCGCGTTCCGGTGAGGTAGAAGAGGGCTGAATCGGCGTCGGCGCGCATGCGTTGTTCGGTGGGGTGCTTGCCGCCGCTGTCCCCATAGCCGCGGTAGTCGAAGAGCAGAACGTTGAGACCGGCGTCATGGAGGGCCAGGGCGGCGGGGAGGGCATCGCTTCTTGAACCATTTTCTCCATGCAACATAAGGGCGGTCGGGCCAGTTGCCTTGCCGGGGGCTGCGGCGCCGCCGGGGATCCACCAGCCGGAGATCTGCGGTTCGCCGGCGCTGTCGTCGCCGAAACGTACGGCTTGGAAAGCGAGGCCTGCGCTCGCGGGCGTTTGGGCAACGGTGTGGGAAGGGTGCAGAACAAGCTGCCATTGCCCAACATAGAAGAGCCCGCAAACCGTAAGGTAAGCGCAGCAAAGGCCAACGGCCACCACGGCGAGTGCGCTTTTGAGGAGCCAAAGGGGATCGACGCTGTTGCCGGGCTTATTGCCGGGTTTAGGCTGCGGGGCGGGATGGAGCGGTTTCGAGGACTTCAAGGTCGAGGACTTCAAGGTTCGAGGAATTCAAGGTTCGTGAACTTCAACGAAAGATACGCGAGCGGCTCAGCGGCTCCTCGCTTACCGTGCATCCGACAGACGGACAAGAGCACCGGACAGGGTAGCCGGCGCGAATCTGGTTGGCTGCGTGAACGCTTCATCCCTGGTACCTTGCCGTGAACTTATTTCTTCGGCGTACTGATACTTGCGGGGACAGAAGCAATCAGCGACTGGCCTTCATCCGGGTTGACCGGGTCCAGGTCGAGACTGATTAGACCCTTGATGTAGACAGCCCTCGCCCGAAAGTAATAAGTTTTGCCCGCCTCCGCCGTGAAGCCATTGAGTGCAGGACGCGGAAGCGAGGAAAGAACAACTTTCGATTGCCAGTCGGCGCAGAGGTGATGCTCACCCGCCGGCACAACCGCTGAAAGATACGAATTGCCACAGTTGGCACCCAGCCATTTTCCGTCCACGCCAATGCGCGTGACAACCTGGCAACCGATCGGGTAACCACCAAAGTCCAGCTGTGAAACGACATAGATCAAGGCACTCCCCGCTGCGGGGCTATCCTTTGCAGAAATCCCATTTGTGGGACTTGCACTTGCAGAACTCAACACTGAAGGCTGTTTGGCTTTTTGCGTGTCGTATTTGATTTGATCAGGTCCGCACGCGGGCTGAATGGCTGCCGTTTGCGCCCGGCACTGCTGCGAGGCGACACCTTCAAGCAGAAGGGGCAGAACGGCGAGTACCACCATGATTTTCATAGAATTGGATCGCTCTCCCAGGCGGCATAAAGCTGCATCCTTCTGCATCTTACGTCTGCGGAAGGGGATTGGCGAATGGGTGAGTGGAAGCGTTTGTGTGCGGCGGGGGAGGGTCCGGCGAAGGACGAGGTGCGGGAGGTCGAGTGCGAGGGTGGAACGTACTGTCTCGCCAATGTCGGCGGAGAGCTGCATGCGCTGGAGAACTGGTGTCCGCATCGCCAGGGGCCTTTGGGGCAGGGGTGGGTGGAAGGCGAAACGGTGGTTTGCCCGTGGCATGCGTGGGCGTTCGATTGCAGAACGGGCGTGGCGGCTGAGCCGGAGGAGGGGAAGGTCAAGGTCTTTCCTGTGCGGACCGTCGATGGAAATGTTGAGGTGAACCTTTGTTGATCCGCAGGGCTAAAAGTTTATTGGTTGAGAAAACCTCTGCCGAGGTGCTGCGCTCTCAACATCGACGGCAACCTTTTCGAATGCCGACAATGAAGGAGAGATTATGACGTTGAAGAGAGCCATGCTTTCTGTTTTTGGTCTTGCGATTTTGTTGGGTAGCCTGGTACCGGCGCAGGCGCAGGGGACGCACCGGCATCATCGCCATCACCACCACCACCACCGTTCCAGCCGGTAGTTTTATTCAGGCCGAAGGTTCGTTGCTCGTCGACCCGGCCCCGGCCGGGTCGATTGCGGTAACCGGGTGATTTCGAGCGCAAATTGGCGGATCGGGCCTGGATCTGCCTGCTAAACTGAACCGATCACTTATCAAAACGAGGGAGAGATCATGCAGTCAATTCTCGCCCTGGAAGACGGGCGCGTGTTCAGGGGCCGGAGCTTTGGCGCGCCGGTGGAGCGTGTGGGTGAGGTGGTGTTTAACACCTCCTTGACGGGATACCAGGAAATTTTTACCGATCCCTCCTATGCGGGGCAGATTGTGGTGCTGACCAATCCGCAGATCGGTAATTACGGCACGTCCCCCTCCGATGCGGAGTCGGCGAGACCTTATATCGAAGGCCTGGCCGTGCGGGAGTTCTCGCCGATCAGCTCGAACTGGCGATCGACCGAGGTCACCGACGAGTACCTGGAGCGCAACGGGATCCCGGTGATTGCCGATATTGATACGCGGGCCGTGGTGCGGCACCTGCGAGCGCATGGCGTGATGCGCGGCTGCCTTTCAACGGCCGCCGGCGACGCCGAGGCGCTGGTGGCCAAGGCACAAGCGCACCGCAAGATGGACGGCACCGATTTGGCGAGCGAGGTTTCCACCCGGGAAGCGTATACCTGGGGTGCGGAGGAGCCGCGCAACGGGACCGGCGATAGCCTGCTGCCGGGAACCAATGGGAGCGCCACGGACGAGATGCACGTGGTGGCGTACGACTTCGGCATCAAGCAGAATATTCTGCGCATGCTGGCGCGGGAAAACTGCCGCGTAACGGTGGTGCCGGCAAAGACGCCCGCGGCCGATGTGCTGGCGATGAACCCGGATGGGGTTTTCTTCTCGAATGGACCGGGCGATCCGGAGCCACTGGGCTATGCGCAAGGCAATATTCGCGCGTTGCAGGGCAAGGCGCCGCTTTTTGGGATTTGCCTGGGCCACCAGCTGTTTGGGCTGGCGCTGGGCGGAAAGACCTACAAGTTGAAGTTTGGGCACCATGGCGGCAACCACCCGATCAAGAACCTGGAAACGGGCAAGGTGGAAATTACCGCGCAAAATCACAACTACAACGTGGATCCGGAGAGCCTGCCGACGGATGTGGAGGTCACGCACGTGAACCTGAACGACAATACGCTGGCCGGGCTGAAGCACAAGACCGACCCGATGTTCAGCGTGCAGTACCACCCCGAGGCGTCGCCCGGACCGCACGATTCGCATTACCTGTTTCGTGATTTCCGTAGGATGATGGAAGAGTGGAAGAAGGCCTAGAAGGCTCCGATGTTGCTGCCATTTCGCCCTGAGCAAGTTTATCGGCTGAAGCTTTGCGAAGAGGGTATCGGATCATCTGTCGCTGCAACGAGGTTCTGCTCGTGACCGTGGTGAAGGTCGGCCCCAGGAGAGATGTGTACGATGAATGCCGCGCAAAAGGGAGATGATGGAAATGTGGAAGGAGGGCTGATGGCTACCGCAAGCATGGAGGTCAGCAGGGACGAGGACTTCGAGCGCCGGCTGCGTGAGATTGCGCCGCTCGCCGGAAAGACGGTTCAGGAATTTTGTGCTGGAGGCCCCGTACACCTTTGTTGAGAATTACGACCACGGTTTGGCGGCGCAGAAGTCGATCAACGCAAAGGAACCGACAATTTCACTTCAACAGATGAGGAGCGAGCTTGGCCTGGGCGATCGAGATCTCCGATACAGCAAGAAAACAGCCTAAAAATCTCGCTCGCCAAGTGGGTGAACGCATTCAGACGTTTTTAGAGGAGAGGGTAGTGACCGCGGTCGACCCTCGCGATGCAGGTGCCGGTTTATCGGGCGATCTAGCCCATTTTTTGAAATACCGTGTAGGTGACTACAGGATTATCTGTGAGCTGCGTGCAGAGGTTCTGATCGTGCGTTTCGTGCGTGTGAGTCATCGGCGGGAGGCGTACCGCTAGTGCCACGTAGAAATGACATCTCCAAGATTCTGGTGATCGGCTCCGGGCCGATTGTGATTGGCCAATCGGCCGAGTTCGACTATTCCGGGACACAGGCCTGCAAGGCGCTCAAGGCGGAGGGCTATGAGGTTGTGTTGGTGAACTCCAATCCGGCGTCCATTATGACGGACCCGGAGGTGGCCGACCGCACCTATATCGAGCCGCTGACGGAAGCCTACCTCGAGAAGATCCTGACGTTGGAGTTGGAGCGCATGGGGCCGGATCCGGCCGGCAAGTTCGCCGTGCTGCCGACCGTGGGTGGGCAGACGGCGCTGAATTTGGCCGTCGATCTGGCGGACAAGGGCGTTCTGGACCAGCTGGGGATCGAGTTGATCGGAGCCAAGCTTGAGGCCATCAAGAAGGCTGAGGACCGGCTGCTGTTCAAGGATGCGATGAAGAAGATCGGGTTGGATATGCCCCGGTCGATGCTTGTGAACAATTTGCGGGATGGCCTGGAATATGCTGTGAAACTTGGGTTTCCGGTGGTGATCCGGCCAAGTTTCACGCTGGGCGGATCGGGCGGCGGCATAGCCTACAACCGCGAAGAATTGATGGAAATTCTGTCGCGCGGCATCGACCTTTCGCCGGTGCATGAGTGCCTGCTGGAAGAGTCCGTGCTGGGTTGGAAGGAGTACGAGCTGGAGGTGGTGCGCGACCTCAACGACAATGTCGTGATCATCTGCTCGATTGAAAACTTCGATCCCATGGGCGTGCACACGGGCGATTCCATCACGGTGGCACCGGCGCAAACGCTTTCCGACCGCGAGTACCAGAGGATGCGCGATGCGGCTATCGCGGTGATTCGGGAGATCGGGGTGGAGACCGGCGGGTCCAATGTGCAGTTTGCGGTGGATCCGCAGACGGGGCGCATGACGGTGATCGAGATGAATCCGCGGGTTTCGCGGAGCTCGGCACTGGCGTCGAAGGCCACCGGTTTTCCTATCGCGAAGATCGCGGCGCGGCTGGCGGTGGGCTACACGCTCGACGAATTGCAGAACGACATTACAAAGGCGACGCCGGCGTGTTTTGAGCCGACGATCGATTACGTGGTGGTGAAGATTCCGAAGTGGCAGTTCGAGAAGTTTCCGGGCGCCAACGAGGTGCTGGGGCCGCAGATGAAATCGGTGGGCGAGGTGATGGCCATCGGCCGGACCTTTAAGGAAGCCCTGATGAAGGCGGTGCGATCGCTCGAGACTGGAAAGAAGAGTGGGTCGGAAACGGTGGATCCGCGGCGGCAAACGCAGCGGCTGGTGACGCCCCACCCGGAGCGCCTGCAGTACCTGCGCTATGCCTTTGAGCACGGCATGGCGGTGCGCGAAGCGGCGCGGCTGACCGGCATGGATCCGTGGTTTCTGCACCAGATGAAGCTGATCGCGGATGAGGCGAAATCGTTAGCCGAGCGCGGCTGGGAGTCGATGGAGGGCTTCGATCTGCAGATTGCCAAGCGCATGGGGCTTTCCGACGAGCGGCTGGCGGAGATCTTCGGCTTGGAAAGCAAGGGTTTTGAAGGCAAGGCAGGTGCCGAGCACGTGCGGTCCACGCGCGAGGGCATGGGCGTGCGCCCGGTGTTCAAGCTGGTGGACACCTGCGCGGCGGAGTTTGAAAGCTACACGCCGTACCTGTATTCCTGCTACGACGAGGAGGACGAGGCGCCGCCGACCGCACACAAGAAAGTGATCATTCTGGGTTCGGGGCCGAACCGCATCGGGCAGGGCATTGAGTTCGATTATTGCTGCTGCCATGCGGCGTTTGCGCTGCGCGAGGATGGTTTCGAAACGGTCATGATCAACTGCAATCCGGAGACCGTGTCGACCGATTACGACACCTCGGACCGGCTGTATTTTGAGCCGCTGACCTATGAGGATGTGCTGGCGGTGTACAAGCACGAGGCCTCCGGGGGTGCGGAGATCGGGATGATCGTGCAGTTTGGCGGGCAAACGCCGCTGAATCTGTCGCTGCCGTTGAAGGCGGCGGGTGTGCCGATCATTGGGACGTCGCCCGAGTCGATCGATCTGGCGGAGGACCGCAAGCGGTTCGGCAAGCTGCTGGAAGAGCTCGGGATTCCGCAACCGCCGGCGGCGATGGCGACCTCGGTGGACGAGGCGCTGGCAGGCGCGCGGCGCGTGACGTACCCCGTGCTGGTGCGGCCGTCCTATGTGCTGGGCGGGCGGGCGATGGTGATCGCGGGCAACGATGACGCGGTGCGGCGATACATGGCCACGGCGATCGAGTATTCCGGGGAGCGGCCGGTGCTGATCGATCATTTCCTGGAGGATTCGCAGGAGGTGGACGTCGATGCGCTTTGCGATGGGGCCGACGTGGTGATTGCGGGCATTATGCAACACATCGAGGAGGCCGGCGTGCATTCCGGCGATTCCTCCTGTGTGTTGCCCGCGGTGGATTTATCCGCGGAGGTGCTGGACGTGATTCGCCGCTACACGCGCAGCCTGGCGCTGGCGCTGAACGTGATTGGCCTTGTGAATCTGCAGTTTGCGGTGCAGCGTGGAAAGGTATTTGTGATCGAGGTCAATCCGCGCGCCTCGCGCACGGTGCCCTATGTGTCGAAGGCGACGGGCGTGCAGCTGGCGAAAATCGCATCGCGCCTGATGACCGGGCAGCGGCTCGGCGACCTGTTGCCGGAGGCGGTGGCGAGCGGGAAAGACCTGGGCACGGGCGATCACTATTTTGTGAAATCGCCGGTGTTTCCGTGGGCAAAGTTCCCGGGGGTGGATCCTGTGCTGGGGCCGGAGATGCGGTCCACCGGCGAGGTGATGGGCATTGGCCGGAGCTTTGGTGAGGCGTTTGCCAAGGCGCAAACGGCGGCGGGGCTGATTTTGCCGACGGAAGGAACGGTGTTTCTGAGTGTGGCGGCGCGGGACCGTGAGGGCGTGGTGCCGCTGGCAAAGAAGTTTGCCAATGCGGGTTTTCACATCGTGGCGACGCACGGCACGGCGGCGGTGTTGGAGGCAGCCGGTTTACAGATCGAGCGGGTGTACAAGGTGGATGAGGGCCGGCCCAACGTGGTGGATTTGATTAAAAGCGAGCGCATCCACATGATTGTCAATACGCCGACCGGCCAAGGGGCGGTGTTCGACGAGCAGGCGCTGCGGCGTGCGGCGGTGGCCGCGCGTGTGCCCATGATCACGACGCTGGCCGCTGCGCGTGCGGCGGTGGAGGGGATCGAGGCGTTGCAATCGGGTAAGGGAAGCGTGGAATGTCTGCAGGAACTGCACGCGGCCCACGCCAAAACGGCGGGCAAAGCACAGGCCGGGACACTTTCGCTGGCATAAGGCGGCCTGGCAGCGACGCAAAGTGCCGCAAGATCTCGATGGGGTTTTCTATGTTGTTGCAAGGCCTGTTCATTCCGCTGACTTGCCCGTTTTATCGCGATGGCGGTAGTTACCTGCGCAAGATGGAGCACAACGTGCGTCGCTACTCGCTGGGACCGGCGAGCGGTTTGGTGGCCTTGCCGCCGGACGGGGAAGCGTCCGGGCTGACCGATGCCGAAACGCGGGATCTGCTACAGGTTGTAGGGGAAACGGCCGCCAAAGAGAAGGTATTGGTGGCTGGCGTGGAGCGTTCCAGTGTGAAGGCGGCTGTGGAGCTGGCGGAGACTGCCGCGGACGCCGGTTTCGATGCGGTTCTGCTTTCGCCGCCAACCCATTGGCGCCGGCTGAAGCAGGGAGCGGAGGGAAGTGAGGTTCTGCTGTACTTCAAGGCGGTGGCGGATGCGTCGCCGCTGCCGGTTGTGCTTTGGAACGACCTGTCGGACGCGGGGTTTCGGCTGTCGTCGAGGGTGCTGGCGGAACTTGCGCACACGCCCAACGTGATCGGGCTGGTGGAAGCGGGATTGACGATGGAGGGCCTGGGCGTTTTGCGGGAGGCTACGGCGGACGTAAAGCGTGATGTGGCCACAACGACCGTGTTTGAGGCTGTGACCCAACGGATGTTGGCAGCTTCGATCGTGCCGGTCCCCGCAGCACAGACGCTTGTGACCATCGGTGCCACGGCGTTGGCCACGACGGCGGCTTCGACGGCGCAGTTGCCGGCGGCGGCGAGGGAATCTTCATTGCCGAGGGAGTCCACCCTGAAGATGCGGACGCGTTCGGTGGGATTCCAGGTGCTTTCGGCCGGGCCCTCGCACGGGATGCTGCCATTGCTGGTGGCAGGGGTTGCCGGTGTGATGCCGCCGCTGGCCGCCTGTGCACCGCAGGGCTGCCATGAAGTGTATGCCGCCTGGAAGGACGGCGACGAGCGGCTTGCGGCGGAGCGTTCTGAGCGTTTGAGGGCGGCCGATGAAATGGTGGAGAAACTTGGACCGGCGGGAATCAAATACGGTTGCGATTGGAACGGCTTCTACGGAGGCCAGCCGCGACTGCCCCGCGTATCGTTGACGGCGGAGCAGAGGGAAGCGGTGGAGCGGGCGTTGGGCGAGGTTCGGAATTAGAGCGGGTGGGGATTTGGGCAGCACCAAATGCAGGGGGTCTCTCCGCTTCGGCTTCGCCTTCGGTCGAGAGGGCACCTTGATTCAGCAGGCAGAACGGCCGTAGCTTGATCGGGTGAGCCTGGTCTAGCGGCGGGCGAGGCTGCCGAGGCGAACCTTGGCCTGGGCGGCTTCGGGCGAGTTTGGGTAGCGCTGCACGAGGGCACGAAGTTCGCGGGTGCCGGCATCGGTTTGTTTCAGCGCGATCAGCGCCTCGCCCTTGTGCAGATGTGCGGCGGGGATTTTCGAGTTATCCGGGTACCGTTCGAGGACCTGGTCGTAGTTCCGGATCGCGGCAGCCGGCTTGGACGCCCGGTTATCGATTTCGCCCTTGTAGAAGAAGGCGTTCCCGGCCAGGTTGTCGTCTGGGTGTGCCTTGATCAGGTCGTTGAACTCGGAGGTTGCAAGGGGGTAGCGGCCGGCCATGTAGTCGCTGTAGGCGGCGCGATACATGTTGGCGACCGGCGCACTGGCATCGGGGGAAGCGACGTTGGCCGCCGAGGGCGGGTCGGCGGGTGCGGTCGGCGCCGATCTTGCGGGCGTGGGGGATGCATTCGAGGGTGGTAGGGGGGAGGTGCCGGCGCCGGAGCCGCCACCGGAGCCGCCACCGGCGTTGGGCGAGCCCCCTGCGAGTGCGTTAGCCGATTGGGTCTGGGCGATGTCGTTCAGCGATTTCTCCATGCGCTGCATCCGCGCTTTCAGCTCGTCGAGCGAATCGTTGAGCGCCTGCACCTGGCCGGAAAGCTGATCGTTCTTTGCCCCTTGCGCCTCGGCGTCGTTTTGGAGCCTGAGTTGCATGCCGTTGACGGTCACCGACATTTTGTTCACGGAATCCACGGTCTGCTGGACAAGGTCCTTCAGCACGCCCATTTGCTGATCGTTGGAACTTTGCAAGCGAGCGACTGAATCGATGAGCTGCTGAACCTGGGTCTGCAGTTGGATCATTTCCTTGCTGACCGCGTGCGCCGGGGTGGCGTGGAGGCAGGCGAAAAGGATGAGGGCGGGCGCGAAACGGCGGCAGCGGTGGACGACATTCATGCCGGAAACTCCTGGCAACAGGGTGTGAGGAACGACAACAGCAGAAACAACCGCAGATTCCCTTCGGGAACGACAACAAGAACGGACCGCCGTAATGAAGGCTTAGCGGTCGATGCTGAACTGGTCGCGGCGGTTCTGTTGCCAACAGGCATCGGTTTCCTCGGTGCAGAACTGACGCTCTTTGCCGTAGCTGATGACACGAATGCGCTCGGGGGAGATTCCGGCCTGAACAAGCGCGGTTTTGGCCGAGTTGGCGCGATTTTCACCAAGGGTGATGTTGTATTCCGCAGAGCCGCGGTCGTCGCAGTAGCCACCGATGGTGATGCGAATGGAGGGATGCGCTTGCAGATATTGTGCTGCCTCCGCGATCACGCTTTCCGTATCGGGTTCGATGGTGTAGCTTTCGTAGGCGAAAAAGATGTCTTTCACGTGAGCGTGAAAGGCAGCGTCGCGGCCGGTTCCCCCGCCGTTGGCGTCGGCAGTGCCTGCACCTTCGCCGCCGGGAACCTGTGCAACGCGTACGGTTACGCGGACGCTGGCATCGGTTATCCCGCCGTCTCCCTTGACCACGAGGTGGAAGTTGGTGGAGTTTGCGGGAGAGACGGTTTGCGTGCCGTTGACGGGAACATCGCCGATCCCGTCGATGCTGGCGGCCGTTGCATTGGTCGTTCGCCAGTTGAGAACGACGGATTGACCCAGATCGATCGCAGCGGGGTCGGCGGTGATGCTGGCCGTCGGTGCGGGGCCGCTCGTCACCGGGGGAAGGGCGTTGGAGGAGACGGCAGCGGTCTTTTTGTGGCAACCGGCGAAGGCGAAAAAGGCCAGGCTCAACGGCAGAACGGCTCGCGACAGGGTAGAGGACTTTGCTTGCATTTACTTTCCTTCTCCGGCTTTCCCCAGTGTAAGCCCCTGCAAAGCCGGACAGACGGCGAAGAGGCGTGGATTTCGGGGCAAAGGATTACCGGGTGCTCCAGTTGGGCATGTCGGAGCCGGCGGCGGTGAGGGCGTGGAGGCCGGTGCCGTCGGCCAGGACGGTCATCAGCCGGGTGCTGCGGTCGGTGCCGCTGGGTGAGTTGGCGAACACGATGTGCCGGCCGTCGGGGGACCAGGAAGGGAAGTCGCAGCGGCCGATGTCGTGGGTGAGTTGAATCCACCGTTTGCTGGCGATGTCCATGACGTAGATGTCCTGGCCGCCGGGCGCGCCGGGGCCATATTTTCGGTTCCAGGCGTAGGTCAGGAATTGGCCGTTGGGGGACCAGGAGGGGGAGGTGGCATAGCCGCCGTCGGTCATGCGCTGCACGCCGGAGCCGTCCGCGTCCATGATGTAGACCTGCGGAAGGCCGGTGCGGCCGCTGATCCAGGCGATCTGGGCGCCGGTTTTGGGGTTCCATGTGGGCGAAACGTCGGGTCCGCGGGAGTTGGTGACCCGACGCGCCCCCGATCCCTGGGCATCGGAGACCCAAATTTCCGGATCGCCGGTACGGGAGGAGGAGTAGGCAAGTTGCGTGCCGGTCGGTGCCCAGGCGGGCGAGATGTTCGTGCCCCCGGGCGAGTTGAACGCCACGGGGCGGCCCAGCAGAAGGGAGTACATCTTGATCTGAAAACCATCGCGGCCGAGGGCGCTGAAGGCCAGGCGCGAGTTGTCGGGCGAAATGCGAGGGGAAATGGCGATTTCGCCCAGGTGAGTGACTGCGTGCTGGTTGGCACCGTCGTAGTCCATCGCCCAGATTTCCTTGTTGCCGTCGCCGCTGAAATGGACGTAGTAGATCTTGGTTTCGGCGATGCCCTGGATGCCGCCGCCGAGACGGAAGATGATTTCGTCGGCGAACTTGTGGGCGATCTGGCGAGCGCCGTTCGCGTCGGGGGCGTCGGTGTATTGTTTGGCGAAAACCTGCGGGAATTGCGGGTTGTGGGTGTCGTCCAGATAGCCGGTCACGTGGGTTTGCCCATTCGCGACGGCGAGCGAACCGAAGGCGACCATGCCGGCGGCGGAGGGCGCGGCAGCCCATTGCCTGAGGTTGATTTCGGCGGGCGAGCCCGGGGTGACCTGCGGCTCCATGCTCTTCGAGACCAGATCGAAGATGCCGGCGTTGGCGAGATCGGTTTGCAGGGTCGTGTTGAAGGCCGCGACCAGCGCAGCGGTGTTGCCTTCGGGGCTCGCTGGTTTGAAGCTGGCGGCGGCGAGGCGCAGCTTTTCAGCACCGGTGCTGGTTTCGAGATGGAAGGGATCCTGCGCGTGCAGGTTTGGGACGGAAGCAAGCAGGGCTACGAAGGCAAGTCCGACAGCGAGACAACGAAGCGAAATGTTCAGGGGACGGAAAGGCTTCCGAGCAACGGCCATGGACTCTACTTTAGTCGGAGAGGGGAAGGGGCGGCGAGAAAAGGGGAATTCGGGCGGATGCGGGCAGACTCGGCGTTGCTTTGCTCCGGCTTCGACGCAGGTCCGAAAAGCGCGCTTTAAGGCGCACGGTAGTCGAAGCTGAACTCGATGGTGATTTTGTTGCCGGCGGGCAGCGGACCGAAGCTGTCGATGCGCTGCACGGCGTGGAGCGCGGAGGTGTCGAGCGATGGCGAGGTGCTGCGGGTCTCGACGCGGATGTCCCCGGGTGTGCCGTCATGGTCGATATCGAACAGCAGGGTGACGCGTTTGCCTGCGGAGGAACGTGGATCGGCCTCACCGGCCACCCAGTTCTGCGAAACCTTCTGGCTGACCAGGCGAAGGTAGTAGGCGTACCGTGTGCCGAAAGCGCGGTCCTGTACGGTGGCCGTGGCGGTGCCGTTTTTGAGCTGCGAAACGGCTTGCGGCAGCTGCGTGGCGGCCGTCTCGCCGGTTTGCGCCCTGGGCGTAGGCGGCGTCGGGATGGGCCGTTTGGCGGGGGCGGCTTCTCGCGGTGCCGGACGTGGCTGTGGTTTCGGGGGAGCCTCGGTGTGGACGGGAGCAGGCTTCTTCGGGGGCGTCTTTGTTGCTGTTTTGGCCTTGATCAGGAGGTCGGTCGGCTTTGGCGGGGGATCGGCGGCCTCCGGCGGCGGGGGCGGCGGCGATTGGCTTTCGTCTTCCGAAGCCAGAACTTGCTTTTCGACCGGTTTTGCGGGGGATGGCAAGGGAATCGCTGAAACTATTGAAGCCTGGATGGCGCCGACCGAGGCCTGGCGCTCGCCCCAGCGCTCCGGTGTGCGGTGGCCGAGGAAAGCGGTCGCAACCAGGGCGGCGCCCACCAGGAGATGAAGGCCGAGCGCCCCGGCCAGCCCGTCCGCAAGAGGTTTCGGCGAATCGTAGACGCCGGGCGAATTGTAGACGCCGGGGGCGTCGAACGGTTCGGGGTTGCCGGCGCGGGATGGGATGGGGGAGGCCATACGGATCGAGGGAGCAAAGCGAGCTACGCCGTTTGGGTTCAGCGGAGAGGCTGGGTGACGATGCTGATATTGGTGATTCCCGCCTGTTTTACCTCGTCCATCACGGAGGCGAAAGCACCGAAGGGAACGCGCGCATCGGCACGGACATAGACCGTTTTGCCGGCGAGTCTGCCTCCGGTGAGAAGGGCGGGGAGGTCGTGCAGGTTCACCGGTTTGTCATCCAGGAACACGTTTTGCTCTTTGTCGACGGTGACCACGCGATGTTGTTCCGTGAGCTGGTTGACGGTGCGGGTCTGGGGTACGGCGACCTCTACGCCGCTTTGCAGGACGGGGGCGGTGACCATAAAGATGAGCAGAAGCACAAGCACAACGTCGACGAGAGGGGTGATGTTGATGCCTTCGAGCGAGGTCTGCGTTCGTCCTTTGCTGGTGGTGAAGGCCATGGCGGTTAGACGGTTCTCCGGCGATCGTCGTCGGGGTGAGGGATCGCTTGCGGAGCCGCCGTTTGCGCGACGTGGCTGCCGGGGACGAGCGCGGCGTTTTCGATGGCGTTGAGAAGTTCGCGACCGAAATCATCCATGCGGGCACCGAATTCGCGCAACTGCGCGGTGAGCTGGTTATATCCGACCACGGCGGGGACGGCGACGATGAGGCCGGCGGCGGTTGTGATCAGGGCCTCGCTGATGCCGGGGGCAACGGCGCGCAGGGTGGCCGCGCCGGCGGTGCCGAGCCCATGAAAGGCGTCGATGATGCCCATAACGGTACCGAAAAGCCCGATAAATGGGGCAATCTGCGCAATGGTGGCCAGCCACGTCATGCGCCTTTCCATGAGCGTGAGCGATTCGCTGGCGGCGGTTTGCGCCGCGCGTTCGAGTGCCTGCGGGTTGGGCGGTGTGCCGCGGCCGCCGGATTGGCGTTGGTATTCGTCGTGAATTTCATGGAACACGGCGACCAGGGGACTGGGATGAAACTGCTCGGCCACCGCAGCCACCTCGCTGAGACGCCCGGATTTGCGGAAAGCGCGCACGAATTTGCGGTTCTGGACGTCGGCTGCACGGAAGCTGCGCCACTTGGCGATCATGATGGTCCAGGAAAAGATGCTGGTGATCAGCAGCAGGGCAAGCACGGTGAGGGCCGTGGGTCCGCTGTTGCGCAGCATTTCCGCGAGAGCGCCCGAATGGCCGGCGACGATGGGGCCGTCGGTTGAGGTGGCCGAGGTCGCCGCGGTTCCAGGCAGGTCCTGTAGCCAAAGAGCAAGGGAAAAAACTGTCATACGCTGCGTTCGAGTGTACTGCGCGCAGCGTGGGAATCAGGGCAGGGGACTCAAGCTAGGCTAGGGATGGGAATCGGATTACGCGAACAGCCGTGCTACGCTGGCGAGGCGAAGCCATGGCGAAGGTTGGGACGGCATGCTGCTGGAACTGAGAGCGGAAAATTTTGCGGTGATCGATGCCACGGTTGCGGAGTTTGGCCCGGGACTGAACTTGTTGACCGGGGAAACGGGCGCGGGCAAATCCATCCTGATCGATGCGCTGACGATGCTGCTGGGCGGCAAAGGGTCGAGCGAGTTGGTGCGGCACGGGGCGGAAAAGGCCGTGCTGAGCTGCGTATTCGAGTCCACCGCTGAAACCGACACCGTCCTTGAGGCCAATGGGCTGGACGGTGCCGGAGACCAGGTCCTGCTGCGACGCGAAGTGGGGGCAAGCGGGAAAGGACGTGTATTTGTGAATAACCAGCCGGCCACGGTGGGAGCTTTGCGGCAACTTGCGCCGGCGTTGGCGCTGGTGCATGCCCAATCGGAGACCGCGATGGCGTTTGACACGGCGCAGCAAGGGGGATTGCTGGACCGTTCGGCGAGCATCAGCACAGAAGCCACGGCGGCGGCGTACCGGCAATGGCGTGCCCTGCGAGCCGAGCTCGAAGAGTTGCAAAGCGCGGAAGGCGACCGTTTGCGGCAGATGGATCTTTGGAGTTTTCAGGCGCGCGAGATTGACGCGGCGGGGGTCGCCGATGCGGGGGAGGACGCGCGGCTGGAATCGGAAAAGCGGCTGCTGTTGAACGCGGAGCGGCTTTTTTCCGGATCCACGGCGGCGCTGGGCCTGCTGTATGAGGATGAGGTGTCCGCGGAAGGGCTGTTGGGAGGAGCCCTTCGGCATGTGGAGGACCTGGCCCGTTTCCAAGCGAGTTTCGCGGAGGCGGCGCAGCAGTTACGCACGGCGCAGGCGGCCATTGAGGATGTGGCTTCCAGCCTGCGCGACTTCGCCGGGGGAGCGGCGGCCTCGCCCGAACGGCAGGCGGAGGTGGAGGATCGATTGGCGCTGCTGGACCGCCTGAAGCGGAAATATGGACCGACCCTGGCGGACGTCCTGGCTTTTGGGACGGCGGCGGCGAAGCGATGGGAAGAGTTGGAAAACCGGGATGCGCGCTCGGCGGAGCTGGGCGGGCAAACCCTGGCTGCCGCGGCGAGCTACCGGGAAGCAGCCGGGGCGCTGACGGCGAAGCGGCAGGCCGCGGCCGTGAAGCTGGCGGCGCGGGCGGAGCGGCAAATCAATGAATTGGCGATGAAGGCGCAGTTCACCATCGAGGTGAAGGCGCAGACCGACGAAGCGGGCTGGAGCGCGGCGGGTTGGGACGCGGTGACGTACCGGATTGCGACCAATCCCGGCGAGCCGTTGAAGCCCTTGACCGAGATTGCGTCCGGCGGCGAGATGTCGCGGGTGATGCTGGCGCTGAAGGTGGCCGTGGAGGAACAGGCGGCCAGCCAGGCTCGAAAGCGCGGTGTGGCGTTGCCGCGGACGCTGGTTTTCGATGAGATCGACATCGGCATAGGCGGCCGGGCGGCCGAAGCGGTCGGGCAGAAGCTGAAGGCGCTGGCACGCACGCAGCAGGTTCTTTGCATTACGCACCTTCCACAGATTGCGGCCTTTGCGGACCGGCACCTGTTGATCGAAAAGGGGGAGCGGGGCGGGCGGACGCGCACCGGTGTGCGCACGGCGTCGGACCGGGAGAGCGTGGAGGAGATCGCCCGCATGCTTTCGGGCGCCAGTCTGACCGAGGCTTCCAGGCTGCATGCACGGCAGATGGTGGAAGCCAGCCGATGAAGCCGAAGGCTGGGAGCAACACGGACCGTTGCCCATGCCATCTAACCGTGTGGATGTACAAGGAGATCGACAATGGCCGACCCAAAGAAATGCGCCCACCCGCTCTGCAGCTGCACGGTGAATGACAAAGAGTATTGCTCCCAGATTTGCCAGGACTCCGCCGGTGTGACGGAACTTGGTTGCGATTGCCCGCATGCGGGTTGCGCCGGCCGCACCTAGTTCCGGACCGGAAAGGCGGGGGAGATGAGGTCCTGCAAAGATACGCCCAGGTTGCGCAGGCCTCCCTCCCCCATTCGAATCCTGGTCATATACGGGGTATACTGATCGTTGTGACGACCTTCACCCTCGAGCCCGTCGACGTGCAGCCGAACCCGGGCTCCGCATCCACCACAAAGCGCGTTCTGCTGCTGAAACCCCGTGGCTTTTGCGCAGGCGTGGTGCGTGCGATCGATATTGTGCGGATCGCTCTCGACGCTTTCGGCGCACCCATCTATGTGCGCAAGGAGATTGTTCACAACTCCTACGTCGTGAACGATTTGGCGCAAAAAGGCGCCATTTTTGTGAATGAGTTGGACGAAGTTCCTTCCGGCGCGCGTGTGATTTACTCCGCCCATGGCGTTTCGCCGGCGGTTCGCCAGCGCGCCAAGGAGCGTGGCCTGAAGGTGATCGATGCCACCTGCCCGCTGGTGACCAAGGTTCACGTGGAGGCGATCAAGTTCGCCCGGCAGGGGTATTCGCTTGTGCTTGTGGGTCATCGGGATCATGAAGAGGTGGAAGGAACCCAGGGTGAAGCGCCGGAGGTAACGCAGGTGGTCTCGACGCCGGCAGAGGTGGCCAATCTGGTGGTGCCCGACCCGAACAAGGTGGCCTACCTTACCCAGACCACGCTTTCCCTCGACGAAGCGGGCACCATGATCCAGGCCCTGAAGGAGCGGTTTCCAAGCATTGTGGGACCGCATGCGCAGGATATTTGCTACGCGACCGAAAACCGGCAAACGGCGGTGAAGAATGTCGCGCACGGTGCAGATCTTGTGCTGGTGGTCGGATCGCGGAACAGTTCCAACTCCAACCGCCTGGTGGAGGTATCGCAGAATCTTGGGACAGGATCGTACCTGATCGACAAAGCGGAAGATATTCAGCCGGAATGGTTGCAGTCGGTGTCCACCGTGGCCATCACGGCGGGCGCGTCGGCGCCGGAAATTCTGGTCCAGCAAGTGGTCAGTTTTTTGCAAAGCCGGGGGTTCTCCTCCGTGGAAGAGGTGGAAGTGATGCCGGAAAATGTGCGTTTTGGCCTTCCACCTGAAATTGTGCAGGCCATCACGTCTGCACCTCCGATTCATCCAGCTCCCTAGCGCACTCGCTGTTCGTCGTGCCTCCATGTTGGAGGGCGTCGGCGCGTGTTCCCCTGGGCAAAACGAGAGTGCATGAGTTTAATCATTGGAAATACCCAAGAAGCGCGGCAGCCACGGTTTGGGCGGCTCGATCTTGGAATGGATCAGGTAAAAAAGACGATCGATCGGTCGGTATCCTGGCTGCTTGGGCAGCAGGATGAGCAGGGCTATTGGTGCGGTGAGCTTGAAGCCGACAGCATGCTTGAGGCCGACTACATTTTTTTGCACACGCTTTTGGGCACGGGAGACCGCGGCCGGATGGAGCGGTGTGCGAACGAGATTCTGCGCCACCAGAACGGGGATGGCGGATGGAGCGTATACCCGGGTGGGCCCAGCAACGTCAGCTACGGCGTGAAGTGTTACCTGGCGCTGAAGTTGATGGGCCGGGGGATCGACGATCCGGTGATGGTGCGGGCGCGAGAGAATGTGCTGTCCCTGGGCGGCGTGGTGGAATGCAACACCTTCACCAAGATCTACCTTTGCACCCTGGGCCAATACGATTACGACGCTGTGCCGGCGGTTCCGCCCGAGATTGTTCTGTTTCCCAACTGGTTTTATTTCAACATTCACGAGATCAGTTCATGGTCGCGCGGAATTCTTGTGCCGCTTTCGATCCTGTATGCGAAGAAGCCGCTGCGGCAGCTGACCGCGGAGCAGGGCATCGACGAGTTGTTCGTCGGCGGCCGCGAAAATGCGAAGCTGCATCTCCGCTGGGATCGCAAGCCGGTATCCTGGCGCAATTTCTTTCTGTTTTTCGACCGCATGACGCACTGGGCGGAGCGTTTCCACATCCGTCCGCTGCGTCGCCTGGCCCTGGGGCGGGCCGAGCAGTGGATGCTGGACCGGTTTGAGCGCTCGGACGGTCTGGGGGCGATCTACCCGGCGATGTTGAATTCGATTGTGGCCCTGCACAATCTTGGCTATTCGAAGGACGACCCGCACTTTATCCGGGCGATGGACGAATTTGAAAAGCTGGCGATCGACGAGCCGGAAGGAACGCCGGAGTATCCGATTCCGACGCTGCGCATGCAGCCCTGTTTTTCGCCTGTATGGGATACGGCGCAGGTGATGACCGTGCTGGGCGAAGCGGGCGTGTCGAGGACCGATCCGCGCCTGTTGAAGGCAGCCGACTGGATATTGGCTCGCGAAGTGCGGCACAAAGGCGATTGGGCAGAAAAGGTCCGGAACGTGGAGCCGGGTGGATGGTACTTCGAATTCAGCAACGAGTTCTACCCGGATGTCGACGACACGGGGCAGGTTCTGCTGGGTTTGAAGGCGGTGGAGAACCCCCGGGAGCGCTACCAGCACGAGGTGGAGCAGAGGGCGGTGAACTGGGTGATGGCCATGCAGTGCCGCGAGGGTGGATGGGCGGCGTTTGACAAGGACAACACCAAAAACATTTTTCAGTACATTCCGTTTGCCGATCACAATGCCATGCTCGATCCGCCGACCGCCGACATTACCGGGCGCATTTTGGAAATGCTGGCGGCCTATGGGTATACGCGGCGCGATCCGCGGGTGGAAAAGGCTGTGCAATTTGTGCTGCGCGAGCAGGAAAGCGACGGCTCGTGGTTTGGCCGATGGGGCGTGAATTACCTGTACGGCACGTTTCTGGTGCTGCGCGGCCTGCAGGCGATGGATTATTCCCATTTGGAGCCGGCGGTGCAGCAGGCGGCCGAGTGGATTCGCATGGTGCAGAACGCGGACGGCGGATGGGGCGAAAGTTGCGGCACCTACGACGACTCCGCGGAGAAGGGTGTTGGGCCTTCGACGCCATCCCAGACGGCCTGGGCGCTGCTTGGGCTTCTGGCGGCGAACGATACGCGTTCCGACTCCGTCGCCAAGGGGGTTCGGTGGCTTACGGAGCGCCAACATGAGGACGGCAGTTGGGATGAGTTGATCCCGGGGCGTAACGGAGAGAGCTACTACACGGGAACAGGCTTCCCGCGCGTGTTCTATCTTGGCTATCATCTTTATAAGCAATATTTTCCACTTTTGGCTTTGACGACGTATTGCAAGGCAATGGGGCGCGAAGCGTCCGAAGCGTAGAGCGCCGGGGCTTCATCTTATCCAGGGCAGCAGTTTTGGGGCCTGGGTAAGTGCAAGAGCCCGGCAGTGCAAAGGAGTTGTTCGGATGGCCGTCCCTGTATCGCAGGCGTTTACCGTTGCCACTTACGTGTTGAAGCAGAAGATCAAGGGGCGCAAGCGTTACCCTCTGGTGCTGATGCTGGAGCCGCTGTTTCGCTGCAACCTGGCCTGTGCGGGCTGCGGGAAAATTCAGTACCCGGCGCATATCCTGAAGGCGGAGTTGACGCCCGAGGACTGTTTCCGCGCGGTCGAAGAGTGCGGAACGCCGATGGTGGCGATTCCGGGTGGCGAGCCGTTGCTGCATCCGCGCATGCCGGAGATCGTGGCCGGCCTGGTCGAGCGCAAAAAGTATGTGTATATGTGCACCAACGCGCTTCTGCTGAAAGAAAAGCTGCACCTCTTCAAGCCCAGCAAGTACCTCAGTTTTTCCGTGCATGTGGACGGCGAAAGGGAGCACCACGACTTTGGCGTGTGCCGCGAGGGTGGGTACGACATTGCGATGGAAGGCGTACGGGCGGCGGTAGAGGCGGGCTTTCGCGTCACGACGAACACGACGCTGTTCGATGGAGCAGATCCGAATTCGGTGCGCCGGCACTTTGACCAGATGATGGAAGCGGGGGTGGAATCGATGATGGTTTCGCCCGGCTACACCTATGACAAGGCACCGGATCAGCAGCATTTCCTCGGCCGCGCCAAGAGCCGCAAGCTGTTCAGCGCCATTCTTTCTAACCGCAAGAAGAGCTGGGAGTTTAATGCCTCGCCCATGTTTATGGAGTTCCTGATGGGGCACAAGGAACTTCGTTGCACGCCGTGGGGCATGCCGACGTACTCCATCTTTGGATGGCAAAAGCCCTGTTACCTGCTGCAGGACGGATATGCGGACACCTTCCAGGAGCTGATGGACGAGGTGGAGTGGTCCAACTACGGCACCGAGAGCGGAAACCCGCGCTGCGCGAATTGCATGGTGCATTCAGGGTATGAAGCCTCGGGCGTGGACTATACCTTCAGTTCGTTCAAGGGCTTCGTCCAGACAGCGAAGGCATTTTTGAATAAGAAATATGATGACCCGCGAGCCCAAGCACTGCTGAACGAATGGAAGCCGGAAGGGCACGTTCCCCTGGTGCAAATCGCTCCCGGAGGCATGGCAAAACCGGTGCCCGTGGTGGTGACGACTTCTGTCGACAATTCGCTCACCGGCGTGGCGGGAGACTAGCGATGGCCACCCCTGGACAGGAGCACCTGAAAGCGGAGCAGCTGGAGCATGCCAGCCCGGACGATCTGGAGCATGCGGCGGGCCGCGAGCGCGAGAATCTCGAGGGCTGGATCCCGGCATTGGCGACAGAGGCCGAAATTCGCGAGGCGCTCGAGAAGGCCTTCGATTACCGCGGCGATGTCACCGTAACGCGCCGGGACGGCAGCGTGGTTGAGGGTTATCTGTATGATCGGCGCACCGGGACGACGTTGGCGGATTCCGTGGTGCGCCTGATGCCTTCGCCCGCCAAAGGAGCGGCGGCGGGAACGACGCCAGCTCGGTTGATGATTCCGTATACCGACGTGGCGGCGTTGCGGTTTTCCGGCCGGGATACGGCGGCAGGAAAAACATTCGAGGCATGGGTGCGGAAGTACTGGGAAAAGAAGGCCGCCGGCGAGACAAACATCCAGATCGCCCCTGAAGCACTGGATTAGGTATGCGGCTCTTTGTCACAGGCGCAACAGGGTTTGTGGGTGCGCATGTGGCGCAGATGGCGGCAGAGCAGGGAGCCAGCTTGCGGCTGCTGGTTCGACCCTCATCGAATCGATCGTTTCTGCCGGCCTCGGCCGACCTCGTTACCGGCGATCTGCGGGATCCGGATGGCTTCGCTTCCGCCTTGCAGGGCTGTGATGCGTTGATTCACGTGGCGGCGGATTATCGCCTGTGGGTGCCCGATCCGGCAGAGATGTACAAGGCCAATGTGGAGGGCACGCGCCGCCTGCTGCAGCTGGCGCGCGCAGCCGGTGTGCCCCGGGTGGTGTACACGTCGAGCGTGGCGACGATGGGATTTCGTTCCGATGGGACGGTCGTGGATGAGGCGGCCCCGGTCACGGAAGCGGACATGATCGGGCACTACAAGCGGTCGAAATGGATGGCCGAACAGGTGGCTCTGGACGCGGGCAGGCAGGGCCAGGACGTGATCGTGCTGAACCCCACGACGCCGATCGGGTCGCTCGATGCCAGGCCGACGCCGACCGGGCGCATCGTGGTGGATTTCCTCCAGCGCAACTTTCCGGCCTTTGTGAAGACCGGGCTGAACCTTGTGGATGCGCGTGAGATTGCGCGGATGCATTTGCACGCGCTCGAAGCGGGACGGCCTGGGGAACGCTACATTCTGGGCGGGGAAAATCTGACCTTGAAGCAGATTCTGGACAAGCTGGCGGAACTGACCGGGCTGCCGTCGCCGAAAGTGCAGGTGCCGCACGGGTTGGCGATGGCGTTCGCTTTGTTCGATGAGACGATCACCGGAAAGCTGCGGGGGAAGGAGCCGCGGGCTACCGTGGAGGCCGTGCGGATGGGGCGCAAGTTGATGTTTGCGAGCTCGGCGAAGGCGGAACGCGAATTGGGTCTGCGGGTGCTTTCCGTGGAGGAGGCTTTGCGCGAGGCGTGCCGCTGGTTCATCCGCAACGGATACGCGCCCGCCCCGCCGCGGATGCCATGAAAGCCGACGTTCCGTTTGCGGTGATTGCGGCGCTGCCACGTGAGGTGCGGGGCCTGGTGGGGCGCACGCGGCCCGCATCGGACATGCTGAGCGCAGGAATCCATTTATATCGCCTGCCGACGGCAGTGATCGTGACCGCCGGCATGGGCGCGACGCGGGCAACGCTGGCCTTTGCCGCGGTTTGGGAGGCGTTTCAGCCTGGGTGTGTCGTCTCAGCCGGTTTGGCTGGGGGCTGCGGGGTTTCCGCGGTTGCGGGTTCGGTTTTCGAGGCAGGATCGGTCGTCAGCGCGGCGACCGGAGAGCGGTTTCGCGCGGACGGGGGCGAGGCCTCGGAGGTGCTGGTGACCACAGAGAAGATTGCCGGGGTGCGGGAGAAGGCGCGGCTGGCGGCGGCGTACCGTGCGACCATGGTGGACATGGAAGCGGCCACGGTCGGGCGTTTGGCGGCCGCGCACGGCTTGCGGTTCCGGGCCGTGAAGGGCATTTCCGACGCGCACGACGTTGAGCTGGCGTCGCTGGGGCGGTTCGCGGGGGCGCACGGGCAGTTCCGTACAGCGGCGTTTGCGATGCATACGACCCTGCGCCCGCACCATTGGCGAGATGCGGCGCGGCTGGGCAGGGAAAGCCATCGTGCGCTCAGGGCGTTGAGTGAGAGACTTTTGGAGATCATCTCGGGAACATAAGCCGCGCGAGCGGGGTTTCGCGGGAGGTATGAGGTGCCATTGTGGGTCCGTTCGCGTTTTTAGTCGCTCTCCTGGCAGGGGCTGCGAATCCGTTCCAGTCGGCTACGAATGGCCAGTTGAACAAGCAGCTCCAGCAGCCGGTGTGGGCGGGAATCGCGGTGTATGGCACGGGGCTGGCGGGCATGCTGGTGATCCAGGCGTTTGCCAGGCAGCCTTTGCCGACGGTGGACCTTCGCTCGGTGAGCTGGTGGGCGTGGACGGGCGGCGTCATCAGCATTGGATCGACGATCGCCGGGCTGACCCTGGTGCAGAAGCTGGGTGCGGGGACGTTTACCTGCCTGAGTGTGACCGCCGCGCTGATCATTTCGGTGCTGCTGGACCAGTTTGGGGTGCTTGGGCTGCGGCAGCATACGGCCGGGCCGGGAAGGCTGATTGGATGTGCGCTGCTGGTGGCGGGGGTCTGGCTGGTGAAGCGGTTTTGAGCAGGCGGGTCGCTGTGTGGGCCGGGCATCGGGCCGGGCATTGTCGATACACTGGACGGGCCTATGTCTGACGTACTTCCCAGCTCCATGCGGGCGGCTGTATACCGTGCGCCCGACGTGATCGTGACCGAAACCCTGGATTTGCCGGAGATCGGGGCGGGCGAAGTGCTGGTGAGGCTGGCCGCCTGCGGCATTTGTGGGACGGACCTGAAGAAAATCCATACGGGATCGCATCCGGCGCCACGGGTGTTTGGCCACGAGATGGCCGGCACCGTGGCGGCGGTGGGTGAAGGCGTGCGTGGATTCGCTGTTGGGGACCGCGTGATGGCGTTTCATCACATTCCGTGCGGCGATTGTTTTTACTGTCGCAAGCGGACGTTTGCGCAATGCGAGCAGTACAAAAAGGTGGGAACGACGGCGGGTCTGGGAACGGCAGCCGGGGGCGGATTCGCTCAGTACATTCGCGTGATGGACTGGATCGTCGGCGACGGCGTGACCCCGGCGGGGCTGATTCATGTGCCGGACGACATTCCGTTGGAGCAGGCCGCCTTCCTTGAGCCGGTGAATACATGCTTCAAGGCGATTCGGCTGCTGGGGTTGGAACCGGACGATACGGTGCTGGTGGTGGGGCAGGGAAGCATCGGGATCATCCTGGCGGCGCTGGCGCGGCGCACCGGGGCCGCCGTGCTGACCTCCGACCTGTACCCGGAGCGGCATGCGGTGGCGGCTGGGTTTGGGCTGCGGCAACCGCTCGATGCGCGGGGCGATGTGGTGGGTGCCTGCAAGCGGGCGACCGAGGGACGCGGGGCGGATGTCGCCCTGGTGGCGGTCGGGTCGGATGCGCTGATTGGGATGGCCATGGACGCGGTTCGGCCGGGTGGGCGCGTTATGCTGTTTGCAAGCACGCAACATGGGACGGCGCCGTTCGATCCGGCGGCTGTTTGCATGGAGGAGAAGACGCTGATGGGATCCTATTCGGCGTCGGTGGCGATCCAGGCTGAGGGGGTCGACCTGGTCTTTGGGGGCTACCGCAGCGGGGAGCTGGATTTTACGAAGCTGATTTCGCACCGGTTCTCGGTGGAGGATGCGGCGGAGGCTGTGCGGCTGGCTTCGAATCCGAGGCCGGATTCGCTGAAGATCATGTTGGAGCTGTAGGGGCCTCATTTTGTGCAGCGCCAGGCAAGATACAGGGGTCTCTCCACGTCGGATTCGCCTTCGGTCGAGATGACGCGTTTATAGCTTAGGAAAGATCGCTACGGAGCGGGTTCGCCAATGGTGAAGATGGGGCAGTTCCCGGAACAAACGCAGATTCCCTTCGGGAATGACAATGAAACTGAAGTTCTTCTATATCGATGGCGGGTTGCCTAGCGGGATCTGCGGAGGAGAAGTGTTCCGGCAATAAAGAGACTGCCCGCCGTTCCGCCAAGCAGGTAAATGGCGTGGCGATATGCTGCCTGGACCTGCGGCGGTGTGGCGCGGGTGCTGTCGAGGCACTGGGCGCAGCCTTGCGCGTGGGCTGGTGCGGCCAGTAGGAATAGAAGTGTTGCGACCGCGGCGAGAAGCGGGTTAGATGGGTGCTTCGTCATGGGACCTTGGGTGGTGAGACCGGGAAAGCAGATCCCTGCGGGAGGACAAAGAAAGTGACAACGCAAGGATGAGGTCGCGACATCGACGTGGCGCGCCGGGCTCCGTCGCTATTGTGCGTATTCGAGCAGGGCGAAGAGGAAGATCCAAAGCACGCCCATAACGTGCCAGTACCAGACTGCGGAATCGACGACGACCTGGCGGGTGGCCATCTGGCGGGAGTAGACCAGCAGCCAAAGCGCCCACATGAGGCCGCCGATGCCCAGGAAAAGGTGGGCGGCGTGGGTGAAGGTGATGAGGTAGAAGAAGTGGCTGCTGGGGTTGGAGCCGAAGTATACGTGGGCGGCGGCGAGTTGTTTCCAGGCAATCCACTGGCCGGCAAGGAAAAGAAGGCCCAACGCAAGGGTGATCGAGAGCCAGACCATGGCGCGGCTGGAGGTAGGCCGGCCGTAACCGAACCATTCGTCCATGACGTGGTGCTCATGAAACATGACGCGGCGGGCGGCTTCGGCGGTGACGGAGCTGATCACGATAACGGCGGTATTGAGCCAAAGGATGGACGGAATGGCGGTGGGAAGCCACTCGTTGATGTAGCGATCGTAGGCGTCGAAGTGGCCGTTGGCCTTGGTGACAAAAAACACGCTGACCAGGGCGACGAAGAACATGAGATCGCCGCCAAGGGCGAAGAACATGCCGATCCGTGCCTGAACCAGGCGGTCGCGGGGACCGCGGCGACCGGAGGGGCGATCGCGCCAGTTCTCATTGTCACCGTTGCCGCCGGTGCGTTTGTCGGTGGGAGGACGGCGGCCCGAGCCGTTATCCCCTTCACCGGTACTGTATCGGCGGTCGATCTCTGGGGGAGTGAGAGTCGTCGGCATACGTGCCTTTGATGCGGCCAGTTAGTTACGTGCACACACAGACTACTCCCGATGTGGGCCAATGTCCCCCTCGGGGACCGCATCCGGCGTCCATTGGGGTGAAAAGGTGCGATCGGAAAGACTGTAGGAGCAAGGTTGGCGATAAACGATGGGAGGGTCGGCCGGATTTTCGGGGGCGAACGCGGCTGGCGCCCACTCGAGAGTGGTCGCCTGCCAGGGGTTTTCGTCTGTTTCGCGCGGGCGGCGGAGCGAGAGCGCCAGGTTGAGCAGGAAGGGCAGTTGCGCGAGGGCAAGACCGATCGCCGAGGCGCTGATATGGCGCTGGGTGCCCATGGTGCCGGCGAGGAGGTTGCTGGCGGGGCCGGGGACTGAGGCCAGTTGCGCGTAGTGGCGCGGCTCGCTGCTGAGGCCGGTGAGGTGCATGGGGAGAAAGCAGTTGTAGGTGAAAAAGAGGGTGCCCCAGAAATGGAGTTTGCCGAGGCCTTCCGCCAGGCGACGATGGAACAGAATGGGTGCCCAGTAGTAAAGGCCGCAGAAGAGGCCGAAAACGCCGGCCATCGCCATGATGAGATGGAAATGGGCGACAACGAAGAAGGTGTTGTGCAGATATTCGTCCAAGATCGGCTGCGCGAGGATAGGGCCCGAGAGGCCGCCCGTGACAAAGAGAGAGACGAAACCCAGGGCAAAGAGCATGGGCGTGGTGAGGCGGGGGCGAGAGCGCCAGACCGTGGCCAGCCAGCTTAGGACCTTGGCCGTAGCGGGGACCGCAATGGCGAGGGAAGAGGCGCTGAAGACGGTGCCGGCAAAAGGATTCATGCCGGAGACGAACATATGGTGACCCCAGACGAGGATGCCCAGCAAGCCGATCAGAAGCGTGGTGGCGATCATGAGGCGGTAGGCGAACACCGGGCGGCGGGCGAAGTTAGCCAGAACCATCGAGGTGAGGCCCATGCCGGGGAGAATGGCGATGTAAACCTCGGGGTGGCCGAAGAACCAGAACAGGTGAAGCCAGAGCAGCGGGGAGCCGTCTCCGGTGTGCCGTAACAGGACACCATTGATCAAATCCTGCGAAGGGACGAAAAAGCCTGTATGGAAATGGCGATCGCAAAACAGGAGCAGAATGGCGGCGAGCAGGACCGAAAAAGCAAGCACGGCCAAGAGCGCGGTGGTAAACCAGGCCCAGACGGTAAGCGGAAGGCGCTGCCACGTCATACCCCGGCAGCGCAGGCCAATCACGGTGGTGAGGGTGTTGACCGCGCCGATGGTGGACGCAACGGCGAAAACGGCCAGGCTGCCGAGCCAGAGGTCGAGCCCGAGCCCCTGCCCAGGGCCGGCGAGCGGCGTAGCCGAAAGGGGCGGGTAGGCGGTCCAGCCGGAGATGGGGGAGCCGCCCGGGACGAAGAAGGCGGAAAGCAGGATCAGCAGGGCGACGCCCGTGAGCCACAGGGCGAGCGCGTTGAGGCGCGGGAAGGCCATGCGAGGAGAGCCAATTTGTGACGGCAAAATCAGGTTGCCAAAGCCGGACTGGGGGGCGACGGACATGACGTAGAAGAGCATGAGGGTGCCGTGCATGGTAACGAGGGCGAGGTATTGCTCGGGCAGAACCGGGCCGTGGAGGGGCAGATTCCACGCGGGCCAGGCGAGGTGAAGACGCATCAGCAGGGAAAGAACCGTACCGATGACCACGGCGAGGGTCGCGAGGAGGAGGTAGCCGATCCCGATGGTTCGGTGGTGAGTGGAGAAGAGATTGTGTTTGAGGACCTGAACCCACCTTAGTGCGGTGGAGCCGCGCGAAGATGGGGCACCCGGGGTTTGGGCGGGGGTGGAGATCCTCATGATGGCGCTCCCGGTTGTGCTGGATCCGGTGGTGTTGGGGGTAGCGCGGCGGCTTTGGCTGCCTCGCGGGTAGCGAGCCACGTGTTGAAGGCGGGTTCCGGGAGGACGCGGAGGACGGCATGCATGCGGTAGTGGCCGAGGCCGCAGAGTTGCGTGCAGAGGATGGCGTAGGTGCCGGCGATTTCCGGCGTGAAGTGGATGTGGGTGTCCTGACCGGGAACGGCGTTTTGCTTGACGCGCATTTCCGGGATGGCGAAACCGTGGATCACGTCCTGGGCGCGCAGGGTGAGATCGACCTCGCGGCCGGCGGGGAGCACAAGTTCGCCCCCGACAAGATCGTCGCGGCCGTAGGGATCGTGGGGGTCCAGGCCGAGGGGATCGCCAGCCCCGGGGTCGGCGAGGGCTAGGGAGGTACGACCGAAGGTGCGATCGTGGCCGGGGTAGCGGAAATACCAGGCAAATTGCATCCCGGTGACTTGGACCTGCATGGCCGAGAGGCTGGCCCCGGTATAGCGCTGCTCGGCCCAGAGGTGCTGCGCGCGGAGCCCTAGCCAGGCGAAAAGCAGGGTGAACAGCGCGAGAGGGAGGTATTCCAGGGTGAATTTGTGGATTGGGCGCGGGGCGCGGCGACGAGAGGCGAGCCCGGCAAACAGCAGGACGTGCAGAAGCGCGAAAAGTGTAAGGGCGATCCAGAGATTGAGCAGCAGACGTGCGTCGAGTGCGGGGCCGTGGCGCGAGGCGTCGGCCGGCAGGTGCCAGAAACGAAGGCCGGCGAAGGGCTGCGGTGCGGTCGGCACAGCTTTCATTGTAGGAGCTTGTCGCGCAAATTTCCTGCAACCGCACGCAGTGTTTGCGCTTCGATGACGCTCACCCCACGGCTAAATCGAACCGGTTGCGACCATGTCGAGAAAGAACTGGTGCACGCGGCGGTCCTGGCTGAGTTCGGGGTGAAACGTAGCGGCGAGGATATGGCCCTGGCGGACGAGGGTGGGGGAGCCGTCCCGGCTGGCGAGCGTTTCGACGCCGGGACCGAGGCCGCTGAGGCGAGGTGCGCGAATGTAGACCGCTTCAAGTGGGCCGCCAGGCAGGGCGGTTTCCTCGGTACGAATGGCGGAGTCGTTTTGGCGGCCGTAGGCGTTGCGCTCTACGGTGGCGTCGAGTACGCCAAAGCTGCGCTGGGGAGGGTTGGTGACCTCGCGGGCGAGCAGGATGCAGCCGGCGCAGGTGCCGAAGACGGGCTTGGTGTGCACGAAAGCGTCGAGGACGTCGTAGAAGCCGGCACGCTCGAGGTGCTTGAGAAAGGCGGTGGATTCGCCGCCGGGGATGACCAGGGCATCGAGTTCGGCGAGGTCTTCGGGCTTGCGAACGAGACGGGTGACGGCGCCGAGCTCGGCCAGGCGCTGGGCGTGGACGTCAAAAGCGCCTTGAAGAGCGAGGACACCGATGATGGGGGTCGTTTCGGGCACGATGCTTCGAGCATAGCGCGCCGCGCCCGTTCAGGGGTGAGGGCTGGCGCCGGATCGGTTCGCCCATTGGAGAAGCTTGCCATCCGGGTCGAGAAGGGCAAATGCAAGCGTGGCCCGGTCGCGTGCGTCGAACGGCGCCAACCTGCATCCGACGCTGACAGGTGGTTGAGCATGGCAACCAAGAAGGCTGCGTCTAAATGGACTGTTGCAAAGGCTGGTGGCAGGGCACCGGCGAAAAAGTCGGCAGCCGCGAAGTCCACGGGCAAAGGCGTTGCGAGGAAACGTCCCGCAAAGGCCGCCCATGAGGGCAACTACACCGACCCAGCGTTGCGCGAACACATCAAGCAAGAAGTGCTGGCAGGCGACAAAGGCGGCAAGCCCGGCCAGTGGAGCGCCCGCAAGGCCCAGATGGTCGCCCATGAGTATGTCGCCCAGGGCGGCGGCTACAAGCACCCGCCGGACGAAGCGCAGGAGCACCTGAAGCAATGGGGTGACGAACACTGGCACACCGCCGACGGTAAGCCGGCGATCCGCGACGACGGGAAGGGTGGTGTGGAAACGCATCGCTACTTGCCGGATGACGCCTGGAAAGAACTTTCTTCGGAAGAAAAGAAAACGACGGATACGGCCAAAGTGCGTGGTTCACGAAAAGGGCAGCAATTTGTGCCTAACACGGAAAAGGCCAAGCAGGCACGGCAGCATGCAACAGAACATGCAACAGAAGTAGCGGGCAAAAGCAACACGAAGTGACTTGCAACGCGTCTACCACCGTGTTACAAGTGAACCATTCCACCCGTGATGAGCGGGTCGAATTTCATGCAGAGTGGTTGAGGGACGAGCCCTGTGACGCCACGACAACCGGACAGAACACAGTACCGGTGTCAACTCTCGCCTGGCGACAGGACACATGAGATTCGGTGGAGCAGAGCTGTGCCCGAGATCCTTCTGCATCCACGTCTCTCTGTATCCCGACATCCGGTAAGAGCCGTCACAGCCAGCAGCACCCCTCGCTCACCGGAGTGATCGATGGAGTATTCCTGTACAGGCTATGAGCTGCGGTGCCACGAATGCGGCAAAGGTTTCGGCAATCGACCTCAATCAGCTTGCGACGAGTGCCTGGCACCTCTTGAAGTGCAGTACGACCTCGAACGGATGCGTGGACGCGTTTCGCGGGAGAGCATTGCAGCCGGCCCGGCCAACATTTGGCGCTACAAGGAAATGCTTCCAATTCCCCCGGGGTTTCAGCCCGATCTGCCTGTCGGGTTTACACCGCTGGTCCGCGCTAAACGTTTGGGCAAGCGACTGGGTGCCAGCCACCTTTACGTGAAGAACGACGCCGTTTGCTTTCCCACGCTGAGCTTCAAGGATCGCGTCGTTTCCGTCGCGCTGGCCAATGCGCAGGCGTTCGGTTTCGAGGTGGTCGGCTGTTCTTCGACAGGCAATCTTGCCAACTCGGTAGCCGCGCAGGCTGCCCGTCTCGGCCTCAAGGCGTGCATTCTTGTTCCGGCCGACCTTGAGCAGGCCAAAATTCTTGGAACGCAGGTCTATGGTGCGCGGCTGGTCCGTGTTGACGGCAATTACGATCATGTCAATCGGCTTTGCACGCTGATCGCCGATGAATACAACTGGGGTTTCGTCAACGTAAACCTGCGGCCCTACTATGCGGAAGGCTCCAAGACAGTCGGGTATGAGATCGCCGAGCAACTCGGCTGGCGGTTGCCTGACAACGTGGTTGTGCCCATGGCCGGCGGTTCGCTGATTCGCAAGATTCAGAAAGCTTTCAAGGAACTCGTCTACCTTGGCCTGGTGGAAGACAAGCCGGTGCGCTTTTTCGGTGCGCAGGCGACGGGGTGCTCGCCAATTTCGCATGCCGTCAAGCAGGGTTGGGACTACATTGAGCCGCAGCGGCCGAACACCATCGCCCGCTCGCTTGCAATCGGAAATCCGGCGGACGGCCCCATGGCGGCCAAGATGATTGCCGACTCCCACGGCTATGCGGACGATGTATCCGATGTGGAAGTCGTGGCTGGCATACAGGAACTGGCCGAGAGCGAAGGCATCTTCACCGAAACTGCCGGCGGGGTGACCACGGCCGTGACGGCGCGTCTTTACGCCGATGGACGTATTGGCCCGGATGAGGTTACGGTCAGCTGCATCACCGGCAATGGACTGAAAACGCTGGATGCCCTGTATGGGCGATTCGACACCGCCCAGCCTGTCAAGCCGAAGCTCGCCGCCTTCGATGAATACATTCGAGCGGTGGATGCCGGCCTTCTACACAGGGACGCGGGCGTGGAAGAACTCGTATTGGCCGGAGGTGTGCAGTGAGCGTCAAGGTCGTTCTGCCGACAGCGTTGGCTCGGCATACGGAAGGACAGAAGAGCTTCGCCTCCGAGGCGAGGGATCTCCCTTCGCTGCTTTCGGAAATCGATGTACGATACCCGGCCCTTGCCCAGAACGTGAAAGATGATGCGGGCAAGTTGCGCCGCTTCATCAATGTCTATATCAACGATGAGGACATTCGGTTTCTGGGCGGCGATGCCCATCCCTTCGCCGATGGAGACGAGGTGATGCTGATCCCGTCGATCGCTGGCGGCTGCTAAGGCCCGTGCAGGCTAAAGGCGGAATCCTATCCTCCCAAGCAACTTGCGCGGCCTCCCACTGCTCCAAGGCCTTGTGTCCCGCCTTCGAACACACGTTGTCGGACAGAAAGGCTGTCGATGTTTCTTATCATTGCTTTGGTACTTTTCGTTGCGTGGATTCTCGGTTTTGTCGTGTTTCACGTCGCCGGATTCTTCATCCATCTCTTGATTATCCTGGCGATTATTTCCCTGATCCTGCAGTTCGTTCGCAAGGTCTAGGAGATGGAAAGGCCCGGCGCTAGCCGGGCCTTGTCGCATGATCGCCGTTTCATTATCACCGTCGCAATACTGACGTCGCGTTACTGCCTCGGCACAAGGTGCGCCGGTGGCTCGGCGGTCGGCGGTGGCATACCTTCCAACGCTTCCGGAGTTTCCTCTGTCAGCTTGGGCAGCTTGGCTGCAAGAGCGATCTCCAGTACTTCATCCATGTTTTCGACAAAATTCAACTTCATCGTATTTTTGATGAGGTCAGGTAACTCGGCCAGGTCCTTGCGGTTGTCCGCCGGCAGTATGGCTTCGAAGATACCGGCCCGATGCGCGGCCAGCAACTTCTCTTTCAGTCCACCGATCGGCAGAACCTTCCCGCGCAGGGTGATTTCCCCCGTCATGGCGATGTCCCGGCGCACATCGATCTTGGTCAGTGCCGAGGCTAACGCTGTTGCCAGCGTGATCCCGGCGGAGGGACCGTCCTTCGGGATGGCCCCTTCCGGAACGTGGATGTGAATGTCGATATTGCGATAGAAGTCTTTCTGCAAGCCAAGGTGATGCGCGCGTGAACGGATATACGTCAGCGCGGCCTGTGCCGATTCCTGCATCACGTCGCCAAGCTGGCCGGTCGCGGTCATCTTTCCTTTGCCGTCGAGCACCTGCACTTCGGTTTGAAGGATGGAACCGCCCATCTCCGTCCAGGCCAGACCGGTCACAAGACCGATCTCATTTCTTTCGTGCACCTGCGAGTCACGGTATTTGGCAACGCCCAGAAGATCCGACAGGTTCTCACCGGTGACCGCTTGCTTGTACTCGTTGTCGGAAACGAAACGCCGTGCCACCTTGCGGCAGACATTGCCAATTTCCCGTTCCAAATTGCGCACGCCGGATTCGCGTGTGTAGCTGCGAATGATGCCACGCAGCGCGTCGTCCGTCAGGGTTACCTGGCCGTTGTTCAGCCCTGTACCCTCAAGCTGCTTTTTGACCAGGTACTGCTTGGCGATTTCCAGTTTCTCGAGCTCGGTATATCCCGAGAGCCGGAGAATTTCCATGCGGTCCTGCAACGGTCCCGGGATCGTGTGCAACACGTTCGCGGTTGCCACGAAAAGCACCTGCGAAAGGTCGTACTCAACATCCAGGTAGTGGTCCTGAAAAGTATTGTTCTGCTCCGGATCCAGCACTTCCAGCAGAGCCGAGGCCGGATCGCCGCGGAAGTCTGAAGCCATTTTGTCGATTTCATCCAGCATGATCACCGGGTTTTTGGTACCGGCCTTTTTCATGGATTGAATGATCTGCCCGGGCAGGGCACCGATGTAGGTTCGCCGATGCCCGCGAATCTCTGCTTCGTCGCGAACACCGCCCAAGGACATGCGCACAAATTTGCGCCCCGTCGCCTTGGCGATGGACATGCCGAGCGAGGTCTTGCCTACACCTGGAGGTCCGACAAAGCACAGAATCGATCCCTTGGGATTTTTCACCAACTGGCGCACGGCCAGAAATTCCAGGATGCGTTCCTTGATCTTTTCCAGTCCGTAATGATCTTCGTTCAGGACCTGCTCGGCATTTTCAATGGAGCGTATTTCCTTGGAGCGCTTGCGCCATGGCACCGCCAGCAGCCAATCCAAGTAGTTTCGACTTACCGTGGACTCGGCCGACATCGGCGGCATCGCTTCGAGTTTTTTCAACTCCTGCGTGGCTTTTTCCTGCACGTCCTTGGGCATGCCGGCATCTTCGATCTTCTTCTTCAGCTCGTCGAACTCGCTCTTCTCGCCACGCCCGAGCTCTTTTTGAATCGCCTTAATTTTCTCGTTGAGGTAATACTCTTTTTGCGCGCGCTCCATCTGCCGCTTCACGCGCGACTGGATGGTGCGGTCCACATTCAGCTTTTCGATCGCGATATCCAGAACGTCGGCTACACGCGCCAGGCGCATTTCCGGATCGAACACCTCGAGCAGTTGCTGCTTTTCTTCAATCGACAGCGGCAGATTGGCACCGATCAGGTCAGCCAGTTTGGCTGGCTCATCGGTACGCAGAGTGGCCGCGGCTTCCTGGTTCAGCGATTGCTGCAGCTTGCTATATTGCTCATATAGTTGGTGCACACGCGCGACCAATTGGTCGGTCTGCGGGGTGTGCTGTAATTCCGCTTTGGTTGTGCGCACCGTGGCGACGAAGAAGCCATCCGCGTCGTTCACCTCGGTCGCGCGTGCACGTTCCACGCCTTCCACAAGGACGCGAATGTTGCCGTCGGAAAGCCTTACCGACTGCACAATATTGCCGATCGTTCCTACTTTATAAATGTCGTCGCCCGTGGGTTCATCGACGGACGCGTCATGCTGCGTGGCCAGGAAAATCTTGCGGTCGCCGTTCAACGCCTCTTCCAGGGCACGCACGGAGGATTCCCGGCCCACCACGAAAGGGGCCATCATCTGGGGAAATATCACCATCTCGCGGATGGGCATCATCGGGAGTTTGCGCTGGGTTGCACTGTTCAGATCGCGTTCGTCGTTAGTCATGGGCCTCCCGATTAGACGTGCGTTCAAGCGCTTGGATGCGCCGGAAGGCATGGCAAGATTGTACGCGTATTCACGAGCCCACACGGTGCTTGCCCGGTCAAGCGAAGCGGTGTTGTAAGCGGTGTTGTAAGCGGTCTTGCGAAGCGGTCGCGCGGACCCGTGTAGATTCTGTAACGGCCAAGAAAACCCGAAAGGCCTACATCCCCCTGTATCACCGAGAGAACATAGACCTTTCGGGAATGTGTTGCGTCCCAACTGCTGAACATTTGCCGCGTACGCCCTGGTCAGGAGATCGGCCAATCAGGAACTAGCCGGCTTTTTCAAGCATGACCGGAAGCGTGATCTCGCGAGTCTTGACCATCTCTTCCGTGATGACGAGTTCCTTGATTTTTTTGTTGCCGGGTACGTGGTACATCAGGTCCAGCATGAGCTCTTCCAGGATCATGCGCAGGCCACGCGCACCCACACGCCGCAACAGGGCCTCACGAGCGATCTCACACACCGCGCCGTCCGTCCAGGTGACCTTCACACCCTCGTAGTCAAACAGTTTGGCGTACTGCTTGAGCAGGGCATTGCGCGGACGTGTCAGGATGTCGATCAGCGCGGGTTCATCCAGTTCATCGAGGATGCCTAAGACGGGCAAACGTCCCACAAACTCCGGGATCAAACCATATTTCAGCAGGTCCTGAGGCTCCGCCTGGCGAAGCAGTTCGGTATCGCGCTGTGCCCGGATCGGCGTAAGTTTCTTTTCCTCCGGGTCGCCGGTCGTCTTGAAGCCAAGCGCCTTTTTGCCGATGCGCCGGCCGATGATTTTCTCGAGCCCCACAAACGCGCCGCCGCAGATGAACAGAATGTTCGTCGTGTCGACGATGGTGAACTCCTGGTGCGGATGCTTGCGTCCACCCTGTGGCGGAACATTGGCAACCGTTCCTTCCAGCAGCTTCAGCAAAGCCTGCTGCACACCCTCGCCCGAGACGTCCCGCGTGATCGACGGATTCTCATCCTTGCGGCCGATCTTGTCGATTTCATCGATGTAAATGATGCCCGCCTGCGCCCGTGCCACATCATTATCCGCGGCTTGCAAAAGCTTCAGGATGATGTTCTCGACATCCTCACCCACGTATCCCGCTTCGGTCAGCGTGGTAGCGTCCACGATGGCAAACGGGACGTCCAGCATCTTCGCCAGGGTTTGCGCCATCAGCGTTTTGCCGGACCCTGTCGGTCCCACCATGAGGATGTTCGACTTGGCCAGTTCCACATCGTTGCCACGGACGCGATTCATCTGAATGCGCTTGTAATGGTTGTACACCGCGACCGCGAGCTTCTTTTTGGTCGCATCCTGGCCGATGATGTATTCGTCCAGAAAGGCCTTCACCTCGGCAGGCTTGGGCAGGTGTTGCGGTGCCGCACCGGGCTGTACTTCTGCCGTTTTGTCGTCCTCCAGGATCGAATTGCAAACGGCTACGCACTCGTCACAGATATAGGCGCGCGGGTAATCCGAAGGCGAGGAGATCAATTTCGCCACGGCGTCCTGCGATTTGTGGCAAAACGAGCAGCGCAGCGACTCTTCCGGACCCCGAGTGGTTTTCATAGATGCGTACAGCTCCTTTTCTTCCGAACTGCAGGCGCAAGTGCACTCCCTGGAAGCTCTATAAGTTTACACCTTAGTCGAAACGGTCGGCTCGCGGCGTCGGAAACAAAGGTCACAGCGGGGTGAGTACGACGGTTCCCCAAAAACAGAAACACCGCCTCGCCGCCGGCAAAAATCGCGCGCGAGACGGTGTGATGGAAAAACGCGGCTTACGTCCGCGGCCGCGTGATGATGTCGTCGATCAGACCGTATTCCTTGGCCTGGTGCGATCCCATCGAAAAGTCGCGATCCGTGTCACGCTCGATTTGCTCAAAGCTCTGTCCCGTGTGCTCGGCCATGATGCGGTTCATCCGCTCGCGCAGGCGCAGGATTTCCCGCGCATGGATATCGATTTCCGTTGCCTGCCCTTGAATGCCACCGCCCATGATCAAGGGCTGGTGGATAAGGATGCGCGAGTTCGGCAGCGCAAATCGCTTGCCCTTTTTCCCCGCCATCAGGAGAAAAGCGCCCATGGAGGCCGCCTGCCCGATGCACAGGGTCTGCACATCGTTCTTGATGTACTGCATGGTGTCATAGATGGCCAGACCCGCCGAAACGGAGCCGCCGGGAGAATTGATATACAGCTGGATGTCTTTGTCTGGATCCTCGCCTGAAAGAAACAGCAGTTGGGCAATGATCAAATTGGCAACATTGTCATCGATCGGGGTGCCGAGAAAAATGATGTTATCGCGCAGCAGACGGCTGTAGATATCGTAGGAGCGTTCGCCCCGGCTCGTCTGCTCGAGCACCATCGGTATAAGTCCCATAACGCTCTCTTTCGTGTGTTGCGGATCAGTTTCTTGCAAAATGGGTAAGTTGCGGAACCGGCCTATGTGAGACTAACAGCCGGAATCGCCGGCCGTTCCCCCCAGAAAGCGGACCGGTGTCGTGCTCTGAGCGTAAGGTTACCCGGCGAGCTTCTCGTACAGGGCGGCACCGGTCTTTTCGCGTCGCATCTGTTCGCGGATGCGTACCAGCGATCCATCGTCGTTCAGGCGCTTGCGCAGCGTCTCGAGCGGCTCGCGGGCCTGCAGGGAAGCCATCAACAATTCACGTTCCATGTCCTCTTCGGAGACGGCAATGTTTTCGCGTTCCGCGATGTGGTCCAGGATAAGCGAGGCCTTCACCTCAGCCAAAGCCTGCTCCCGCTGCGCCTCACGCAAACGTGGAAAATCGAGCTGCCGCATCTGCTCCTGGGTCATCCCTTGCTGCGCCAGCGCACGCAGACCACGATCCAGGCGAACATCGATCTGCTGCTGCACAAAGATCTCGGGAACAGGGAACTGGAATCGCGCAATCAACTCATCCAGCATCTTGTCGCGAGCTTCGGTTGCCAGCGACTCCTGTTTCCGCTCAGCGACACGCGCACGCAGCTTTTCCTCAAATTCTTGCCACGAATCGTACTCGCCGAGTTGTTTGGCAAACTCGTCGTTGCGCTCGGGCAGCGTCTTGCGCTTCAACGCCGTGACCTTCAGGTCATAGCTTACGGTCTTGCCCGCCAGGCGAGCATCGCCGAAATCGGCCGGGTAGTCCACTTCAAACGTCATCTCCTGGCCGGCCGTTGCCCCGCGCAGAGCGTCGGAAAAGGCCGGCAATGTGTTCTTGCCGCCCACCTCGAGCAGGATGTCGTCGCCCTTGATTTCCGGCTGCGCAGCCTGGAGGTCGATCTCTTCCGTTTGCCCCGCCGCTCCTTCGGCGTCAGCCTTCGCTTCCGGGTGCATGCGTCCTCGAAAGCTGATTTCAGCCCAGTCGCCGTCGCCCAGAGCGCGTTCTTCCTCGATCGCTTCGACGACCGCGTGGTGGTCCAACATGGCGTTCAACTCGGCCGCGTACTCCTCGTCGGTGACGGTCGCATCCGGCTTCTGCACCGTGACCGTGTCGTACCCGTTCACATCGATTGTTGGCAAAATTTCAAAAGTGGCACGGAAACGTAAGGGCTGGCCCTCCGTCAACTGCAGTTCGGAAATTTGCGGCTGCGATACCGGGCTGAGCGCATCTGCTTCCAGGGCCGTGCGGAAGCGCTCGGCAACCAGGGATTCCAACACCTCCTGCCGAATTTCTTTCGCAAAGCGCGACCGGATCAACGAATCCGGCACCTTGCCTGAACGGAAGCCGGGAATGCGAACCAGCTTGCTATGACGCTTCACTACCTTGCGGAAGGCTCCGTCGACATCCTCCGCCGGCGCTTCCACCTCAACCGTGCGGGTCAACTCCGGGTTCATGGCCGGCGCGGTGTGCGAGTGGCTAGGACCACCAGGATTTTCCGGCGTTTGCGTCGTGAGCGCCGCCGTTGGCTCGACCGTGGTCTCGGTGGCAGCGGCGGTCTCGATCTCTTCGTGGGTGTCAGCTGTTGTCAATGGGATCTCTTCCAAGCGAATCTGGTTGGCGCGGGCGCACAATCGGGAACCGGGCGCTATTACGGCAGCGCACCAGGACATGGTGCCCGGCCTTCTTCCGCTAAGAATACGATTCGGCGCTGCAAGGGTCAAACCCACCGGCGAGTGAGCGGGATGAGGGCGCGTACGGTTCCCCTGGGGATCGGTCAGAACAGGGAAGCCGCTTCAGGGATGCGCCTTAAGGCTGAACAGCTCAAGACGAATTTTCCATTGCAGCGATTCGCCCGATTGCAGGGTGCGGATGCCCGAACCTCCGGCCCCCGTCCACTCTCCGCCCAACGCATCGTCGTAGTTGGTCTCCGGAGCGATCGACACCCAAGGCTTGTCTGCCGGGGCAACCACATGCAACGCTCGAATATTTGGGGAAACCGGCGTAAGACGCAAACCATAGCCGAACTCCGTATCCCGCAACTCCGCCGAGCTCTGCGCCCCCGGTCCGGGGAAAAGGTGAACATACGTTTCATCCAGTCCGGCGGCTCCAAGCGCTGTTCCATGCGCGCCGGAGAAGTCGAGCGCCGTTCCCGCTACCGGCATGGTTGCGCCCGTGGGTAAATCCGTGCTCCGTTCCACCTCCAGGCGCTCCCTTGACGGCACGACGAGTTGAACCTGCGGGCGATGCCCGCTCGCGATGTTGAAGTGCGGCATCCACCCTATGCCGACCGGCATCGGCGCCCCACCCGTGTTCTGCACGGAGACCGTCAAGTCGATCGTTCGCCCGGTCATTACGGCATCGATGTGGACCGACCCTGTCGACGGCCAGTTCCCCGAGAACGTTCCCGGGTGAAAGGTCGCGTCCACCGATTGCCCACCCGAAACCACATCCGTTTTTGCTGTGTCCGCACCGCGGTCGAGCAGCAATCCCCGGGTGGAAAGCAGACTTCCCGGTCCCGAAGCTGGAAACGTCAAGCGTTGTCCCACCCAGACTGTCTGCAGGATTCCCGGGTTTTCCGAAGGTTTGCCGGAAAGCCGCCCCGCCCATGGGACCATGAACGCTCCCCCGACCGTCGATCCCAGCGCTCCGTTGACATCCGCGCCCGTGTCCGACAACATGGACGCCGTGTCCGCGGGCGGGGCCAGCAGCGGCACCTCACCATGTCCCGGGATACTGGCCGTGATCTGCAAAACGTTCATGCCGCGGCCGGGCAGCAGGGTAGCCGACAAGAATTCCGGCTCCCCCCCGCGGCCATTCGGGGTACGCAGAAGCCGAATCGCCTCTTGGCCGCCAAACTCCGTTGCGCCCGCAGGCGATTGATCCCTCATCACGGCGGTGCGGAGGCGATTGTAGTTGCCCCGGCCACGCTCCCATGCAACAGCCACAAGAATCAGGCAAAGCACGGCGATCAACAACGGCGTAGAACGGCCGGAATTTACGAAACTCGGCGGTGTGGGGCGCGGCAAGGGGCGGGAACCGCGTGAAGCTTGGTTCATGCTAAAACGTCGATCTCCGTGTGTGCAGGTCTGGACCACAATACCACTACGGGCGGATTGGACGTAGATGATTGTGGAACGGCGGTGTGTCCCGCGGCAACGTCCCCAAGTCTTGAATCGCCCCCACGGTCGGGCTTGAAGGCAATGCTTGCGCCTGGGCGCTATACGAAACGGCACAGGCCCCACGTGGCAGGGCCTGTGCCGCTTGCTTCGGTCGATGCTTACACCGTGGTCAGCGCGAGACCCACGGCGGGCTCCTCGGTGTTCCCGTCCGGCGAGACCGGACGATAAAACAACTTGTCACCCTCGAGATATATCTCCAGGAACGCAGGCCGCTCGGGAATCTGCCCGGCAATCAGCGCTTCCGAAAGTGGATCCTCGATGTACCGTTGCAGCGCACGACGCAGCGGACGAGCACCGTAGGAACGGTCCACCAGCGTTTTTTGCATGATCCAGCGCTTTGCTTCTTCCTGCACTGAAAGCGTAATCGCCTTGTGCACGAGGTTGGTATTCAGTTGCTGCACGAGCAGTTCGATGATTTGCAGCAGCTCGTTATCGGTCAGGGCAGAGAAGACGATTACCTCGTCGAGCCTGTTGATGAATTCCGGGTTGAAGGTACGTTTCACCTCGCCCATGACCATCTCCTGCATCTTCTCGAACACGACCTCGTCTTTTGAGGACTGGAACCCCAGGCTTTCCCGCTTCATCAGGTGCTTGGCCCCGATGTTTGAGGTCATGATGATGATGGTGTTTTTGAAATCGACCGTGTTGCCCAGCCCGTCCGTCAACTGCCCATCCTCAAAGACCTGCAGCAGCAGGTTGAAGACATCCGGGTGCGCTTTTTCCACTTCATCCAACAGCACAACCGAATACGGGCTCCGCTTCACCCGCTCCGTCAGCTGACCACCCTCCTCGTAGCCGACGTAGCCCGGAGGCGAACCGATCAGCTTCGAGACCGAGTGTTTTTCCATAAATTCGGACATATCGAAGCGGATCAGCGATTTTTCCGAGCCAAACAGGAACTGCGCCAACGTACGCGCCACCTCCGTTTTGCCCACACCCGTAGGCCCCAGGAAAAGGAACGAACCGATCGGCCTTGCCGGATTTTTCAGGCCCGCTCTTGAACGCCGAATCGCTCGCGCCAGCGCACCGATCGCCTTGTCCTGCGCGATTACCCGCTTGTGCAGTTCATCTTCCACGCGCAGCAGCTTTTGCGTTTCTTCCTCGCCGATCGAGGTCACCGGCACACCCGTCCACCGTGCGACCACCTCTTCAATGTCGTCGCGCGTCACAATGCCGGAGCTCGATTCATCCAGGTGATACTTGTCCCGCAGGGCGCGAAGATTTTCGCGTTCCTTGCGTTCCTCGTCGGAGTAGAAGCGCGCCTTCTCGAACTCGTGGTTCGCGATGGCGTTCTCCATCCGGTGAACGATCAGCTTGATGCGCCGTTGAACTTCGGTCAACTCTTCCGGCAGGGTCGTTTGCCGCAACTTCACGCGGGCACCGGCCTCGTCAATCAGATCGATCGCCTTGTCCGGCAAAAAACGGTCCGGGATATAGCGGCTGGAATGCGACACCGAAAACGAAATTGCGTCATCCGTATAGCTCACGGCATGGAATTTCTCGTACTTTTCCTTGATGCCCATGATGATCTTGACGGCATCGACTTCGTTCGGCGGCGGCACCTTGACGGCCTGAAAACGCCGTTCCAGCGAACGGTCCTTCTCGATCGATTTGCGGAACTCCGCCGGTGTGGTTGCACCGATGCACTGGATCTCGCCGCGGCTCAGCGCCGGCTTCAGGATGTTCGCCGCATCCAGGGAGCCTTCCGCCGACCCGGCACCGACCAGGGTGTGCAGTTCGTCGATGAACACGATGGAGTTTTGATTCTCCATCAACTCCTTCATGATCGTTTTCAGCCGCTCCTCAAACTGGCCGCGATACTTCGTTCCCGCCACAATCAAGCTCAGATCCAGCGAAAGCACACGTTTCTCGGCCAGAAACGACGGCACTTCACCATCGGCGATCTTCTGCGCCAAACCTTCCACGATGGCCGTCTTGCCCACACCCGGCTCGCCAATCAGGACGGGGTTGTTCTTCGTGCGGCGGCACAGAATCTGGATCACACGCTCAAGCTCAAAATCGCGCCCGACCAGCGGATCCAGGCTTCCATCCGTTGCGGCCTGGGTTAGATCGCGCGAAAACTCCGCCAGCATGGATTGCTCCTGCTGCTGCCCGCGCCCCTTTGAAGACGCGCTTGCCGAGGCGCCGGAAGCTCCGCCCTGCGGTTTTTCCTGTGTCGACCGCTGCAGTTCCTCGCGAATGGCCGGCAGGCGCAGACCACGCTCGGTAAGTATTTCCGCGGCAAAGCACTTGTCCTCCCGCAGCAAACCCAGCAGGAGGTGCTCGGTGCCGATGTGTTTGTGGCTGAGGCGCTCGGCTTCTTCGGCCGCATACGCAAGCACACGCTTGCACTCGTTGCTCAAGGGAAGATCGACCGATGTGGAAACCTTCTCACGCACCGTGGTGTGCTGCTCGATCTGTTTACGAATGGATTCAACCGAGGCGTGCGAGCGAAGAAAGCGATTGGTCAACGCCTTATCTTCGCGCAGCAGGCCGAGCAGGAGGTGTTCGGTTTCAATGTAGGGCGAGCCAAACTGACTCGCCTCGTAGCGGGCGAAAAATATGACGCGCCGCGCCTTCTCCGTATAGCGTTCGAACATGCTCCCCCTTCGAACCACCGCCCTCGCCCGTTGCGCAGAGGACGTGGTCTGCGATGGAAAACGTGGCCGCCGCAAACCTCTGCGACGGAAAAACTGAATGCCGGTACGGCAACCAGGAAGTTGGCACCAGTGTATCCCGCCGATCACACAAGCTGCAGCGTGAATCCTCGGTGGTTACCATAGATTGGACGAAGCTGTGCCAAAACGGTTGCGGCTCACAGATTCCCCCTTTTCCATTCAGTCCAAATGCCGAAATGGGAAGAAACACCGCGGGCCTGGAGACATCGCTACACCTCCGACAGCCGACCCTCTTTCAGTTGCAGGGCACGGTCGCATCGCCCCGCCAGCTCCGCATTGTGGGTCACCACCACGATGCCCAACCCGCGCTCGCGGCAGGTCCGCTCCAACACCCGGAAAAGGTCGTCTGCCGTGGCGTCGTCCAGGTTCCCCGTGGGTTCATCCGCCAGCAGCACCCGCGGCTCGGTCACCAGGGCCCGCGCCAGCGCCACCCGCCCCTGCTCTCCGCCGGAAAGCTCGCCCGAGCGATGCCCCGTCCGCGTCCCAAGTCCAACCTTTCGAAGCCAATCCAGCGCCTTGGCCGATGCGCCTCGCCGGGTCTCGCCGCGTGCCAGCAGCGGCAGGGCGACGTTTTCCAACGCCGTAAACTCCGGCAGAAGATAATGAAACTGCCACACAAAACCGAGCTCCCGATTGCGTACCCTGGCCCCCTCGTCCGCCGAAAGCCGTGTCAGTTCCTGCTCTCCGAGCCAAACCTGCCCCGAAGTCGGGCGGTCCAGCCCGGCCAGCAGGTGCAGCAGAGAGCTTTTTCCTGCACCGCTGCGACCGAGGATGGCCACCGATTCGCCGTAGCCGAGGTCAAGGCAAAGGTTGTGAAAAAGTTGCAGAGGTGGACCACCCTTGGCTGTGGAAAGGAAGGTCTTCGTGAGATCCCGGGCACGCAGCACCACGGCGGGCGCACCCGGGACGGGCGGTACGTGGGTTGGAATGGGCTGGGACAGCCGCATCAGCCTTGCGCTACTTTCCCGCCGTCCTCGTCGACGATCTCCCGCTGCGGCTCGCCTTGGCCGCGCGTTGGATCCCATTGCGCAGCAAACGCAATCGACAACCGGTTCCATGCGTTGATGCTCGCGGCGGCCAGGGTCAGATCGACCAGATCTTTGCCCTCGAAGAAAGTCGCGATCGCCTTGTATTCCGGATCGGACGCATGGCTCTCCTGGATGTCTGTCAGGGCGTCGGTCCAGGCCAGGGCCGCTCGCTCGCGGGGCGTGAAAGCGTCCGAGCCCGCCCAGTTCCGCAGTGCCTCGATGCGGGTTTCCGGCTCACCGTGCTTCCGCAACTCCTTTGTGTGGTGGCCGACGCAGAAACTGCAGCCGTTTAGCAACGAGGCGCGAAGCCGAACCAGCTCCAGCAGCACCGTTGGCAAGGCCGTGGCGGCATTCAGGTAGTGCTCCACCCCACGCATGGCGGCGATGCCTTCGGGCGCCCACTCTGGGTATCGGAGCCGTTCACTCATGGAGCTCAGTGTACCGGGTCTACTCGTACCGAAGCGCTTCGGCGGGCAGCACCGCAGCTGCGGAGCGCGATGGATACAGCGTTGCGAGCAGCGCCATTCCGAGCGACACCCCGGCTACCAGCAGGGCATCGATCGCCCGCGGCGCAAAGGGCAGGTGGTCGATGGAGTACACACCGGGATCCAGCTGAATAAACCGGTAATGCGCTCCCAGCAGGCTGCCGAGGTATCCCAGCACCAACCCCAACGCGGTGCCGATACCGGAGATCAGCAGACCTTGCAGCAGAAAAATGCGCCGGACCTGCCGGCGCGTGACGCCGAAGCTCATCATGACGGCGATGTCGCGGGTTTTCTCCATCACCATCATGGTCAACGCGCTCAGAATATTCAGCGCCGCCACGGCCACGATCAGCGCCAGCACCACAAACGTCACAGCCTGCTCCAGCTGCAGCGCCCGGAACAGTTCGCGATTCGCTGCCTGCCAGGTCGTTGCCCCGTAGCCCGGTCCAGCGGCGGCGTCCAGAGCTTTGGCCACGGCGGGAGCCCGGTTCATGTCATCCAACCGAAAGCTGAGCACGCTGACCAGATCGGGCTCCGAGAATAGTCGTTGCGCATCGCTTAGCCGTGTGAAGGCGTAGGCCGAGTCGTACTGGTAAAACCCGGAGGAGAAAATGCCGGCGACCTTGAACCGCTGGTACCGCGGCACCAACCCCAGGGGCGTCAACTCGCCCTGCGGGCTGGTGATCAGCACTGTGTCCCCAACCGCCGCGCCCAGGGTCACCGCCAGTTCCTCCCCGATGACGATCGGCGGCGTAGCGAAGGTGTCGGCGACCTGACCTGGGGGTGGAGGGGGAACGGGCGCCAGATCCGCGTACGATCCCCGATTCACCGTCTGCAGAAGGTTGCCGGTCCGCAACTCGTCCGCGGGTACGACCCCCTTGATCAGCGCACCGCCCGAGCGGGGCCCGCGCGAGATCAGCACCTGCCCATATAGCCCCGGAGCCACGGCCTCCACGTGCGGTACGGTGGCCAGCCGCGCCATCAGCGGTCGCCAGTCCCGGATGCCGTCGCCGGCCACACGTAGCAGCTCCACGTGGGCCGTGGCCCCGACCAGCCGGTCCTGCAGGTCGCGCCGCATGCCGTTGGTCACCGCCAGGGCGATGATGAGCGAAGCAACGCCTACCATGACTCCAAGCACGGAAATGGCGGTGATCAGGCCGACAACGGCCTGTCGTCTTCGGGCCCGGAGATAGCGCATCGCCATGAAAAGTTCAAATCGCACCAGGCTTATCCTAAAGGCAGCCATTCGCGGCACAACCTCGCCGGCGCGGCGGAGGTCCGTTTTGCGCTTCGCCGAACGTTAAAGAGAGCTTACGATTTGTAACATCCGAGGGCCCGTTCGGTTTTCCTAGTCCAAGGGCCGCTCCGACTCGTCTATAGAGAGATCCCTGGGAGCCACGGTGCTCTAGCCTCTCGGCGGGTGGAGTTCATACGATGATCAAGGGCCAAATCGCGGTGGGAGTCTTGCTTGCTCTCGCCTTTACCCCCGCTTACCACCTCCGTGCGCAGCAGACCCCGCCGCCGCCCCCGGCCACGAGGCCCGCGACACCGCCGCCCGCGACACCGCCGCCCGCGACGCCACCCCCGGGGACGGCGCCCGACGAAGGTGGGCCGGTCAACGACAGCAACGGCATCGTGCTGCCCAAAAAGAAGGACGAAGCCGCACCTCCCCCGCCGGCACCGGCAGAGGAGCGACCGAAAAATCCCAATGGAGCGATTTATTCGCTGCGGGTGGATGTGCCCATTGTGAACCTGGATGTCGGTGTGTTGCTGGACAAGACGCACCAGTTCGTTCCTGGGCTGAAGTCAGACAACTTCCTGGTCGTGGAGGACGGTGTGGAGCAGCGCGTGCAAACGGTACGTCTGACCAAGGCGCCCATCACCGCCGTCATGCTGCTGGAATTTGCCGCAAACTCCTACGCCTACGTTCGCGACATGCAGAACGCCTCCGTTGCGTTTTTCCGCACGCTCCAACCGGACGATTACGTCGCCGTGGAAACCTACGATATTCGTACCCATGTGCTTTGCGATTTCACGAACAACCGTGACGTCGTCGCGCAGGCTTTGGGAAGCCTGATGATGCCGACCTGGCACGAGACCAACGAATTCGACGCGCTGTACGAAACCCTCGATCGTTTAAGCCGAGTGGACGGACAAAAGTACATCGTCCTGATTTCGAGTGGACGTGACACGCTTTCCAGGCTCACCCTGGACCAAATTTTGAGCAAGGTGAAGGCCTCGCAAAACACGACCATTTTCTCGATCAGCACGGGCGGCTTTGGGCGCGAGATGGGCCGTGAAAGCATCCAGGCGCTGCAGGACCAGAACGAGTTGCGGACCTTTGCGCAAATGACCGGCGGCATGTACTTTTCGCCGGTATTTCAAGGGGAGTTGCCCAATATCATTTCGCAGATCAGCGAGTCCATCCGTAACAAGTATGTGCTGACCTACCGGCCCACCAATGCGAAGAACGATGGCACATTTCGCAAGGTAAAGGTGTACCTGGTGGACAATGAGGGCAAGCCGCTCAAAATGAGCGACGAGAAGGGCAAGCCGCTGAAGTACTCGGTGGTCGCACGGGACGGCTACCGTGCGAAGCTGCCCGTCGAATAGCACGAAAGTGGTACGCCGAGTGTGCGCCGCGGAGCGGCGGGTCCTCTTTCGTGATTCGCTGCGCGACTTCCGTGATAGGCTGCGCGACTTCCGTGATAGGCTGCGCGACTTACGTGATTCGCTGCGCGACTTCCGTGATTCGCTGCGCGACTTCCGTGATTCGCCGCGCGACCGGCTTTCGTGTCTAATGAAGTTTAGAGCAGATCTCCCCCATACGGTGCCGTGGGAAGCGTTGGTGAATGCCGGTTTTCAAGGAAACTGGTGCAAAGACTACATCTCCGCTACCCACTTTCAGGAGAACTGCGGTTGGTCCGGGTGCGCTGACGTTTGGTTCTCATTCACACTATCTTCGCGGTGATCAAAGCCTGCCTTGCGGCAGCGGTGGCCGCTCTTCTGGCCGGGGTGGGGATTCTGGTCACGATCGTTGTACTTGTTGCCGTGCTTGGGGTAGCAGTGGCGGGGGCATTCGGCATTGGCGGATCGCGGGTTGCCGCCAAACGCAGGGCACGGCGGGCAAACACCGAAGTGCGCTAGGCGCGATCGACCCATGGGCAAGTCGGCTGGGTTTATTCCCCGGACTGCGCCGGTTGAAACGGCTTCTGCATCAGGGAACGGGCTTCGTTGATGGCTCCCTGGGTATTGTCGTTGGTCTGAACCGCCTGGCGGTACTCATTGACGGCCCGCTCGCGCTGACCGGTGAGGTCGAAAATCTTTCCGAGATTGATGTGGCTCCAGACCTCGGTCCACTTGGGATCGCCGTCGCCGCGCAAGGCGTCGCGGAAGCTGTTTGCGGCGGATTGGTAATTTTTTTGCATCATGAACACCTCAGCCAGGCGATAATTCGCCAGGGAAGACCCGCGATTGGAGTCGAGCGCTTTCTGATACTCGGTGACGGCGCCGAGCAGGTCGCCCTGCTGCACATCCTGCTGTCCACGGAGCACGGCCACACGGACAGCCAGATCCGGTGTGGATTTCAGCAGCCAGTTGTCGGGATCCAACACGATGCGGCGGGGCCGGCCAAAGGTTTCGATCGTGTACGGCGATTCGGTCCCGGAGAGATCGACGCGACGGTCTTCGGTGCGGCCTTCTGTTTCCACGCGCAACTGGACGGGCATCCGAAAAAGGTCCAGATCCTGGGTGATGTCGCCGCTGGTGCGGAAGCCCTTGTTGCTGCTGAGCCGGAAAACGGTGTATTTGTCCCCGAATTCCGGGGCCCCGGTTCCGTCCAGCCACTGCGAAAAGAAGGGGGTAAGCGGCAGGTTCGACTGGGCCTGCGCGACGGTTTGCACGTCGGCGGTGCGTATGCCGGCGTCGGTGTACTGCGAAAGGAGGGCGCGGAGGAACTTGGTGAAGGTCTCGTCGCCCATCTCCCAACGGAGCATGTGAAAGACCATGGCACCTTTTTCCAGGGTTTCGGACTGGAACTGCGGTGAAAACGGATCGAGTCGTCCAAGGGTGGTCAGCGGTTCGGTGTCGTAGGCCAGGGCACCGGCCTCGGTATCGGTGATGGCAGTTTGCAGCGCCTGCTTGCCGTTGGCGTCTTCCAGGTACATCAGTTCGGCGTAGCGGCTCATGCCGTTGGTGATCCAGGCATCGTTCAGCGTGGCGGGGGAAACTTCCGAACCCCACCATTGGTGGGCTACGGTGTTGGCGAGCAGGCGGGCGCTGGCCCGTTCCGGCCGTACCGCCACGATTTCAGGCGCCCAGGCAGCGGACACGGAGTTGTTAGGCAGCTCGACGACGTCGAGGGTGGAGGACTCGGCTGCACCGAACTGATTGGTGAGGAATTCAAACTCTTTGGACACGGTGGAGGCCATGTCCTGTGCTTTCGCCTTGTTCGCCTCGGTTACGAACACGTGGACGTTGGGCGCATCCGGAGCGCTGACCGGCGGCAGGAATTTTCCGGCGATGATCGTGCCGGGAAAGCCGGGTTTAGTCCAGTTGAAGGCGTACTCGGTGCGGTCCCCAGGCAGTTTGTGCTGCCCGGTGAAGCCGCTGCCCACGACGCGCTCGCCGGCCGGTACGGACACGTGGATCTCGGCGGTGAAACGGTCGGTGAAGATGCCGTTCATGGGAAACCAGCGGCCGGGGTAGAGCAGAATGCTAACCGGGTCGGCTACCTGGGCGAAATCGACGCCTTCAACGGGGCTGGTTTCCGCTGTCGGTGCGCCGGCATAGGTGAAATTCCAGGTGGCCGACGTGCCTTTCGCGATCGCAACCGCCGGTGTGATGCGCACGGTGGAATCGATCGTGTTGCGCTCAAAGGGGAGGTTTGTCTTCCCGCCCATGTCGGTGAGCCTGGTGACCTGCAGGCCGTTGTTGAGGCCGAAGCTGACAGTGTTCAGGTCCCCCAGCGCCGTAAAGGTAACTGCGGCGGTCGCGGACAGCTGGCCCGTAGCCGGGTCGAGGTCCACATGGATCACGTAGCCGGTCACGTCAACCTGGGCGCGCGTGGGAGGCGCCGCGAGGGCGGGGGCCGACGCTGCCGCGGCAAAAACGGTGAAGAACAGGGGAAGACGTCCGAAACGCATACGTGAGAACCCTTTAGGCCGGTTGCTTGCTCGGCGATTGAACGGCATTTCGCGAAAACGCGGTGGAGGCCGTCGTCATTCAGCCGCAAACGGACCGCTGACACCCACCTTTATGTTAGACGTTCCCGGCCCGCGTCTGGACTTACACGATGGCCGAATTGCCAAGGGCTTCGAGGACGGCGTTGGCGACGGCACCGACGGGCGTGGTACCGGGATGGCCGGCGGCCGCGAGGCGCCCGCGTACCCGGTCGAGCCCGGCCAGTTGACGGTCTCGTTCGAGACCCTCACGCAGCAGCGGGGCGAGCTCGGCAGCGACGTTTTCGGCGGTGAAGCGTCCCTGCAGCAGCTCCGGGACGAGGCGTTTGCCGGCGATCAGGTTCACCATGGCGACGGCGACGTTGCCGTCCAGGTCGCGCAGGGGAGGGAACTCCTCGGGGTAAGCAACGAGCTTTTTGGCGATGGCGAAGGTGAGGGGGCTGACCCGGTAGACCACAACGAAGGGGTTGCCGATGACTGCGGCCTGCACCGTCGCCGTGCCGGAGGCGACGACCGAGGCGCGGGCATGGTGCAGCGCGGGGCGGGCGTCCGGGACGAGGGTGAGGCGGAGATTGCGGGCCTCCGGTCCCCAGTAATTGAGGTGGTCGCGGTTCAACGTCTCGATGTAGGCCTCGAGATCGGATCGGCGGAGGGTGGAGGCGACCGGCAGAAGGAACTCGTAACGGGTGTGCGCAGCCGGATTGGCGGGCGTGAGCAGACCGAATTCGTTGAAGGTGGTGTGTGCGGAGGCGGTTGCGATCAGGTCGCTCATGGCGAGCTCATGCAGGGCGGGGAGATTGGCGCGAATCTCCTTCCATCGGCTGCCGGGGAGGAGGGCGATCCAGGTCCGGGCAGGGTCCAGGCCGTGCTCCGCGGCGTAGGCTTCGCGGGAGATTGCCGGGAGCGGCTGCCCGGCGAGCGGATGGCCGACGAAGGTGGCGTCCACGCCGCGTTCGCGGTAGAAACGCTCTTCAAAGGGGAAGATGACCAGCATGCGGTCGACGCGTTGCTGCACCCAGCGGAGGCGGCGGTGTTTCCAGGCCCAGAGTTGCGGCGAAACGAACCAGAGCACCGGTACGCCGGCGCGGTGCAGGTGCCTGGCGAGCCGGAAGTTGACGTCCGGGAAGTCGATCAGCACGGCAACATCGGGGCGATGTTGCCGGAGGGAGCGGACCAGGCGGCGGTAGCTGCCGTAGATGCGTGGGACGTGGCGAAGGATCTCGGTGACGCCCATGACGGCGACGTCTTCGGCGCGGACTACGCGTACCTGGCCGGCGGCTTCCATGTCGCGGCCGCCGAGGCCGGTGAAGGTGGCCGCTGGGAGGTGGGCGCGCAGGGTTTGGATGAGCTCGGCACCGTAGGCGTCGCCGGAGGCCTCGCCGGCGGAGAGGAAGATGCGCGGGTTGTGCTTAGTGGTGATGCTTCGCAGTTTACTGCGTCGGTGTTCTGGGGGAGGTATCCCTCCCCTGTACTTTTGGGCTAAAGTCTTGCAGGCAGGCAATTTACTTGGTCGAAGTAAGGGTGGTGCGGAGGTGAGCTTGTTGCCTAGGTCCCAGTGTAGCGATTCCGTGTTGTTCGTGTGCAGGTAGAAAAATCAGTTGCGGTGATCACTATGAAGGTTGGTGCCGCGCCCGAGGAAGACAGGTCTGGCCTTCGGCAGAGCGGACCCACCCTAACCGACGGTGAAGCTGTCGGTAAGGATGGGGCACCCGGCACGATCGACGACTCGATTCGGCTGGTCGGCAATGTTTGCCGGCGCATTGCACCGCCCAACGCACCACCGCTCGCCCTGCTGCACCCCAATCCAGAGCCGCAGAAAGCGGACAAGGGGAAGGGCCGTCAACGGCGGTAGCGGTGTGCGCTATAGCGGTTGACGTCAAGGTGGGGTAGAAGCCGCGGGCAGACCCAGAAATCCAGAAATCCTTCGCTACGCTCAAAATGACGGCGGAGACCCCACCCTTACGCGAACAGCTTTAGCCTTCGCGATAGAAGTCCGAGATCGCCCCCACGACGGAATCCAGCTCCTCCTCCCGCAGCTCTGGAAACATCGGCAAGGCGAGAACTTCGTCCGCGGCCTTCTCCGCGACAGGGAAATCGCCTCGGTTGTAGCCCAGGGTTTGAAGGCTCACCTGCAGGTGCAGCGGAAGGGGGTAGAAGACCTCCGTGCCGATCTCGCGCTCGGTTAGAAACGCGCGCAGCGCCTCTCGCCGGGGAACACGCACGACATACTGGTGAAAAACCGGCTCGGCGCGCGGGTCCGTGAAAGGCAAAACCACGCCGGAGTCGACCGTTGCCCCCGCCAGTCCAGCGGCAATGAATTTGGCGTTGTAGAGCGCGGCCAGTTGGCGGCGCCTGGCGTTGCCGGCCGGTAAACGACGCAGTTTGACTTCCAGAACGGCGGCTTGTACCCCGTCCAGCCGCGAGTTCCAACCGACCTCTTCGTGGAAGTAGCGGCGGCGCATGCCGTGGTTGCGCAAAGCCCGCGCGCGCTCTGCCACTGCATCGTTGCGGGTGGTGACCAGGCCCGCATCCCCGAACGCACTGAGGTTTTTCGTCGGGTAGAAGCTGAAGGCCGCGGCCTCGCCCAGCGAACCGGCCGCGCGTCCGTTCCAGCGCGCACCAAAGGCCTGGGCCGCATCTTCGATGATGCATACGCCATGGGCCGTCGCCATCTGGCCCAGGGCGTCCATATCGGCCGTTTGCCCATACAGGTGAACCGGCAGCAAGGCGTTGACGGGGATGCCGGCGGCGGCGGCGCGTTGAAAAGCCGCGTGGACCGCGGCCGGTGAGAGGTTAAAGGTGCGCTCGTCGATATCGGCCAGCAACGGTGTCGCCCCCACCCGCAGGACCGAACTCACGGTGGCAAAAAAGCTGAAAGGCGTGGTGATGACCGCATCGCCGGGACCGATCCCGAGCGCGGCCAGCGCCAGCCAAAGAGCATCCGTTCCGCTCGCGCAGCCGATGCCCGCCGCCGCACCGCAGACCTCCGCGGCTGCCGCCTCAAACCGCGCTGCCGCCGGTCCGAGCACAAACTGCTGCCGGTCACAAACGGCGGTGATGGCTTCCAGTACCTCCTCACGAATTTCCGCGTACTCGCGGCGGAGGTCCAGCAACGGAACAGGAATCCGGACGGAAAGGGAAGCACTCGCCATGGCCCCAGAATATCGCGAACACGCCGCGGGCTTGGGGACCTCACGGCCCTCTCCTTGCCCGGCTACGAGAAAATCTGTAGGGTGGAATTGGGGAAGCGAGCGGCTATTTCACTCGGATTCAACTCCGGCATTGCCTTCCGGGGGCTTTCCGCCAACCCAGATCAGGAGATCGGCCCTATGGACATCAAGCCGGCGCAGAACATCCAGGACACGTTTTTGAACACGGTCCGCAAGGATAAGAGCCCCATTACGATTTATTTGGTGAGTGGCGTTAAACTCACCGGCAAAATTCGCTCGTTTGACAAGTACTCCGTGCTGTTGGAAAACAACGCGCAGGAGCAGCTGATCTTCAAGCATGCTATCTCCACCGTGGTAAGCGGACGGATGCCTCACGGCGAAGGCCGGGCCGAATCACGACCGGCTGCGGCGGAAAACGGAGCCGTTGCTTCGGTTGGCGCACCGGCCCTGCACTAGGGCGCGGCCGGATGCAGGGACAGGATCACCCATCGACGCAGCGTGCGCTGGAAGAGCAAGCGCTGCTCCAGACTCGGCGGCGCGCCTCCGGCGAGCGCGCGGTGCTGGTCGCTGCCGATTTCACCGGTCTGCGCCCCGCGCCTTCCCGTGCGGCGCTGCAAGCGCGTCGTGCCGCAAAGATCAGCCTGACGGCTTCACCCGAGTCGATTGCCTCGGTGTCGGAGTCGGTGTCGGAGTCGGTGGCCGAGCCAGTCCGGCGCGACGCTTCGCCGGTCCATGACATCGATTTCGACGCCTCGCTGGCGGAGTTTCAGGAGCTGGCCCGCTCGGCCGGCGCGGATATTGCCGCGCTTCTGATCCAGCGTCGCGCCAAGCCCGATCCGGCGTCGCTGATCGGCGGCGGCAAGCTCACGGAGGTGGAAGCAACCGTTCGCTCCACGTCGGCCGATCTGGTGCTGTTCGATCACGATCTGACGCCGTCGCAGCTGCGCAACCTCGAAGACCGGTTGCCTTGCCGGGTGATCGATCGCACCCAGTTGATTCTGGACATTTTTGCCCGCCATGCCCGCACCCGCGAGGGCCAGCTGCAGGTGGAACTGGCGCAACTGGAGTACCAGCTGCCGCGTCTGGGCGGCCGCGGCCGGGGCATGTCGCAGCTTGGCGGCGGCATCGGCACACGGGGTCCCGGGGAAACACAGTTGGAAACCGACCGCCGTAAAATTCGCCTGCGCATCAGCCGCATTCAGGGGCAGCTGGAGGCCGTGCGACGGATTCGCCGCCAGCAGCGAGGCCGGCGCGAGGCCGTTCCGGTGCCCACGGTGGCCCTGGTCGGCTACACCAACGCCGGTAAATCCACGCTTTTCAATGCACTGACCGGGGCCACGGCGCTTGAATCGGAGCGCATGTTTGCCACCCTGGACCCGAAGCTGCGCCAGCTCACGTTGCCTTCAAGACGTCGCGTTCTGCTTGCCGACACCGTGGGCTTTATTCGCAATCTGCCCCATGCGCTTGTGACCAGCTTCCGCGCCACGCTGGAAGAGGTTGAACGGGCCGAGTTGCTGGTCCACGTCCGCGATGCCGCAAGCCCCACCCTCGAGGAGCAAAAGGGGCAGGTGGAGGCTGTGCTGGCCGAACTCGAGGTGCGCGATACGGCGACGCTGCAGGTGTTGAACAAGGCGGATCTGCTGCCGGAAGGAACCCCGGTCGCCCCCGGCGAACTGCTCGTTTCGGCGCGCACCGGCAACGGTCTGGAGGCGCTTCTGGCGGCCATGGATGCGGCGCTGACGGCCGATCCGCTGGCCGAGGCCGATTTCCGCATCCCCCAGGCGGAGGGCCGGGTTTTAGCGGCTTTGGAGCGCGGGGCCACCGTCTCCGGCCAGCGGTTTGCCGGCAACCTGCTGTACCTGCATGCGGTCGGCCCGGCTTCCCTGATGCATCGGTACCGGCGCTACCAGCTTCGCGACAGCCCGGAGGATTCACGTGAGTTCCCGGTCGCGGAAACTCGCGTGGACGGGTTTGAACCATAGCCGGCAGGGTGCTTGCAGGTTTGGGGTGGCCGACTTTGGGGTGGCCGACCTTGACGTGGTCACTTTGATGTGGCCTGGAGAGCCGGCTGACGGGGAGGGAGTGGAGGTGGGTCCCTCCCCGGACAGCCCGCTCGACCCGGACGGGTCATGAGGTGTACGACCAATATAAACCTGCCCGCCAGCGAACGCGAATGCGACGACGCCTGTTGACGGGATGCGCATCGCGGCGACCCTACCCAGCATTCATGAGCAAACCTTCATCTTCGCTTTGACTCCCCTCTCACAGCTTTGCTACAAAGGTGGAAGACAAGTGTGTTCAGATTGAAAAGGCAGACCTCGGCCCATCGCCGTTGGCACTTCCTGTACGCCGTTCGTACACCACAGCAGGTTCATGGAAATTCTCAATCAATTGGGTTCGTTGATCCTCGGCTCCGTGCCGACGATCATTCTGTTCATCCTCCTTGTGCTCGCCTACGATGTTCTAGTCCGACGGCCCATGGAGCGCACGCTTGCAGAGCGCCGGCTCCGAACGACGGGCGCGGTGGAGCAGGCGCGCGGTGCCATCGCTGCGGCGGAGGCCGAGACCGCCGTCTACGAAGACAAGTTGCGCAGCGCCCGTGCGGACCTGCTGGCTGAGCGCGCACGGCGGTTGAAAGAACGTCAAGCCGAACGTGAGCGTGCCCTGACCTCTGCCCGCGAGGCCGCTGCGCAGCGAGTTCGTGCGGCGACCATCGAAATCGAACGCTCCGCCGAGACGGCACGCCGGGGAATCGAAGCCTCCGTGGCCGAATTGGGCGAACGCATCGTGCAAACCATTATTCCTGCCGCCGCCACGGGGAGCGGGGTGCAACGATGAGGCGGCGAGCGTTTCACGTCCTTTTCCTTCGGAAAACCGGTCTGGCTTCCCGACTGTCTTCGCTGCCTTCCCGATTGTCTTCGCTGCTCGCCCGCGTCGCCCTCCTCGGTCTGCTGCTCCTCAGCGCGCCCCACTTTTCCCGTCCGGCATGGGCCCAGGATGGGGCGAGTGTAGGAGAGCATTCCACGCCGATCGGCGCCTCGCCGGAGAAGCGGGAGCAGGAGGTGGATGAGAATGACGCGTATCGCCACTCGAAGGCCGTAGCCAAGCTGGGATCGATTGTGGGGATGAACGCCGATCAGGCGGCGACTGTTTTTACGATCCTGAATTTTCTCGTACTGGCCGCCCTTCTCGGCTATTTCGCCTTGAAGCTGCTCCCGGCGAAGTTCCGTGAGCGCAGCCTGCTGATCCAGCGCCAGTTGGTTGAAGCGCGGGGGGCCACCGAAGAGGCAAGCGCCCGCCTGAAGGGAATCGAAGATCGCCTGGGCCGGCTGGATGGCGAAATCGCGACGATGCGGCAGCAACTGGAAGCCGAGACCGCGCGTGAGGAGCGTAAGATCGAAGCTTCGGTTGCGGAGGAAGCGGCCAAGATCGTGGTCGCCGCCGAAGCCGATATCCTCGCGGCCACAACGGCGGCGCGTCGCGATCTGCAAAAGCACGCCGCAGAACTGGCCATTCAGTACGCCGCACAGCGCCTGGTTGTGACGGCCGAAACGGACCGCCGGCTGATCCAGGGCTTTGCACAGCAGCTGGCCGGGGAAAAGGGAGGGCAGAACTGATGGCCGTCGTCGATCTACGCTACGCTCGCGCCCTCGACGAGGTCGTCGCTGAAAAGAGTCTCTCCCGAGAGGACGTCAAGGCGCAATTGAACGATTTTTTGCGGACGTTCCAGGAGAGCCGGGACCTTCGCGAGGCGCTGGAAAATCCGTCCATTCCCGAAGATCAAAAACTGCGTGTGCTCGACGCGATGGCAACCCGTTCCGGTACGGATGCCACGGTACGCAACTTCCTGGCAGTGGTCATTCACCATGCTCGCCTGGGGGAGTTGCAGGACATCGTGAACGCCTACCTGGGCCGTGCCGACAAGGCCGGCGGCGTGGCCGATGCCGAGGTGACAACGGCGCGCCCGATGGACGATGAGGAACGCCGCATTCTGGAAGGAAGTATTTTGAACCTCTCGGGCGGCGTTTCTGTGCGTGCGACGTTTCGTGAAGATCCGGCTTTGCTGGGGGGTGCCGTGATCCGTCTCGGTTCCACCGTGTACGATGGGTCCGTCCGTGGACAGCTGGAAACCATGCGCCAACGGATGTTGGCGGCGACCCTGCCGACGGTGTAAAGACCTGGCCTTCCGGTGCGCCGGGGCCGCTGAACAGAAGCGCTTTTTAGAGCAGGAAGAAGAGATAGATGCCAAGCATTGGGGCAAGCGAAATTACCGAGCTGCTGCGGCAGCAAATTGAAGGCTACGAAGATCGCATCCATGTGGATGAGGTCGGGACCATCGTCTCGCTGGGAGATGGCATTGCACGCATTCATGGGTTGGACAAGGCCATGGCCGGCGAACTGATCGAGTTTCCTCACGGGGTAGCCGGCCTGGCGATGAACCTTGATGAGGATCAGGTCGGCGCTGTGCTTCTGGGCGACTACACGGAGCTGCGCGAAGGCGATCAGGTCAAGCGCTCCGGCAAGATCATGGCCGTGCCGGTGGGCGAGGCCCTGATCGGCCGGGTTGTGAACGCGTTGGGTCAACCCATCGACGACAAGGGTCCCATCAACACCGACCAGACCCTGCCCGTGGAGCGCATCGCGCCCGGCGTCATTGATCGCCAATCGGTAACCGAGCCCATGGCGACCGGCATCAAGGCTATCGACACGATGATTCCTATCGGCCGTGGTCAGCGTGAGCTGCTGATCGGCGATCGCCAGACCGGAAAAACGGCGGTGGCCCTCGATGCCATCATCAATTCGGCGAAGAACAACCTCATCTGCATCTACTGCGCGATCGGCCAAAAACGGTCTTCCGTGGCCGGTGTGGTGCAAACGCTGGAGCGCTATGGGGCGATGGCGTACACCATTGTTGTGGCCGCGACGGCTTCTGAACCGGCGCCGATGCAGTACCTCGCGCCGTTTTCCGCAACCGCGATGGGGGAATACTTTCGCGATAGCGGACGGCATGCCCTGATCATCTACGACGATCTCTCCAAGCACGCCGCCAGCTACCGCGAGATTTCCCTGCTGCTGCGCCGTCCGCCCGGGCGCGAGGCCTACCCCGGCGACGTGTTCTACCTGCACTCGCGCTTGCTGGAGCGTTCGGCCAAGATGTCGAAAGAGAAGGGTGGCGGTTCGCTCACGGCGTTGCCGATCATTGAAACCCAGGCGGGCGATGTTTCGGCCTATATTCCGACCAACGTGATTTCAATTACCGACGGCCAGATTTTCTTTGAAACCGATCTCTTCAATTCCGGTGTGCGACCGGCCGTGAACGTCGGCCTTTCGGTATCGCGCGTGGGTTTTGCCGCGGCGATCAAGGCGACCAAGCAGGTGGGTTCCACGCTGAAGCTGGATCTTGCACAATTTCGCGAACTCGCCGCGTTTTCGCAATTCGGCTCCGATCTCGACAAGGTGACGCAGCAGCAGTTGAACCGCGGCCAGCGCCTGACCGAACTGCTGAAGCAGCCCCAGTTTCAGCCGCTCACGGCCGCACAGCAGGTGGCCATCCTGTTCGCCGGAACACAGGGTCTGCTCGACAACTTGCCTGTCTCCGACATCAAGGCGTTTGAAGCCGGATACTACCTCTTCCTGGATACGGCGCACCCGGACATCCTGTCCGACATTGCCACCAAGAAAGCGTTGGATGAGGACCTTCGCGCCCGGCTCAAGGCAGCCATCGAGGAATACAAGGCGGACTTCCTGGCGGAGCACAAAAGCGCCGTGGCGGTAACGGCGTAAGCCATGGCCAACGTACTCGATTTACGGCGACGCATCCGCAGCGTCAAGAACACGCGGCAGATCACACGTGCCATGAAGATGGTGTCGGCGGCGAAGCTGCGTCGTGCGCAGGAACGTGCGCTGCAATCGCGACCCTATGCGCAGATGCTGACCAACATTCTGCTTTCCTTGGTTCGCCGCACCGATCTGCTCGACGAAGCCACTGGTGAGGTGAGGCATCCGCTGCTGGTGGAGCGTGAGGAAAAGAGCGTTCTTCTGCTGGTGATTGCCGGCGACAAGGGCTTTGCGGGGGGCTTCAACGCAAACATCGGCAAGGCCGCGGGACGCTTCATCGACGAGCGCCGCACACGTGGGCAGAACGTCGATCTGGAGCCTGTCGGCAAGAAGGCGATTTCGCTGTACAAACGCCGTTTCCCGGCGGCAGTGTATGTGCATAAGGAAGAGCATTACGACAATGATCTTTCCGTGCATTTTGAAGACAACCGCCGCCGTGAAGCGCAGGTCGAGGTGGCGGCCGAGCATCCCGATTTGCTGCTGCGCGCCAATGTGGCGGACGTAGCCGCGATGGCGCACACCATCATTGCGCGCTACGAAAAGGCGGAAATCGACGCTGTGTACATCGTCTATAACGAGTTCAAATCAGTTCTGCAACAGCGGGTCGTGACTGAAAAGCTGCTGCCGATCCGCAAGCTGGGTGAGCATGAAATCAGCGCGGCGGAGGTGATGTCGGAGGAGCAGAAAGATGCGGCAGCCAAGGCGGCCGCCGAGTCCGGCATCTCGATCAACGAGCCGGAGGAGACGGAAATCGACCGTGAAGCCAAGAAGTTCGGCACCGCCGACGTGGATTACATTTACGATCAGCCACCGGAACGGCTGTTCCGTCACCTGATGCCGCGGTATGTCACCACGCAGATTTTGCATGCGGTGCTGGAGTCGATTGCGGCCGAGCATGCGGCGCGGATGACGGCCACGGATGCGGCCAGCAAGAATGCAGGGGATTTGATCGATAAGCTGTCGCTGACCATGAACCGTGTGCGGCAGGCGGCTATTACCAAGGAAATTATTGAAATCGTCAGTGGAGCTGCGGCGATTTCCGGTTAGTCGCCTCGTTTCGTCGCGCGGTCGGTTGCGCTGGTTTTTTACCAAGAGAGAGTGTATGGCAGAGAAGCAGAATATAGGAACCGTGGTCGCAGTGAGCGGCCCGGCCGTCGACATCCAATTCGAAGAGGCAAGTATGCCTCCTATCTTTCAAGCGCTTCGCATCACGGGCGAAGGCTTCAATATCCCGATGAAGCTGGACGTCATCGTGGAGGTGGAGCAGCACCTCGGCGAGGGCCGAGTGCGCTGCATCGCCATGGAAGCGACCGAGGGCATGGTGCGCGGCATGAAGGCGACCGACACCGGTTCCGGTATCACGGTGCCGGTCGGTCGGGCGACCCTGGGCCGTGTGCTGAACGTGCTTGGGCAACCAGTGGACGAACTTGGCCCGGTCGACTCGACCGAGCACCGTCCCATTCATCGCCTGGCACCGGCGTTTGATGAACAGTCGACCTCGGAAGAGATGTTCGAGACGGGCATCAAGGTCATCGATCTGATTCAACCCTTTATGAAGGGCGGCAAGATCGGCCTGTTCGGCGGTGCCGGTGTCGGCAAAACCGTCATCATTCAGGAGTTGATCAACAACGTCGCCTTGAAGCATGGTGGCTTTTCGGTGTTCGCCGGCGTTGGCGAGCGGACGCGCGAGGGCAATGACCTCTGGCACGAGTTTCAGGAATCCGGCGTCATCGACATCAAGAATTTGCCCAAGTCGAAAGCCGCCCTGGTGTATGGACAGATGACCGAGCCCCCAGGGGCGCGGCTGCGTGTGGCGCTCACCGGCTTGACGATTGCAGAGTACTTCCGCGACGAAGAGCACGCCGATACGCTTCTGTTTATCGACAACATTTTCCGGTTTACGCAGGCGGGATCGGAGGTGTCCACACTGTTGGGGCGTATGCCTTCTGCGGTCGGATACCAGCCGAATCTGGCCACGGAAATGGGCGAGTTGCAGGAGCGTATCACGTCCACCAAGAGCGGGTCGGTGACCTCGGTGCAGGCTGTGTATGTTCCTGCCGATGATTTTACCGATCCGGCGCCGGCGACGACGTTTGCCCACCTGGACGCAACGACGTCGCTTTCGCGTCCGTTGTCGGAGCTTGGCATTTATCCGGCGGTCGATCCGCTGGTTTCCACTTCACGCATTCTTACGCCGCGTATTGTGGGCCAAGAACATTATGATGTGGCGCAAAACGTCAAGCGCATTCTGCAGCGCTACAAGGACCTACAGGACATTATCGCGATCCTGGGCATAGACGAGCTTTCGGAAGAGGACAAGCTTACGGTGGCGCGCGCACGCAAAGTGCAGCGGTTCCTTTCGCAGCCCTTCCATGTGGCGGAAATCTTTACGGGTATTCCCGGCGCGTACGTCAAGGTGGCAGACACGGTGCGTTCCTTCAAGGAGATCATCGACGGCAAACTCGACAACATACCGGAACAGGCCTTCTATTTAAAGGGTGGTATCGAGGATGTGCTCGCGGCCGCTGAAAAGATGAAGGCTTCGGCGTAACAGCGAACGGCTGTGATCCGGAAAATTCGTCTTCCGGATCACGGCGTGAGTGAGTGGGTATGGCAGAGGCAGGAAACAATTCAGGACTGCTGCAGGTGCGGCTGGTCACACCGGATCAGGTGGTGCTCGACACAACCGCAGAGGCGGTGGAGTTGCCGTCGATGTCCGGCTATCTGGAGGCGCTGTACGGGGCCGCTCCGCTGCTGGCGGAGTTGGGTGCGGGCGAAGTTCGTCTCCATGGCGGCGCGGCCGGGGCGCAGACTTTTTTTGTCGCCTGGGGCTTTGTCGAGGTGCTTCCCGAGCGTGTGACGATCCTGGCGGAGCAGGCTCTTCGTCCGAGTGAGATCGACGTGAGTGCGGCGCATGTGGAAGAGCAGCGCGCGCAGGAGTTGTGGAACGAAGCCGGGGATGATGGCGAGAAGTACGACGAGGCCAATGCCGTATCGCGTGTCGCGGAAGAGAAGCTGGCGTCGGCTGCGCACAAGGGATAGCACGCTTTCACGCTTGTGGATCGGGTGGATGCTGTCAACACCCGGGCCCGTGCCGGATCACGCTCGCTCCGTGTAGTCGTATACTTGATTCATGTCTATTCTTGGCAATGCCGCGGCGATCGCGAAGGGCATGGGGATTACGCTCCGCGAAACCTTTCAGCCCACCGAGGTGGAAAACTACCCAGACGGTAAGGGGCCTCTGCGCGGCGCCGTGTTTCAGGAGCGCTTTCGCGGCAAGCATCAATTGCAGCGCGACGAAAACGGCTTGGAAAAGTGTGTGGCCTGCTATCTTTGCGCCGCGGCCTGCCCGGCAAATTGCATCTACATCGAAGCCGCCGAGAACACGGAAGAGACACGCATCTCCTCCGCGGAGCGCTACGCCAAGGTCTACAACATCGATTACAACCGGTGCATTTTTTGCGGTTATTGCGTGGAAGCTTGTCCGACGGATGCCATCACCCATGGTCACGGGTTTGAGCTTGCCAGTTTGAACGCGACCAATATGGTGATGCGCAAGGAAGACATGCTTGTGCCCGTGCCGGCGGCGCTGCCGCATTCGCCGCACGAAGAGGTTGAGGTTCTGCGGTAAGGACGGCGGAGTGGATGTCCGCGGAGACGACGCATCCGCAAAACAACCCGCAGATTCCCTTCGGGAATGACAACCAAAGAGCGATGTATGCTTCTTGGCACCCTTTCGGATCGTTCACGCGAACACGGACCGTGCCACGCAGGAAGGTTCTCGATCGCATGGCGGCTTCTACACTTCATCCTCTCGAAAAAATTCTGAAGCAACGGATCGCCATCATCGATGGCGCCACGGGCACCACGATTCGCACCTACGGCATGACCGAAGCCGATATACGGGGGCGGCGGTTTGAGCACGCCGGCAAAGATCTGCTCAACAACGGGGACCTGTTTTCGTTGACGCAACCGGCCATGATCGGCGACATTCATCGTCGCTTTCTCCAAGCCGGTGCGGACATTATCGAAACCAACACTTTCGGAGCGACAGGCATTTCGCAGAGTGAGTTCTTTGTCGAGGATCCACGGGAACACGGCGGGCGCAAAGATCCCGAGTTTTACCAGAAAGTTCTCGAGGACCCGGCACTGAACGACCTTGCCTGGGAGATCAACGAGCAATCCGCGCGACAATGCCGCGAGTGGGCCGACCGCGTGGGCAATGCTACGGGCCGGCAACGCTTTGTCGCCGGGGCAATCGGGCCGCTTACGGTTTCACTATCCAACTCCCCCGATGCGGACGACGCCGGCTTTCGCGTGGTGACGTTCGACCAGGTCAGGGAGGCGTATGTGCACCAGGTAAAGGCGCTGATGGCGGGTGGTTCCGATCTTCTGCTGGTGGAAACCATCTTCGATTCGCTCAATGCCAAAGCCGCGCTTGTGGCTATTCGCGAGGTGTTCGACGAGGTGGGCAAAGAGCTTCCGGTGATGGTCTCGGCGGCGGTGGGCCGTGGCGGTGAGACGATGATTTCCGCCCAGACCATTGAGGCTTTTTGGAACGCTGTGGAGCACGTACAACCGTTGTCCATCGGGCTGAATTGCTCGCTTGGACCGGATCTGATGTACCCGTTTCTCTCTGAGCTTTCGCAAAAGGCCGGGGTGGCGATTTCCTGCTATCCGAACGCGGGTCTTCCCAACCCGCTGTCGCCGACGGGTTTCGATCTCGAGCCTGCCGACATGGCGCGGTATCTCGGTGAGTTTGCCGAGGGCGGCTTGATCAACATTGCGGGCGGCTGCTGCGGCAATACACCGGAGCACATTGCGGCAATCGCGGAGGCACTCGAGGGCAGGGAACCGCGGCCGATCCCGGAGAGGATGGGATGAGCACCGAGTTCGGGTCAGAAAACCAGCCAGAAGATCAGGCGCAGCAAGCGACGCGTCCGCCTGAAAGTAAGCCGTTGCGGCTCTCCGGTTCTCAGCCGTTTACGCAGCAGCCCGGCGTGTTCATCATGCTCGGCGAGCGCACCAACGTTGCCGGATCGCCCAAATTTGCTCGCCTGATCAAGGAAGGCAAGTTCGAAGAAGCCGTCAGCGTCGCGCGCCAGCAGGTAGAAAACGGCGCAAACGTGCTCGACATCTGCATGGACGAGGGCATGATCGACGGTGTGGCCGCCATGACGCGCTACCTGCAGCTGCTCGCCTCGGAGCCCGAGGTGGCCAAGGTGCCCTTCATGGTCGACTCCTCGAAGTGGGAGGTCATTGAGGCCGGCCTGAAGTGCCTGCAGGGCAAGGGCATTGTCAATTCCATTTCGCTGAAGGAAGGGGAAGAAACCTTTCGTCAACGGGCGGCGACCGTGCGCAAATACGGTGCCGCCGCGGTTGTGATGGCGTTTGACGAGCAGGGGCAGGCGGCCACGTTTGAGGACAAAATTCGCATTTGCGAACGGGCGTACCGGATTCTTGTCGACGAGGTCCGATTTCCGCCGCAGGACATCATCTTCGATCCCAACATCCTGACCGTGGCGACCGGCATGGAGGAGCACAACAACTACGCCAACGATTTCATCAACGCCACGCGCTGGATCAAGAGACACCTGCCGCACGCGAAGGTGTCGGGCGGTGTTTCCAATGTCAGCTTCAGTTTTCGGGGCAACAACAAGGTCCGGGAAGCCATGCACTCGGCGTTTTTGTACCATGCGATCGCCGCGGGCCTGGACATGGGCATCGTCAATGCCGGCATGCTGGAGGTGTATGAGGACATTGAACCCGAGCTAAAAGTGCTCGTTGAAGACGTTCTGCTGAACCGCAGACCGGATGCCACGGAGCGGCTTGTCGACCATGGTGAAGCCCTGAAGGCGGCTGGCATCGGGGGGGGCGAAGTTGCCGAAAAGAAGGCGGAAGAGTGGCGCAACGGCACCGTTGAGGAGCGCCTGTCGCACGCCCTTGTGCGCGGCATCGATACCTACATCGATGCGGATACGGAGGAGGCTCGCGCGAAGTTCGGACGGCCGCTGCTGGTCATCGAAGGCCCCTTGATGTCGGGAATGAGCGTGGTCGGCGACCTGTTCGGTTCGGGCAAGATGTTTCTTCCGCAGGTGGTGAAATCCGCCCGCGTGATGAAGAAGTCGGTGGCTTATCTCACGCCGTTCATGGAGGTGGAAAAAGCCGAGATGGCCGCCGCGGGCGAGGTCGTCCGCACGCAGGGCAAGATCGTGCTCGCCACCGTGAAAGGCGATGTGCATGACATCGGCAAAAACATCGTCGGCGTGGTGCTCGCCTGCAACAACTATGAAGTGATCGATATGGGCGTCATGGTGCCGGCTGAGAAGATTCTTGCCCGGGCGAAGGAGGAAAGAGCCGACATCATCGGGCTCAGCGGCCTGATCACGCCTTCGCTCGACGAGATGGTGCATGTGGCCCGCGAAATGGAGCGCCAGGGCTTGTCGGTGCCTTTGCTGATCGGCGGCGCCACCACCAGCCGTGCGCACACGGCCGTCAAAATTGCGCCACACTATCGCAACCCCGTCATCCATGTCACGGACGCCAGCCGCGCCGTTCCCGTTACCACCAACCTGCTCAGCGAAGACAGCCGTGCGCTGTTTGTCCAGCAGCATGAGGCCGAGTACGAAGCCTTGCGCCAGGCCCATCGCGCCCCCAAGCAGGCCCTCACGCCCATCAAGCAGGCCCGCGCCCGTCGCGCCCCCATCCAGTGGCGCCCCGAGGACATTCCGGTGCCGTCCTTTACCGGCGTGCGGGTGCTGGAGAATTTTCCGCTCGCCACCTTGTGCGAGTACATCGACTGGTCGCCGCTGTTCCACGCCTGGGGCCTGAAGGGCATTTACCCACGCATTCTCAACGATGAGCGACAGGGCGAACAGGCCCGGGAAGTGTTTGCGGACGCCAAGGCCATGCTGGACATCCTTGTGCGCGATACGCTGCTGACGGCGCGCGGGGTGTACGGTCTTTTTCCAGCCAACGCGGTCGGCGACGACGTCGAACTCTACACCGATGCCACGCGCGAGCACAGCGGCGAAACGTTTCATTTTCTGCGCCAGCAGGCCGATCGCGAAGGCGCGGAACCCTGCCGCTCGCTGGCCGACTTCATCGCGCCGAAGGAAACCGGCTTACCGGATCACATCGGCGCGTTTGCCGTGACCACCGGTCTGGGCCTGAAGCAGCTTTGCGATCGTTTCAAAGCCGAGCACGACGATTACAGCGCGATCATGGCGGAAGCACTCGCCGATCGACTCGCCGAAGCCTTCGCCGAGTGCCTGCACAAGCGCGTTCGTGACGAGTGGGGCTATGGCTGCGCCGAAAATTTCACGCCCGCAGAAATGATTGCGGAGAAATATCGCGGCATTCGTCCTGCCCCCGGCTACCCGGCCTGCCCCGACCACACGGAGAAGGGAACGATTTGGCGGCTGCTCGATGCGCAGCGGAACACGGGCATGGAGATCACCGAATCGTTTGCCATCTGGCCCGGTTCCAGCGTCAGTGGCATTTATTTCGCGCATCCGGAGTCGCGCTTTTTCTCACTCGGCAAGATCGATCGCGACCAGGTGTCCGATTACCAACGACGTAAGGGCATGCATCTCGCCGAGGTGGAACGCTGGCTCGGGCCCAATCTCAGCTACGATCCTGAAGGCTGAGTACGCCCCGATTGGGCCCGGATGTGTGCCCGCGCGGTGCACGGGTGAACATCGTCGCCGCGTGATCGATCGGGCATAGCGGCACTGGAGCAAAGCGCCGTCGAGCGGAAAAGCGGCACCGACTACCAGCCGCGAGTCTGCATGCGGTCCTGCTCTGCGATCGCGGCGGCTGCGAGCCCCTTCATGGCGCCGGTGATGGCCTCGGAGGCTTCGGCGACCAGCTTGGCATCGGCGAAGTGAGTCGCCGCGAGGACGATCGCTTTGGCGCGGCTGACCGCTTCTTCATGGTCTTCTGGGTTGCGTGGGTTGCCGATGCTTTCCTTGCTGCACAAACCGATTTGTGCGTCCGCTTCCGTCCAGGAGCGTACGTCCAGTGGTGTGGCGCCGTCTTTCATGAAAATGCCGGAGCCGACAAACACTGTTTCGGCACCGAGTTGCATCATCAGCGCGGCATCAGCCGGCGTTGCGATGCCGCCGGCACTGAAGTTGGGCACCGGCAGTTTGCCGGATCTGGCCACCAGGCGGACCAGCTCGTAGGGCGCCTGAAGGTTTTTTGCGGCGGCATAAAGCTCGGCATCGTCCAGCACGGTAAGCGCTTTGATCTCGCGAACAATGGTGCGCATGTGGGTCACCGCGTGGACCACGTCGCCGGTGCCGGGTTCGCCCTTGGTGCGGATCATGGCTGCGCCTTCGGCGATGCGGCGAAGGGCCTCGCCCAGATTTTTTGCACCGCAAACGAAGGGTGTGGTGAAAGCGTGCTTATCGATGTGGTGCGATTCGTCCGCCGGGGTCAGGACCTCGCTCTCGTCGATGAAATCGACCCCAAGTTGCTGCAAAACCTGGGCTTCAACGAAATGGCCGATGCGTGCCTTGGCCATGACCGGAATCGTCGAAACGGCCATGATCTCCTTGATCAACTTCGGGTTCGCCATGCGGGCAACACCGCCTTCGGCGCGGATCATGGCCGGAACACGCTCAAGCGCCATCACGGCAACCGCACCCGCTTCCTCGGCGATGCGGGCCTGCTCGACGCTCATGACGTCCATGATGACCCCGCCTTTCAGCATCTCGGCCAAACCGGTTTTGAGGCGAAGGCTGCCCGTGGCGACGGATCCTTTGCTCTCGTTGCTGGTGCCGTTCGTATTTCCGTTCAGGGGTTGCTGTGCCATGGGGGCGTCTCCTCAAAGTGCGAAAGGGGCTCAACAGGCGTCGTCGCCTGCGGCGGGAACCTTAGTTTATCCCAGATGAGGCCCCAAATTCGCTGTCGCTCGCGGAGAGCTCACCGAGATTGGCCTGACTTCGCCGGCGTAGCCTCAATGAGAACGTTCCGTGGCGACTTACTTTGTCGGTTGCGGGACAATCGGGGTGGAGCGCAGCTCGTGTGCCTTCGATTGCAGCATCAGCCATTCCTGCGCACTCTGCAAAGTTTTGCCGGATGCGCCAGTGGACTCGGTTTGCGAGGGATAGGTGTAGGAACCGTCCGGTTGCAGCAGCCTTGATTTGACCGTGTCCCGGAGGTAGGCCTCGAGGATCTGGTCGCGAAGGCGGGCCGCGGCTGCGGGTGCTGTGACCGGATAGAGGACTTCGCAGCGCTCGTAAAGGTTGCGGGGCATCCAGTCCGCGCTGCCGGCAAACACCTCCGCGGCACCGCCGTTGGCAAACCAGAAAATGCGGCTGTGCTCCAGGAACCGGCCAATAATCGAGCGCACACAGATGCCTTCGCTGAGGCCGGGGACGCCGGGCCTTAAAGCGCACATGCCGCGCACGATCAGATCGATCTCCACGCCCGCGCAGGAGGCTTCGTACAGCGCTTCGATGGTTTTGCCGTCGAGAAGTGCGTTCATCTTCGCAATGATGCGCGCGGGGCGACCGGCGCGGGCATGTTCCGTCTCACGGCCGATCAGCGCAAGGGTATCCGCGGCCAGGAAAAGGGGTGAGACCAGAAGCGGGCGATAGGCCTCAGGCGCGGCGTCCCACTCGGCGGTGAGGTAGCGAAAAACGTTCTGAACGGCTGCGGTGATGGCAGGCCGCGCGGTGAGAAGGCTGATATCCGTATAGAAACGCGCGGTGACCGGGTTGTAGTTGCCGGTGCCGAGATGCGCGTAGGAGCGAATGACCCCGTCCTCGTCGCGTCGTGCAATCAGCGCCAGCTTGCAGTGGGTCTTCTGGCCAAGCATGCCGTGGAATACCTGCACACCGGCGTCTTCGAGTTCGCGTGCCCATCGGATATTGCTGGCTTCATCGAAACGGGCCATTAACTCGACGACAACGGTGGTTTCCTTTGTCTGGGCGGCCTCTTTCAACGCCCGGAAGATCGGTGAATTGGCACTGGTTCGGTAGAGTGTCTGCTTGACGGAAATGACCTGGGGATCGGTCTGACCGGCTTCGACAAAGGTTTCCACGGTGGTGTAGCTATCGAAGGGATGGTGCAGCAGAATGTCGTTTTCAGCCAGCTCATCGAAAATGTCTTTGTTGCCCGGCGAGAGTGTAAGGCATCTGCCGTGGAATTCGGCAAATTTCAGATCGGGACGCCCCACGGTGGAGTAGAGCTCCATCAGGCGCGAAAAGTTCACCAGGGCGTCGGTGGGAAACACCTGCCAACGCTCGAGCTCGAAATTAGTTTGCAGGCGATCGACAATGTCTTCATCCGCGGAGGCTTCGATTTCCAGCCGAACGACATCGCCTTTGCGCCGGTTGTGCAACTCTTCGCGAACGCTTTCGAGCAGGGACCGGCTTTCCTCGTCCTGCATATAGAGGTTGCTGTTGCGAGTGACGCGAAATGTGGCGCGGCTAAGGATGCGGTAGCCGCGGAACATGCTGTCCGCCTGTGAGGCGATGAGCTGGTCGAGCGGTAAAAAGCTGCGTCGATCCCCGCGTTGCGGCAGTTCCAAAAAGGCCGGAAGTGTGCGCGGAATGGTCAGGATGCCGAAAATATTGTGGGTGCGTGCCGTGGCGGCGCGGCGCTTGGTGCGGAGCAGAAGGGCAAGACACAAGGCCTTGTTGAGCACACGCGGGAAGGGATGTGTGGGGTCCAGCGTCACCGGGGTGAGCAGCGGATCGATTGCCTCGTGAAAATAGCGAATGGCAAACTCCCGTTCCGCCGCTCGCAGATCCTTCCAGCGCAGGATATGAATGCTCGCTTTAACAAGGGCCGGTTTGACGAGATCGGTCCAACAAGCGGCCTGGATCTCCGAAAAGCCGTGAAGGTCTTCCCCGAGGCGATCGAGACGTTCGACCAGGGTCAACCCTCCCTCGTCGGTATCGCTTTGGACTTTTTCGCGGTCTTCGAGCTGCTGCAAATAGCCAGCGACGCGAATCTCAATGAATTCATCGAGATTGCTGGCGGTGATGGCGAGAAACTTGGCCCGTTCCAGCTGCGGATTGGTGGCGTCCTGAGCTTCTTCGAGCACCCGGCGATTGAACAGGAGCCAGCTCTCTTCACGATTGAAATAGCGGTTGGACACGGCGGGGGGATCGGCCGGGCTGGCGCGTGATGCACGGCGGGGCCGCTTCTCCCGCGCATCCGACTTCGGTTTGCGTTGCGTGCCCACAATCACGAGCTTACTGCAAGGGCACACGCCCCCGTGTTAACGCGGAAACCGAGTATTGCCGAATGTGCAGGCGTGCGGGATCCCCCAAAGGTGGTACACGAGCCTTCTAAAGTACCACGAACTTGCCTATCCGGGGCGGTTCGTGGGGGGTGACTAGCGATGTAACCTACAGAAGCTTTTGACGAGGGAGCACTGATGGGAGCGAGGCAACGTACGCGCAGGTCGGGTCGGAACAAAAGCGCTCGCTGGATCGCTGCTTCTATCATCGTGTGTTCCGGTATGAGTTGCATCGCCCCGGTGATGTATGCTTCCACCGATTGCAGCCGCTGGCTGGCGGAGTATAAGCAAGGCGTGATGCAGCGAAAGGCAGCGAGACGTTTGCGTTCCGCGAAATTTCGGCTGACCGCACTGGTACACAAGCCGGCGCCGCCGCATCTGCTGCCCGCAAGAAAAAGGATGAATCCGCTGGAGTCGCTGCGGCGGTTCCAGATTGACTGTGGAGACCTGGGCGAGCCGGACACGCCCCTGAACGCCGCGATCTTGCCTCCGCTTCCACTCGATCCCAAGTTTACGATGGTGAGCTTTGGAGAGCCTGTACCGGAGTTGCCACCGCCGATGGATGCCCTGGTTACGGTAGGGACTGTTCCCCCGTTGATGGATGTTCCTGTCCTGCCCGTGATCAGCGCCTCTCTGGTTCCCATCATCACGCCTGAGCCGGGGACGTTTTTGCTTGTGCTCAGCGGTGCCGGCGCCTTTGGCTACTTGGCGCGGCGGCGGCGAATCGAAAAGGCAAACCTCCCGGAGCCGCTGCTATAACGTACGTCCATCTTCGGCAGTGAATGCGGTTCATCGCTGGGGCTGCTGGAGCGGTCCGTCACTGTTTGGGTGCAGAAAGCCCACTGCGCGTTTGCGTGCAGCTCATTCCTTTGCCCAAATCTGTGCGCCGCGGCCAAAGCTCATAGGTTCCAAGAGGGCCGCTACGCAGAGGGCGTGAGGAGCAGAAGCACCCACCCGGGATCCGGCTCGGATTGATAAAGCCGGAAGAAAGCTCTCCCGCCTTCTCCCAATGCTGTCCTAGATGCCGACGCCGGAGGCAACGGGCTTGGCGCCGCGATGGCCCGCCGCGGTCCCGTTATCGATTTGGGCATTGACGGTCGCGGTCCAGGCGCTTACCTGTGCTTCGATCATGCGCTCGTCATGGGTACCCAACTTGATGGAAGCCACTTCGTGGGCCACCACGGGCTGCAAGGGGTGGTTTTGCGATTCACGCAGCCGCGATTCACGCAGGTAGGTGACATGCTGATCCAGATCCGTGTCCGCGGCGGAATCGTTCAAGGCAACTTCGCCCTGCTGGGCGACAGCCGTGTAGTCTTTCCATCCCTGCTCACCGCACACGATGACGAAGTGCCAATCCTCCGGGGCTTGCAGGCGTGCCGCTGTCAGCTTGGCGGTGTCCTTGGCAGCGTTGCAGGAGGCGCGCTCCCCGGCGCTTAGACCCTCCAGATCACCACCGATGCAGAAGCGTGTCTGCGCTACGGCAGGAACGCTCATCAGAAGAGTGACAGCGGCAAATGCAAGAGCAGATTGGAGGGCTTTCAGTGAGAAATTCATCATATTACCTCAGTCCTTGGCTTCGACAGAGCCAACTTTAGCAACTGAACCAACGTGGTCACTTAGCACTTCCGGGTCAACGGCCCTCTGACCGGGTAATTTTCTCGAAAAAGTGTCCCAAAACGGGGCAACCCGCCAATCGAGGGTTACCCAAAATGGGAATAAGTCATGAGACAACCTTTCCAGGCTGGTCGTTCTCGACAATGAACTGGAAAAAGGAGAAGGACGGCTTTCGCCGTCCTTCTTTGCTGCAGCACCTACCATTGCTTCGTCGTGGGCTAACAGCGCACAACGTGCGGCGCACTGATTCCCCTTGTAGCGTTGCGTGTATCGACCACCAGTTTCGATTGCGCAACGATCGCCTTGTAGTCGTAGTCGGTGTGATCGGTAACGATGAGCACGCAATCGTACTGCTCGAGCCTGTCCAGCGGCGTAGACGTCATGTTCAGGCTGTAGTGCCGTCCGTGGCCGACTTTCGGATGGTAGGGATCGTTGTACAGAACCTCGGCACCTTCATGGCGAAGGAGCTCAATGATGCTGAGCGAAGGGGATTCACGCAGGTCGTCGATGTCCTTCTTGTAGGACATGCCGAGCAGAAGGATGCGAGAGCCGTTCAGCGGTTTTTTCTGGCCGTTGAGGGCGCGAGCGACCTGGGACACGACGAACTCGGGCATGGCCTCATTGACCTCTCCGGCAAGTTCGATGAAACGCGTGTTGAAATCGTATTCCTTGGCTTTCCAGGAAAGATAGAAAGGATCGATGGGAATGCAGTGACCGCCGAGGCCAGGGCCGGGGTAAAACGGCTGAAAGCCGAATGGCTTGGTGGCTGCCGCATCAATGACTTCCCAAATATCGATGCCCATGCGAAGCGAGAGCACCTTGAGTTCATTGACCAAAGCAATGTTGACGCAACGGTAGATGTTTTCAAGCAGTTTGGTCATTTCCGCAGAGCGCGTGGTGGACACACGAACGGCGCGGGTGAAGATGGATTCGTAAAGCCTGGCGGCCAGCTCCGTAGCCACGGCATCGTGACCTCCAACCACCTTGGGGACGTCGCGGCGGGCTACGGTGGTGTTGCCGGGATCTTCGCGCTCCGGAGAGAAAGCCACATAATAGCCTGGGCCCGCATCGCCGTTTGTGTGTGTCTTGAGGGGCCCTGGGCTGCCGGCATCGAGCAGCGGGATCAACACATCCTCCGTGGTGCCGGGGTAGGTCGTGCTTTCAAGCACGATCAACTGGCCGTCACGAAGCCACGGTGCGATCGATTCACCCGTCGTGGTAATGAAGCTGAGGTCCGGTTCACGGTGCGTCGTGAGCGGAGTGGGAACGCAAAGAATGATGGCGTCCTGTTCGGTGAGCTGGGAAAATTCCGCGGTCGCTTTGAAGCCGTGGGCGCGGGCGGATTCTATCTCCTGGGCCTCGATGCGCAGGATGTAGGAGCGACCGGCATTGAGTGCCGTAACTTTGCTGGCATCTATATCGAAGCCTGTGACCTCGAACCCGGCCTCCGACAGAAGCAGGGAAAGGGGCAGGCCCACGTAACCGAGGCCGATGACACCAATGCGTGCCGTCCTTGTTTCAAAGCGATTCATCAACTCGGGGACGGGAACGGGCTCCTGCCGAATCGTGCTCCGTGGCTCGTTTTGGTCCGTTTCTTTTGTCATCGTGGCGTTACCGGTCGTCATAGACTTAAGATGTCCTTTCTGCGAGGATAGCGTAAACCGTCCGCCCCGAAACCGTCGAGGAACAGAAGTGGCATTGACTGCTTGGTCCCGCTCATCGTGAGCTACACAAGGGCTAGTCGTACCGGCTTGCCTGTTTCTAACCCCAGAAAACGGAGTTTACCGGTGGCAAAGTATCTGATTACGGGCGTCGCGGGCTTTATCGGTTCTACCTTGGCGCGGGCATTGCTGGAGAGGGGACACACGGTGCAGGGCATCGACAATCTCTCGACCGGCCGCATGGAAAACCTTAGCGAGATTCTGTCTTCGATTCAGTTTGAAAAAGCCGATCTTCGTGACGATGCCGCGATGCGAGCGGCCTGCGAAGGCGTCGATTTTGTCCTGCACCAGGCGGCGCTGGCCTCCGTGCCGCGTTCAGTACGCGATCCGCTCAATACGCATGACAACAACGTGAACGGCACGATGTGTCTGCTCCTGGCAGCGCGCGATGCAGGAGTCAAACGGATCGTCTACGCGGCTTCTTCGTCGGCCTACGGAGATCAGGAGGGCCAGGCCAAGCAGGAAGATATGACGCCCCGGCCGTTGTCTCCCTATGCTGTGCAGAAATTGACCGCGGAGCACTATCTCCAGGCGTTTTGCCGTGTGTACGGCATGCAGGCGGTGTGTCTGCGGTATTTCAACATATTTGGACCGCGACAAGCGGCGGATTCACCCTATTCAGGGGTAATCGCCCAGTTCATTTATAAAATGCTCGCCGGCGAAACGCCCACCATCAACGGGGACGGCACCGTGAGCCGCGATTTCACCTACGTGGACAATGCGGTACAGGCAAATCTGCTGGCCTGCACGGCACCGAGCAGGATTGCCACAGGCCGTGTGTTCAACGTGGGAACCGGCGAAACCCATACCCTGAACGATCTCTACACGAGCCTGGCGGACATCTTGGAATTCCGCGAGAAAGCCATGCATGGGTCCCTGCGTTCGGGGGACATCCTGCATTCGCAGGCGGACATTACACGTGCGCGTACGGAGTTGGGGTATGCCCCTACGGTCGGCTTCCGTGCCGGCCTGGAGCGTACCGTCGCCTGGTACGTCTCGGTTGCCGAACAGATGGCTATGGCGTAACTTTTTACAGCGGGGAACACGGGCCGCATGGACGTGAAAGGCGGTTGCCTCTCACGTCCATGCGGCTTTGTGTGCTTCAGATAGCCGCTTCGGTGGCCAGTCGACCGGCGCAGGGGACGCAGTCTGTCGTTGAGGGGCGACGACGACCCCTTACTGCGCGCCCCGGCGTCTCAGGATCGTCTTGATCGTCTCAAACATGATCAGAAGATCCAGCCCGAGCGACATGTGTTTCACGTAGTAAAGGTCGTACTCCAGCTTTTCGCGATTTTCGGCCATGGTGGCGCCGTACCCGAAGCGCACCTGTGCCCATCCGGTAAGACCGGGGCGAATGAGGTGCCGAAGGTAGTAGAAGGGCATCTCTGCGCTGAGCATGGGAACGAACTCGGGCCGCTCCGGGCGTGGACCGACAAAGCCCATGTCACCGCGCAGGACGTTCCAGAGTTGCGGGATTTCATCGATGCGGGTTTTGCGCATTAACATGCCGAACCGGGTGACGCGCGGGTCATTTTTGGTGGCCCACTTGGCGCCGTTGGCTTCCGCATCGGTGAACATCGATCGAAATTTGTAGACGGAGAAGTTTCTGCCACCCAGGCCGACGCGCGTTTGGCGAAAAAAGATGGGCCCTTTGGAGGTAAGGCGGATCAGAAGGACAATGAGGGGAAAGAAGGGCAGAAAAAGAAGCAGCCCCAGCATGGCGGCGATCATGGACGCAACCTGCCGGATGAACTGTTGCGAGCGATTGATGCGAAAACCCTCGCTATAGAGGAAGTTACTGGGGCGAATGCCGTTGAGCTGAATCTTGCCCGAAAGCCGCTCGTGCAGGTTCGTCGCGCTTTCGACGGCGATGCCGGAAAAGCGCAGGTTCAGCAATTCCTGAACGGGAAGTTCGTCGCGAGCGTCCTCAACGGCGACGATAATGCGATGGATCGCCGGCCGGCGTTCCCTGATTTTCTGCAGCTCCTCGATCCAGACCTTTTTGCGCGCGGGCTTGTCGAGAAGGGAAATATCGGTCCAATCGGAGACCTCCATGCCCAGCTCGCGACGGGTGCGGAGCGCATTGACGATAGCGCCGGCGTACGTACCGGCACCGAGCACGTACACGCGTTCGCGCAGAAGCCGCTTGCCCAGGGTCCAATCATAAAGTCGCCGCCAGCAAAGCAACGCTGGGGTGAGCAAAAGGAAGGCCACGGCATACACATAGCGGTGAATCGACACGCTGGGAAAAAACAGCATGAGGGCGGAGAGCAGAAAGCAATCGAAGCCCAGGACCAGGAGGATGCGGAAATAGATTTCCAGAGGCGCGGAAACAATCTGCGGCTCGTACAAATCGAAGTAGTAGGACAGCATTAGGCTGGCGACCGTGATGCCCGCGATTTTCCAGTAACCCTGCTCGTAATTCAAAGCGAGGTAGGCGTCGGGACCGTCCAGAGCGAACGTCGCGATGAAAAAGCAGCCGCAAACGATGATCGCTTCGCAAAGAAGCAGAATGACGGTCCGAGTTGGGTAATAGACTCCTAGAAATCGAAGCATTCGTTCTACGTGGTCCCGGTGTTCGCTTCTGTTTTGTAGCCTTCGTAGCTGCCGTAGTAGTCGGACTTGGCAGGCAGTTTGCGTACGGCATTCAGAACGAAGCCAAGGAGGGTCGAAGTTTTGAATTGAAGCTGGGCCTGCTGCGCTGTTTTGAATTTGGTTACGCCTTCACGGCCAACCAGCAGCACACCGTCGCACGAATGGGCGAGATTGGCCGCATCCGACACGAGGTTGGCAGGGGAAGAATCCACAAGAATCCAGTCGAACGTATTGCTGGCCTGCTCAATCAACTCCCCGAAGCGGCTGGACGCGGCAAGATCACCCGCTTTGGAGCCATCGGCACCGCCGGCGATGAAGACGAGCGAAGACATGCCGGCCGGAAGGTTCCCACTGCCGGTAATTTGGGGGCGCTGCATGACTTCCGTGAGCGACATGGCACCGGATAGAAATTCAGTGAGACCCGGGTCGGGAACCGTTCCAAGAATTTTGTGCAGCGAGCTTCGACGCATGTCGCCATCGATCAACAGGACGCGATTGCCCTTGTGGCGCGCAAAGGCAAGGGCCAGATTGGCGGCGACGAAGCTCTTCCCCTCGCCGGGCAGACCGCTGCTGATGAGCACGGTCTTCACTGAACTTTGTTCCCGGAACTCAGCAATGCGGGAGCGCAGAATGCGGAACTGTTCGACGCCTTCGCCATGCTCGGCAAGGGAGGGCAGCGAGGGCAGGACCGGTCGCCAGGCCTTGGTGGGAACAAGCGAGAGGTCCAGTGCCGCATGGAGGCTGACGGCGGGAGCGGGCGCATCGAGATCGCCTGAAAAGTGCTCCCGGATCAGCTCTTCGTCTTTATCGATCTGCGGGAAAGGTACATCGGCCACCGGGGCGAGCAGGTTGTCCACTGCAAGAGCATCCTGACGACCGGGGACGCCCTTTGTGGTCGCCCGCTCCAACTCCGCTCGCAAAAGTGCTTCGTAAATTTTACTCATAGTGGTTGATCTCTAGCCTCATCTGTCAGGCAATCCCGGTGAACATATACCGGCAGCTCACTTAAAAACCAGAACTGACGAAGGAAACTGCTCGGAATCATCGATCCCTAGATCGTTTATCACAGCCGTTACCATGGACGGTATAACCCTTTTGGACTGCTCGGCGTAGGCGGAAATGAGGCAATTTTCGCAAATGAGGTTGATGATTCGTGGTATACCAGCGCTCGCCTGGTGAATCAGGTTTACGGATTCCGCATCGAAGATCTCTTCCTTGGTCCCCGCAATGTCGAGCCGGGTAGTGATGTATTGCCTTGTTTGTTCGATCTCAAGCGCGGCTGTTCGGCACCAGAAAGCAATCCGTTGACGAAGCTGCCGGACGTCTGGACGTCGTAGCCGCTCTTCGAGTTCTGTCTGTCCGGACAGGATGATCTGAACCAGCTTTTCAGACGATGTTTCGAGATTGGTCAGCAGGCGAATCTCTTCCAGCATGTCCGTGGATAGATGTTGCGCCTCATCCACGACGATGACGCAGATTTCTTTGCGGCTAAACCGCTCAATCAGCCAGCGGTTTAGCTGAATGAGCATGGCCGCCTTCGTGCGCTGAACCGGGGGTATGCCGAAGTCGTTCAGGATGAACTCAAGGAACTCCAGCGCGTCGAGACGTGGGTTGAAAACGAACGAGGTGTGGACGCGGGTTTTGTGCAGCGCATCGAGGGTGCGACGAAGCAGCGTGGTTTTGCCCGTGCCCACCTCGCCGGTGAGCACCATGAAGCCACGGCGGGACGTGATGCCGTATTGGAGCGCGGCGAGCGCCTCCCGCGTTTGCGGCATCATGTAGAGGAAGCTGGGGTCCGGATTGATGGTGAAAGCATCCCGCTTCAGTTGGAAGTAGTTTTCATACATGACTTAGCCCTGTGCGCTTGCCACCCGATGCGAGCGCCGGAACGGCAAACGGAATTTTCGTACGCGGGACAGCCCGAGGCCGGCATCCTGTGCCCCTTGCGAGAACCCTACCATCCCCAGGGTCGGCAGCTTGGTAAAATGCCACACATCCCGCTCGGAACGAAGCGTGGTATCCCGGAATTCCAGCAGGCCGGCGATCGACAGGCCAAGCGCCAGACCAAAAGCGGCACCACTGCCCAGAAACAGGCCGCGTTTGGGAGAAAACGGCGCATCCGGCAGATTGGCTTCATCCATGATGCGGAACTGCTCGCCTTGCTGACGCTTTTCAAGATCGGTCGCCATCTTGGACTGGTTCATTTTGCCGAGAAGATCGTCGTAGAATCCCTGCGCCGTCTGGTAGTCGCGGGTGAGCTGCTTGTACTGCTCCTCCACGGCCGGGCTGGACTCGACACGCGCCTGGTAATTGCGGATGTCGGCCTGCAGTTGGGCCTGCTGTTTGCGCCGCTCGTCGATACCGACATCGGCGGCATGGAGCTGGGCACGCAGCTGTTGGACGCCGGCAGATTCGCGGCTGGGGGCGAGGGGAGCCGATGAACCGGAACTGACCGTGGCTCTGGGCGCTTGGGCGAGGCGGACCCTGGCCTGAGAAATCTTTTTGCGAATCGCAATCACGTCCGGGTAGTCGCTGGTGTAGTGCGTAAGCAGATCGGCCTCCTGCGCTTGCAGGGTCTGCAACTCGATCTGGGCTTCCTGCTGCGCGGCGCTGGGGATCGTCGTGTAATTGGGGGTGCTCGCGGAGGAGCTGCCCACGGACATGGCCTGCCCCTGCTGGGCCAGCATGGCTTGCATGTAGCTTCTGTCCTGCTCCGCGCGGCCGAGCTGCTGGGTTACGGCTTCGAGCTGCGTGTTCAGGCTGCCGAGCATATTCGAGTTGGAGCTTTCCTGCCCGGGCAGGCGGCCGATGTACTGGCGCTGAAAGGCGGCGAGTTTGGCATCCTGCTCGTCGAGATTGTGCTTGGCGTCGTTGAGTTGGCCCTTGATGAAATCGGTGGTGCCCTCTGCGGATTGTTCCCGCAGCCGGAGGTTTTCGTTCAGGAACAAGGAGGTGATATCGCCGCAAACGAGCTGGGCGGTGTGGGCGTCGTCGGCCTTGAACGTGATGAAGAACCCTGGAAGCCCCCCGGCATGGGCCACTTCCGAGTGGATCGGCTTGATCTCAATGTCTTTCCGCACCATGTCGATGCGGTCGTCGAGGTCCGTGTGCTGATTGCCGTAAAGGTTATAGCGTTCGATGATGGGTTGAAGATGCGATCGGCTGAGGATCTGCTCCCGCATGGAAGCCAGGCGGCTGTCGAGGTCGGCGGAGACCACGGAGCGAACATAGCTGTCCGGCACCTTCTGCCCCTCGATCAACACCAGCGTTTGCGACATGTACCGCGGTGGAATGAGGTAGCTGAAGGCGTAGCTGATCATCGGCAGCAGCAGAAGCGGGATCAAAATGACCCACCAACGACGCTTGAGGATGGAAAGGTAATCCTCTGGAACAAGGGGGCGATGGCCGATCATCTCGTAACTCCTTTACTTCCCGAAGAGGAAGCTGCGTGGGGAGTAACTAACCCCGACGGCAAAGATTTGGTATACGCCGCTGAAGGCGTTTGTAGCGGGGCCGGTAACTCGCCCAAAGGATTGATCTTCCACGGTGTACGAAGCGTAGCCGTAGAGACGGCGCGCCAGCGAACGGGCTACCTGACCGCTGGCCGTGACGCCCTGACTGGAAAACATGAATGCCTGAAACCCAGGCAGGGAGGACACGTGCGAATAGCCGACGTTGCCGGCCACGTTGTACACACGTCGAAAGGTGCGTGACGCCCCGGCACTCACCTGGTTGGACAACGATCCCGGGATCACACCGGAACCGTTGTTGGTTCCGCGCGAGGCCGATAGGGTGTAGACCGTGTTCCGTCCAAGAAAGGATGCGCTGGCCCCGGCAGCGATTTGCGTCGTCGAGGTGAACAGGCCGGAAGTTGAAGATTCAAACTGCGGTCCCACATAGGCGGCCGTGGAAAGGCGCCGGGTCCACTGCCGGGAGAAGTTGACCGTGACCCCCTGAGAAATAAGAGTGCCGTAGGTTGTGCCGAAGCCGAATCGCGAATAGTTGTAGTTGACCGACAGGTTGTCCCGGAGATCGAATCGGTAGTTGACCCCGGCGGACGCGCCCTCCCCGCTGTTGTTCAAGCCCTGGTTCGCGTTGTCTCCGATAAATCGCTGCACGTTTTGGTACGCCGTGGCCTGCGCGGAGAAGTGCGGTGTAAGAAAGCGGCTGGCGGAGCCGCTCACCGTGTTGCTGACGCGGGGCCCATACGAGGTCAGGATGCCGATTCCCGACTGCGGCCCGATGGGAATGGGCGAGATGCCGAGGTCACCCACGCCCGGGATACCCGAGAGACCGGAGACGGGACTTTCAGGCAGGTAATTCACTGAATCTAGGACATTGAAGTTCCAATTCTTGGTGCGCAGGCTTTGGGAAAGCGAAAGGTTCTGATACGTCGTGGTGGGCTGGCCGGAGTTCTCAAACAGAACGCCGCCGGTATACACCATATGAAACGGATGGGAATCGCTCTTGGATTGGTACACGGCATTGCCGGACAGATTGGTGGCCAGTGCGGTTCCGCTGCCGAAGTACCCGGTGGAAATCAACTCCGACGCATTCAGGGAATAATTGAAGCTGCCGCCCAGTGGAGCGGCTCCAAAGCCAAGCGTGGAGCTCGCCGCCGCCGCGGAACTTCCCCCTGCCGCGGGACCGACGGTAGCAGGAAGGGACTGGGCGAGGGAAGCGTGGCACGCCCCGACCGCGATAACTAGAGAGAACATGGCGAGTTGTTGGAATTTCTTCATGGAACCACGATCGTATCTCCCGAAACGAGGGTAACGCCTTGGAGGTTGCCGTCTTTGATTGCCTTTTTGTAGTCGAAGGCGATCCTTTGCTGCTTTCCACCGACATTGCGCAAGATATAGATCTTGCGCGCATTGGCGTATGGACTCAAACCACCGGAAGAGGCGATGGCCTGCAACGGATTCATGTCCGGCAGAAGGGGAAGCTCGCCTGGCTTGCCGATTTCGCCGAGCAGAAAGATTTTCTTGCTGTTCACTCCCAGCACCGTCACGGTGACCAACGGATCGTTGATGTAGTGCTTCAGGCGCGCGGCAATGGCGGTGCCCAACTGCATGGGCGTGAGGCCGGCTGCCTGCAAATCGCCGACCAGCGACATGGAGATCATGCCGTCCGGACGCACCGGTTGCGGACCGGACAAGGTGGGCTCCTTCCAGACATTGATCTCCAGGGAGTCGCTCGGTCCGATGGCGTAGTCCGGGGCGACGTTGGTGCGGGTTGCCGGAGGGAGCGGAGCCGGTAGGGGCGCCGCCGAGGCTGGCGAGGGGAGTTCCGTCTTTGCCGGCGAGACAGCCGGGGTCGGGACTTGCTGCGCTGAAGCGGCCGGGGCAGCGCCCAATTGCGCCGCGTACCCGGGAAGAACCATGACCAACATTGCAGTGAACAGACGTAATTTCATATGCTCCCGTGAGCCGGGCACTCCTCTGGCGAACGGTGATCTGCTCGCATCATTGCTTGTGACGCCGTGGTAGCAGTGTCTCTTGCGGCGAAGCTCTAAAGCAAGAGAGAAGGCTACCGTGGCGGGCCCTCGTGTCGACCATTGTCTTGAACACGGGTAGGTGGGTAAATTCCTCTAAAGAACTAGAGAACTTTTTTTTCAAGCACTGTATGGTGGTATGGAACTCGTGCGCCTCTTCTCTCAAACAGCGACTCCGGTCTACCCCGCCAATACCGCGGCACCGTTGCCGGCAGTGCGCACCCAGGATTTCGGAGGAAACACGCCGCGACGGGTGAAATTGGGCCAGACCTATGCGATGGCAGGCGTTTTGGCCCTTCTGCTCGTTCTTTTGTACCGCAGCATCGCCACCAAACTCGTAAGTGACTGGTACGAACTGCCGGACTTCTCGCATGGCTTCCTGATCCCGTTTTTTGTAGCTTACATTTTGTGGGAGAAGCGAAAGAACATCGCCGAGACCCCGATTCGGCCCAGCTGGGCGGGGCTGCCCGTTGTTCTGTTAGGTCTCTTCTGTTTGCTGGTGGGTGTATTCGGGGCCGACCTCTTCTTTTCCCGCATTTCCTTTGTCATCCTGGCGTGCGGCATGGTGTGGATGCTCGCCGGCTTGCCGATGCTGCGGCAGGTTCGCTTCAGCCTGTTTGTTCTGGTTTTGGCTATCCCCCTGCCTACCCTGATCTTTAACAAGATCACGTTTCCGCTGCAATTGTTCGCTTCACGGCTCTCAAGCGTGGCTTTGCCCCTGCTGGGGGTTCCCGTGTTGCAGGATGGCAACGTCATCCAACTGCCGACAATGCAGCTCGAAGTCGCCGAGGCATGCAGCGGCATTCGATCTCTCCTCAGCCTGTTCACGCTCGCTATCATCTACGGCTATCTGCTGGAGAAAAATTTCCGTAAGCGCGTGATCCTGGCTCTTTCGAGTATCCCGATTGCCGTCGCGGCCAATGTGGCCCGGATTGTGGGCACAGGTCTCTGTGTACAGTACTGGAACCCGGACAAGGCAGTCGGCTTCTTCCACGAGTTCTCTGGATGGCTGATGTTCCTGGTTTCGCTGACATTGCTCTACCTTGTGCACCAGGCCTTGCAGATCGGCGACAAACGTTCCGGGGCGGTGGTGGCATGAGGTCGCCCCAGTTCTTGTCCGTTCTCATCCTTCTGCTCGCGACAATGTTTCTGTTGCATGCACGGGGCGATGTGGATCGTGTACCGCCCAGCGCACCTTTGAATCAGGTTCCCGACACGTTCGGCCGGTGGACCGGCCAGGATCTGCCGATCAGTGCAGAAACGCTAGAAATTCTCGGAAAAGGTGACTTCCTGAACCGGATGTACACCATGGACGGCGCGGGAAAGACGCCCGGACCGACCACAAACACCGGTGCCGTACCCCCGGTGCAACTCTTTATTGCTTACTTCCCGACACAACGAACGGGGCAGGCGATTCACTCGCCACAGAATTGCCTTCCCGGCTCCGGCTGGACGTTTCTTTCTTCGGGGGTGACCAGTTTCAAAGACGAAGCAGGCAAGAATTTCAAAGTCGGGGACTACATCATCTCCGACGGCCGGTTCAAGCAGGAAGTCCTCTATTGGTATCAGACACACGGAAACAGCATCGCGAGTGATTACTCAGCCAAAGCCCACATGCTGATCGATTCCATTCGGCTGGGACGCACCGACGCGGCGCTGGTTCGGGTGATTACCGCCATTCCCTCCAACGAAAGCAATGCCCAGGCGCATGCGCGGCTGCTGGCTTTCACCAAACATGTAACACCCTTACTTCCGGCATACATCCCGAACTAGCCGTTTGTTGTCCAGCAACAACAATTCCCACGATTTGAAAGAGAGAACGGAAAGTATGTTTCTCATGCACCTTGAACAGCAAAAGCGGCTCGGCATCGCGGCCCTGACGATGATGGCGATTTGTGGCCTGGCCGGCTGTAAGCACGATCCAAACGTGCAGAAGCAGAAATATCTCGAGAGCGGTAAACGCTATGAGAAAGACGGCAAATACCGCGAAGCCACCATTCAATTCTCCAATGCGCTTAAGGTGGACCGCAATTTCGCACCGGCTCACTACGAGCTTGCGAAAACCTACATGCAGCTTGGATCGATGATTGCGGCTTACCAGGAACTGCAACGGACGGTGAGCCTGAATCCTGGCAACATTCCAGCGCGCGTGGACCTCGGCAATATGTTACTGGCGGGCGGCCTGCCGGACCGCGCCAAAGAGCAGGCAAACACGATCCTGGCCGCTCAGCCCAACAACGCCGATGCCTACGCTCTGCTTTCGCACGTTGCGCAACGGCAGGGCGATGCGCCGCTGGCTCTTGCCATGGTTCAAAAAGCGATTTCGCTGGACCCCGGTAAGAGTAGTTTCCATACCTCGCTTGGTGTACTGCAGGCCACGACACCGGGAAGCGAGAAGAGCGGGGAAGGGGAACTGGAGCGGGCCATCTCCTTGAATGCCAAGGATCCTTCGGCTCGCATCGCGTTCGCCGAATTGCTGGCGAAAAAGGGTGACCTGAATGGGGCGCAGCAGCAAATGCAAGCCGCGGTGCAGGCAAACCCAGACAATCTGCAGGCCCGAGCGCTTCTGGCAGCGCTGTATCTAAAGGAGAACAATGGACCCAAAGCTGAGCAAACCCTGATTCAGGCCACGAAAGATATGCCCGACAAGGATCAGCCATCGGCGCTGCTGCTCAGCTACTACGGACATAATCATCAACTCGGACAGGCAGAGGCCACCTTCGCGGACCTGCATAACAGCCTTTCGAAAAGCATCCCTATCGCGACCGAATACGCACAGGTCCTGCTGTTGGAAGGCAAGTTCGATCAGGCACGCGCTGTGCTCAAGGATGTCAGCAAGACCTCGAGCAACAAGCCACAGGTGGAGCGCCTGAACGCCGACCTGCTGCTGCATGACGGAAAAACCAACGACGCGTTCACCCTGCTGCAGAAGGCAGTTGCGGGTGCGCCCGACGACGTGCGGTTGCGCTTGATGCTGGCCCAGGTTGCGGCAAACCTTGGAAAAAGCGGCGTCGCGGAGACCAATCTGCGGGAAGCGGCGAAGCTCGATCCACGCAGCCTGGAGGCGGCGCGTGGACTCGCCGGCATCGCCTTTGCCCATGCGGACATGGGGCAGCTAAGCCAACTGGCGACACAGACCATTGCAGCCCACCCCGATGCACCGGACGGTTACCTGTGGCGCGGCGCTTCGGAAGCGAAAGAACAGCAGCTGGAACAGGCCAACAGCGACTTCGAAACCGCGCTCAAGAAAGATCCGAACGACCTCACCGCTATCCTGGACCTGGGCGAGTTGCGTCTGGCGCAGAAGAAGACGGCGGAAGGACGAGCCCTGCTGGAACAGGTGCTGGCTCGCGATCCCAACCAGATGACGGCTCTGAATCTTCTGGTCTCCGGCGACTTGCAGGAGAAGCAGCCGGAAAAGGCGCTGGCCTTGGTTCAGGCCCAGATCGCCAAATCGCCCAATAATCCTGTGCTTTACACCGATATGGGGGCGCTGCAGCTGCAGCTAAGAAACTTTCCGGCCGCGCAGGAGAATGCGCAGAAGGCGATTTCGATCAACAAGTCGTACCAGCCGGCCATCCAGGTATATGCACAGGCACAACTGGCGCAAGGCAATACCGACGGCGCCATCCACACCTGGCAACAATGGTCCGATGCCCACCCCGACGATGCCCGGGCCGCCATGCTCCTGGGAACACTGGAAGAGACCAAGGGCGATCTGAACAAGGCGATCGAGTACGACAAGAAGGCACTGCAACTTGACCCCTCGCAGGCAGTGGCAGCCAATAACCTGGCCTATCTCATCATCGAAACCAACGGGAACTCCGACGTTGCGCTGGGCTATGCGGAAACGGCGCGCCGTTTGCTGCCGAACTCGCCGGACACGGCGGATACGCTGGCATGGGTCTACTACCACAAGGGAACTTATGCCCTGGCGAAAGACCTCCTGGAGGATGCGACAAAGGCCGAACCGGCAAATGCGTCCATTCACTACCACCTCGGGATGACGTACATCAAGCTGGGAAATAAGGCGGATGCGGCAGCGCAGCTGAGAAAAGCGGTGGCCCTGGCCTCGGATACGCAGACCGGCAAGGATGCCAATGCTGCGCTGGGTCAACTCGGATAGAAATTCGAGCACAGCTCCATTGAGTAAGTACGCGGTGTAACCGTTCTGCCTTCCTCCGTGTCAGAGCGGGGACGCAGAAGAAAGATCACTGCCTTCCGTTTGTGTTTTGGAGCGGAGGCGCAGGTGCGATAGCAGGACCGGTGGCCCGTGGCCAAACCGCCGTTCCTCTGACCGACGGGTTGCCCTGGTCGGGCATCTGCCTGCTGGCCCTGTCCCGGGCGAGCCGTCTATGCAAAGGTCAAGTGGCGCTACAGGGGCCAGATACAAGGAAGTTGGGCTGGGTAGGAAACTCGCAGGGAATGCAAAAAGCCGGCCCGAAGGCCGGCTTTTTGCGAAGCAGTGTAGGGGTACTTTATGCGAGGTTGCCCGCGTTGCGACGACGTGAGAAGAGCATGCCCGCGGCACCCATCAAGCCTGTGCCCATGAGCAGAAGGCTGTTCGGCTCGGGGGTGACAGCGGCAGGGACGCCACCGTTCAGCTGGAAGGTTGTGGCTCCCGTGGTGCTGGACGTCAGGGAGAACGTGCCTGCCGTGGGGTCAAAACCCGTCTCGGAGAACATGCCGGATCCCGCAACCACGAGCGTCGCATTCCCCATCACATCCGTGCCGGTCGTGAACTGAGCCAGATTGTCAATCGTGAAGCTCAACGTGCCTGCACTGGTCGATGCCGAGGTGAAGACCGTGGTGCCTACCGCCGTGTCTGTGGTGAAGCTCGTCAACGCAACCGGATCGAAGAGGAACGGGCTCATGGTGCCGTTCGCGGACAGAACGATACCGGTGGACGGATTGAAGGTGATGCTGGTGGAGTTGAAGCTATCGGCACCGCCGATTCCAACAGCACCGGTGATCGGGGTAGCAAACGCGAGAGGCGTCGATGCGGCAAGCACCGCACCGAGAGCAGCAAGTTTAGCAAAGTTCATCATAAAGCTCCTTATAGTGCCGCCGCAGCGGGGTAGACCAGAATGCCCGGAACCGCCTAGCCGGGTATTGAAACTTCTCCTCGGTTCGCTTCGGGGCACCTGTATACAGTGTTGTGCCCTGCATCCCCTACTAGTGTTTCCCTCTGCGAACGGTTTGATCATACCCCAACCAAAGTTGTAGGCAAGAGAAATCTGATTATCTTTAGTAACCCATATATGTGACCTACTTTTTAGCAAGAATCTCAGCGTAGGAAGCGGTGAGTTTCTGCATCATAGCGTCGGCGGAAAACACGGCTTTCGCGCGCTCTCTACCGGCCGCGCCCATGGCCTGGCGTCTCGCGGCAGAGGAAAGAAGCGCAAGCATCGCTTCCGCGAGCGCATCGGGATCTTCGGCGGGAACGATCAGACCTGTTTCGTTTCTTTCCACGGCTTCCGCATTGCCACCCACATCGGAAGCGATTACGGGGAGCCCACATGCCATGGCTTCGATCAGCGAGTTGGAAAATCCTTCACTGCGGGAAGGCAGTACAAACAGGTCGGCGGTTGCTAGCTGCGATGGGAGGTCGGCGATGCCGCCCAGGAAACGGAACGTGTCCTCGAGCCCGGAGGCCTTCACCAACGCCAGCAGATCGTCGAAGTAGGGTTGTTCGAGAACCTCTCCGGCAACGAGAAAGGTGACATGGGGAAGGCTGGCGTGTACCCGGGCGGCCGCTTTGATGAAAATATCGTGACCTTTGACCGGTCGAATGTTTCCTACCGTGAGCACGACGAGAGGCTCCCCGCGGTTGCGCTCGGAGGCTTGTTGGAACCTGTCCAGGTCCAGTCCGTTGTAGAGCGTCAACGTGCGTTGGGGCGGTACACCGTCCACGTGGATGGCATGGGCACGCACCTGTTCCGAAACCGCGTGGACCGCGTGCGGCAGGTGGCGCAGCAGGCGATAGGCACGCGCATGTTTGCGGCCCCGCAGGATGCCCATATCCCGCCGGCTCCAGATCAGTTTGGCGGGTGTGAACAGACGCGTCACCAGGCCGGCCCACAAATCGGAACTTTCAAAAAAGGTGTGCACTAGCACGATACCTTCCCGGCGAATGAGTTGGCGAAGCGCAAGCGCGCCACGCCATGCCTCGAAGGTATAGGTGTTCGTAAGAGGAAGAAAATAGAGCGGGCAGGGGCTGTCCTGTGGCTGGAAGCTGCTCCCTGGATGGAGGGAGAAGGTCAGGATGGAGACACGGAAGCCGTAACGCGGCAGGGTCGCGGCCAAACGCAGGACGACCCGTTCCCCGCCGCCGAGCGAGCGCGGAAATCCATCGACCACCAGAAGCACGTGGGGCAGGGCTGGATCCGGGGCCGGTGCCGTGCCGTCGGACAGAGGCTGCAGGAGGGGTTGAACGGTGGCGGAGGCGCGGCTATCCGGCATAGGCGTACTGCCCGGGCAGGTCGAGCGTGGCGGGCGCCGCATCGGAGGGAGGGGCCTCACCGGCCAGCTGCTGCGCGCGCGTGGCGGCACCCATCAGGACCCACAGCAAGCCATTGATTTCGAGGTAGGTCCAGCGGTCGCCGAAGAAGTTGGTGACGGCAAGGCAGCAGCAACACACAAGCAGGCCCAGCCCCAGGCCACGATACAGGGGATCGCCGCCACGGCGAAACAGCCCGGTGCTGAGGCCGAACATCGCTTGCAGCAGAAAAAGAGCGATCACCAGGCCAACAATGCCGGTTTCCACGACGACTTTGACGTACCAGTTATGCGTGTCTTTCAAATTGGCAACATGTTCGCCATACATAAAGGTCGCAAAGCCGGTGCCGAAAACCGGGTAGTGGATGAATGTCTGTTCCGCGTCGGTCCAAAGATCCACTCGTTCCTGCGCCGAGGCCTCGAGCTGGCCATTTTCGTTGTGCGTCATGTTGACCCGCTCGGTAACGGCCGCGGGCACAATGGCCTGCCAGGTAAACAAAAAGACCGCGGCCACGATCAGCAGCTTCCGATCCTTCACAATCCCCAGCACGATCACGCTGAGGACGACGGCGAGATAGGCCCCGCGCGAAAAGCAGTACATGGTCGCCAAAAGGCTGAAACCGATGATGCCGAAGGCGATGAGGCGAAGCTTTTTACGTTGCAGAAAGCGCGAGAAGCCCCAGAAGAACAGGCCGAACTGGGCCATAAAAGCGGCGGTTTGATTGGATCCGTAGCCCAGGGGACCGCCGCTGCGTTTGTCTTCGTTGAAGGTGGTCCAGCTGTGGGAAAGGCTTTCCAGCAACGAGCTGCGATCGATGGCGACTAACGCAAAGGCGGTCAGCATAACGACGATGCGAATGGATTTACGATCTTCCAGGGTAAGCCCGGCGGCCGCGAAGATCAGCGGCATGAGCATGTAGTCCTTCCATGTGTCGAAATTGGCGTCGCCAATCCAGAGGGGCGCCGGTGCCGGGGTCATGGCGCAGCCCATCCACATGGAGAAATAGAGATACAGGCCGAAGATCAGCCAAATCAGGTACATGCGGTTTTTTGGCAGCCGCTTGCCCCGGATCAGCGCCCCAATCAATGTGGCCACGACAAGGATGGTGAGCACATTGCCGCCAAGCGGCCAATCGAGAAAGTGGTCCCGCATGGTGCGGTAGGGCAGAAACGGAATCATGTAGTACAAGCCCCAAACGGGCTTTTTGAACAGGGCAAGCAGGCTCACTACCCAGAAACCAAGGTAGGCAATCAGCGGAATGCTATGGACAATTCCTGTTCCCATTCGAGTGCGCTCCCGCTCAGGCGATCAAGCCCAGCGTGCCCGGCCTCCCACGAAATTGTAGAACGCCATCGCCGCCGCGGCGTTGAGCATGCAAAAGGTATACGGGACGCCGACAATGCGTTTCCGGCGAGTTCCCGGGCGCAGGAGGCCGAGAGCCGCCAAGCAATAGAAGACAACCTGCAGGGCAAAGAAAATTTTGTAGACAGGGGACCGTGCGAACGCCGAGCTGAGCAGAAGGGTGACAAGCAGGAGCGGAACCACCAAGCGCAGGAGTTTGTGGCTGACCAACCGGAAAAGCAGGGGATTGCCGGGACCAAGCAGCCAGGGAGCCAGTTGCAGCATTTGGTAGTTGCCGGTGAGGGTGCGGACCTTGCGGCCGAACTCCTTGCCGGGATCGACGAAGATGCGATCGCGGGCAATGGCTCCGGGGTGAAAAATAACCCTTTTTCCCGCGCGGGCGACCTGCATGGGAATCAGCACATCGTCCAGCAGTGTCCCCTGGGGAATGGGCTGGAAAAGCTCGCGACGGATCGCATAGATGGCCCCGGTGACGCCGACCACGGAACCGGTTGCGGACTCGAGTTTGCGGGTCAGCTTTTCGATTTTCCAATAAAGGCCCAGGCCATCTGCCGAGGGTGCGCCGGTGGAGTCCTCCAGCAGCAGTTCGCCGCTGACCGCACCCACATGCGGGTCGGCCAGGCAGCTGACGAGCTGCCCGACGGCATTTGGATCGAGCGACTGCCGCACGTCAAGACACACAAGAATTTCGCCGGTCGCGTGTTGTACGGCCTGGTTGATGGCTTCCGCCTTGCCGACGGAGGGCTGCAGAAGGACGGGCACGACGTCTGGAGCTTCGCGAAGCAGACGTTCCGTGCCGTCCGTGGAACCATCGGAGGCAATCACAATCTGCAGCAGTGCGCGCGGGTAGTGGAGAGACCGCAGTTCGGCAATTTTGCGCGGCAGGTTTCGTTCTTCGTTCTTGGCCGCCAGGATTAGGGAAACCGTCGGCGTCGAGGACCCCCGCGCAATCGGCTTCGCCCTGCCGAAGATCCGCAACAGGACGGGGTAACCGGCGTAGGTGTACAGGATGCCGACCACCGAGATCCAAAAGATGAACTGCATGGGCTGTGTTTCGAAACGCTTCGTACTGACCGCTGACTGAAGTTCCGAGGCTCCGGGCGGAGGAGCCCGAATCCGAAGAATCTCCACCCGATCATAGCGCAGGCTGGGGCGCGCTTCCGTGGTACGTGGCGGACGGAGGAGGGACACCCTGGGAGCCTCCGTGCCACTATACTGACCACGGCTGCGCTGGCCGCGGCTGACTAGCCAGGGTCTGCGCAGAACCTGCGGAGCCTGTAGCGGCCCGTGACGATTCGACCAGGCCGGCGCGAACGCGTCATGAAAGCGGGAAAAAGTTTTGCAGCTTCGAGTCCGGCACATCGCACGCAACATTTTTTCCAACTGGCTTGCGACTGCCGCCAACATGGGTGTCGGTTTTTTTCTGTCGCCGTTCATCGTGCACCGGCTTGGGAACGAGGCGTACGGCATCTGGGTTCTTGCCATTTCCTCGATCGGCTACCTGGGGCTGCTGGACCTGGGCATGCGCAGCTCCGTCCTGCGATTTGTTTCAAAGGGGCACACCCAAGGGGACCACGTAGCGGCTTCAGAGGCGCTTTCAGCCGCGCTTTGGGTGCGGCTGCAAATCAGCGGTGTGATCCTGCTCGCTTCAGCGATCCTGGCCTACGTGTTTCCATATTTCATCAAGGTGCCTCCAAGGCTGGCAACGGACGCCCGCTGGGCCGTGATGATCATCGGGGTGAACCTGGCGATCACGATGTCCATGAGCGTATTCGGAGGCGTGACCTCGGCCCTGAACCGCTACGATCTGCAGACGCGCGTCACGCTGGTGCAACTGGTGATCCGGGTAACGGGTGTCGTGCTGGCCTTGCGCCACGGCTACGGTATCGTGGCCATCGCCCTTTGCGAGATGGTCTCCGCGCTCGTCGGCAACGTTCTGCTGGTGAACATGGCGCGCCGCCTGTACCCGGAGCTGCAACTCTTGTGGAAGCGCCCGGAGCGCGCGGTTTTGCGGACCCTGTGGTCCTACAGCATGTACGCGTTTATGACGTCGGTGGCCATACAGCTGGTCTACCAGACCGACAGCCTTGTGGTCGGGTCGTTTGTGTCGGCGTCCGCCGTGACGTTTTATGCCATCGGGAACGCGCTTTGCCGCTACACGGACCAGTTCGCCGGCGCCATGACCATGAGTTTCGTACCCGCGGCGAGCACGTATGAGGCGGCCGGCGACGTTTCGAAGTTGCGAGCCCTGTATCAAATCGGCACACGCGCTGTCATGGCCCTCTCCTTGCCGATCATCGCCACACTGCTTGTACGCGGGCGGACATTTATCGGGCTTTGGATGGGACCGGAGTACACCCAGCGTTCGGGAACCGTGCTGATCATTCTTGCTTCCGCTTTAATCTTTCAGCAGGCCAACAATACAGCGCTGGCGATTGCGTTCGGCACCGACCGACACAAAGTGACAGCACGGTGGGCCGTCATCGAAGGCGTGTCCAACCTTGTGCTGAGCATTACCCTTGTGCACTTCATGGGCATCACCGGGGTGGCGGTTGGAACGCTGCTGCCGAACCTGTTTTTTCATGTGGTGATGTGGCCGCGCTACATCGGCCGAATGCTGGATTTCAGCCCCTGGGCGGTCATTTTCAAGGTGTGGGCCCCGATGCTGCTGTGCGTGGTTCCGTTCGGTATCGTTTCCTACCTGATGAACCTGTACGTGCCCCCGCACAGCAAAACCGTCTTCTTTTTGCAGACCCTTGCGTTGCTGCCGGTGTTTGTGGTGGTGGTCGCGGCCGTCTTTCGTGAGGAAGTGCGGTTGCGCCTTCTACCGGCAGCCCGGACCTTTTGGCAGAACCGGGTGGGTGTTCCTGTCCATTGAAGCCGTTTGCGTGCGGGTGGATCAACCGCCGTCCTCCCGAGCGCAGCGAAGGACCTTGATTCTGCTCGCGGCTCCAATACATCTCAGGGGATCCGCTATAGCAGGCATGAACAAAACGTTCCGACTTCCCAGGATTACACCTTTTTGTCGCGGTAAAAGCTCGCCATCCGGGCGATGTGCCGGCCATACAGAAAGCCGGCAAGCTCACAAACGGCCAGCACACCGGAGAACGCCTGGCCGGGATTCCGCTTCAACCAGCGGCGGCGAGGGTAGTCCAGCAAGCCGCGAAGCGCACGCCCGATGCGGTAACGCGGCACAGTGCCCAGATGGGCGACGGCTTCGGGATCCTGGCGGGCCTGGGAGCCCTGCGAAACGGCTCTCCAATACACCCACCGTCGGTAGTACTGCCGGGTAAGGCGTTCCGGGGCAATGTAATGGTGGATGGCGAAATCGGGAACATACAGCCCCGTCATGCCGGCCTGGCGAACACGGCCGAAGAATTCCGCATCCTCGTCCGAGAGCAGCCCCTTGTCGCTTCTCCCGAGATGGGGGTGGTATCCGCCCACACGATCGAACACGCACCGGCGCAGGGCGCAGTTGCCGCCCATCAAATTTCCCTCGAACGAAGCATCGATCACCGCGCGAGGCTTGGGTGAAATCACCCCGAGAACGGCAGGGTAGCCGGTCGGCAGCCACGCGGGTGCGGCGGAAACCCAATTGGGCAGATACGGTCCACCGATGAACAGCACCTCGGGAGCGGCAAACTCACGGGCAAGCACGCGGAACCACTCGCTGTCGATTTCCTCGTCGTCGTCGATAAAGGCCAGGATCTCCCCCGTCCCGGCTCGGATTCCGGCGTTCCGTGCACTTGAACTGCCCTGGTGCGTCTCAAGGACGTAGACAATGGGCAGCGTGGCCCCTGCCCGCTTTGCTTCGACAAGAGCCGGGGTATCGTCCTTGCTGTTGTTGTCGATGACATAGATCGTCACCTGGAGTTCGGGCGGCACCGGCGCCCGGAGCAGGCTATCGAGCGCCAGGCCGAGCAGGCGACTGCGGTTGTAGGTGGGAACGACCACATCCAGCTTCATCTTGCCTTGCACCCTGCGCCCACCTCTATAGTTCGTCGTGTGTCCGGCTTCGCTACACTTTGCCGGTTCTTTCAGCATGAACTGAATCGAAAGGATCGTCAGTGAAACCTTTGTGTGACTTCTACATTACCCTCGGCGATGTAGGCTGAAGGGAACGCATGAGTCGCTTTGGGCAGGACATGGCACGGTACAGGGAGAAGGGTTACGCAGGCAAAGGCCTGTGGCTGAACCCTGCCGTCTGGTCGATCGCGTGTTACCGGTTGGGCCACTGGGTCTATGTGGATAAGCCAAACGTCCTGGTGCGTCTTCCCATGAAGGCCGTATCGTTCGTTTTCACATTGTTTTGCGTGGTTTTTATGGAAATGGACATCGATCCGCAGGCGCAGATCGGCGGCGGTCTGTATATCGGCCATATCGGCGGTGTGCACATCAATCCCGGCGCGGTTCTGGGACGCAATTGCGATCTGGCGCACAGGGTCACCATCGGCGCTTCGGCCATGGGACGCGGAGGGCTGCCGGTGCTTGGCGATGACGTGTATATCGGGACCGGTGCAACATTGGTCGGAAAAATCAAAATCGGAAATGGGGCCAAGATCGCCGCCAATACCCTGGTCATGACTTCCGTACCGGAAGGGGCCACGGTCATGGGTGTGCCGGGACGGATCGTGATGCGCCCACGGCCGGCGAGTGCCGCTGCGCCGGCAGTCAGCGAAAGGACCATGGCCCATGTGGAGTGAAGCCGAACGCGCCGACGGACGCGGCCGCATCACGGCACTCGCGGCGGCAGAGCAAGCGACGGGTCTGCAGGCGACGGGTCTGCTCGCGGCCGTCCATCTGCTGATGCGAGAGACACCCAAACCTGGAGCGGACGCAAGTTTTTGTGCCTCCACACTGACGCGGGTGGCCGACGGCTTGGCCGCCGCCGGGGTGCTGCGTCGTTTGCGGACCTTTGCGGTTCGCTCGGTAACACTGGAACCCCTTTTGCCGATGCTTCGGGTCGAGGCAGCGCTGCAGGGACTTTGGCTGGAACTCCAACTTGGCGAGTACGGGGCCTATCTGGATGATCCGACCAACCCGTCGGGTGCACTGGCGCGGTTCGAGCCGGATCTTGTGCTGATCGTCCTGGATCTGGAGGACATCGCGGCCGATTTGGTGGAACGCGCCGCTTCGGGTTCCGGGCAGGGAATGGAGGAGGCGGTCGCGGCCGCTTTCAGCCTCCTCGAACAGCTGTTGCAGGGCCTGCGACGATTCTCAAAGGCCAGGGTCGTGCTGCAGGGATTCGCGGTGCCGAACTTCACGGCGGCGGGCGATGTGGCCGATGCCAATCTTCCCGCCAGCCTTCCGGGCGCGGTCACGGATCTAAATGGGCGCTTGGCGCGACTCTGCCGGGACCTACCGGATTGCGTCTTCTTCGATGTAGACCGCGTCGCCGCGCGAGTCGGTCGAGATGCCTGGCGCGACACGCGTCTATTCCTGGCCACGCGGCTGCTTGTGGCCACAGCCGCTCATGGAGCGTACGCCCGTGCTTTGGCGCGTTCGGCCGCAGCTCTCTATCGCCCGCCACGCAAGGTACTTTGCACCGATCTGGACAACACGCTTTGGGGTGGCGTGCTGGGCGAAGAAGGTTGGGCGGGCATCGCGACCGGCACGGCCTATCCGGGCAATTGCTTTCAGCAATACCAGCGCTATTTGAAGCAACTCGCGGCACGCGGAATTCTGTTGGCGGCGGTGTCCAAAAATAATTCAGAGGATGTGGAGGAGGCTTTTGCGAAGCGCGCCTCGGACCTGCTGCTAGGGCTGACCGACTTTGCGGCGCGCAAAATCGGCTGGGGGGACAAGACAGAGGCGCTTCGGGAACTGGCTGCGGAGTTATCGCTGGGGTTGGATTCGTTTGTGTTTGTCGACGACCACCCGGTGGAGTGCGAAGCGATGCGCCAGCAACTGCCGCAGGTAGCGACGGTTTGCCTGCCCGCCGACCAGCCCTGGCGATTTGTTGACCTGCTGGCAGCGGAACCGTTCTTCGACACGGTTTCGGTCACCGAAGCCGATCTCCAGCGAACGGAGGAGTACCGGGCCCAGGCGAAACGTTCGCAGCTGGCGGGCGGTGCGGGCAGCCGTGAGGAATTTCTGCAATCGCTCAGTATCGTATGCACGGTATTGCCGGTGGGTGAGGCGCCGCTGGCACGAGCCGTGCAACTGCTCGGCAAAACCAACCAGTTCAACCTCACCACCCGACGCCACGGAGCGGCCGAGGTGGAGCGGTTTGCCGCGAGCGGCGTGGCAATCGCGGTACGGGTGCGCGACCGCTTCGGCGATGCCGGTGTCGTGGGCCTGGCGCTGGTTGCGCAGGAAGTCGAGCAATCGGCGTGGCGTATCGATTCGTTTCTGCTGTCCTGCCGTGTCATCGGTCGCGGCATCGAGACAGCCATGCTGGGGGAAATTGCCAGGCTGGCGCGTGAGGCTGGCATACAGCGGATCGTTGGCGAATACATCCCGAGCGCAAAGAACGCACTGTGCGCCGACTTTTACCCCGGTCATGGATTCTCGATCGAGGCCGCGCCCGGCGAAGGCGATAGCATCATGCGGTACGGTTTGACGCTGGACGAAAAATTACTCCCAATCCCCATCTGGATCCAAATGGAACATACAACGGAGGAGACCCTGCACCGTGAGCTCACTACTGCCAAACACCCTGCGTGACACCATCGCGGACATCCTGGAGATCGAGCCGTCCGAAGTGACGCCCTCGCTGAGCGCCACGGAGGTCGAGTCGTGGGATTCGTTTCGCCATCTCCAGCTCATTTTGGCGTTGGAAGGCGAGTACGGCGTCCAGTTCGACCCGGGCCAGATTCCGGACTTGACGTCGGTAGGCAAGCTCTGCGAGGCGCTGCGGGCCAAGGGAGTCGATCTCGGTGAGAACTGAATCCGAGGACAGGGTGGAAGTGCCGCAGGCGCTCGCTTCCGTGGCGGAGCGCTTCGGCTTTCGTCTGCGCCATGTGGGGGTAGCCGTGCCGCACCTTGAGAAAGCCGCGCAAACCCTGGATACGCTGTTCGGTTACAAGACCGTTGCCGGCCCGTTCGAAGATCCGATTCAGCGCGTGGCCGTGAGCTTTCTGCAGCAAACCCCGACCGACGCGGCAGAAATCGAGCTGATCGCGCCTTTGACAGAGGATGCGCCGATCCGCGCCATGCTGGCCAAAGATATCGGTGCTTACCACTTCTGCTTTGAAACGACAGACCTGGACGGGGCATTGGCACACGCGAAACGGCAGGGCTGCATGGTGGTCAGCGGACCTTCGCCGGCTGTCGCTTTCGGAGGGCGGCGGATCGCCTGGCTGTATGCGCCGACGCGCCAGCTGTTTGAGCTGGTGGAGGCCGAAAAGCGTTCCGCGCCCGGCTTGCCAACCACCGGAAATGAGGAAACGGTCGCCGGATCGTGAAATTGCCAACCCAGCCCTCTATGGATCGCCTCTACTTCCTCTACCACGAACTGCGTCCTGAGCCGAGTCGGTACGCCTACGTGGTTTCCTGTGCGGAGTTCGAGGAACACCTGCGGTTGTACGCGCGGACGCACGAACCGCCCGTACGCGGTCGGTTGCGGCCGGAGATTAGCTTCGATGACGGCAACGTTTCGGACGTGCGCTACGCTTTGCCGGCTCTGCAGAGAGCGGGATTGCAGGCACATTTCTTTATCACCGCGGGATGGACGGGATCGCGCGCGGGCTTCATGTCCGACGCGGAGCTGCGTACGCTGGGAGCGGCGAGCATGACGGTCGGGGCGCATGGGTGGAGTCATACGCTGCTGACCGCGTGCTCCGATGCGGAGTTGCGAGTAGAGCTGGTCGATGCGAAAAGTCGGCTGGAACAGGCGTTGGGGAGAGCGGTGGAAACCATGTCGCTGCCAGGGGGCCGATGCAACCGGCGTGTTCTGCGGGCGTGCCGGGAAGCAGGCTATACAGCCGTGTTTACCTCCGAGCCGAAGCCAAGCGCGGACGGCGATTCCGCCGTGGTGGGAATGCGCACGATCGGAAGGCTGAATCTGCGCAGCGGCACAACAACGGCTTGGTTGGAGCAGGTGTTGAACCCCGAAACCGGTGTCCTAGCGAAGCAGCAGCGGTCGGACCGGGTGAAAAGCCTGGCCAAATCCGTGCTCGGCGACCGCCTGTATAGCATGGCCTGGGCACTGGGCAACCGGCAAGAGGCGGAGCCGCAGGTGGGTTCATGAAGATCTTGCACCTGATCAGCAGCAGCGGCATGTACGGCGCCGAGGCGGTGATTCTGAACCTCATGCGGGAGTTCAATGCCGACGCGGAACACCGGTGTGCGCTGGCGGTCTTCCACCACCCGGATCAGCCCCGGCCAGCGCTCTACGATGCAGCATTGAGCAACGGAATTGACCCACAACTGGTGCATCTGCTGCCTTGCCGGGGACAGCTGGACGCAGGCGTGAATGCGCGTTTGCGCAAGCTGGCCGAGGACGTCGATGTGCTGCACGCGCACGGGTACAAGGCCGACATTTACTCGGCTTTCGCACGCAAGGGAACCGGGCCGGCACTGGTTTCGACGTGTCATACGTGGTACGACAACGACGTAGCCGTTCGGGTCTATGGTGCGCTGGATCGGTGGGTGCTGCGCCGCTTTGACGGCGTAGTTGCGGTATCGACGGAGGTGCAGACGCGGCTTCTGGCGGCTAAAGTTCCTGCCGGACGGGTGCGACTCATCCGCAATGGCGTGGCGACCGAGGCATTCGCGGCGGCGGGACGGCAGCGAGAGGCGCGGCAGGCGCAGCAGGCCCAACAGTCGGAAGATCGGCCGCTGCGTATCGGTCTCGTGGGAAGGCTTGCTCCGGAAAAGGGCGTGGACCTCTTTTTGCGCGCTGCTGCCATCCTGCGGAGCCGGTATCCGGGGTTGACGTTCGCTGTCGCCGGGGAGGGTCCGGAGAGGCCGGCTCTCGAAAGCTTGATGGCTGTGTTGGAGCTTGGAGGGAGCGTCACGCTCCCGGGTGCTCAACTGGACATGCCCGCTTTTTACGCCGGTGTGGATATCCTGGTCTCGGCTTCTCGGCAGGAAGGCTTGCCGGTGGCGCTGCTGGAAGGGGTAGCCAGTGGGTTGCCGGTGGTGGCTACACGGGTCGGCGCGGTGCCGGAAGTGGTGCTGCCAGAGCGAACCGGGGTTCTGGTTGAGCCCGAATCGCCGGAGGCCATGGCCGCCGCCATAGGTCGCCTCCTCGCCTCGCCGGAGCTGCGAATCAGCTTCGGGCAGGCCGGGGCAGCGAGGATAGCCGCTGAATTTTCAGCAAAACGCATGGCGGCGGAGTACATGGCGCTGTACCGCGATGCGCTTGCGACCCAAGTCGAGAAGCGCGCAGGTGTGTTCGCGCAGGTGCGGCGTGGGTAACACGTCTCTTGCTCAATCGCCTGTGTCTCATCCCGATCTCAGTCCGGGGACTCGTTCCCGGAAGCCGGCACGGGTGTTGATGCTGGATCTTTGGGCGACCGTGCCGTACTACACGGCGTACCTTTCGCGCGCTCTCCGCAGCCAAGGAGTGCCTGTGCAGGTGGCGTCGATCACCTATTACCTCGATCGAAATTGCTTTCGCCGGTGCGGTTTGCGCTTGCAGCCCGGGGCGTTCGACCTGGTTGGGAAGCTGGACCTGCACCGAACGGCGCGGCGAATTTTGAAGTTGATCGAAGGCGTATGCAACCTGGTCGCATTGGGCGTGGAGGTTCTGCTTCGGCCGCCGGATGTGCTGCATGTCCAATATTTACCTCTCGCGTTATCCCGTTTTCCGCTGGACGCCTGGTTTGTTGCGTTCTGCCGCAAGCGCGGCGTGCCGTTTACGTTGACCGTGCATGACTTGCTGCCGCACGATACAGGGGAGGCGCATCGTGCGGCATATGCGCGGCTGTACGCCAGCGCCGACCGTTTGATCTGCCACTCGCCCCATGTGAAATCGCGGCTGGAAAGCGAATTCGGGATCGGGGGCGAGCGCATTGCCGTCATCCCGCATGGTCCCTTCTTCTTCGATCTGCCCGCTCCCGAGCAAGGGAACTCCGGGCGAGCTTCCGGGGTGGACGATGCGCAGACCATTGTGCTTTGGCAAGGGATCATCTTTCCCTACAAGGGTGTGGACCTGCTGCTAGACGCCTGGCAGGATGTGGAGCGCGTGGCCGGGAACAAACTGTCCCTGGTCGTGCTGGGAACGGGAAGCCCGGAGTTGCTGGCGCGGCTACAAACGCAGGCAAAGCAGATGGGCTTGCAAAACGTGCGTTTCGACCTGCGTTTCTGCTCGGCGGAGGAGTTGGTCGCAGCGTACCGGGCAGCGGCGATGGTCGTCTATCCGTACCGCGCGATTACCACCAGCGGTGCACTGGCCACAGGACTTTCACTCGGAAAGGCGATCGTGGTCAGCAGATTGCCGGTCTTTCAGGAACTTCTCCAGGAGGGGGAAAGTGCGCTGTTTGCTGACCCGGAACAGCCCGCGGAACTGGCGGCCGCCATCCTGCGAATGTGGAGGGAACCGGGTCTCCGCGAGCGGCTCGAACATCGGGTACGGGCAATGCAGTTCAGCGAGCGGACCTGGGAAGCAATTGCGCGTTCTACCGCAGCGGTTTACGACTCACTTGCGGGAACAGGGAAGGAAACGCCGCCCAGCTAGAGCGCGGCATGTTCGACGTCGACATTCTGCCACTCGCCACGCATGATGCCTGCGCGAATCTGCGCCGGGGTCCTGCCCAGTCGCGTCTGCTGGTACGTGTAGACGGCCTGCCGCATGCATGTAGCGCACACCGCGCCGTGTGTGCCTTCAAAACAGGAATGCAGGCTTTTGTGGCGCATCGCTACGTCGCAGCGGCAATAACACGGTTGCGCAAAAAGGGCCTTTTCTACCGCCGCTGCCATTTTGTACGCCGTGACCTGGTACGGATGCGAGAAAAAGGGGCCGGTGAGTTGCTTTCCGCTCAGCAGGGGTGCGTTCCCGCTCCTGGGAGCGACGCTATAGTACGCCGGGGTGTTGTTCGTCGGCGCATTCCAGCGTGCTGTACCGGCCACCGTGACCATCGCAAGAACACCGTATCTCGCCCAGATATACATTGCTCCAATATCTCATTCTTCACCGCACAAATAGCCGGATCGAAGTGTGCCTTTAGGGTCAGAGCAGATCCCCTGAAGTTGTAGAGCATGCAAGGGGCTGATCGCGCCGCTCCACAGTGAAACGCCAACGTCGCAGATCCCGACACATCTATACCAAATTCCTCGCCGCAGAAGCCACCCTGGCCGGTATGCCAGGGCGAAAGCAGGGCCATGCACCGCATGCGCTATGTCTGATAATAGATATTCTGACTCGTTCAGAAAAAACTTTGTGCAGATCCTACCCGGAAGCTGCTTTGAACTCCAGAACGCGACTCCCGGCGTACGCTTCATCCAGGTTCCATCAAAACCACCGAAGGTTAACGGCTGGCCAGCAAAAAGTGCATGGCGATCGCACCGCCGATCGAAATTCCCAAAGCGACGGGCATGGCGACAGCACCGATTTTGAGAAAGTCCCAAAAGCTCACATGCAGCCCTTCTTTGCGAAGGGCCAGCAGCCAAAGAAGGGTCGCCAGTGAACCGGTGATTGAAAGGTTCGGGCCCAGGTCCACAGCAATCAGAACGGTTTGGGCGAGCAGGCTTCCCGCGTGAGCCGATTTGAGGGTTTCCCCCGCAATCAAACCCAGCGGAAGATTGTTGATCAGGTTGTTTGCAACGGCCACGGCATAGCCTGTGACCAGGGCTGCGTCAACCGGCGGAAGATGCTTTGCCCAGGCCAGCCAGTGGCCCGTGATGCCCAGCGCGCCCACGCTTTCCACCGCATCGACCATGATGAACAGACCGGCCACCAGCGCAAGGGTTCCCCAGCTGATTTCCCGTGCCAGCCGCAGCGGGTTGGATTTCGAATTCATCGAGACAACGGCGGCAACGGCCAGAGCCGCCACGCAAGCGGGCAGGCCGAGACCCTTGCCGAGCGCGGATGCTCCCAGAAGAGCGACAATCATCGCTGCCAGGCCAGCCAGCACCAGCTTTCCCTCGCCGTTCAGCGACTTCCCTTCCGTTTCCTCTCTGAGTTCCGCCCGGAGATCCCGGCGAAACATGATCCGGGTCACGACGTAGGTGGCCGCAATGGAAAGCAGCGAGGGTACACCGAAAAACCGTAGCCACGCCCCGAGTGGAGGCATAGCTCCGCCTCCGAAAACGACGAGGTTGGCGGGGTTTGAAATAGGCAGAACAAAGGAAGCCGCATTGGCGATCAGGGCGCAGGCAAAGAGGTACGGCCGGGGCTGCACCTTGGCTTTGCGCACGGCAGAAAGGATAGCCGGCGTAAGGACAACGGCCGTGGCATCGTTCGACATAAAAATGGTGACCAGCACCGCGATGCCGTAAACCACGGTGAACAGCCGTGTGCAGGAGCCGTTTGCGCTTCGGATGGCTGCCGAGGAAAGCCAATCGAAAACGCCGTGCTCCCGTGCAAGCTCCGAAAGCAGCATCATGCCGATCAGGAATAAATAAACATCGGTGCCCTGGGTAATGGCTTTTCCTGCCAGCCTGAGAGGCACAAGGCGCAAGCACACCAGCAGAAGCGCACCACCGCCAATCCAGTACACCTCGGCGATCCCTCGCGGCCGCAACAGCATCAGCAGAATGCTGGACGCAACGATGGTGGGCAGCAGAATGTGAGCCAACGCAGGACCGAATAGTACCACTTCGGCCATTCTAATTTCGGGTCCAAAGCCGGTGCGGGAGAGCAAGCGATCCCTGCTCTCCCCGTTGTTCTTCGCGTACACCGCATCCACGATCGTCGCGTACACCGTGTCCACGATCGGGGCGTTAGACGGTGCCAAGGACAAGGGCCGTGCGGGTTGGCAGCCGCAGGCTGAGGGCGACCAGGGCCGCGAGCACATACATCGAAGCGAAGATCCAGATGACGCCCGAAACGCCGACCCTGGGCAGAAAGATCCCGGCGATTGCGGAACCCAACCAGATGCTTGTGCCCGAACCCAGGTTCATGATGGACATGGCGGCGCCGCGGGACTCCGGCGCAAGCGTTGCCATAATCGCGCTCAAAGGAACGAAACCGGCGAGTGTGGCCCCGTAGGCCATGGCGGCAAGCGTGAGCAGAAGATAGTTTTTTCCAAAGTGATGCGGGATGTAAAACAGGCCCAGGGTCGCCAGCGCACATCCACAGGACCCGACCCATGTGACGGTGGTGCGCCACCCTATGCGATCGCCGACGTAGCCCCAGATGAGGTTGAAGACGACATTTGTCGCGAACATGATGCTTAGGATCTGCAGCCACTCCGTCAGGGTGAAGCCTATGTTGCGTGTATAGAAGATCGGCAGAAACAGCAGAAATCCAAACTCGGACGTGGTTGTAATGACAGCGATGAGGCCGCCCAGACCGACCTGCGGTTTTTTCCAGATGATGGAGATGCCGGAGAAAAGAATGGCAAGCGCACTGTCCGTTCCTGTCTGCAGCCCTTTGAGGCCGCGCTTTTCACGAATGCCAAGAAGGGCGATCAAACCGCCGAGGACAACGAACACGGTGGAAAGCCAAAGCGAAACGTAGCCTCCATAACGCGGCACGGAAAAGCTGGCGAGCAGCGATCCGAGGGTCGGCAGACCGCCTGTTCGTGCCACCCAGAACCAGCCCACAGCCGTGGCCAGGTAGCGATGCGGCGTCACCGCTGTGACCCACACCAGAAACGCAAACGCAAACAGCGGGTAGCCGAAGCCACGCAGCATGTAACAAACGGCAATGACCGGGTAGTTCGCCTGCGCCATGCCGATCAACAAAAAAGGAATTTCGCAGACGACCCAGATCAGCAGGCCAGCCCACATCACTTTCTTGGGGCCGTACAGATCGGAGAGCGTGCCGCTGAGCCATGCCGCCATGGCCGCGGTTGCGCCATACAGTGTGAACACAAGCGCGACTTTCGACTCGCTGAAGTGCATATCTACCAGCATGGGCGAAAGAAATCCCGCTTCGACCCCATCGCCGATCATGAACAGCAACAGACCGAGGTAGCCGATGGCAAGCTGCGGTTGTATCCCGATCTTCTCAAGCCAGGTTCCGGATTCGTTCATAGGACTGCCTCGCCCGGATCGCCCGTTGTGGACAGATACCGGCGCATCGTGGCAGCCGCGCCCAGCTTCGATAGGAGATTGAGGGCCTCGCTCACCTGCGAGACAAAGACCGGGTTTGCCGGAAGTTCCTCACCGAAAATCGAAGCGATCGCCAGCATCGGGCGGGGATCGGTGCCGGCGGCTCTGGCTTTCTCACGCAACTCCGGGCCGCGAACATCCAGGATTTCTAGCGCTTCCCCTCCCTCGTTCACGCCCTGCTTCAGGTAGTGAATCCAGCTGGCGACGACCAGGCTCATCAACTTCGTAGGAGCTCCCTTTGCGAGTAACTCCGCAATGGACGGCAGCACCCATTTCGGAATCTTTGCGGAACCTTCCGAACAAATCCGTGTGACTTGATCGCGGATGGCTGGGTTGGCAAAGCGTTCGATCAGAACCTTCTTGTAGTCCCGAACCGAAACGCCTGGAATGTGCGGAACAACCGGCGTGACTTCCTCCATAAAGCGTTCAATGAACGAGATAAAGAGCGGGTCCTGCATCACTTCGTGCACGTAGGTGTAGCCGGCCAGCGCGCCGGTGTATGCCATGGCGAGGTGGCTGCCGTTCAGCAGCCGTATTTTCATCCATTCATAGGGGGCCACCTCGGCGACAAACTCGGCACCCACCTTTTCCCAACGGGGGCGGCCATTGCAAAAATGATCTTCGATCACCCATTGCAGAAACGGCTCGGTCATCACCGGCCAGGCGTCGTCGATGCCGAAATCGTTGCGCAATGCGAGGCGATCGCCCGGGGTGGTTCCCGGCGTGATGCGATCGACCATGCTGTTCGGAAACGCCACGTGATCCGCCATCCAACGCTCGAGTGCGGGGTCCCGCAGGTGGGCAAAGCTCAGCATCACGCGCCGGGTGACATCGCCATTGCCCTGCAGGTTGTCGCACGACATCAGAGTGAAAGGCGGCAACCCACGGCGGCGGCGCCGATCGAGCGCTTCGGCAAGATAACCGAGCGAGGTGACGGGCGCTTCGGGATGGTGCAGGTCGTGCTCAATGTCCGGGTGGTGCGAGGTGAGATCCCCGGTTGCCTCGTCCGTGAAATAGCCGCCCTCGGTGATGGTGAGAGAGACGATCCTGGTCTCCGCGGATGCCAGCGTTTCGAGCGCACGCTCCCGCTCCTCGGGGGCGTAAATGTAGTCGACGATCGAACCGATGACGCGGGCTTGCTGCGTCTTCGCACTCTTTTCGACCAGGGTGTAGAGGCAGTCCTGCCCTTTCAGAGCGTCGCGCATCCGTTCGTCGCCGGGGAGCAGGCCGAGACCGCACTCGCCCCATCGCGGCTCGTCCTCGCGTGCGAGCAGGCGATCCAGATAGACGGCCTGATGCGCTCGATGGAAGCCACCCACGCCGATGTGCACCGTATTTTGCTTCAGGGCCTCCCGGTCGTACGCGGGCCTGCCCACGCCTTGTGGCAGGCCCGGCAACGCCGCGGTTCCCAGCCTGGCAATGCTCCTTGTTTCGCTCATGCGTTCACGCTTTCTCTCCAGCCCCAGCCGCTCCCAACCAACGCTTCTCGTTCAAACGGCGGAAGCCCTGCTGCCCCGTCACGATCAAGGCATGGGAAGAGGAGGTGAGTCTTTATAAGCCATGCAGCCGACCAAACGCCAGCTACTTTTCCCGTATGAAAGCGATTACTTGTTTTGGGTGGCCACGCGCCCCCGCCGCGGACCGGGCTTGACGTGCCTTCTTCCGCTTGCGTATGTTCGGCAGATTGAGAATGACGCAAATGTACCTTGGGATCGATTGCGGGACGCAGGGTACAAAAGCTCTGCTGGTGGAAGCCAACGGCACGGCGCACGGTCGCGGGTATGCCCGGCACGCTTTGATCGAGCGAGCCTCGGGTGCCCGCGAGCAGGAACCGGCCTGGTGGATCGATGCGCTCAAATCGGCAGTGCGTGACGCCGTGGCGGCTGCCGGTGGGGAGCGGGCCGCCGCTGTCCAGGCGCTTGGGGTGAGCGGGCAACAGCACGGCCTTGTGGTTCTGGATGCCGGCGCTGCGGTGATCCGTCCGGCCAAGCTTTGGAACGACACGGAAACGGCACCGCAGAATGCCGCGCTGATCCAAACATTCGGCGGCCCCGGCGAGTTTTTCCAGCGATTTGGCGTGGTTCCGCGAACCGGCTACACCGTCTCCAAGCTGTTGTGGATCGCGGAAAAAGAGCCCGAAAACTTTGCCCGGATTCGCCACGTCCTGTTGCCGCACGAATACCTGAATTTTTGGCTCACCGGCGAGATGCGGGCCGAGTACGGAGACGCCTCCGGGACGGCGTTCTTTGACGTGCGTTCGAGGCAGTGGATCGGCGAAATCCTGGATGCTATCGACGGGGGCTCGGGCCAGCTGAGAGCGGCGCTGCCCCCGCTCCTGGGGCCGGATCGTTCCGCCGGAACGCTGCGCCCCGAGGTGGCCGCAGAGCTCGGTTTGCCGGCCGGTTGCCTCGTCGCTTCCGGCGGCGGCGACAACATGATGGGCGCCATCGGCACGGGAAACGTGCGTGAAGGGGTGGTTACGGTAAGCCTTGGCACCTCCTCCACGGTGTATTCGTTCAGCGAACGGCCGGCGTTTGATCCCACCGGGGACGTGGCCCCGTTCTGTTCCTCCTCGGGTGGTTGGTTGCCGCTGGTTTGCACCATGAACGCCACCAACGTGGTCACCGGCACGGTGGAGCTGCTAGGCAAAACCGTGGCCGAGATCGACCCTGCGCTCCAATCCACCGCGCCCGGCGCAGAGGGCCTGGTGTTTCTGCCCTTTCTGAACGGCGAACGCACCCCCGATCTGCCCGGGGCGCGCGGTTCGCTGCATGGGGTGTCGGCAAACAATTTCACCCCGGTTCACCTGATCCGCGCGGCGGTGGAGGGCGTCAGCTTCGGCATTCTGAATGGGCTGGATCGGGTGCTTGGAGGTCGGTCGGCAAACACGATCCGGGTCATCGGCGGCGGTGCCCGATCGCGCGCGTGGCGGCAGCTGCTGGCCGATGCGACTGGAGCGGTGATCGATGTTCCGGCCGAAGAAGAATCAGGATGCCTGGGAGCGGCAATCCAGGCGATGGTCGCCCTTGCGGCGGCGAATGAGGAGGTACTCAGTTTCGCAGAGGTGGCCGACACCGTGGTAAAGGTCGACAAAACGGCTACATGCCATCCAAGACCGGCGTTGCGCGCAGCCTACAGCGCGGCCCGGGCACGGTATAACCTGCAACTCGCGGCTACCTATCCGCAGGGGAGCGCACCTTCCACTCAATAACCATCGGGATGCAAAGGAACCGCTCGCCGCTGTCGTCCCTTGTGGCCGGGGTGCCGGGTTCGCTCCCACTATCCCCAAAAACTCAACCTGGAAGAGGATCAATCCATGCCGGACACCGTATTCAGCCAGTTCCCCACCGTGAAGTACGAGGGCCCGGAGAGCGACAAACCGCTCGCGTACCGCTTCTATGACGCGGACAGGATCGTTCTGGGCAAGCCGCTGCGAGAGCACCTGCGCTTTGCGGTGGCCTACTGGCATTCACTTACCCTGACCGGCAGCGACCCGTTCGGTGGACCCACCATCCGCCGTCCCTGGATGGCTGCCGGTGACCCGATCGCCGGGGCGAAGCTGAAGGCCGACGCCGCGTTTGAGCTGTTTCGCGTGCTGGACCTGCCGTTCTTCTGTTTTCACGATGCCGACATCGCTCCCCCGGGCGAAACGTTGGCGGAGACGCTGAAAAACCTCCACACAATGGCCGACTACATGGGCGAAAAAATGACCGTGTACGCCACAAAGCTGCTGTGGGGCACGGCGAACCTGTTTTCCGCGCCGCGCTTTATGGCGGGTGCGTCCACCAACCCTGATCCCGACGTCTTCCGTTGGTGTGCCGCGACCGTGAAGCATTGCATGGACGTGACGCAGCAACTGGGCGGGTCCAACTACGTGCTTTGGGGAGGACGCGAAGGCTACGAGACGCTGCTCAACACAAACATGAAGCAGGAACTCGAGCAGATGGGCCGCTTCGTTTCGCTCGTCGTGGAGTACAAGCACAAGATCGGTTTCGAAGGTCAGATCCTGATCGAACCCAAGCCGAAGGAGCCGACAAGTCACCAATATGACTTCGATACGGCGACGGTGTATGGCTTTCTCAAACGCTTTGGCTTGGAGAACGAGGTGCGGGTCAACCTCGAAGCCAATCACGCAACACTGGCCGGTCACAGCTTTGAGCACGAGATTGCGACCGCCGGCGCGTTGGGGATTCTGGGCTCGCTCGACATCAACCGCGGCGATCCCCTGCTGGGTTGGGATACCGACCAGTTCCCGAACGACCTTTGGACGGTGACGATGAGCATGTACCACGTGCTGAAAGCCGGCGGCCTGGGCAAAGGCGGTTGCAACTTCGACGCCAAGGTGCGCCGGCAGAGCTTCACACCCGAGGATCTTGTGCACGCTCACGTTGGGGGCGCGGACCTGTGCGCGCGGGCGTTCTTGACCGCGGCGAAGCTGATCGAAAACGGTGAGTACGAGGCCCTGCTTGCCGACCGGTACGCCGGTTGGAAGGAGCCCGATGCGCAGGCAATGTTGTCGGGCAAAATGCCGTTGGACGAGATCGCGGCCAGGGCCGAAACAGACGCCATCAACCCGCAGCCGCGCTCCGGCAGGCAGGAACAGATTGAAAATCTGCTGATGCGCAAGATCTATTCGGCGGAGCTGTAGGCGAAATGGGTTGTAGCTACGTCTGGGCCACGCCCGTCGAAATGCGCAGCGCCTTCCAACGGCTTTTGAGAACGGGCCATCTGACGGCCCCGGCAAACGCGGCCGCGGGTGTGCAATTGGAGAAACTTCGACGCGGTTGGCGGGATTTGCAACCGACGGAAGCGCTTCGATCCCAGGCCGAAACTTTTCTGATGAGCTATCCGCTGGAAGCGGCCGATGCGCTCCAACTCGCTGCTGCGTGGACCTGGTGTTCGGGGCGAACCGCAAGATTACGTTTTCATCTCAGCGGACCGGCAGCTCCTGGAAGCCGCACAGCAGCTCGGTTTTCAGATCGTGGCTGCCTGAGGTTCGCGGTTCCCGGATGGGCGTAGGCTTGCTCTCGACCGAAGGCGACGAAGTTTTCATGCATTTTTCATCATCCCTGCATGGGTGAGACAAAGGCACGTGTTCTTTTAAGAACTGCTGTAGTGGAAGCAGCTGCAGCCGTTGCAGCAACAACACTCACAACACTTCAAAGGACGGTCTCATGATTTCTGGCCTCGGCTCCCGCATCTGTGCGGCTTTCTCATCACGTTTTCTCTGCCTCGGCGTCGGTCTTGTGTTCTCGGGCGCCGTTGCCACCGCACATGCGGCGGGCATTCTGGATGGCGGTTTCGAAACGGCTGGCGCGGGCGGCGTCTTCTACGCCGGACAAAGCATCGATAGCGGTTCCTGGAATGTCACGACCGGTGCGGTCTATATCGATTCGGCGGACCCGTATGTGTATGCCGGCGCGAACTCCCTCAATCTCACCTATGCCAATCTTTACGCGCCCAATACAGTCTCGCAGGCGCTGTCCACGGTCGTTGGGCAGAGCTACACGGTGAGCTTCTGGGGCAATGCCGATACGGCCAATACCTTTGCCCTGCGGGAAAACGGGTTGGCCGTAAGCGGCCTGCCGGCCAGCATCGCAAACAATGGCTTCCCGGGGACCACCAACAGCGCGCTTTTCGTCAACTACAGTGGCACCTTCCTCGCCGGCGCGGCGAACACCACCCTGAGCTTCACGGCCACGGGCGATCCCGGCATCGGCTCCGAGAATGGATCGGTGATGATCGACGATGTGAGCCTGCAACCGGCATCGGCGGTGACACCCGAGCCAGGTTCGCTTGCCCTTGTCGCCACCGGTCTGCTTGGGCTCGGGGCAGCGATGCGGCAGCGGCGTTCGCTCCGCCAGGGGGCATAACGTGTCCGCTGCACCCGTTCGGTTTCCAGCACCGCCACGCCGTTCGCTTATTTTCCCCACCCATGATTCAGGAGTCCATTGCATGAAGCAACAATCTTCCTTTCCTTGCATACCGAACGGTGCCGGCGGCCGCGCGTTTGCCTTGGCAGCCATCGGCACCACGTGCCTCGCCATGGGTGCGGCAGCCGCCCCCGCTTCCGCGCAGACCGTGTTCACGCCGGGTAACCTGGTGGTCAGCCGATCGGTGTACAGCGGCAATGCGAGTGCCGTTTCCATTGGGCAAACGCTTCCTCCCGGCTGCGTGCCCAACGCGGTCACCAAGGTTACATGTGCGGCGGCGACCGCCAACGGAACCTACCCCTACGTCTTCAGCAACGAAATTCCGGATCCCGCCTTCGGCATCACCTCTCCGCTCTATCTCGACGAAATGATGCCCACCGGCAACGTGATCAGCAGCTTGCCTGTGCCCAACAGCAGCATCGCCTCGGGCGATGGCCTGGTCACCAGTTTCAGCTCCAAGTCGGAAGGCGGGCTGCACCTCTCTACCGATGGCAAATACCTTTCGTTCATGGATTACGTGGCCGGCGTGAACACGGTCGACGTTTCCAACTCCAATACACCGGCCGCGATCGATCCCACCAATCCCGTACCGGGCGCATTTTACCGAGCGGTGGCCACAGTGGATGCCGCCGGCCATTTTCAGTTCACGGAAACCAATGCCTACAGCGGCAATAACGGCCGCGCCGCTCTGTTTGTGAACACAAACGGCAACAACTTCTTTTACACGGTGGGCAATGCCGGCAACGGCGGCACACCGGAGCCGCAAGCGGTGGTCACGGGCGCGGGCGTGCAAATCATCACCCCGGCCAACAGCAGCCAGGCCGCGCAAAAGCCGGGTCTGCCGACACCGGTGGCCAGCTTCAACGTCAGTCAATTGCCCGGCATTCCGGCCGGTACCGACAAGGTCGGCAAGGACGACAATTTCCGCGGCATGACGCTCTTCAACAACGTCCTGTACATCACCAAGGGCAGCGGCGGCAACGGGGTGAACACCGTGTATTTCGTCGATACCACGGGCACCGCCTGCCCCAACGGCGTGGGCCTGCCGGTCGCCGGTGCGGCCCTGCCGACCGCGAATCTTACGCCGACCTACACCTCAGCCAACGGCCTGGCCAACAACATGTGCATTCTGGCCGGCTTCCCCACGGTCGTGAACAAGTTGGCGGCTCCGGTCGCATTTCCGTTCGGCCTGTTCTTTGCCAACGCAACCACGATGTATGTGGCCGATGAAGGCAATGGAACCGATACCTACAACGCCGGGACGAACACCTACACCGCAGCGGCCGCGGCGACCAACACCGGCGGTCTGCAGAAGTGGATCTTCAACAGCGGCACACAAATCTGGCAGCTTGCCTATACATTGCGCACGGGGCTGAACCTCGGGGTTCCGTACAACGTGGCAGGCGGGTACCCGACCGGCACCAACAACGGCCCAGCCGGAACAGGTTTGCCGTGGGCGCCGGCAACCGACGGCTTGCGCACCATCGTGGGCTCCGTGCAGGGTAATCGCATTCAGGGCTACAACGTAGTGATCTGGGCTATATCTTCCACCGTGAGCGGGGACGTGGATCAGGGTGCGGATCCAAACAAGCTGTTCGTGATCACCGACCGCCTGAGCAACACCTCCGCCGCGGTGGCTCGGGGAGAAAGCTTTACGGATCTGCGCGACGCATCCAGTGGAGAGGTGCTGCGCGGCATTTCGTTCACCCCTGGCACGCCCGTCACAACGTCGTTCTAGACAGAGAAACCTGCAGGCGTGCAGGTCTCACGAATATCGTCATCCTGAGCAACGGGAAGGACCTGCGGTTGCCTCGTGAGCCTCGAAGCTCCGAGCACAAGCAGGTCCTTCACTGCGTTCGGGATGACAAATGGGAGGTATGCCCCTGCAGGTAATTTGCCTGGACGTATGATGGACTTGGCAGCCAGGCGTCGAACGCATGGCTCGGCAGTAATCCCAAGGTCTTCAGCTTGTCTTAACTCCGCACCTATAGAGTTCAATGAGGCCGGAGCCCACGGGAGGCGCTGCCCTGAGACCGCGGCGCACGCGGCCTCGATGCTCGGGGAGAGGTGTACAAAGTTGGATCGGCACTGTTCCACGCGATCGAGCACAGCCGCTCCCCGGTCTGGCGCTCTTTGGTGTGGGCTGCTGGCTTCCCTGCTGGGCACAGCCGCTTTCGCGCAAGGTGCCGGTGCACCCCAGCCTTCCCAAACCCAGCCTTCCCCAATCCAGCCTTCCCAAACCCAGACCCCCTCCCCCAGGCCCTATGTCCTTCACCAGGACGTGCAGGAGGTGCTGTTGTACTGCACGGTTCTGGACCGCAAAGGGAATCTTGTGACTGGCCTCGATCAATCCGCCTTCAAGGTGTCTGAAAACAAGCGGCCGGCAAGAATCGTTCACTTCAGCGGGAAGGATCAGCCTGTCTCCATCGCCCTTGTTCTGGATGACTCTGGATCGATGGCGAGCAAGCGAGCGGCTGTCGGGGCCGCGGCTCTCGATCTCATCAAGGCCTCAAACCCTGAAGACGAAACCGCCGTGACGAATTTCGCCGACGCGGCCTATCTGGACCAGGACTTCACCGGCGATGTGCCGACGCTCGGGACGGCACTGGGCCGAAGTAAAACGGTTTCCGGCGGCACGGCTCTGTTTGACACCGTCATCGGCGCGGCCGATCACCTGGCAGCCGGTGCGCACCACAGCAAGCAGGTGATCGTGGTGGTCACCGATGGCCGCGATAACGCCTCGGCCGCGGATCTGGCCGCCGCCATCCGTCGCGTGCAGACGGCCAACGGGCCGGTAATCTACACGATCGGCCTGCTGTACGATGTGCCGGGGAGCGATGCCCGCCGCGCCCGTCATGATCTGCAGGCGCTCTCCGAGGAAACGGGCGGGATTGCTTTTTTCCCCAGCTCGGTAGGCGAGGTGGACCGCATCGCGGCAGAGGTGGCAAGGGATATTCGCAACCAATACGCGGTCGCCTACCGCCCGCCGGAAGGGCCTGCCAAAGGGGACTACCGAAGCATTCAGGTCCAGGCGAACTCCGCGTCCGAAGGACGGTTGAGTGTGCGCACCCGCAAGGGCTACATGCGCGCGAACGTCTCCGCGGCAGCCCGTTGACAACGCAGATTCCGCAGTGCGGAACAACCAGGAAGGAGCACCAACCTTGAGGACACGGTCCAACGGTCGCATCCAGAAAACCGTTTTCACGCTTGCCCTGGTCGGGGTAGCGGCGGCGGCGCCCATGGGCCATCTGCTTGCGCAGGATGCGGTCTTGGCGCCGGGAACGGCTCTGCGCTTGGTGTTGGATCACTCTGCGCGCATGCGCAAAGGTGCCTCGCTCACAGGACACCTTACCGAGCCGGTTTACCTTGTCGATCACGAAGTTGTGCCGGTCGGTGCGCTTGTGACGGGAACCATCCGCGGAACGCACCCCGGGCCAAAAAGTGTGCGCGTCCGGCGTTTGCTCGCTGCCGACTTCACACCGCCGCGCGAACCGGATGCTGTCTTTACGTCCCTGACGATCCCCGCGAAAGGCGACGTCGCGGCGCATACCGTCGTCATCGAAGCCCCAGCCGTTGAGACCAGCGCCAGTGTGCTGACGATGGGCACAAAAAAGGGCAAGCAGTCGATCAAGGCGCAGGTCGGAGGCTTCCTGAAGCAACGCAGGCAGGACGTCCGCGACACGTTGCGAAAGCATCACTACGCGGAAATCGTCGAAAAGTGGGCGGTCGGGCAGTTGCCCTACCACCCCGACATTCTTTGGACGGAGACTTGTTTCAACGCCGATCTTGCCGCTCCGGCCACCATCCCGGATCCGGTGCACGCCTCGCTTCCGCTGGAAGATCTGCGTGGACGCTTGCCGCAGGGTGTGTTGCATGCGCGCCTGGTCCGTTCGCTCAGCTCGGAGACGGCCAAACGCGGAGACCCGGTGGACGCCGTCATTACCGAGCCGTTGCTTTCAGAGGATCGCACCCAACTTCTCGTACCCCAGGGGACGCATCTCGGCGGTGTTGTGGTCCAGACCAGGGCGGCGCGGCGCTTCGGACGCAACGGCGATCTGCGTTTTGCGTTTCGCAAACTCGATCTGCCCAACGGCGAAGGCACGCCGCAACCCGCTGACATCCACGGCCGCTTGTCCGCAGCCGAAACCGCACCCGGCGAACATGCCACCATCGACGAAGAAGGCGAAATCAAAGCCGGAAACGGCCCGGGCAAATATGTTGAACCGGCGTTGCTGCTCGCGCTGGCCGTGGGCGCAGGGCACCATGACGACGACGGACACTCAGGCGATGCGGGTCTGGGCGGATCCGCCGTTGGCTCCAACGGCTTCGGCTTGATTGCGCGTATCGTTTCGCTAAGCACACGAAATGTCCAGGTGGTGCAAGGCTTTGCATACTACGCGCTGGCGAAATCCGTGTATTACAACTTCGTCGCCAAGGGCCATGAGACGACGTTTCCGCGCGACACAGAAATCCAGGTCACCTTGTCCGAGCGGTAAGGCTCACGGGCAAAACTCGCAAACTCGGCGAAGTCTCGAAACGTACACCAGGCGCCCGCTCCTACCTAGTGCAAGGACAACAACGTCCCGCTCACCCCACTCCCGAACCGCCATCAACACATGAACCAGCGTACGTCCACTGCACGAGCCGCTGGAATAAATCTCAGAAATGGCGGCCCGTAACCTCCATCGCTAAGGCCGCTTTGGAAACATGCCGTTCTCTTCGCGTATCACAGCGCTGTATTGCTTCCCAACCGCTTTCTGCCCACTCAGCTTGGCGGCTTTGATAGCCCCAAGGAGGGGATCCAGCCGGTTTGGTGCGAGCTTCAAAGCGGCTTGGTACGCAGCAAGGGCCTCGGCTGGTTTGTGCATCTGCACAAGCATGTCACCCAGCATCTCTCCGGTTGGCCTTGGAAGAATGTCGGCGTAGTACATGGGATGCTCGCGTTCAAAGACCTCCATACTTCTAAGCTTCACCACGGCTTCATTCCGGTGGCCTTCCGAGAACAGCGTCCATGCCTCGGCCTCTGCAAGGCCGACGCCAAGAATATCGCCCCAGCCGTGACTCTTGTTCCACGCGGTCTCAGAATCACGGTACTTTTCTAAAGCGGCCCTCGCCCTGGTCGGTTCGCCTGAACGTGCTGCCCCGATGGTTTCGATCCAGTACGCATCGAAGTTCTCCTCGAACGAAGAGGAGGGTGGCGATTCTATCTGTACGGCATCTTTCCAGTTGTGGGTCTCAAGGTCGTAGTAGATTCTTGCGTCTATGGGCAGCCAGGGATCATCACCCTTTGCGGCGAGAGTCCTGATCTGCTCCACCACGTCTTTCGCCCGCTGGTCCTCTCCGAGTTGTAGCGCGGCATATTCGAGGTTGTTTAGAGCGTGGAACTCGTCGAAAGTCCCGGCGCGACCTTGCTTCATCCACTCGGCGGCCACGCGAGCCGATGCCTCGTTTGTACCGATGGAGTCCCGCCACAAGCCAAGCCGGTTGAAGATGTGTGACGGCATATGGAGCGCGTGGGGCGAATCGGGGGCGATGGCTGCATATTTGCGTGCTGCGGGTAGGGCTTCCGAGGCCAGTTCCGCTGTATCGGCCGCGTGAATGATGTAATGGGCAGCTCCGGGATTGTTCGGGTACCGTTGGAAGATAGGTAGGAAGATTGCGAGCGCTTGTCGACGTTGGCGCAACCCCTCCTCGCCTGGCCCGGCAGTCCATGTCAAACCCAATCCGTAGAAGAGGCTCGCGTTGGTATCGTCGGGGTTCTTTGCACGGAGCTGGCGCATGGTGGAGAGGTAGTCGCTCCAGCGTTTTGCGCCTGGAACGGTGGGGTAGTCCTGATACATCGCCCGAACCGCGTCCACATACATCTTTTCCCGCTCAGTCGGAGCCTTAATGGAAAGCCAGGGCTGAAGCTCCGCCCAACCCCTAGCGAGATCCTTCTGCGGTGCATTTGCCCCTGCCCTTTCCGTTGTCGAAAGGGCAACACCCCAAGCGGCGATGACGCACTTGGGGTCGCCCTGCTCGACCTTACGAAAGGCGTCCTCGGCCTCCCGAAACTCAAACGAGTGCAGGAGAGCAACGCCCGAATCGAAGGTGCTTTGCACCTCTGGCTTACAGGAGGTTGGAAAATGCACGTCTCCTAAAGATGCAGCACGAGCCGGAGATCTCAGGAGAGCCATGGCGATCAGGAAGCCAAGTGATACGAACAGACGCGAAAACATCAGGTCTCCAATATGCTGCCTTTGTTTCTCAAACTACGCGCTTGGTCCACCCTCTAGCGAATCGAGTGCTGGTGGAGAACAGATGGTCCGCGCGCACCTCACAACCCCTCGACAGAAACGCCGATCAAACCACGTCACCCCACCCAAACACCTAAACCCCACTCAACCCTGCCGGACCCACCCGCGCACCCGGTAAAACACCCATCGCACCGAAAAAAAGACCGCATGCTGCGCCGAGGCCAGCGCATGGATCACCGGCTCCGCCCGCGTTCCAAACAGCCGAAACGCCGTGGTCCCCACCGCCTCTTCCGCATAGGCGCCCGCACTCTGCACCCGGCTTCGCCCCGGCGTGGGAGCCCCGTGTACGCGCCACAAAAACGGCGTGCGCTCCATGAGGTACGCCGCGCGATGCAGATGCTCGGGCGAACTGATCACCTCCACACGGCGCCATCCATGCGCCTCCATAATGCGCTGGCTGTCGGCGATATTCTCCACCGTCGTCTTCGCCCGGCCCTCCTCGAAAAGCCGGTCGCGCGGCACGCCTAGCCGGTCCGCGTACCCGGCCATCACCTGCGCTTCCACAAACCGGTTCGCCGCTGCGCCGCCGGTAAACAGAAGGTACGGCGCCCGCCCCGCGCGAAACTCCCGCACCGCTTCCTCCACTCGCCAACGCTGCGCCTCCGTCACCGACCCGTCGATTTCCGCCGGCGACCCCAGCACCAGAAGCACGTCCACCGGCGCTCCCGGTGGCAGGTTCCCCTCCGGCATCGTCCGAAACGCCCACGTCACCACAGCGGCGGCAATCGCCAGCAAACATCCAGCGCCCGCCAAAATTCTGGCCCGCCACGTCAACCCGTCACTCCCGCCCGTTCGCTCAGCTGCCGAACCAGCCTGGCGTACAACTCCACCGCCTCGGTGATTTCAGCCTTCGCAATCCGCTCTTTCGGCGTGTGCGCCGTGTGGATGCTTCCCGGCCCCAACAAAAACGGCTCGCCCCACTGCGTCAGGCTGGGAATATCGGTCGTAAACTTCGCCACCATCGTCTCAAACCCCGGCAGCGCACGCATCTGCACAAACGGCAGCTCGAGTGAGAACTCCACCTCGCACCGGCCGGCCACGGCCTTCACAATCGCCTCGCGAATTGGGGTCGCCGGCCCCACCAGCCGCACCAGGATGTGCGCTTCCGCCGCATCCGCAATCACATTCGGCGCCCGCCCGCCGGAGATCAGCCCCACGTTCATCGTGGAATCGCCAATGCCCTCCACGACCGGCAACTCCAGCCCCTGCACATCCACCAACGCCGCCAGCAGCTTGTCGATAGCCGACTCCCCCAGCTCCGGATACGCCGAATGCGCCATCCTTCCATGGGCCCGCAACTCCACCCGCAGCGCCCCCTTTGAAGCCAGCGCCAGCCGGTTGTCGGTGGGTTCGCCGTTGATCAGAAAGCGCGATCCGCGCGGATGGGCGTTCGCCACCGCTGCCCCCGCCGAATCCCGCTCCTCCCCCACCACAAACAACAGGCCTACCGCGATCCCTTCCGCCCGCAGTCGCTCCGCCGCCGCAATCTGCGCCGCGATGATCCCTTTCGCATCGCATACACCCCGCCCATACAGGTGCGTCGCATCCTCGCGCGCCGGCCCCAGAAACGGCGGAACCGTGTCCATATGCGTCGAAAGCGCGATTGCGGGCCGCTCCGACCAGCGCGCATACACATTAAACCGATCGCCCGTCCCGGATCCCGGCGTCCGCGCCGCATCGGGCTGCGCCACTGCCTGCCGCTCGATTTCCCAACCGAGCCGACTGAGGTAGTCCGCCAAAAACTCGCCCGCGGGGCCCTCATGGTACGTCGTGGAGTCAATGGCGACCAGCTCGCGCGTCAGGGCAATTGGATCGATCGGAGGGGTAGACATACTTTCCCAGCATACCCGGGGTCATTGCGTCTGTTTACCACCAGGACAAGCGCTATCGATTCTTTGATTGTCCTTCCCGTTGGGAATCCGCGCTTCCCGTCTACGAACGAAAAATTTGGAGCCCCTTTGCCTGGCTTATAAAAGCGTCATCTCGACCGAAGCGCAGCGAAGTGGAGAGACCCCTGTCTTTCGCCCGGTGCTGCCCCAATGTTCGCGACGCCGGCCAAGAGGACACGTCATGCGGAGGCAAAAGTAGCTCTACACTCGAAATCGATGTCCGAAACCGCCGCCCCACGCCACTCACCCGCCGTTCAGACCGTCGAAGACCTTTGCGGCCCGTCCGGTCGCCTCGAAGCCCTGCTCAACACCGGCCGCCCCGACGCTCCGTTCGCCGCCCTCGTCGCCCACCCGCACCCCCTCGGCGGCGGCACCATGCACAACAAGGTCGTCTACCACGCGGCCAAGGCTTTCAGTCACTACGGTTTACCGGTGCTGCGCTTCAACTTCCGCGGCACCGGCCTTTCCGAAGGCGCCCACGACGACGGTCGCGGTGAGGTCCACGACGTCCGCGCCGCGCTCGACTGGCTCGCCGCCCGCTACCCCGGCCTTCCACTGATTTTCGCCGGTTTCAGCTTCGGTTCCAACGTCGGCCTGCGCGCCTGCTGCGGTGACCCACGCGTGCGCGGCCTCGTCGGCATCGGCCTTCCGGTGCGCGCCGCCGGCCGCGACTACACGTACGAGTTTCTGCCCGGTTGCGGCACCGTTCCCAAGCTCTTCCTCTCCGGCGACACGGACGAATTCAGCCCCCAAGGCGTCCTCGAAGCCTACCTGGTCTCCGCCCCGGACCCCAAACGCATCGTCTGGATCGAAGGCGCGGACCACTTCTTCGCCGGCACCGTCGCCTCGCCCGGCTCCAAACTCGAACCCTACGCCGCCGCGCTCCGCCTCTGGCTCACCGACAGCTTTCCCTCCCTGCGCTAAAGCAACGTTGCCGTCGGCGTTTGGAGCGCTCTCTTGTTGTCATTCCCGAAGGGAATCCGCGGTGGTCCTTGCTGTTGCTTGCCTTCAGGTCTTCTGCAAACCTGCACTAACCGCCTGGCAAGTTCCCCGAACCCATCGCCGCGCTGCCGGGATCTACCGATGGGCCCCCGCCAGTACCGACTTCGACGTCTCCGCCACGGGGATTGGGGCCGCCAGAAGCTCTGCGAGTAGCTCAACCGCTTGCTCCACATGACCGCGCTCCAGCAAAAACGGCGGCAGAAAACGAAGAATGTTCCCTTGCACCAGGTTCAGCATCACACCCCGTTTCAGGGCAGCCTCGGCGATCGGCCGGGCGGGCTCGCGCAGCTCTATCCCTACCAGCAAACCGCGCCCGCGCACACCGGCTACCCGCTCATTGCCCTGCGCCAGAGACTTCAACTTTTCCTTTAGGTATTTCCCCGTATCCCGTACGCGCACCAGCAGATCCTCTTCTTCCACTACCTTCAGGAACTCCATTCCCAACCGGCAGGTGAACGGACTTCCGCCCAGCGTACTGCCGTGCTTGGCCAATCCAAAGGAATGAAACAGATCGTCATCCACCAGCAACGCACTCAGCGGCAACCCGCCGCCCAGCGGTTTGCCCAGCAGCAGCATGTCCGGTTGCACGCCGGACGCCCGGTAGGCGAACCAGTCCCCAACCCGGCCCAGACCACATTGAATTTCATCGAATATCAGCAACGCGCCGTGCTCGTCAGCCAGCCGGCGGGCCTCGGCCAGAAATTCAGCGGTCAACTCATGAACGCCGCCCTCGCCCAGAACCGGCTCCAACAGAATGGCCGAGGTTTCGCTGTTGACGGCAGCCCGCAGTTGTCCAAGGTCGTTGCGGTCCACAAACCGAACATGCGGAATTCCCGGCCCGAAATCGATCCGGTAACGTTCCTGTCCTGTCACGGAGAGCGATCCATAGGTCCGCCCGTGGTAGGACTGCCGCAAGGCCACCGTTTCCCGCTTTTCGGCACCAAAATTCTGCCGGCTGTGCGTGTGCGCCAGTTTCAGCGCGCCTTCCACGGCCTCGGAACCGCCGGTAGAAAAAAATACACCCTTCATCCCGGAAAGTGCGCACAATCGTTCCGCCAGCTCGATCGGGTAGCGATTGGCATACTGTGGAGACAGGTGAACCAGCGTGCCCGCCTGCTCGGTCATCGCTTTTACCAGCCGCGGGTGCGCATGGCCCAGGGCGTTCACACCCAGGCCCGCCATCAGGTCCAGGTAACGGCGACCGTCGACGTCGAACAGATACACGCCCTCGCCACGTTCCATCACCACGGAAAACCGGGCGTACACCGGAAGAAGGCACTCGGCATCGCGCTGCAAAAGCGCCGAGGCTTCTGAATATATGCTGTCCATCGCCGTCATCTAGTCAGTTCACAGCAGCGGAGGCGTACGGTCAAGCACCAGGTAACGAAAAGAGACCCGTCTCGGGCTCCCGGCGCAAGCTCGTTTGTACGCAAAATGGGAGATCCTTATGGTTTCATGCAATTGCGTGTCATCTGGTTGAAAAACATAACCCATACACTTACATCCAGTTTGGCCGTTCAGTTGCATATCTTTTTAGTTGCACAGGATTCTTATGCTGACATCCACACCGGCCGGGTGACACACTGTCCAGGGATCGACGGATTGGGGGCAATCGCCCCTTTCTTGAAGGAACGGCTAACCGGGGAAACGGCTCCCAAGGACACGCGACGCGCAGAACACGATGGACACGAACTAGCGAATTCAGATGATTGGCTCAACCCAAACCCGGCTCGTTGCTCTCGTCCTGGCGGTTCTCACGCTGGCGGCCATTGCGCTGTCGATTGCGAACCTGGTCCAGGAGAGCGGCTTCGAAGTCGCCACCGATGGTGTTCTTTGGACGGAAACGACCGGTGGTCTGCGTGCCGCCATCGTTCCCGCGGACACCCCCGCCAGCCGCGCCGGCATCCGTGCCGGCGATGTGCTCACGGCCATCGATGAAGCGCCAACCCCGCGTTTAGCCGCCGCCGAACGAGCCATCAGCGGCAGCGGCGTCTGGTCCCATGCCACCTACTCCCTCCTGCGGCCAGGCGTGAATGGACTCGGTGCGGCCCCTCTCGACATCGGTGTCTATCTCGAGCCCGCCGATCGGACCGACTTCCAGGTCTCCCGGGTCATCGCCCTGGTCTACCTTGCCATCGGGCTGTATGTGCTTTTCCGCCGCTGGACGGCGCCGCAGTCCACGCACTTCTTCGTCTTTTGCCTGACCTCCTACATCCTGTACGCCTTCCGGTACACCGGCGTCCTCGATGGTCTGGACCTTTCCATCCTTGTCGGCAACGTTATCGCGCGCGCCCTGCAACCCGCGTTGTTTCTTCATTTTGCGCTCAGCTTCTCAGGCTTCGCCCGAGGTCGCGCACCATGGATGCGGCGGGCTGGCTACGCTGCCCTGTACCTCCCGGGCGCTCTTCTGGTCTGGCTCCGTTACCTGTCCCTGGCGCGCTGGTCGGTGACGGGTCTGCTCCTGCACCGCCTCGATCAACTCGATCTCGCATACCTCGCCGTGTTCTATATCGGTGCCGCCGGCCTGTTCTGGTCGCGGTATCGCCGCGAGTTGCAGCCGCTGGAACGTCAACAACTGAAATGGCTCGCACGCGGAACGCTGCTCACCATCATCCCGTTCACCCTGCTCTATGTCATTCCTTTCCTTGCCGATTGGAACACGCCGACCGCGTTCAAAACCCTGGCGTTACTCTCGCTGCTTCTGCTTCCCCTCACCTTCAGTTGGGCCATCGTGCGCTACCGGCTCATGGATGTGGACCTCATCTTCAAACGCGGCGTCGCCTACACCCTGGCCACAGCGTCCCTTGTGGCCCTGTACTTCGGCGTCATCGCCCTTTCCGCGGAGCTCGTCCATGAGCACATCCAGCGCCTCCAGAGCCTGCGCGCCTGGGGCCTGATGATCACCGTCGTCATCACCGGCCTCCTCTTCGATCCCCTCAAGCGAGCCATCCAGTCCCGCGTTGACCTCCTTTTCGACCAAAAACGTGTCGATTACCGCGAAACCCTTGTGGAGTTCGGCAAACAGCTAAACGCCCAAACCGACCTCCACGCCCTGGTCGACTCCGTCGTGGAGCGTCTGCACGGCACACTTCTGGTCACCCGCGTCGCCGTCTTTCTCGCCGATGAGGGTTTTTCCGTCCGTCGTCCAAGATTCAACCTGGCCGCCTCGTTCGGTCTCGGACCCGGACTCGAAGCTCCGCTCGACCTTGGCTTCCTTTCCCTCTCCCCCACGGATAAATCCACGCATTTGTTCTTTGAAAACCCAAAAGCAATCCTTCGCCTGCCCGAAAGCCAGCGCGCCAGCGCCGCCGCTCTGGACCTGCACTACTACGTCCCCTGCCGCGCCGCACGGCACGAAGGCGTCGGCCAAAATACCGTCGCCGTCCTTGGTCTGGGCCGCACCGGCTCCGGGGATTTCCTCTCCAGCGAGGATATGGAGCTGCTGGAATCGCTGGCCGGGTACATCGGCACCGCCATACAAAATGCCCAGCTCTACCAGCGCCTCGAACAAAAAATCCAGGATTTTGAACGCCTGCGCGACTTCAACGAAAACATCGTCGAATCCATCAAGGTCGGCGTCTTTGCGCTCGATCCGCAGGATCGCATCGAAAGCTGGAACGCACAGATGGAGACCATGCACGGCACCGTGCGGAACGAAGCCCTGCACCGGTCCATCCGCGACGTCTTCTCCCCCGAATTCGCCGACGAACTGGATCACCTCCGCTCCGAACAGGGCGTCCACACCCTGTACAAATTTCGCCTTCCCCTCCCCCATGGCGATCTGCGCACCGCCAACATCACGGTCGCGCCCCTGCTCAACCGCGACCTCCAAGCCGTCGGCCGCATCGTTATCGTCGACGACATCTCCGAGCGCGTCAGCATGGAGGCACAACTCACCCAGGCCGAAAAGCTCTCCTCTATCGGTCTGCTTGCGGCCGGCGTGGCCCACGAGGTAAACACCCCGCTGGCCGTCATCTCCAGCTACACGCAAATGTTGAGCAAACAGCTGCGCATGGATGAAGCGGCGCAGGCCAGGCTGGGTCCCGTCTTGGAAAAAATTACGCAGCAGACCTTTCGGGCGTCGGAGATCGTGAATGGCCTGCTGAACTTCTCGCGCATGGGGACCGTCCACCTGGTTCGGCTGGATCTGAACCAGATCGTGCGCGAAACCGTCCTTCTGCTGGAGCACCAGACCCGGTCTTCCGGCGTCAACGTCACCGTCGATCTGGCCGTGGGGCTCCCGTCCATCTCCGGCAACCGCGGCAAACTGCAGCAGGTGTTGGTCAACCTCATGCTCAATGCGCGCGATGCCATGCAGGAAGTCAAACTCCGCAGGATTTCCGTCCGCACCACCCATGCAAACGGCGGTGTGCATCTGGAAGTCAGTGACACCGGGGCCGGCATGCCGACCGAGGTCCTGCGCAAAATCTACGACCCCTTTTTCACCACCAAAGCCCAACCGAGAGAAGGCCAAACCAAGGGCACCGGCCTGGGTCTGGCCGTTTCCTACGGCATCGTTCAGGAGCACGGCGGCTCCATCGAGGCCAGCAGCGAGGTCGGTCTGGGCACCACCTTCCGCCTGTCCTTTCCTCAGCTCGACGCCACTCCGCCCGAACAAGCCCCCGCCGGCCCGGCGCCAGAACCAGAATTGGCCGGCTCGGCGCAAAAGCAAGGAATTGTCCTCCATGCCTGAAGTCCTGAATCCGGAGCGCACCTCCTCCGGGGAGCATCCCCCAGTTCGCTCCGCCGAGACCTACCGCATCCTCATCATCGACGATGAAGCGGGGATCCGCGACTCCCTCGAAGCCCTGTTAACCCTTGAAGGCTTCCATGTGGAACTGGCGCGGGACGGCAGCAGTGGCCTGGATCTTCTGGCACGCTTCACCTACGATGCCCTGCTCCTGGATCTCGCGCTTCCCGGTGAAAGCGGGATCGACCTTCTGCCCCGCTTGAAAAGCATGGCTCCAACACTGCCCGTCATCATGATCACGGCGTATGGCACGGTCGGCAACGTCGTCGATGCCATGCAGGCCGGCGCTTCCAACTTCGTTCAGAAACCCTGGGACAATGAGAAACTGCTGGCCGACATTCGCTCCGCCGTCGGCCGCAGCCGCGCCGAGCAGGAGGTCGTTCACCTCAAACGGGCCCTCAAACAACGCTATTCCTTTGAAAACATCATCGGCAAAAGTGAGCCGATGCTTCAACTTTTCCATCTGGTCGAGCAGGTCGCCCCCAGCCGCTCTACCGTGCTTCTACAGGGCGAAAGTGGCACCGGCAAGGAGTTGATCGCAAAGGCCGTCCACGCCTACTCCCCGCGCCGCGATCGCCCGTTCATCCCCGTCAATACCGGTGCCGTTCCGTCCGAACTGCTGGAATCGACCCTCTTCGGTCACGAACGCGGTGCGTTCACGTCTGCCGTCACAGCCAAAAAAGGCCTTTTCGAAGTCGCCGACGGCGGCACCCTCTTTCTCGATGAAATCGGCACCATGACCATGGATATGCAAGCCAAGGTGCTGCGCGTCCTGCAGGACCGCCGATTCATGCACCTCGGCGGCACCCATGAGATTCAAGTAGATGTGCGCATCGTCGCCGCCACCAACGTCGATCTGCAACAGGCCGTCAAGGACGGCCGCTTCCGGGAAGACCTCTTCTACCGCCTCAACGTCATCGTCCTCGAATTGCCTCCGCTTCGTCAACGGAAAGAAGACGTCCCGTTGCTCGCCAATCACTACCTTCGCCTGTTTTCCCAGGAAAACGGTCTCCCGCTTCGAGAACTCAGCACAGACACGCTTCGGGTGATGATGGAGTATGGTTGGCCGGGAAACGTGCGCGAGTTGGAAAACGCCATGGAACGCGCCGTTGTTCTTTCCCGCTCCACCCAGGTCACACCCGACCTGCTGCCCACCCAACTGCGCGGCCAGACCTACTCCACGGCACTTCTGGAAGAAAACTCAAGTGCCTCGCTGTTCGACGTGATGGAAGAAATCGAACGCCGCATCATTGCCGATCGGCTCGAACGTTGCAACTGGAACCAAACCGAGGCGGCCGAGTACTTTCGCATTCCACTTTCCACCCTCAACCAGAAAATCAAGCGGCTCAGCGTCGAAATCAAGCGCAGACACCGGGAATAAACCTCGTCCCCGATACTCCCCCTGCCGTTCCCCAGAGTACAAGGCGCTCTCTCGACCGAACCAATGTCCTCTCGACCGAAGCGGAGAGACCCCTGTAATTCGTCTGGCGCGGCATAAATGTCGGGTTACGGCGAGTGAGAGCAGGCGGCCTCTCCACTTCGAAGCAAGGAGAGGCTCGCCGAGAATGCATTATCTCGAAGATCGTTTGCTCGGCACCGGTTTGGACCCCTTTGCCGGCCTCTTTCTGCCGGCTGCGGCGCGCGCCTCGACCGGAGCAGCCTTCTTCGCCGCAGCCTTGACCGCAACGGGTTTTTTGACCGCGATCCCTTTCGCCGCCGCAACACTTTTCGCCGCAACAGTCTTCCCCACCACGGTTTTCGCCGCCCCAGTCTTCCTCGGGACGACTTTCACGGCTGGGCTCTTAGCCGGCCCGCTCTTAGCCGGCACGCTCTTACCGGCGGATTTCGAGCTCGTCGCCGCCGGCTTGACTGGACCGCCTCCTGGGCCGGCCTTGCGCCCCGCGGCAACGGCCGCCTTGGCAGGAATTTTAGCGGCAACCGCAGGGCCTTTCTTCGCCCCGGCGTGTTTTGCAGCCGCTTCCGGCTCCACCTTCGCCTTGGCCTTCACCGCTCCTTTGGCCCCGGCCGCTCCCTTAACCGCAGATTTCGTAACCGGACCAGCCTTTGCAGGCTGCTTCGCCACGACGGGCAACGGAGCGGGGGCAAGCTTCACCGCTTCGGCCGGCGTTCCAACCGGGGCAGCGGCAGCCACCCCCGTAGCGCGACCGCCCTTCTTCGCTGGCGTGTTCGCCTGGGGAGCAAGTGCCGTGACCGCCCTGGCAACGTCGCCGGAACCGCCGGAATCCTCGCCGTCGGAATGCACGTCGTCCTCCGAGTCGATCGCCTCGACTTGCCTACCTACTTTGGCACCAGTCCCATGGCTCGTCCGCTCTTCCTCCGGTTCCACCTCGTCGTCCGAGGTTCCGATCGAGGTGCCTTCGCGAGCCCCGTCATCCTCATCTCGATCCAACTCGACGCCATCCCGATCGGCGCTCTCCGTGTCCTCGAGCGCAACGGCGACCGCAGCCGGACGTCCCCGGCCACGGGCCGATTTGGCCGCCCGCCGCCGTGGCGTTGCCTGCTGCGCCGGCGCTGGCGGCGAAAACGGCTCCAGAAAAGCCCGCGTTTCCTCCGGCGTGGTCAGCTTGTTGTCCATGATCGCGAAAAACAGATCCTCGATCAGGCGGTCGTAGTCCGCGAGATCGGGCGTGATTCGCATTTCCTGCAAAAGGGTGTGCGGGATCCGCTGCCGAGCCTGGGGCCACTCGGTGAAAAACGCCTTAAATTTCGCCTGGGCCGCGCCGGTTCGTGCGGAAGACGCCAGCGACAGCACAACTTCCGGCTCCGCACCGAACAGCAGCTTCCATGCCGCGGACGGCAAAGCGGCAGCCTTCGACGTCAACTGGGATGCCAGTTCCCGGCTGCGCGCCTCCATCGAATCAATCTGTTCGGCAAACCCCGGCCTTGCAAACGCCGCCTTTATTTCGGCGATCTGCCCGGCCGGCAGCTTCCCCGTCAAAAACGGGAAATAAACCGGGGAGGGATCGGCAAAAATGCCCATCTGCTCCATCTGGCCGAGCGTATCGCGTACCCGGTCCAGCCCTTCCTGGTCCACCTTCAAACTGCCCGGAACCGGGGACAGTTGCGCCAGCCAGTTCTCGGCCCCGAGATGCTCCAGGGCGGACACCGGATCCTCCTCGTGAAAAATCTCCTCCAACTCATACCCGCGCCCCTCGGCGGAAAGGCGTTCGATGGCCCCTTCTTCCTTCGCGTTTTCGTATCGGCGTTGGGTGCGCTCTTCCAGGTTCCACCCCAGCCGATGGCTGAGTCGGGCAGCGCGCAAAAGCAGTGCCGGCTGCTCAATGAAGCCCAGGTTCGAGACCAGCCGAAGCTCATGATTCTCAAAGTCTCCCACGCCATTCAACGGGTCCAACAACAGCCCGTACGATCCCTCGTTCAGCGAGATGGCCATCGCGTTGACGGTAAAGTCGCGTCGTCGCAAGTCATCCAGAATCGGGGCCGGTTGCACCTCCGCGACCCCCGCCTGCGGGAACGTGGCGGTCAGCGTGGGTCCCACTTCCACGCGAACGCCTCCCGGAAATACATAGTAGCGGGACAGAAACACTCTGTTTTCACCGGCTTGCCGGGCACCCGCGGTCTCGAGCGCAGCGGCCAGAGTGGCGGCGTCCCCTTGAACGGCGAAATCCAAATCCCGCACCGGAGCGCCGCTGGTCAGGTCGCGCACCGCACCGCCCACCAGGAACACGGGCATGCCACGCCCACGAGCGGCATCCCGTACCGCCTCCAGGGCGCGCCGCTGCACGGCAGTCAATCTATGCTGAAGCAGGTAGATGTAATCGGCCATAACGGAAAAGAGATCGTCCCTCTGCTTGCCTTCGGTCCAAGCTTGTTAAGGCATCTAAGACTTGCCATGCGTTGCACTTAACACGCTCGAACGACACTGCACGACGCCCCATTTTACACGATCGGAACCCTTCCGTTCGCTTCCATCCGCACACACTTTGTTGCAGCAACACGCCGACCCGGTCGAGCTCCCGCACCGACCGCCATTCCCAGCGCCCGTGCTCCCATCCCCGGGAGCGCCCGTCCGCTACAATCGCTCCATGAATCTGGGCGAGGTGGCGGAATGGATGGGCGCGGATCTCGCGCCTGCCGAGGGCGTCTCCGAACCGCCCCGCGCTGCCCTCGTCACCGGCATCGCCGGCATCGAAGCGGCGGGCCCGACCGAGATTTCCTTTGTCGCCAATCCCAAATATGCCCGCCTGGTCCGCACCTCCCATGCCGTCGCCCTCCTTGTAGATCCGTCGTTTGGCCCGGCTCCCGTCCCGACGCTGCGAATCCCCAACCCGAAACTCGCCTTCACCCGCCTGGTCACCCTGTTTCACCCCCCTCCGCCGCACCTTCCAGGCATCCATCCCACCGCCGTGATCGCCGATTCGGCCCGGGTCGGCGACCGCCCCCACATCGGTCCGTTCGTCGTCGTGGGCGAAAACTGCCGCCTCGGCAGCGACTCCGTCCTCCTTGCTCACGTGGTTCTCTACCCAAACGTCACCGTCGGCGACCGCTTCCTGGCCCATAGCCACGCGGTCGTACGCGAGGGCTGCACCCTGGGCAACGATGTCGTCCTGGGCAACGCGGCCGTAATCGGAGGCGACGGTTTCGGCTTCGCCCGCCAGGAAAACGGTTCCTGGATCAAAACACCGCACCCGGGACCCGTCATCCTGGAAGACGATGTCGAGGTTCAGGCTCATTCCTGCATCGATCGAGCCGTCGTCGGCGAAACACGCATCGGACGAGGCACCAAAATCGATAACCTCGTGCAAATCGGTCATGCCTCGATCATCGGAGAGCACACCCTGCTCTGCGCACAGGTCGGTCTGGCCGGGTCCACACATATCGGCAAAAACGTTGTTCTCGCCGGCCAGGTCGGTGTGGCCGGGCATCTTACCGTTGGCGACGGTGTCATCGCGACAGCGCAGACCGGCATACCCGGCGATGTCGAAGCAGGCAAAATCGTCAGCGGCTATCCAGCGATGGAGAACCGGGCCTGGCTGAAAATGGTGGCGGCCCTGCACCGCCTGCCCGACCTGGTGCGCAAGACCCGCCGGGAAGGTACTTCATGAAGCGTTCGTCCCGTCTGCCCCCCGCCTACCGCAAGCCATTGGAAGGCCTGTGCCGGAAATTCGGTGCCGGACCCTCATTTAAAGCATTCGCTCCCTGGACCTTGAGCGGCGCATTGGCTCTCACGAGCCTGGCCGGTTGCCATTCCGCTTTTGTCGAAGCCACACTGGTCAATCGCACCGACAAACCCCTGCGTCTCGTGGAAGTCGATTACCCCAGCGCAAGTTTCGGAACCCAAAACCTGGCCCCGGGCGCGCCCTTTCACTACAGGTTCAAATTGATCGGCGAAGGTCCCGTAAAACTCTCCTGGACCGATGACCTGCAGAAGGAACATACCGCGGAAGGCCCCGCACTCCACGAAGGCCAGGGCGGTTCCCTCACCATCACCATCGCGCCCGGCCAGACGGCCTGGCAAACTACCCTGACCCACTGACGACACATCGGCCGCCAACTCGCCGCTTCACCCCGGCGCTGCCCCCAGGACCCCACCCGGCTGGCGTTAGTTCAACCCCGTGGGCCTGCCCACCTCGGGTTGCGACATCTGCTCGGTTTGCGCCGTCGCTACAGGCCCGCTGCTCTGTCCTGCCCGCTTTCGCTGGTTGGCGCCGTACGCCAGGATAGCGGCGAAAATAACAAGCATGGCGCCCGCGGCTAAAAAGATAAAGGTGATCATGTCTAAAGCTCCCGCCGCCCGCCGGCTACCGCTCCGGCCGGCATCTACGCATCTGGAATTGGGATGCAAATCCGCACCGTCCGGTAAACTGCATTCGTGACCGCCGGCATGTTCATCACCTTCGAGGGCCTGGACGGCTCGGGCAAAACCACCCAGCTGCGCAGGCTCGCGACCGCGTTGGAAGCGCGCCGGGAGCACGTCACCCGGCTTCGCCAACCTGGCGGAACACCTCTCGGGGATGCGATTCGGGGCATCATCCTGGACTCCCGCAGCGACCGCGCGGTGGGCGGCATCGCCCCTGAAGCGGAGCTCGCGCTCATGTTCGCCGACCGCGCTCAATCCCTGGCTCAGGTAATCCGCCCGGCTCTCGAAGGAGGCGCGGTTGTGCTCTGCGATCGCTACACGGATTCCTCGGAAGCCTACCAGGGCGCCGGCCGCGGCCTGGGCGCGGCTCGCGTCCGCGCCACCCACGAGGCCATATGCGCTGGTTTTCAACCCGGGTTGACGGTGTTGCTGCTTCCACCCCTGGCCGCCTCCCTGCACCGTGCCCGCCGCCGGAACCACCGCGTGCTCGAAACCGGCGGTACCGACGAAAATCGATTCGAACGGGAGAATGACGCTTTCTACGAGCGCGTCTATGCGCAGTACGAGGTCATCGCTCGAAGGGACTCCGCTCGTGTGCTCGCCTTTCGCGAAGACAGTTCCATCGAGTCCATCGCGGGCCGCGTTCTTTCCGCTGTGCTCGAGCGATTGCGGTTGCACCGGGCTCAATCGGCCCCGGCCGGGACGGTCGTCGGCGTCTAAACCAGGCAGCATGCCCACGCTTTCGAAAGACTCCATCGGTCCCACCACCCGCGGCGAATACCGCATCCCCCCCGGCCTCAAGCACTCCCTGGAACGCTACCTCCGCCGGCCGTGGCTGAACTTCGGCGACCCCATTCCGTTGTTCGTTCATCTCGAAAAAGAGTTCGGCCGCATCGCCCATTACCGGTTCATGGGCATGCTGATCGTGTTTGTCAACGACCCGGACTATGTCGGCGAAATCCTCCTCAATCAGGCCCAAAGCTTCGTCAAGGAACGCACCCTGCAGCGCATGAAAATCCTGCTGGGCGAAGGCCTCATCACCTCCGACGACCCCATTCACATGCGGCAGCGAAAACTCGCTGCCCCGGCCTTCCATCGCGGTCGGATCGCCGGCTATGCCGGGGAAATCGTGCGCAGCGCCGCCGAGCAGATCGAGCCCTGGAAAGACGGCGACACCGTCGATATCGGTGACGAAATGATGCGCCTCAGCCTCCGCATCATCGCCCGCACCCTGTTTGCCACCGAGGTCACGCCGGAGGTGCTGTCCGTGGTCGACGAGGTAAACACGATCATGGATATGTACAACGTCCTGGTCGTCTTTCCACGCCTGGAAAGCTTTCTGCACTGGCCCCTGCCGTATGTCAGCCGGTTCCGAAAATCCAAAAATCGCCTCAACCAGGTGGTCGACCGCATGATTGCCAGCCGGCGCGTTCTGTCCCGTCAGGACCTTGAAAGCCGGGGCGACCTGCTGTCCATGCTGGTCGCCGCGCGCTATGAAGCCGAACCCGAGGACAGCCCGGATACCCAGAAAACCCCTGGCGCCGACGGCGGCGACGGCATGAACGATGCCCAGGTTCGCGACGAGGTGCTCACCATCTTCCTCGCCGGCTATGAAACCGTCGCCAATGCCCTCACCTGGACCTGGTACCTGCTCAGCGAAAACCCCGCCGCCGCGGACCGCATGTACGCCGAAATCGACGACGTCCTCGGCGACCGGACAGCTACCCTGGCCGACTTGCCGCAACTTCCCTACACCGAAATGGTCTTTGCCGAGTCCATGCGCCTCTACCCGCCCGCCTGGGCCATGGGCCGCAAATCCACCCAACCCGTCGATCTGGGCCCCTACCGCTTTCCACCCGGCGCCAGCTTCTTCTTCAGCCAATACATCATTCAGCGCTCGCCCGCATTCTGGGATGAACCGGAAGCCTTTCGCCCCGAGCGCCACACCCCGGAAGCGAAAGCCGGCCGCCACCGGTTCACCTACTTCCCCTTCGGCGCAGGCCGGCGTCAATGCATCGGCGAAAGCTTTGCGTGGATGGAAGGTGTCCTTTCACTCGCCACCGTGGCCCAACGCTGGAAGCTGCGGCTCGTTCCCGGCCAAACCGTCGTTCCACAGGCAAAAATCACCATCCGTCCCAAAGATCCGCTGCGCATGAAACTGGAGGCTCGGGCGAACGCCTAGCCCCCGGGTCGACGTCGCACCCCCGCATCCCTGTTTGTCGTTCCTGTCGGGTTTGTCATTCCCGTCGGGTTTGTCATTCCCGTCGGGAATCTGCGTTCTTTTCCGATGCCGTACCCATTGCCAGGAAGCAATGGGACCTCCCCCAGGGTTGCAGTAGGCTCGGTGTATGCCCTTTCCCGCCTCCTTCGCGGAGTTCCTCGGCAACCTCGCCACTGTGACTGACCTGCGGGCGGCCATCTCCGTGGGTCGCCTGCCGCGTTCGCTCATCCTTACCGGCACCTCCGGCGCGGGAAAATATACCTTGGCCCTGCTGCTGACGCTTGCGCTTGAATGCGATCGCCAGCCCCGCGAATTCGCCGCCGATGGCCGTTCCCTGGCCGGCTTTTGCGGCGCCTGCCGCCAATGCGTCCGCATCCTGGAAGCAGCCGACCTCCCCGCACGCGTAGCCGAAGCCGTTGCCGCGCGCGAAGACATGCGCGAGACCGACAAAAAGGACACCCGCGTCCTTGTGCAAACGCATCCCGACGTCCTGATCGTTCCGCCCGATCCGCCCCAGCTGCTCATCAAGCTGGGCCAGATCCGCACCCTGATCGCTCGGGCGCAGTACCTCCCTGCCGAGGCCCCCGCGCGTGTGTTCCTCATCACCTCGGCCGCTTTCATGAAGGAGGCGGCAAACTCCCTGCTGAAGCTGCTGGAAGAGCCCCCCGACGGCGTCTATCTCATGCTCCTGGCTGAAAATCTCAGCGATCTGCTGCACACCGTCCGCTCACGTTGCGCCGTGGCGCGCCTCGGCTCCCTCGGTGCCGGGGAGATAGACGCTCTACTCGCCGGCCGGCGCCCCCAGCTGAGTTCCCGCGAGCGCCCCCTGCTCGCCGCCTCAGCGAGGGCGCTCCCGGTCGCGCGCTCGCCTTCGATCTCCCCGCCTACCTCGCCGCCCGCGCCGACGCGCTGGTCGTGCTTTCCCAACTGGAGCGCCACCGCGACCACGCCCCGCTGTTTCGCATGACCGAAACCTACCGCGCCGGCCCCGATGGGCAAGCAAAAATCGAGGCTCTCTTGGGTGCGCTGTCCCGCCTTCTCGAAGACGTTCTGCTCCTGCGCGGCGGCGCGCCCGCACAGGTGCGCAACATCGACCTCGGCGCCGATCTCGCCCGCCTGGCCGACTCGCTCGATCTCCCCGGCCTCGAAGCCGCACTCCGTGGCGTGGATGCGGTACGCTCCGGCCTCCGCCGCAACCTGCTGCGCTCCCTCAGTCTGGACGCCCTCGCTCTCGGGCTCGGCACCCGCTAAGCCAGTGTCCCCAACCCAAACTCGTCATCTCGACCGCAGCAAACAAACTTCTCGTTTGCGAAGTGGAGAGACCCCTGTACTTCGTCCGTGGTACCCAAAAGGTTTGTGCAGCACCACATCTCAAAAACCCCCGAGAAAACCCCCCGAGAAAACCCCGGACGCCGCGTTCGGTATGCGAGGGCAAACTTTCCCTCGGCTCGGACCCTCTGCCTCCGCCCATGCATCCAAAGACTCAGCATACGAACCAGCGCTCGCCTGCAAGCCGTCCCTCCAGGACGCGCTCGTCTCCATCTCGCTGAGCACCCTTGAACGGAGTCCCCTCTTGCCCGGAGCCAATGAGCGCCGCAACGATAACGATTCGTTCAGCGGCATGCGCAAACTGATACGCCCTATTCTGTCCGTTGCCGGGCGACGCCGCGACCCCTTGCGCGCTGGCGATCCGCTTACCCACGCCCTCCTCTCGGACACCCACGGCGTTCCCGAAAGCTCCCACGCCGAAGCTTTCTACTTCCAAAAGCAAATTCAACAGCAAACCGAAATGACCCTCGTTCTCGAGGATGGCGAAGAAATTCACGGCACGCTCGAGTGGTATGACCGTTGGGCCTTCAAACTGCGCACCGGCCGTCAACGCATGCTCATCTATAAAGGCGCCGTGAAGTACATGTTCAAGACCAGTGACGCCCACCCCGCCGGAACGGTCATGAAGTAAGTCGCTCGTCAGGCTACCTCGGCATCGCCGCCTTCAGCAGCCGATCGCGCAGCGCATCGCGCAGCCCCCCAGGCTCCGGCAAAGGACACAACACGACGCTCGCCCCGGACGTTTCAGCGCTTCGCAGCGCCCGAAAAAGACTCGAAGCAAGCGACACGGGGTCCGCCCATCGACCCCAGGCGACCACCTGCACACCCTCCCGCACCTCCGTGCGCCAATCGGCCGGCAGCAGAACGCAAACTCGCGCTGACCGCGATAAGACTTCATCCAGTGCACGCAGCAATGCACCGGGGCTCGGTCCGGTCAGCAACAACGGCACCTCCGGCGCGTAGTGGCGCAAACCCACGCCGGGCGAAGGCAGCGCCTCGCGCACAAAACCCCTGTCCGGATCCGGTTGAAAATACTCGGCCGCCACCCCGGTCGCCGCTCGCAACCGCTCGGTGGTCACCGCTCCGGCGCGGTACACCACCATCGGGGTCGACGAAGGATCCGCAACCGTGGACTCGACCCCCACCTCCGCCGGCCCGCCATCCAGCACCGCATCGATGCGTCCCTCGAGGTCGTCGAGAGCATGCTGCGCCGTTGTCGGACTCACATGCCCAAACCGGTTCGCGCTGGGTGCCGCCCCCGGAACCCCGGCCGCCCGCAGCAGGGCCAGCGCGACCGGATGCGACGGCACCCGCATCCCTACCAACGGCCGTCCCGCCGTAACTTCGTCCGGGCAGATCGGTCGCCGCGGCAAAAGGAGCGTCAGCGGTCCCGGCCAAAACGCTTCCGCCAGCAGCCCGACCCGCCTGCCGAGCGGCTCCGACAACACTGCAAACTCCGGCACCTGGCGCACGTCCGCCATGTGCACAATCAGCGGATCCCAACCCGGCCTTCCCTTTGCCTCGAAAATCCGGCGCACCGCGGCCGCCGAAAGCGCATTCGCCCCCAGCCCGTACACCGTCTCCGTCGGAAACGCGACCAGCCCCCCGCGCTTCAGAATGCCCGCCGCCCGTTCCAAATCCCCGGCGCGGTCAGCATGGAGGTGCAGCGTCAAAGGCATCGTCCACTCCCCATTCCGTCCCGGCAGGCAATCCCCACGCGCCCGTCCGACGCAAGGCACCGCCGGCGCACCGCTCGGGCCAGCCTATACTGGGCTCCATGCAAGCGCCTGAAACGGAACTCAAGTTCTCGGTCGACAATATCCCAGCCTTTCGTTCCACCCTAGCAACGCTGGCTCTACCCCTGCGCACCGAGCGGAACTTTGAGTCCAATACGCTCTTCGACACACCCGCCCGCGATCTGCGCAACAAGCGCCAACTGCTGCGCTTACGACACTACAACGGCACCTGCCTGCTCACCCACAAGCGTGTCGCCGACGAACATCCCACCGAGGATCGCTACAAAATTCGCATAGAAACCGAGACAACCGTGGCCGATGGCGAAGCCCTCGCCGAGGTCTTCGCACAACTCGGCTACAAACCGGCCTTCCGCTACGAAAAATTCCGCACCGAATGGGTCGACCCCGATGGTGGCCACCTTGTGCTCGACGAAACCCCCATCGGCACCTGGGCGGAGCTCGAAGGCGAACCCGCCTGGATCGAAACCATGCTCCGACGCCTGAGCATCAACCCCGATCGAATCACCACGGAAAGCTACGGTGCACTCTTTCTGCACTGGCGCGAACGAACCGCCAGCCCGGCGGAAAACCTTACCTTCAACGAGGTAGGCACCGCCTCGCAAAGCATTCGGTAATCACCAGAACTTTGCTCCGTCGCTTTTCCGACCGTCAATCCCGAAGGCAATCCGCTGTTGCTTTTCT
>CAXTBI010000001.1:147222-158954 GCA_964242195.1 uncultured Acidobacteriaceae bacterium
GCTGTTGCTTTTCTGGCTGTCATTCCCGAAGGGAACCTGCTGTTGTTTTTGCTGTCATTCAGCCATAAACCCGTCATCTCGACCGAAGGCGAAGCCGAAGCGGAGAGACCCCTGTATTTCGCCGGGCGCTGCACAAACGTTCGCAACCCAACCACTACCCTAAAAGATCTGGAAATTCACCTCAATGTACAGTTCCACCGGCACAGGACGCCCGTCCTTCATGGCCGGCTTGAACTTGTACTGCCGCACAGCCTCCACGGCCTTCTCGTCCAGACCCATGCCCACGCCCCGCTCCACGCGAATGTTTTTCGGCCGTCCCTGCTCGTCCACCACCAGCGCCACCTGCACATTACCGGAGAACTTCGCCTTGCGCGCTTCCTCGGAAAACTCCGGATCGACCGAGTAGGTCAACATCGGCGCACGCACCGATCCGCCGATCTGGTAAACCCCGCCGCCCATCCCGCCGCCGCTGCCCGGGCCGATGCCGTTCCCATGCCCACTGCCGATACCCGTCCCCGAACCCGTTCCAAACGAAGGCGAAACCCCCTTGAGGCCGGAGTTCGGCAAGCCCAAGTCCGGCATTTTGTTGTCCGCCAGCTTCAGATTCTGCTGCACATTCACTGTCGGCTCCACGGCCAGCTTGGGAGCATTCACCGGTGGTGCCTTGGGCGGCACAATCTGATCGGGTGAAAACTTCGGCAAATGGCCCTGCGTCGGGGGCGCAATATCGTGCTGTCCGCCGCCGCCATGCATCTGCTGCGCCGCGGGGGCCATCGGCGGGGGCGGTGGCAGCGGGGCCTGGATCTCCGGCAGGGTCACACTGGCCACCTGCTGCGGCACCGGTGCGGCCAGATGCACGTGGGTCGCCACCAGCCAGGCAATCAGGGCAATAATCAGCAGGTGCACGACCACAGCCGTCCATATGGACGCTTGCGAGCGCGGCGCCCTTATGCCGCCGGCTGTTGCGAACATGGCGCGTGGCGCCGGGTTCACAAATGCGGCGCTGCGAAGGTCAGGGTGAAGGTTGTCGCCTGCGGCCATAAGAAAAGTGCACGGTGCGCCGCCGGTCCATCCTCATGCCACTACAACCCGAGGAGCCGCGCTACGCCCTTTGTGCAATAGTTTAGACGCAGGCGGGGGCCCGAACGTCTCAAATCCCCCGTTACGTCGGTTCACACCGGGGGGGCCTGCGCCCCGCTCCCTTCCCCGGCAGCTTCCACCCCAAAACGGCTCCCTCCAACGGTAGAATGGAAGTTTGGCCGTGAGATCGGGCGCTCGGCGCCTCGACCGTCCGGCCAGGAGAGCGCATGCAGCCGTCCGGTACCCCCCAACCCGCGTCCAAAACCATGAAAAACACGCTGAACCTGCCGCAGACCGCCTTCCCCATGAAGGCCAATCTGCCCGCCAGCGAACCGGCGCGCCTGGCTGCCTGGGACGCCATGAACCTCTATGCGCAAATCCGCGCCGCGCGCGACGGTGCGCCCAAATACATCCTCCACGACGGCCCACCCTACGCCAACGGTGCCATTCACCTTGGCCATGCGCTCAACAAATGCATCAAGGACTTCATCGTCAAAACCAAAAACATGGCCGGCTTCGATGCCCCCTTCGTCCCCGGCTGGGACTGCCATGGCCTCCCCATCGAAATCAAGGTTGATGAGCAGTTGGGCGGCAAAAAGCTGGAAATGGATCCCCTCGCCGTCCGTGAAGCCTGCCGGGCCTACGCGGCCAGGTTCATCGATCTGCAGCGCTCGCAATTCGGTCGTCTCGGGGTCCTGGCGCGCTGGGATAAACCCTACGCCACCATGAACTTTCCCTACGAAGCCCGCATCCTCGAAACCTTCTTCGGCTTCTACGAAAAAGGCTTCGTCTATAAAGGTCTGAAACCCGTCTATTGGTGCTCCCACGACCGCACCGCCCTGGCCGAAGCCGAAGTCGAGTACGAAACCCACACCTCCCCCAGCGTGTATGTGCGGTACAAGCTTTCGAGCGACCCCGCCGCGCTCGACCCCCGCCTTGCCGGCCGCGATGTCTACACGATCATCTGGACCACAACCCCCTGGACCCTGCCCGCCTCCCTGGCCATCGCGTTCAACCCCGAAATCGATTACGTCGCGCTCGACGACCACAGCTGCATCTACATCGTGGCTCTGCCCCTCGCGCCCCAGGTGATGAGTGCCTGCAATGAGTTCGGCGACCTCCCCCTCGCCCAGCCCATCGCCACCTTTCCCGGCTCCAAACTCGACCGCTCCACCTTTCTGCACCCCTTCGTCCTCGAAAACGGAAAGCCCCGCGAAATTCTCGGCGTAGTGGCCGACTATGTCACCACCGACCAGGGCACCGGCGCCGTACACACCGCCCCCGCCCACGGCCCCGACGATTTCGCCACCGGCCAGCGCTATGGCCTCGCCCTTACCTGCAACGTCGATGCAGGCGGAAAGCTGCGCAACGGCCTGCCCGAGTACGATGGCCTGTTCATCGAAAAAGCCAACGGCCCCATTAAACAGCTGCTGCGCGACCGCGACGCGCTCATGGGCGCGCACGACCTCGTCCATCAGTACCCCCATTGCTGGCGCTGCCACAAACCCCTCATCTTCCGCGCCACCGAGCAGTGGTTCATCCGCATGGAAACCCCCGTCCTCTCGCCCAAGGAGGAGTCCCCCGATACGACCTTCCGTGAACGTGCGCTCGAGGAGATCAAACGCGTCACCTGGGACCCCTCCTGGGGCGAAGATCGCATCTCCAACATGATCGCCACCCGGCCCGACTGGTGCATCAGCCGCCAACGCATCTGGGGCGTTCCGATCGCCGTCTTCCTTTGCCAAACCTGCCACGAGCCGCTGAACAACGGAGCGATCAACAAGGGCGTCGCGGACCGCTTCCGGACCGAAGGCGCCGACGTTTGGTACAAGCGCCCCGCCACCGATTTCCTCCCCACCGGAACCGCTTGCCCCCTTTGCGGCGGCACCGAGTTCCGCAAGGAAATGGACATTCTCGACGTCTGGTTCGAGTCCGGCGCCAGCTGGAATGCCGTTCTCGAAGTTGAACCCGAGCTCCGCTTCCCCGCCGATCTCTACTTCGAAGGCGGCGATCAACATCGCGGCTGGTTCCACTCCTCCCTGCTCAGCGCGGTGGGCCTCAAGGATGCCGCACCCTACCTCGTCGTCGCCACCCACGGCTGGACGTTGGACGAAGCGGGCCGTGCCTTTTCGAAATCCCTCGGCAACGGCGTCGATCCCGTAAAGATCGCCGACAACCTGGGTGCCGAGATCATCCGGCTCTGGGTCGCCTCCGTCGACTTCCGCGAGGACGTCTCCGCCAGCGAGCGGCTGTTGACCCGGGTCGGCGAAAACTACCGCAAGCTCCGCAATACGCTGCGCTTCCTGCTTTCCAATCTCGACGGCTTCGACCCCTCCATCCACGCCGTCCCGTGGGCGGCCATGCAGCCGCTCGATCGCTACATCCTCGCCCGCACCGCCGAGCTCGACGCCGCCATGCGCGCCTCCTTTGACGGCTTTCAGTTCCATCGGGCCTATGGCGCGCTCAACGAATTCACCAACACCGACCTTTCGGCGCTCTACCTGGACGTCACCAAGGACCGCCTCTACACCCTCGCGCCCAACGACCCCGCCCGCCGCTCCGCGCAAACCGCCATGTGGCGCATTGCCGAAGCCCTTACCCGCCTCATCGCACCCATTCTCAGCTTCACCGCCGATGAGGTCTGGGGCTACCTGCCGAAGGTGGCCGGACGCCCCGCCAGCGTCCATCTCGCCCTTTTCCCGGACCTCGCCGACATCGTTCCCGGCGCCGTTGCGGGCCTTGAGGCCGACTGGGAGCGGCTCCTGCGAGTTCGTGAGCTTGTGAATGTGCAACTTGAGGTTCTTCGCCTCAACAAGCAGATCGGCAAGGGGTTAGACGCGGCGGTCACTGTCTCCGCCCCGGCCGGTTCCCAAGAGGCCGTCACCCTCGAGACCTACCGGGCTTCCCTCGCCGAATTCTTCAACGTCTCCCAGGCAAGCGTGGGCATCACCGACGCTCCCGCCGACGGAACCGGGGTCGTGGTGAAGGCCGAACCCGCCACCGGCAACAAATGCCTCCGCTGCTGGCGTGTGCTCCCCGATGTCGGCCACGACACCCGCTGGCCGGACGTGTGTGCCCGTTGCGCCGGTGCACTCGAGGCCATCGGCTACGCCCCCGAAACCGAGGCCCCCAGGTGAACACCCTCCGAAATGAGCGGCAGCACGCGCCGGCAGACCCGCGGCCCGACCCGCGCCAACACGCCCGGCCCGATGCCCGGCCCTTCGCGGTCCTTCTCGTCCTCCTCGTCCTCCTCGCCGACCGCCTCAGCAAACTCTGGGTGCACGCCCACGTGCCGATAGGCGACGCCATCCCCGTCATCCCAGGCTTTTTCCGCATCACCCATGTGCTCAACACAGGCGCCGCGTTCAGCCTGTTTGAAGGCGTCCGCTCGCCGGAAACGGTGCGCTGGGTGCTGATCGGCGTCGCCCTCATCGAAATCTCCGTTGTGCTCGGCTTTCTCCTCCGAACAGGCCGCCGCTGGAGTCTGTCCACCCTTGCCTTCGCCCTCATTCTCGGCGGTGCGCTCGGAAACCTGTACGACCGCATCCGCCTGCACCATGTCATCGACTTCCTTGAAGTCCACATCGTGCATTTCCATTGGCCCGACTTCAACGTCGCCGACTCCTGCATCGTCATCGGCGCCTCCTTGCTGATGCTCGAGGTTCTGCGCCCGCAAAACATCTCCGAACCCACGGTCTAAATTCCCTCACCGCATGATTGCTGAAGCCGCCCACCCCGCCTCGACCTCCCCGCCGCTACCCGTCGGCGCCACGCAGATCACCATCCGCGGCGCCCGCACCCACAACCTCAAGGGCATCGACGTCGACATCCCGCACAACGCCCTCACGGTCGTTTCCGGTGTTTCCGGCTCCGGCAAAAGCTCCCTCGCCTTCGATACCGTCTACGCTGAAGGCCAGCGCCGCTACGTGGAATCGCTCTCCGCCTACGCTCGACAATTTCTCGAACGCATCGAGAAACCCGACGTCGATTTCATGGACGGCCTCGCCCCCGCCATCGCCATACGCCAGAAAAACCAGACCCGCAATCCACGTTCCACCGTCGCCACCGCCACCGAAATCTTCGACTACCTGCGCCTGCTCTACGCCCGCTGCGGCACCGTCACCTGCCTGCACTGCGGCGGTGTCGTGCGCCGCGACTCGGTCGACGAAATTGTGGGCCGCCTCTTCGCCCTGCCCGAAGGCACACGTCTCTACGCCCTTTTCCCGATCGTCCGCCGTGAGGCGAAACTCGAGCCCATGCAGGGGCCCACCCCCCTCGATACGCAACTCCCCGAACCGGCTCCCAAACCCGCCAAACCCGCCAAATCCGCTAAAGCCGCCGGCAAAAAGGCCCCCGCAAACGTCGGTGCACCGCCGCCGAACACCTTCGAAGCCCTCACCGCCGCCTTGAAAGACCGCCTCGGCGAGCTTCGCCGGCGCGGCTACAACCGCTTGTGGCAAGCCGACGCCCACGACCCCGAAGGCCCCGGTCGGATCGTGGAGTTTTCCGCCCCCGAATCGCTCCTCGAGCTCGACTTCACCGCGGCCGCAGCCACCGATCCAGCCGCCTCGCGCCCCATCTATGTTCTCGGCGATCGTCTCGCGCTTTCACCCGACATCCGCTCCCGCCTGGTCGACGCCATCGAAACCGGCTACCGCGAATCCGGCGAAATCGTCTTCCGCACCGTCCCGCGCCCCGCCGCTCCCCCTGTCACCTCGACCGAAGGCGAAGCCGCAGCCGAGAGACCCGCGGTCTTCCGCTACTCCGCCGCATTTGAGTGCGACACCTGCCATCGCTTCTACCGCGAGCCCGAACCGCGCCTGTTCTCCTTCAACAACCCGTTCGGCGCCTGCCCCCGCTGCCAGGGCTTCGGCAACACCATCGATTTCGACCCGAATCTCATCATCCCGGACCGCTCCAAAAGCCTCGACGACGGTGCCATCGATCCCTGGACCAAGCCCCAATACCGCGTTCCCTGGCACACCGATCTCAAGCGTGCCGCGAAATCCGAGGGCATCCGCACCGACGTTCCATGGTTTGACCTCACCGACTCCCAACAAAAGTTTCTTTGGGAAGGCCGCGGCTCTGGCCCCGGCAGCTGGCCCGGCATCCGGGGCTTTTTCAACGATTTGGACCGCAAAAAATACAAACTCCACGTCCGCGTCTTTCTCTCCAAATACCGCGGCTACGCCCCCTGCCCCGAGTGCCTCGGGCAGCGGCTGCGCGCCGAAGCCCGCGCCGTCCTCCTCAACGGCAAAAACATCTGCGAAGCCTGCGCCCTTACCGTCACCGGCGCACAAAGCTTCTTCAACGACCTCCAGCTCTCGCCCTCAGCGGAAGAAATTGCCGGCAAAATCCTCGAAGAAGTCCGCGAACGCATCGGCTTTCTCGAGCAGGTCGGCCTCGAATACCTCACCCTCGACCGCCTCAGTTCCACGCTGTCCGGCGGCGAATCGCAGCGCATCCAGCTCGCCACCTCGCTCGGCTCCCGCCTCGTCGGCGCCCTCTATGTGCTCGACGAACCCTCCATCGGCCTGCATCCGCGCGACACCGCCAAGCTCATCCGCATCCTCGAAGACCTGCGCGATCTCGGCAACACCGTTCTTGTCGTTGAGCATGATCCCGAGGTCATCCGCGCCGCCGACCGCTTGCTGGACATGGGTCCCGGCGCGGGCGAACTGGGCGGTCGCCTCATGGCCGCCGGCACCGTCGCCGAACTCGAAATCGATCCCAACTCCCTCACCGGCCGCTACCTGTCCGGCCGCAACGAAATCCCCGTCCCCGCGCATCGCCGTGAACCCGGCCGCGAGAAATTGATCCTTCGTGGCGCCCGCGAGCACAACCTGCGCGGCGTCGACGTCGAAATCCCGTTGGGCCTGCTTTGTTGCGTCAGCGGCGTCTCCGGTTCCGGCAAATCCACCCTCATTCACCAGGTGCTGTACCGCGCCCTGCTCAGCGCCCTCGGCCAGGCCGAAGGCGGCGACCCCGCGCATCTCTATCGCGAATTTTCCGGCGCGCAGTTCCTCAACGACGTCGTTCTGGTCGACCAATCCCCCATCGGCCGCACACCGCGCTCCAATCCGGTCACCTACACCAAGGCCTTCGACCCCATCCGCGAGCTCTTCGCTGCGCAGCCCGATGCCCGGCGCAAAACCCTGTCGGCCGGTTCGTTCTCCTTCAACGTCCCGGGCGGGCGCTGCGATGTCTGCGAGGGCGACGGCACCGTCACGGTTGAAATGCAGTTCCTCGCCGACATTGAACTGCCCTGCGAAGAGTGCAACGGCACACGCTACAAAACCTCGATTCTCGAGGTGAAATACAAAGGCAAAAGCATTCACGACGTGCTCGGCCTCACCGTGCGCGAAGCCGTCTCCTTCTTCGCCGGCCATCCCAAGATCATCGACAAACTCTCCGTTCTGGACGAGGTTGGACTCGGCTATCTGCGCCTCGGCCAAAGTGCCACCACGCTCTCCGGCGGCGAGGCGCAGCGCGTCAAGCTCGCCCAGCATCTCGCCACCGTGCGGGGCTCCTCGGTCGCCGCCGCGCGCAACGACGCCGCCAAAAAAGCGGCCAGCCGCATCCTCTACATCCTCGACGAACCCACCACCGGCCTGCATTTCGACGATGTCGGACGGCTCCTGTCGGCGCTCCGCAAACTGGTGGAGGGAGGCGGTTCGCTGCTCGTCATCGAACACAATCTCGACGTCATCAAAAGCGCCGACTGGGTCATCGACATGGGCCCCGAAGGCGGCTCCGGCGGCGGCAACGTCGTAGCCGTCGGCACACCCGAGCAAATCGCCGCCGCCCCCGGCTCCCACACCGGCCTTTGGCTAAAAACCGTGCTCCCCCACCCCTGATGCTCCTACACAACTCCAGGGCCGCCACCCCCCCCACTCCCAGGGCCACCAACACCCCCGGTCCCACCCCGGGTGCCCCATTCTTTCGCAGCCCCATCGCGAAAGGGTGGGGTCCCCCGCCACCGACTTCCAGGGCCACCACCACCCCGCTCCTACCCTCCACTCCAAACCGTCTAACCCGCTGAGACCACCATGTACTTTCCTCTCCTCCTAGCCTCCCTCCTCCTCCCATCCACGCTTCAACAGCCTGCCGCCGACTCGAAACCAGCCGCCTCCCGGGCCAACACACAAGCCGAGAGCATGCGCAAAGCGGAAGCTTTTCTTGAGGCGCACGACTACAAAAACGCAGAAATCCAGCTAAACTCGCTGACCGCTGCAGACCCCGGAAACGCCGGCCTGCAGTTCGATCTCGGCTTCGCGGAGGAGCATACCGGCGAAGACGAAGCCGCAATCCACGCCTACACTGCGGCCGCCACCGGCGATCCCACAATGGCCGAGCCGAAACTCGCCCTCGGCTTGTTGCAGGCACGCCTCGGCCACCCCGACGCCGCCAGGCCTCCCTTGGAGTCGGTCGCCGGCCTCGCTTCCGCTTCGCCCCAGCTGCAGGCACGCGCCCTCCGCGCCCTCGCCCGTCTCGAGGAAGATCGCGATCCGAAGCGGGCCGTCGACGATCTGCTCCGTGCCACGCAGCTCACCGGCGAGCAGCCGGACGATGCCGAACTGAGCGCAAGCCTGGCCAGCCGTACCGGCACCCCGGCCGACGCGGAAGCCGCCTTCCGCCGTGCTCTGGCCCAGGATCCGGGGAACACCGAGGCCGTCGCCGGTCTGGCCGGCCTGCTCGGAACCCGGGGCAGGCTGGTCGAAGCAGACGCTCTCCTCAGGCCTGCCCTGGCCGCGCATCCGGAAAATCCCCAGCTCACAGCACGCCTGGCCGCCCTCGATGCCGCGGACGGAAAGTCGACGGAGGCCATCACCCTTCTACGCCAGCTGCGGTTGCGAGACCCGAATACCGCCGCCGATCCCGCCCTCACCCGTCTGCTCGCCCATCTGGAACTCGTTTCCGGCGACGCCGCCGCCGCGGGGCCTCTCTACGAATCGTTGGTGGCCGCCGATCCCGAAAATCCGCAACTGCTGGACGATTGGGGGAGCACACTCGTGCGGGAGCAGCACTTCCCCCAGGCCCAGGCAGTTCTGGGCAAAGCCGTGGCTCTGCGCGCCGCGTTCCATGACGACGCCGCCTGGGGCGAAGCAGCCGGCCATCTGGCGTTTGCAGCCTCACGCAACGGCGATCCGAAAGTGGCATTGCAAGCGCTCGCTCTGCGCGCTACAGTGTTACCAAACTTGCCCGCTTCCCTGTTCCTGGAAGCAACCGCGCATGACTCGTTGCACCAGCGACACGAAGCTGTACTGAGCTACCGGGCCTTTTTAGCGGTGGCAAACGGCAAACTACCCGATGAGGAGTTTGCCGCGCGACACCGGCTCATCACCTTGGAGCACGAACACTGAGCACGACCGCATCTGCGAGGTGCGCTTTGAAACATCCTGTCCGTCTCGTTCTTCCCTTCCTCACCGGCGTCCTTCTGTTCGCCACCCCTTGCCTCCCCTCGCTTCACGCCCTCAGCCCCGTTTTCGGTAGCCCCATTTTCGGCACCCCAGCTTTCGGCATCCCAGCCGACGAACCTGCTTCCACCGCCACCATCCTCACGGAGATGGAAACCAGGGCCGCGCAGGCCGAACCACGCGAGCGCTGCTTCCTCTATACCGAACTTCTGCATGGCTGGACTGAATTTGCCGGCCGCAGCCTGGCTGCCGGCGATGCGGCCACCGCGGCCACTGCCATCGAACACGCCGACGCCAATGCCCAGCGCCTCAAGAGCGCCATCAATCGCGATTCCAAACGCCTGAAAAATGCTGAACTGCTCATGGGGCACTCCGTGCATCGGCTGTCCGACATCCTGCGCGCCTCCACGCTCGATCAACGGGAGGCCCTCGGAGCCGTACTCCATCGCTTCAGCGACGTCCATAACGATCTGCTCGCAGCCGTTTTCGCCCACTGATCTCGCATGAAACCGTATCTTCTTCCCCTCGCAGGCCTCCTTCTGCTGCCTCCGCTCCCGGCAGCCCGCGCGCAAACAGCGGACGGTGCCCTGAGCCAGCGCGACGGTGCCCTGAGCCAACGCGACGATGCCCTGAGCCAGCGCGAAATCGACGACCTGCGTGACGCTGCCTTCGAACCCGGGGTGCGCATCCAGGTGTTCACCGCCATCCTGAACAGCCGTCAAAAGCGCCTTGAAGACCTCTTGGCCAAGCGGCGGAATCACACCGATTTCGCCAGCGAAATGCACGATACGCTGGATCAGTTCGGCAAAGTCACCGACGAACTCAATGACAACCTGGACGACTACAACCGCCGCCACCGCGATGTGCGCAAGGAACTGCCCAAACTCCTCGCCGCCACGGAACGTTGGTCGGCCACACTGCGCAGCATCGGCGAAAACGAAGCCTTCAACGTGGTACGCCGCATCGCACTCGATGACGTGGGGGACACAAACAGCCTAGCGATCGCGCTCGGGACCGATCTGACCGCCTATTTCAAAGCCCACCCGGAAGCCGCCGCCAGCGAAAAGAAGCGCAGCGCCGATCCCCACGCCGTTCGCAGCGAAGGCTCACCCGAACCCTAACCCTAACTTTAGAACGGAGGGGGACATCCCCATCTCGACCCGACGTAAAGCCGAGAGTCTTCATCTCTACCGAAACAACCGACCCACACCAACCACTACGCACCTTTCTCCGGCCACAAATGCCGCGGGTACCGCCGCATCAACCCCCGCCGCACCTCCGGATACAGCCGCTCCCAGAATCCCGCCAAATCCGTAGTCGTCTGCACCGCCCGCCCATTCGGCGCCAGCAGATGCACCACCACCGGCACCTTCTCTCGCCCGATCCGCGGCGTCTGCCGCATCCCGAAAAAATCCTGCAGCCGCGACCCGATCCACGGCGGCTTCCCACACTCGTAATGCACCCGCGTCGATCGCCCGCCCGCCAGCTTCACCGTCGCCGGAGCCAGCTCCTGCAGCCGCGGCGCCCCGGCCTCCATCAGCGCCGCCATCCCCTTCGCCGCTTCCCGCAACTCCGCAAAGCTCCGCAACCCGGCACACAATTTCCCTAACTCCTCGGCCAGCGAAGGCTCCGGCAACCCCGCGAACCGGATCCGCGCCAGCAGCTCGTCCATCCCGGCCTCGTCCGCAAACGCGCCGACGCCTGCCTCGGTCGCCTTCTCCGCCAACATTGCCCCCGCCGCCCGGGGTTCCGGCCGCCCGTGCCTCGATTCTTCGATCACCAGCGCGTCATATCGCAGGCTGCTGACCGCATCCACACGTTCCGCCGCCCGGTTCCACTCCACCCCGGTCTCCTCCCGCACCCGCTACGGAAACAAATCCAGCAGCCACTCCGGCTCGATCCGCGACACCACCCGCGCCAGGGGCAGCGGCTTCTCCGTCCGGTCCTCCGCATCGACCACCACCATGAATTCGTACGCCGGCCGGTCGCCCGCCAACTCCGCCACCACGCCACTCGAAAGCTGCACCTGCTGCCCCGCCCGTAAACGCGCCACCCGGTCCGGAAATCCCGCCAACACCGACAGCAGCAGCGCCTCATCCCCAGCTCCCGCACCCTTCACCGGCCGCGCCAGCCGCCGCAACTGCCTCGCCTGCTGCTCCACCCGCGGTTCCGGCGCAACGTCCAGGGCGCTTAGCAAATCCACTCGCGCCAGCCGCACCCCGGACCCCAGCAGCG
>CAXTBI010000002.1:0-60768 GCA_964242195.1 uncultured Acidobacteriaceae bacterium
GAAGGCGGGGTCATTAAAGCGGGGATGCCCAACCGGCTGCTGCCCCTGCCCCGCGGGAAGGCCCCCCCGGGGCGCCCAACGCCCCCCCGCCCCCCCGGCCCCAGTCTTCCCCGCCCCGCCCCTCCCCAGGCCCATCGTTCCCGGCAACTTCACCGACATGGCCGCCGCACTCGGTGTCCACTTCACCGCGGTCGCCTCACACACCACCCACAAATACCTCATCGAAACCATGGGCTCCGGTGTCGCCGCTTTCGACTTCGACAACGACGGCCGTCTCGACCTCTACTTCATCAACGGCGCTCCCCTCAGCGATCCGGTGCCCAAAGGCACGGTCCCGCAAAAGACCTCGCCAAACGACTGGAACCGCCTTTACCACCAACGTGCCGACGGCACCTTCGAAGACGTCACCGAAAAGGCCGGACTGCAGGGCATCGGCTACGGCATGGGCGTCGCCGCCGGCGATTTCGACAACGACGGCTTTGAGGATCTCTACGTCACCTCCTACGGCGGCAATCACCTTTATCGCAACAACGGCAACGGCACCTTCACGGATGTCACGGCAAGATCCGGCACAGGCGGCGACACCGCGCCCGGCAACGCCTGGTCCACAAGCGCAGCCTGGGTCGACCTCGATAACGACGGCCGGCTCGACCTCGTCGTGTTGCGCTACGTCAAGTGGGACTTTGAAGACGTCTGGTGCGGCGAGCATCGCGAAGGCTACCGAGCCTATTGCCACCCTGACATTTTTCCCGCCATCCCGCCCTTGGTTTACCACAACAACGGCGACGGTACGTTCACCGAAGAGGCCGCCAGGCTGGGTCTCGGCACACCCGGCAAAGGTCTAGGCATCGCAATCGCCGACTTCGATCGCGACGGCAAAATCGATCTCGCGGTGGCCAACGATTCCATGCCCGAATTCCTCTTCCACAACAAGGGCGATGGCACCTTCGACGAGACTGGTTTGCTCGCCGAGATAGCCGTCGATGGCGATGGCCGCACCTACGCCGGCATGGGCATCGATTTCCAGGACTACAACAACGATGGCTTGCCCGATCTCGTCATCACCAATCTCGCCAACCAGAAGTACGCGCTCTATCGCAACAACGGCGATGGCTCCTTCACCTACGACACCTACGTCGCCGGCCTCGCGCCCATGACGCTGCTGCACTCCGGCTGGGGCATTCGCTTTCTCGATTACGACAACGACGGCAGGAAAGATCTGCTCATCGCCCAGGGGCACGATCTCGATACAGTGGAGCTGAACTTCCCGCAATTGCACTACAAAGAGCCCATGCTCCTGGCCCGCAACATGGGCAACGGCAATTTCGTCGACGTCTCGAAAGAATCCGGTCCGGCCTTTGCCGAGCGCTGGGTCAGCCGCGGCATGGCGGTCGGCGATCTCGACAACGATGGCCGCGTAGACGCCGTCGTCAGCACCAACGGCGGCCCCGCGCACATCCTGCACAACGGGCTCGTCACGGGCAATCACTGGCTGGCGCTGCTGCTCGTAGGCCACAAAAGCAACCGGGACGCCATCGGCGCGGAAATAAAGCTCACCACGCCGGCCGGCGCACAATTCTGGACCGTCTCCACCGCCGGCAGCTATCTCTCCTCCAACGACAAACGCGCCCACTTCGGCCTCGGATCGAGCGACGAAGCCGCCACGATAGAAATCCGCTGGCCCAGCGGCATCCACCAAACCCTCACCCACGTCCACGGCGATCGCATCCTGCGCATCGAAGAACCCGCCACATCCCCTCCGCCCAACACCGCCCCGCGCAACACCGCCCGCTAGCACCCCGCTCTTCACTCGTCATCCCGCAGGGATCCGCTGTTCAGCCCAATGCCTGGCGCCTGTCATCTATGCGCGGCATCAATTCATCCCGCCGCCCCCGTCGGACCTTTCAGAAGAATGCGTTCCCTGCAACGCCGCGGCGCGCGCCAACTCCTGCCTCGCCTTCTCCGCCATACCTTCCTTGCGATACACCTGGCCCAGTTGAAAGTGCAGCCGGCCGTTCTCCGGTTCGGCGCGAACCGCCTGCTCCAACTCCGTTTGTGCCTGCGCGAAATTCATCTGTCGTGCGTACAGCTTTCCCAGCGCCGCATGGATCTTGCCGTCCGCCGGTGCGATCGCCTCGGCCCGCTGCAACAGCGGCAGCGCCTCCGCCAACTGGTTGCGATCCGTCAACAAATTGCCGAGATTCAACAGCGGTTGCTCGCTCGGCCGCGGGTCGCCCGCTTCCCACGCGATCGCCTGCCGGTACGCCGCCACGGCCTTGTCTCCCTCATTCAGCCCTTCAAAGGCCAGCCCCAAATTGTTCTCCGCCTTGACAGAACGCGGCCTCAGCACGAGCGCCCGCTCGAAGCTGGTCACGGCTTCGCTAAAACGATTCTCCGTGTACTTGATGCGCCCCATCGCATACGCGATTTCATCATCGCCGGGATCCTCGCGCGCCGCCCGTGTGATCCACGTATCCGCGTCCGTGTCATCGTGCAACAAAACGTAATCCAGCGCGATAAAATGAAAATCGGGCGCACCCGGCCTCCGCCTCGCCGCCGCGCGTGTGTACATGGCCAGAGACTCCTTTGGCCGGTCCTCATGAAACAGCGTCAACGCCAACGCATACATCGCCTCAGGCACATCATCTTCGTGTTGCGTCGTGCCTTGCGGAAGCGGCTGTGCAAGGTATCGGCGCAGCTGGGTTTCCGCGCTCTTCCATTGGTGGTGGTCCATGGAAATGCGCGCCGCGGCCAGCCCCGCTCCCTCGTTCTCCCCAGCAGTTTGCAATGTTTCTGCCGCTGCCGCAAGGGCGCCGGCCACCAACAAGACCAGGGTCAAACAACGAGCTTTCGCCGATGCAATCACCCCGGGGTTCCTCTCGATGTAAAGCGTAACATTGGGGAGGTACACGCCTTTCGCTCACGGGCTGCCTGCCATCGCCCTCACCGTTTCACCGCAAAGATTTCACCGGCAACGGCGACGTAAACGCTGCCTCGACAACAACTCAACCCCGGAGCCGATGTGAGATGGCGAACGCACTTTCGCACCGCAAAGCGACAACCCTTCTGCTCCCGCTTGCCTCCATGCTTCTGTTTGTTCCCCCGTACCCGGCCCAGCAACCGGCCCCCCGCGGCGCCGCCGCACAGGCCCTCGCCGCCGGGGAAGCCGCGATGGGGCGTGGCGATTTGCCCGCGGCGCAAAACCAATTTCAGCGCGCTGCAGAGCTCGCCCCGCGCTGTGCGGAGGCCCACTTCGGTCTCGGTCTTGTGCATCTGCGCGCCGGTGCCCTCGAACCGGCCATCGCCTCGCTGACACAAGCCGTGGACCTCAATCGGAAGCTCGGCGGGGCGCACCTGTTTCTCGGCATTGCGCAGTTCCAGGCCGGCGAACCGGACTCCGCGCTGGCCAACGTGCGCGCCGAACTCGCTCTGGACCCCGACAACGTCGAAGCGCTCACCTGGTTCGGCATCATCGCCCTCGGCAGCGATCGTCCCGAGCTCGCCGCCGCCCCTCTGGACCGCGCCGTCGCCCTCAAGCCGAACGATCCGCTGCTGCTCTTCTACGATGGTCGCGCCCACGCCCAAACCGCCGCCGCCGTCATGGCGCGGCTCTATAAACTCGATCCCGACTCCGTGCTTGTGCACCGCGCGCTCGCCGAAAGCTACGCCGAATCCAACCAGCCCGAAAAGGCTATCGCCGAATACAACATCGCACTCGGCAAACAGCCCGGGGACCCGGAACTGCTCGAAGCGCTCGGCGAGCAACAGCAGAAGCTGAGCCGTTTCGAAGAGGCGCAAACGACGTACCGGGCCGATCTGGCCGTCAATCCCCAAAGCCCGATCGCGCTTTACAATCTCGGCAAAATGGAGGTTGAACACGGCCATCCGCAGGAAGGCGTCGAAGCCCTGCGCAAAGCCCTCGCCGCCCATGTCCGCCCCGCACCCGCCGAGTTCTATCTCGGCTACGGTCTGGCGCAATTGGGACAAAATGACGAAGCCGCCCATTGGCTGGAGCAGTCCCTCGCCAACCGCCCGTCCCCGTTTATTGAAGCGAGCGCGGATTTCCAGCTGGCTCGCGTCTACCAGCACCTCGGCCGCAAGGGCGACGCAGAACGCCTGCTCACGCGCCTTCGACAACTCAAGGCCGAAGGGGCCCTCAGCAGCGGCGAAGCGGGTGCACCCGCAGCAGGCCAGGCGCCCGCAGCTGCCCCGGGCCAACCCTGAAGCCCTCGCGTTCAGGCACTGTGTCCATCGGCACCGCACAGGGGGGAACCGCTCCAAACGCACATCGTCCTTTACAGTCCTGGGCGCCGGGATTGAAGATGCTGTAACGATGAGAACGACGTTTGGATCCTCGATGCACGGCAGCCTGCTGGCCTGCCTGCTCACCCTCAGCCTGCAGGTTTCCACCCCCGCGCAAACTCCCGTGGCCAGCCCCTTGGAAAAAGGGGCGGAACGCTCCGTGGAAGGCGCACAGCCGGCGTCCGGAAGCGGCGTCAACACCGGCGGTGCGCACGCCGCAGTCCTTGATGCGGAGCACCGCCCCATCACGGCGGGCGGTTTCGTCGCCACCGGCCCCACGGTGTTTCAAGATGTCGCCAAAGCGGCCGGGCTCACGTCCTGGACCCACCACATGGGCTCGCCCCAAAAGAATGTCATCCTTGAAACCGTGGGTTCCGGCGTCGCTCTTCTCGATTACGACAACGATGGCTGGCTCGATATCTACCTCGTCAACGGATCGGACATTGACGCCGAAAACGGCAAATCCAAACCCGGCCACAGCGCCCTGTTCCACAACAATCACGACGGCACCTTCACCGACGTCACCGCCAAAGCCGGCGTCGGGAACGATCGCTGGGGTTTCGGCGCCGTCGTCGGCGATTACGACAACGACGGCTGGCCCGACCTCTACGTCACCAACTACGGCAGGAATCGCCTCTACCATAACAACGGCGACGGCACCTTCACCGATGTGGCCGAAAAGGCGGGCGTGATTCCAGGCGGTTGGTCCACAGGCGCCACCTGGGGCGATTATGACGGCGATGGCCTGCTCGATCTCTTCGTCCCCGGCTATGTGCACATGGATGGGCTGCCCGCCGCCGGTGCCCAGGCCTCAAACACCGCCGCGCTCGCCTTCTGCGAGTTCCGCGGCGTCAAAGTCATGTGCGGCCCGCATGGCCTGCGTGGAGAAGCCGACCACCTGTATCGCAACAACGGCGACGGCACCTTCACCGACGTCTCGCAACACGCCGGTGTGGGCGACCCCAATCACTACTACGGTCTGTCCTCGCTGTTCATCGATCTCAACGGCGATGGCAAACCCGATCTCCTCGTCGCCGACGACTCCACACCCAATTACCTCTACATCAACAAGGGCGATGGCACCTTTGAAGACGACAGTTTCGCCAGCGGCTTCGCCCTCAATGAAAGCGGCCGTGAAACCGCCTCCATGGGCATCGGCGCCGGCGATCTCACCCATGACGGCCGCGTCGATCTCTACACCACCACCTTCTCCGACGATTACAACCCGCTCTACCGCAACGATGGCGAAGCCAACTTCACCGACATCGCCTACCAGGCCGGTACCGCCGAAGTGACCTATCCCTTTCTCGGCTGGGGCACAACGTTTCTCGACTTCGACAACGACGGCTGGCTCGATATTTTCGTCGCCAACGGCCACGTCTATCCGCAGGTCGACGCCCAAAAATGGGGAACCACCTACGCCCAGCGCCCGCTTCTGTTCCATAGTGACAAAGGCAAGCTTTCCCTTGTGCCCGCACTCGAAAACACCGGCCTCGCCAAGCTCGCCACCTCGCGCGGCGTCGCTGCCGGCGATCTCTTCAACGACGGCCACATCGACCTGGTGGTGAACAACATGGATGGCACGCCGTCGTTGTTTCGCAATGTTGTGAAATCTGAAAACCACTGGATCGGCTTCCATCTGATCGGCGCGCCTTCCGCAGAACCGGGCAAGCCCGGCAGCCCGCGCGATGCCATCGGTGCCACGGTCTGGGTCACCGCGGAAGGCTTCCGCCAGCGCGCCGATGTCATCGCCGGGGGCAGCTTCGCCTCCGGTCCCGACCCACGCCTTCACTTCGGCATCGGCTCCGCCAACACCATCGAAAAAATCGAAATCCGCTGGCCCAGCGGCCGCATGGAGACAATCCCCGCCCCACCGAAGCTGGACACGATTTACACTCTCAGCGAAGGCCACGGCCTCCGCCCCTACACCACTTCCGCCCCGTCCCCAGCAGGCAGAAAACACTGACCCCCATCCCGTGATAACTTGGCGGCAACGCAACATCCACATACATTCGCTCCGTCTGGTGTAAGCGGTTTCACAAACCCGGTCCTGCACCTTTCCCTTCACCACATGTCAACTTCGGAGCACCCATGAAGCGCCTGCTCGCCCTCACCTCCGCCCTTGCTCTCTCCCCGCTGGCCGCCTCGCCGCTCGCGCAGGCTACCGTCACCTCCGCCGCCTGGGGCCACACGTCCTCCGGCCAACCGGTCGCGCTCTACACCCTCACCGACAGCGATCTCACCGTGCGCATCACCGACTACGGCGCACACATCGTCAGCATCCAGGCCCCCGGTCGCGAGGGCAAACAAGCCGATGTCGTGCTGGGATACAAAGACCTCGCCGGCTACCTCAACGACACCAAAACATACATGGGCTCGGTGGTCGGCCGTTACGGCAACCGCATCGCCAAGGGCGCCTTCAATCTCAACGGCACCGTCAATCACATCCCCACCAACAATCTCGGCAACGCGCTCCACGGTGGCACGGAGGGTTTCGATCGCAAGGTCTGGAGCGGGCACCTCATCAAAGGGGGCGTCGAGCTCACGCTCGTTAGCCCGGACGGCGACATGGGCTTCCCCGGCCAACTCACCGCGCACGTCCGCTACACGCTCGAAGGCACATCCCTGCACATTCACTACTCGGCTGAAACCACGAAGCCCACGGTCGTAAACCTCACCAACCACACCTACTTCAATCTCGGCGGCGAAGGCAGCGGCACGATCCTGAATGAACTCCTCACCCTCCCCGCCGATCGTTACACGCCGGTTGACACCACGCTCATCCCCACCGGCCAACTCGCCCCCGTAGCCGGCACGCCGTTCGACTTTCTGCACCCCACGCCCATCGGCGCGCGCATCGATGCGCCCAACGATCAACTCAAAATCGCCGGTGGCTACGATCACAATTTCGTTCTAAATGCCGGCCTCACCCCAGGCCTGCACCTCGCGGCAAAGGTCGTCGACCCCTCCACTGGCCGCACCCTCACCGTCACCACCACCGAACCCGGTGTGCAATTCTACTCCGGCAATTTCCTGGACGGCTCGGACATCGGTGCTTCCGGCCAGGCGTATGCCAAACACGCCGGCTTCTGCCTGGAAACGCAACATTTCCCCGACTCCCCTAATCGGCCAGACTTCCCCAGCACCACGTTGAACCCCGGTCATCCCATGCACTCGGAAACCGTGTTCACCTTTGGTGTCCAAAAATAAAGCGCCGGCCGATGACGCCGCAAGAACATGTCTTTGGGAGGTAGGTAAGTGAAGACATCACTGGCCGTTGTTGCCGTTTCCGCGATGCTGGGCCTGCTCGGCATTCCCTCCGCACGCGGGCAGGCTTCCGCGAACAACGACGCGGCGACCTTCACCAACCCCCTCCTCGATCACGGCCCCGACCCCTGGGTCATCGCCTACAAAGGCATGTACTACTACATGAATTCCACCGGCAAGGACCTCACCCTCTGGGCCACACCGGACATCACCGATCTGCGTCACGCGCGCAAACAGATCGTCTGGACCCCGCCCGCCTCCGGCCCCGACAGCCATGACATCTGGGCCCCCGAACTGCACCGTTTCGACGGCCGCTGGTACCTCTACTTCGCCGCCGACGCCGGCACCAACGAATCGCATCGCATCTTCGTCCTCGAAAACCCCGACGAAGATCCTCTCTCGAATCACTGGACCTTCAAAGGCCAGGTCAGCGACCCCACCGACAAATGGGCCATCGACGCCTCCGCCTTCGAAGTCAACGGCCAGAAATATCTCCTCTGGTCCGGATGGAAAGGTGACCATGACGGCGAGCAGGACATCTTCATCGCCCATCTCAAAAACCCTTGGACCATCGATTCGCCGCGCACGTTACTCTCCTCCCCCACCTACCCCTGGGAGCACGTAGGCGATCTCCCCGAGCGTCCCGCCACCCCGCATGTCGACGTGAACGAAGGCCCCGAACTTCTACAGCACGGCAAAGACCTCTTCCTCGTCTATTCCGGCTCCGCCTGCTGGACCGACTTCTACGAGCTCGGGGTCGCCGAAGCCCACGTCGGGGACAACCTCCTCGATGCCGGCTCCTGGAAGAAATTCGATCATCCCTTCCTCGCCCAAAATCGCGTGGGCCACGTCTTCGGCCCAGGCCACAACGGCTTCTTCAAATCACCCGACGGCAAACAGGACTGGATCATCTACCACGCCAATCCCCGAAGCCAGGAAGGCTGCGGCGACTTCCGCTCACCGCGTGCTCAACCCTTCACCTGGAACGCGGACGGCACACCCAACTTCGGCGAACCCATCCCCACAGACACGCCCCTGAAAAAGCCCTCCCACTGAAAGTCGGCCTCGCGAGTTTGCCTTTAGGGACATTGCAGCGATCCTGCCCAAGCCCTAATTCGGTTTGTCATCCCGTAGGGATCTGCTGTTTAGTTGTCATTCCCGCAGGTGGATGGGAAGGGCATCTGCTTTTCTGGTTGTCATCGCGTAGGATCTGCTCCTCTTGGTTGTCATTCCCGAAGGGAATCTGCGGTTGTTGCTGCCGTCGTCTCTTACACGTTTCGAAAACTTCAACAAAAGATCCCATCAACTCCTCGCAAAGTTCTAGCACCCGAAAAGGATCGCTGATTCCCCGAGCGGCCGATAAAAAGTAAGGGCGGAACTTCCGCGACGAGCATACTTGATGCGTGACTCATAAGAGGACATCAGTGCAAAACCCAATTCGGTCCACCAAATTCTCCGCCCAGCATCTGCTGCGTAAGCTCCCCCGCCGCCTCGGCCTCTGTGTCCTCTGTCTCGCCTTCGCCACCGCAACCGTCCCACCCGCATACGCGCAAGAACCGGGCGCACCGCTCGATCCAGCGCTCGGCATCTCCACCCTCCGCCTCTGGAACGGCCCCGCGCCCGGCGCCAAAGGCGACGCCGCCCTCGACATCCCCACGCTCACCTTGCTGCGCCCCGCCCACCCCAACGGCACCGCGATCATCGTCGCGCCCGGGGGCGCCTACACCCATCTCGCCACCGTTCTCGAAGGCCGTGAACCCGCCGACCGTCTCGCCACCCTCGGCGTCACCGTCTTCATCCTCAAGTACCGCCTCGGCCCCACCTACCTCTACCCCGTTCCGCTAGAAGACGCACGCCGCGCCGTGCGCCTCGTCCGCAGCCTCGCCCCGCAGTTCGGCTACGCCCCGGACCGCATCGGCATGATGGGCTTCAGCGCCGGCGGCCACCTCGCCGCGATGGCCGGCGTCGCTCCCGAACCGGGGAAGCCCGATGCCCCGGACCCCATCGATCGTCAATCCTCCAATCTCAATTTCATGATGCTCGTTTACCCCTGGCTCAACGCCATGCAGCCGCAAGTGATCCCCACGCACAGCTCCTCATCGGCACCGATGATCAACTACTGTTCCGTCACCCAGGGCCTCACCCCCGCCGATTGCGCCCGCCTCGATCCGCGCTACACGCCCCTCGCCCACGTCGGCCCGGACACACCGCCGGCCATCCTCTTCCATACCAGCGACGACAGCGTCGTTCCCGTAAGCACAAGCGTCGAGTTCTACACCGCCATGCACACCGCCGGCCGCCCGGTCGAACTCCACATCTTCGCGCACGGCCCGCACGGCTTCGGCAGTGGCGGCATCGATCCCGTGCTTTCTGCCTGGCCGCAACTGCTGCAAAACTGGCTCGCTGCGGGCGGCTGGCTCACGCCGGCGCCTCCCAAAAAATAAGGCGTGGAGGAGAAAGCTCCGAGAAGCCTCCCTCCACGCCTCTAGGAGAAAGCTGTAAGGAAATCTACCGGCGACCCGCCGCTCCAGCCGAGGCGGCAACCCCAGCCTTCGCGCGCCAACGCCCCGTCAACGGCTTGTCCGCCAACGCCTTGATGAACAACCCGCCCACCACGCTCCGTGCTTGAAACCCCACCTGCTTGCCCGTAATCGTGTCGTACCAATCCGTCATCGGCACACGGCTCGTCGTCTCGTTCGCCCACTTGTACATCGGGTCCACAAGCGCATTGAAAGCCCCCGGCGAATCCGCCAGCGTAGCCGTCCACATCGACCAGTCCAGCTTGGTATACGTCGCCCGGCTATCCAACGGCAGCCCATACCGGTTCAGCTTCGTCAGGTAGAACTTCATCTCCGCTTCGCGAACGCTGGGCGGAAACAGGTTGTAATCCAGGATCTTGTCCCACACCAGGTTGTACTTCTGGCTCCATGTGCCGGGGCTGTTGAAGGCCAGCTTGTAATGGTCGCCCTCCGCATCCATCGCCACCCACCTGCGCGCAAACGCGTGCGCCACCTTGCTGTAATGCTCGGCCTCGGTGCCATGGTGCAGCAGCCGTGCCGTGTCCGCATACGCTTCCAGCGCGTCGATCGCCTTGATCGACAAATTCGCGTTATGCGCCACATGCCCCGCGAAATCATCCGTCGTCAACTGCGTTTCCGGGTCCAGCCCATGCGTCTCCAGGTACTGCGCCCATTGCGTCAACAGGGGCCAGAACCGTTCCGCCAGCGCCGTGTTCCCCTCCGCGCGGGCCACCGCATCCACCAGAATCAGCAGGTTGCCGGACTCCTCCACCGGCATCTGATCCTCTTCCGTCTTCTCCCCGCCCCCATACTCCTGCCCATTCGCCAGCGGATATTGCCCCAGGTCGTGCGGCGCAAAAGGGAAGTGCCAGCGATTCGGCATCGCCGCATATTGCAGCACCGGCAACAACTGCGCTTCCAGCAGCTTCGGATTGAAAAACAGAAACAGCGGTGCCGAGGGATACAACACATCCACCGTACCCACATCGCCGTTTGAAAAATTCTCCTTCGCAAACAACATGGGGTGGCCATCTTCATCCGCCACCAGCCCATGCGCCGCAATCGCTTCCCGGTAGGCCAGTGTGCAAAGCCACGCATACTGCTCGCCCGCGGTCTGCGTCAGATCGCTCGTCAACTGCGCATCGAAGGCCGTTCCTTTCGCATTCAACGCCGTGTACTCCCGTTCCGCGCTGTCCAGCATCGCTGAAACCGATTCGCCATTGCGTTGCCAGTACGGCCGCAAATTGCGATTCATGTACTGCATCGCAAACGTCTCGGTATAGCTCACCAGCACGTGCCGCTCCACCGCTTCGGTGCCCACGTTTCCCATCGGCAGCACCACCGCCATCTCCGGCACGGAGCCGTTCATCGGCACCGCGCCTTCCATGTCGTCGGCGGCGGGCAACGTCCCATTCTGCAGAAACGCCCGCTCCGGATGGGCACTCACCGTGCTTTGCGCGGTTTCGCTATCCGGCACCGCCAAATGGAAATAGCCCCAGTCAATCCGCAGGTTGTCCCCGGATCGATTCAAGATGTCCTGGCTCGCCGTCCCCACCGAAAGCACATGCTCGGTCGCCGTTTGCTGCCGGCTGAACGTCACACGCTGGCCATCGTAGCTTGTCGCCATCTCCGGGCTCGCTTCCAAAAACAACGACACCTGGTGCTGTGCGCCATCCGTCGCTTGCACCTTCCACGTCAGGTACGTCACCGGCCGCGAAAGCACATCCAGGTCGTCCAGAAACGCCGGTGTAAAGAACGTGGCCGTCAGCGATAGGCCCTGCCCACGAAACGTGTACACCGTATGCGTCGGCGTCAGACGCAGCGAGGCTTGCTCCAGGGCCGGTGCCTCGCGCGGTCCATCGCCCATAAACCGGAACACCTTGCCGTCCACCCGCACCAGCCCGGTCAAAGGCTGCGCGTGCCCTGTCCAATGCCGCGTCGGCCCCCCGGTCAACGTGTCATCGTCAGACCACACGCTGAAGTAAGGGTTATGCGCAATCAACGGCGTCGCCGGAGGCCGTTCCCCCGCCGTCTGCGCTCCGCTCGAGTGAACCGTTGCCGCCAAAATCAGCGCACCCAACACCGCCGGTCGAAAGAGGGGAAGCCACATAAAATCGTTCTCCGGGCAACAGGAAGTAATACGGCCTTATTGTAACCGCTTACAACGCGGTTCCGGCAATCCTTCGGTGTTCCCAAACCCAAATCCGCACGCCGCAAGCGACAAAATCGGTCTCCCCGCACTCCAACGGGGTGTGATCACACCTTTTCGGCACATCCGCAACAGCTTCCGCTGCCGCGTTCTCCGGCCCCTGTTGCGCCTGCTGAAACGTGGGGTCAGTCCAAAACGTCTGGGTTGGAGTCTGGCCATCGCCATCGTCGTCGGCATCAGCCCGTTTCTGGGCTTCACCACCGTCGCCATGCTCCTGATCGCCTGGTTGTGCGGGCTCAACCAGGTCGCCACCCAGATCGGCATTCACACCGTTGCCCCCCTGCAATGGCTGTTGTTTCTGCCCTTCGTGCACCTCGGCATCGTGCTTTTCCACTCGCACAAGTTGCCGTTGTCCCGCGCCGCCATCCTCCATCTCAGCCATCGTCACCCCCTGCAACTGGTTCACCTGCTTTGGCAATGGGAGTGGCACGCCCTTGTCATCTGGCTCTTCTTCGCGCTGGTCGCCGCCCCTCTCCTGGCCGTGCAGATTCGCCGCATGCTTGTGCTTTCCATTCGCCGCCACAAGGATCTGCTCGTCTGACGCGGAAGGCAGGATCGAACATGAAAGGTTAAACGGCACACTTCCTCTGGTAACTTCTCGAATGACCGTGAGTCCAACCCCCGTTCTCCGGGCTCAAGTCATTTCGGGTGGTGTATGAGGTCCTTCAAAGTCCCCGCGACCGCGGCATGCTGCCTTCTCTCCGCGTGGAGCGCTGCCCCGGCCCAAACCACCGCCGCCCCCGCTCACGGCAGCGTCAATGTCAACGGCACGGCCAGCGATCCCTCCGGCGCCCGGGTCGGTCACGCCACCGTAGAAGCCCGTTCCGCGGACAACGTCCTCGTCGGCACCGCAACTTCCGACAGCGGCGGCCGTTTCCATCTATCTCTGCCGCCCGGCCCCTACCGCTTCGTAGTCAGCGCCGAAGGCTTTGACCCCTATCTCACCACCGTCAAAGCCACCGGAGCCAGCGTCACCATCGACGCAAAACTCGTGGTCGCCACCACCCAAACCGTCGTCAGCGTCAACGGCAACACCGGCGCCAGCACCGCGGAATACGCCAACGGCAGCGCGCTTGCCCTCACCGACAAACAACTCGGCAACCTCTCCGACGACGACGCCACCTTTCAGCAGCAACTCACCGCGCTCGCCGGCGGCGACGGCCAGCACGCCCCGCAGCTCTACGTCGATGGCTTCAGCGGCGGGCAATTCCCACCCAAAAACTCCATTCGCGCCGTAAAAATCAACCAAAACCCCTTTTCCGCCGAGTACGACGGCCTCGGCTTCGGACGCATCGAAATCTTCACCAAACCCGGCACCGGCCGCCTGCACGGATCGCTCGACATCACCGGCGACCCCTCGGGCTTCAACTCGCGCAACCCCTTTCTGCACCAGGTCGAACCCGGCTACTACCGCCTCCATACCCAGGCCAATCTCAGCGGCCCCATCGACAAAAAGACCTCCTTCTTTCTAAGCGCGGACTACTACGATCAGCAAAACAACGCCATCATCAACGCGCAAACCGTGAACGCGAACGCATCCATCGTCCCTGTTTCGCAGGCAGTGCCCGATCCGCAGGAAACCTCCAGCTACACCGCTCGTCTCGATCGCCAATGGTCCACCAACAACACCTTCACCGGCCGTTATGAGTTCGATCGCTCCGCCCAAACCAACGCCGGCCTTTCGCAGTTCATCCTTCCCACCGAGGCCTACAACACCGCCACAAATACCCAAACGCTGCAGCTGGGCAACACCCAAATCATCGGTGCCCACGCGGAGCTCGACACCAAGTTCCAATGGGTGCGCACCCGCAACGCGCAAAATCCGCTCAGCACCGCGCCCACCGTTCTTGTGCAAGGCACCGTAAGCGATGGCGGCAACCCCGGGCAGACGCTGCATGACAACGGCGACCACCTCGAGTTCCAGGAAAACGGCACCTATGAGCACAAAACGCATTTCCTGCGCACCGGCGCCCGCTACCGTCTCTACCGCGATGCCAGACTTTCCACCGCGGGCTACAACGGCACCTTCATCTTCACGGACCTCGCGGCGTACCAGGCGTCTGTGGGGGGCACGCCTTCCGCCTCGCAGTTTCAACTGACAAAGGGCCAGTCCAGCTTTTCCGTGCTCACCGGCGATCTCGCGCTTTGGGCCGAAGATGAATGGAAAATCCGCAAAAACGTCACTGCCGATCTAGGCTTCCGTTTCGAAACTCAATCCGCGGTCCCCGATCATTTCGATCCTTCCCCGCACGTCGGCTTCTCCTGGGCCGTGGGTCAGACAGACAAAAAGCCGGCCGTCGTCGTCCTGCGCACAGGCGCGGCCATCTTCTACGACCGCTTCCCGATCTCCGCCCTCGCCACCGCCGTTCGCCAGAACAATCCGGCCCTGCAGCAAACCTACACACTCAAAAACCCGAACTTTTTCGCCACAACATCCGCACAACTCCAAACCGCGCTCGCCGGGGTCAACCTGGGCGCAGCCGGCACCCCCACCCTCTATCGCGTAAGCCCCAATCTGCGCTCCCAATACGAGTTCGATACCGGCGTCACCGCCGAATTCTCCCTGGGCAAACACGGCTCGGTCTCGGCCAACTACCTGCACTTCAGCGGCGTTCACCAATGGGTCTCGGTAAACGCCAACGCCCCTTTGCCCAACGGCACCCGTCCCCTGGGTCCAGGCACGGGAGACATCTACCAATTCGACTCGGGCGGCATCACCCGCGGCAACGTCTTCTTCACCAACCCGCAGATCAATGTCACCAAGAAAGTTCAGTTCTGGGGTTTTCTGTTCGTGCAACAATTCAATGCCGACGCCAGCGGGCCCACCTCCTTCGCCTCGAACAGCTACGACATCCACCAGGACTACGGCCGTAGCCCGTACAACAGCCACTACGGCCTTTTCACCGGCGTCGATGCCGATCTCAAATGGGGCGTACACGCCGGCGCTTTCCTCGCCTCACGCGGTGGCAAGCCGTTCAACATCACCACCGGCCAGGACAACAACGGCGACACAATCTACAACGATCGCCCCAGCTTCGCCACCGCCGCCTCCGACCCCGCCAACGTCGTGCATACACGCTTCGGCAACTTCGACACCGCGCCCCAACCCGGCGAAACGATCATCCCCATCAACTACGGCAACTCGCCGCGGTTCATCTCCCTGCAGCTGCAATTGCAAAAAACCGTTCGCTTCGGCCCACGCGTGGCCGAGCCGAACGACGGTCCACCCCCACCGCCGCCACCTCCCGGCGCCAAACCTGCTCCACCCCCGGATCCACGCTACGCCCTGGTCTTCTCGGTGGAGGCCCAAAACGTGACCAACACCGTAAGCCCCGCCCCGCCCATCGGCGTCCTCACCACCATTCTTCGGCCAATCCATCGCCTCCGCGAACAGCTTCCTAAGCACCGCCGCCGCCAACCGCACCGTCATGGTACACACAGCCTTCCGCTTCTAAAGCAACCAACGCCCCCACAGCATCGTCATCTCGACCGAAGGCGAAGCCGAAGCGGAGAGACCCCTGTATTCGTTCGCCGCGTCACAGATCTGATGGAGCACCAACGAAACACAAGGGTCTCCATGCTTAATCACCACTCACCAACCACCCCTTACCGCATCCCTCCCCGCAAAAACAGGTATCGATCCCGATGCGTATCGGGCAGCGCCGCCGGGTTCGTCTCCAGGTGCATCACCTGCCATCCCCCCGCCGCATCGTAAACGGGCCAGGTCGGCAAACCCGCTCCATTCGGATTCCCGGTCTTGGCAAAGTTGATCCAATAGCTTTGCACGATCTGCTCTGAAAGCTTGTAGTCCGCCGCCGTCCAGGCCGCGGAAGGCCGCGCGCTCAGGTTCCCAAACACATACTCGATCTCATCGGAATGAAACGCCGCCGGCCCTGGATGATACAAACTTCCCGGCGACGGCTGATCGAACCGGTACCGATACACCGGCGCATCCCCGGTCGCCACCTGCGCCTCGATCCACTCCCACGTGGACGCGGCAATAAACCGGTCGGCCGCATAATCCGCCGCGCTTCGTCTTGCCTCCGCATCATTGCCCGCCGGGTAGACTTTCAAGTAGTCGGCAGCCCGCGGTCCCCAGGTCGTCTGCGCCGTTGCCTGGTAGCTCGCCAGCGTCACCGCCGGGTTGGGCGGTCCGCCTTCATCGTGGTTCCATCCCGCCAGCAGCGGAATGTGCGCCTGTTTGCCCGCGGCAAAAATCGCCGGCACAGACTCCGGCAGAAACAACCCATCCACATCCGGTCCAAAGCGCACACCCGGCGCAGGTTGGCTCTCCACGGCCTTCACCAGCGCCTCGGCCGGCATGGCGCGCATCTGCGCCAGCGTCGCCCCGCCCAGCGCGTCCCGCGCGAACGCCTCTCCACCGGCTTCGGCCACCGCCGCGGTGGGAAATGGCGAAGACCGGCCCCCAAACGCCCCTCCACTTTCCCCGATTCCATGGGCCAGCAGGTCCCTGGCCAGCGGCGAGGCCATCTGCGCACTCACCGAAGATGATCCGGCCGACTCGCCAAACAGCGTAATGTTCCGCGGATCGCCCCCAAACGCGAGGATGTTCCGCTCCACCCAGTGCAGCGCCGCCGCTTGGTCCATCAATCCATAATTCCCCGCCGCCCCCGCAGGCGATTCAGCCGCCAGCGCCGGATGCGCAAAGAACCCAAAGATATTCAGTCGGTAATTCAGCGTCACCAGGACCACACCCCGCCGGGCAAACGCCTCTCCATCCTGCCTGGGCTCGGACGTGCTCCCGGCCAGGAATCCGCCACCGTAAATCCACACCATCACCGGCAATTTCCCACCCGGGCTTGCCGCGCGCGGCGTCCACACGTTCAGGGTCAGGCAGTCCTCATTTGCACCCGGGTCGCGAAACACCATGTCCGCAAACGGACTCACCTGCATGCAGCGCGCACCGTAGCTTTGCGCCGTCAGCACGCCCGGCCATCGCTCCGCCGGTTGCGGCGGCTTCCATCGCAGCGGCCCCACCGGCGGCGCCGCATAGGGTATCCCCAAGAACACGCGCACCTGCCCATCATCGGAAAGCTTGCCGTCCAGCTCCCCCCGGTCCGTATGCACGCGGATAGGCTCCGCGCCGTAGCTTGTCAGACAGAAGGCAAGCGGGGCAAAGGCGGTCAACAAACGGCTGCAACACTTCAAGCTCATACACTGGCTCCATGGCGTGGGCTCCCCGCTTCAGCACGGCCTCGCCAGGCAGCGCTGCGCGTTCCGGTCATACGACGCATACAACGATCGAACCCTGTATGCGTACAGGTGTAGTACCCGCCGTCATCCCGAGCGGCGCGAAGGATTTCTGTATATTCTGCCCGCCGCTTCTATACATCTTCAGGAAATCCGCTACGGTGTCCCGACCTCAGGTTCGCACGACATACTCCGCCGTCCTCCTGAGCGGGGCGAAGGACCTGCTTCCGTTCGGATGGGCGACAACGGTCAAAACGCCAGGTGAGTGACGAACTGCGCCACTCAACACCCACCGGCCCGTCCCGAACGCCGCATCGAGCACAAACAGGCAACAACCCCCGCCGATTCCTAGGCCAGTAACCGCTGCAGCGATCGGATCGCCAGCGTCACCGCCGTCGCATCCCCCGCAAGCGCGACAGGAAGATCCTTCATCCCCGTCCCTTGGGTCAGCCCCTTGCGCAGGTAAAAGCCGCCATAGGTCCCAGCCGCCGCTCCCAACGCCCCCAGCGCAATGCCGCCTACCAACGGCCTCTTAAAGGCCGTGGCAACGATCGCGCCCACCACCCCACCCAGGGTCAACCGCCCAACCAGCGGCACAGGCGACGTGCGATTCGGCGTCTTCGGCAGCTTGTCGGTGATGTATTCCCCGACGGCGGCGGCCGTCAACACCGGGGCCGCGGCCGGATGCTCCAGCCATGCCGCCCACGTGCCCGTCAACGGCAGCTTCCCGCTTCGCGCAAACCATGCCGTCACGGCCAACGGTGTAAACGATCGAAGCCCGGTACTGACGCCAAGCAGGGAAGGGGCAAGATGAGCGACAAGGCGCGAAGGGGGCATCGAAAACTCCAGGGCGGTGAAGATTCACCTGCGCCGTTGGATGCGCCCCGCACCGGGGACGGCAATCCCCACGGCGCTGTCCCGGCGCAGGGGAGAACTACCCCGTCACCACTCGCCGAAGCGCCGAAGCGCCGGGGCCCAGCCATGCAATAATCGGTCTCGTCCCCAGACCATATGAGCCCGTCCACCCACCAGAATATCGACGGAACTCTGGAGCGCGACCTCCTCATCCTCGAGCAGCAGGAAGCCCACCTGCGCTTCACCGCTTTCAACGAGGACACTGCCTGGCAACTCGGTTCCGCCCTGCGCAACGCCCTGCTCAGAGCCGCGTCGCTTGCAGGCAATGCCGGCGGCAGCGTGGAAATCGAGCTCGCTCACCATCTGCTCTTCGCCTGCGCCACCGCCGGCGCGCAACCCGGCCAGGCCAACTGGATCCGCCGCAAGCGCAACACCGTGCATCATTTCGCCTGCTCCACCTATGCGGTCGGCCTCAGGCTGCGGCGCGAAGGCGGCACGCTCCGCAGCCGCCATGGCCTCGCCGAACGCGATTTCGCGGCTCACGGCGGCGGTTTCCCCATCGTTCTGCACGGCACCGGCCCCGTCGGCAGCATCGTCGTTTCCGGCTTTCCGCAGCGCGAAGACCACAACCTCGTCGCCGATGCGCTGGCGGATCTCCTAAACATCGACACCCCCCGCCTCCCCTAAGGAGCCTCTTAAAGAGGCTCTGAACAAATCCGTTTAGCCGAGGTTTCCGCTTTTCCAGTTGTCATTCCCGCAGGGAATCTGCGGTTCGTTCCGGGCAGCAACTTGGTGCGAGGACGTATCCCACCTTCGCCCATCCCAAACGCCACTCCAAAAACATCAGCCCCACCCTGAACGACAATAGGGAAGTGCCCATCCCCCTTCGCCTCTCCCGCCGCGCCGCCGACCGCCTCCACGCCGGCCACCTCTGGGTCTACCGCACCGACCTCCTCACCTCGCTCGCCGAGCAGGACACCCTCCCGCCCGGCAGCCTGCTCACCGTCGAAGATCCCGCCGGCCGCCCGCTCGGCACCGGGCTCTACTCCACTGCCTCGCAACTGGCACTTCGCCTCGTCTCCCGCACCCCCGGCCTCGGCCGTCCGCAATACCTCGCCGATCTCCGCACCCGCGTTGCCCAGGCGCTCGCGCGGCGCGGCTCGGTCGCCCCGCTCGATCCCGGAACCGACGCCCAGCGTCTCCTTTTCTCCGAAGCCGACAACACCCCCGGGATCGTCGCCGATCGCTACGCCAACCTCGTCATCCTCCAACTGCTCACCCAGGGCACCGCGCAGGACGACGTCCGCCAAACCCTCACCGAAGCCTTCCGCGCCGCCCTTGCCCCGGCCGGCCAACCCCTCACCGTGATCGAGCGCCCCGACCCCCGCATCCGCGAGCTCGAACATCTGCCCGCACCGCCCGCCGGCCCCCTCTTCCATTCCGGCCCGCTCCCTCCCACCGGCCAGGACGAAGCCTGGACCTCCACCAACTTCCGCCTCAACGGCCTCCAGTTCGGGTACAACGCCGCCGCCGGCCAGAAAACCGGTGCCTTTCTCGATCAGCGCCTCAACTACGCCGCCGCCGCCGACGCCGTTCGCCGCTCCGGCCTCACCGGCCATGCGCTCGATATTTGCACCTACCATGGTGGCTTCGCCCTGCACCTGGCGCAGGTTTGCCGCGGGGTCACCGGTGTAGACCAATCCCGCGCCGCCCTGGAAGTCGCCGACCGCAACCGCGCCGCCAACCCCGGTCTCCCCGCCGCCGTCGATTGGATCGAAGCCGACGCCTTCGACCTCCTCCGCGCCCTGGACAACGGCACCCGGCCCAACAGCGCCCGCCCCACCCCCGGCAATCTACGCCCTGCAAACCTCGGGGCCAGGCCCTCCGCCCGCCCCTCCGGCCTGCCCGCGCAGTTTGACGCAATCGTGCTCGATCCGCCCGCCTTTGCCAAGACCAAACGTGCCGCCGAAGGCGCCCTCCGCGGCTACAAGGAACTCAATCTACGCGCCATCCATCTGCTCGCCCCCGGCGGCACCCTGGTCACCTGCTCCTGCTCGCACCACGTTTCCTTGCCGGACTTCACCGAGGCCCTCACCGCCGCGGCCGCCGACGCCGGTCGCCGCGTCCAATTGCTGGAAACCCGCACCGCCGCCCCCGACCACCCCGAAGTGCTCACTCTCCCCGAAACCCGCTACCTCAAATGCCTGATCTGCCGCGTGGAGTAGGCTACCGAGACGAGTGCGGGCTTGCGCGCTGTTGTTGCCATTTCCGAAGGGAATCTGCATTTGGCTCTACCGCCCCGCTCACATACTCCTCATTCCCACTCAAACGCCGATGCACGATCTGCTGCCCCGCCGCCGTCCCGGAAAACTGGTTGCCTTCCAGAAACCACACCGCCCGCGGTGCGCCCGGATTGCCGCCGTTGGTCACCGTGGAAATCCCCACCGTGAAACCCAGGCACGTATTCCGCACGAGGCGCATCTCGTCGACATTGTTGAAGTCGCTCCAGCCCTGGCTGATGCACGTGGTTTCCGCTACGCCCCCCGCCTCATTCGAAATCCAGTTGTCGGCAATCTCCGTCCGTTGCCCACCGCTCGGCGTTGGCCCGGCAATGGCTGTCTGCGCCCCCAGCGGCGCCGTAAACCGCAGCGTGTTGCCCCGAATCGCCACCGTGTTCGTGTAATTGGCAAACTGCATCCGTCCGTTGGTCAGCGTATTGCCCGCAAACACCAGGCCCTCTTCGCCCTCCGAGTAAAACGCCGCGCACACCGCGCCACCGCAGGCCAGCGTATTGCCCGTTACCGAAAGCCGCACATGCCGGAACGGACGCCCATTCGGATGCTTGATCAGCACCAGCGCAATCGCCGGATTCTCTGCATCCGCATACGCAAAGTTTCCACTGAACGTCGCATCTTCTGATTCGAACTCGGCCGCATAGCAACCGTTCCGGCACCGCCGCGCCACGTTGCCGGTAAACAGATTCCGCACCCCGCCTTCGGTGTCGAAACACACATCGCCGCATTCCGAGGCGACGTTGCCGCTCACCGTGATGTCCACCCCCATGGACCCCCAGACGCACGCCCCACCCGCGCCCCAGCACTGGTTGCCCGTGATGCTCATCTCGCCCGCGCCCGTCACCCCCGCCGCCGTCCGCCAACCGTCGTCCGCGTTGCCGCCCCACCACTCGATGCCATGCCCCGTCCCGCGAAACCGGTTGTTGGCCACCGTCGCCCGCAACACATACATCAGGTAAATCCCGATCGGTCCACCGCCCTTCGGAAAGGTCGACGAGTTGCTGGTCAACGTCACGTCCGTGGTCTGGCTCCCCGGTCCACCGCTGTTCGCCGTCGTAAACACGGCGATATTCACCAGCTGATTGCCCGTCGCCGTCACCCGTTCGGCCCGCGTGGCCGTCAACAGCGCACCCCCCGGCACCGCCAGCACAGCGACGTCGCAATCCCGTACCGCCACGTCCGTAACTCCCTCCGCGACAAACAGATTCAGCCCCTTGTCGGCCGTCAGCGGAGCCCCGCAGCGCACCTCGTTGCTCCCCAGCAAACGGATCGTCGCCCCCGCCCCCAGGCGCAACGGAGCCTCAATCCGCACCCCGTGCCCCGCCCCCAGGCTCACCGCCGTGTCCAGCCGCGCAGCCCGGTCCAGCACCACCGTCCCCGGCCCCGCGCCCATCCGCGCCTCCTGCTCCCGAAAGCTCGCGGCCGCATCGGGGAGCGGTCCCTGCGCCCGCAGCGCACCCACGCCCAACACCGCCAGCGCAAAGGCCGCAAAGGCCAGAATCGCCGTCAAACGCAGCACCTTACCCATGCAAACCGCTCCGCATCAAAGCGCTTCGTTCAAAATTGGCCAGCAAATCCGCCGCTCCGTCATACGCCTCCACGCACCCCGCCGCCAGCAGTTCCTCCTTGCTCCATCCGCCGGTGGCGGTGCGCCCGGGACGGGTCCCACCAGAACTGCCCGCGTGGGGCGACCTGCATGTCCACGTAGCTCTTTCCCCACTCGCGCCGATCCTCAAACGTGATGGTGGACCGGAACAGCCGCTCCACTTGGTCGTGCAAGCGCTTGGCGTTCCCTCGCTTCCCTCCCCGGTTCTCGGGTTTAGGCCGATCTCTCGCATGAAGGCGTCGAGGCTGTTCCCGAGATGGATACGACGGTTCTTCTTCTGCGTGGCCTCGGTGACGATCCAGAAGAGCAGCAGTCGGGGGATGGAGCCGTAGGGGTAAAGAGGTTTGCGGGTTCGCAGATCGACGTTGGGACGAATGGCTAGGGTGAGATGGCCGTTGGTTGTCCTTCCGAAAGGGAATCTGCGTCTCCGGTCCGTACACCTCAACCCTCCTTTTGCCGGGCAAACGTTCTGTCGAGTCGTCAATGTACAACTCTCGGTACACCCGTTCCGCTACCCCGCTTTACGGCCTTGCTGTCCCGCCCACGCCCTGCGTACCCGGCAAATAATCCTTACGCCGCAGGATAATATCGCCGGCCGTCAAGTGCACCGGCACCGGGACGTAGTCACTGCTGTTCTTCGCTACGGTCTCCCAGTACCACGGAACGGCATGCACAAACACGTAGTCGGGCCGATCCTCCAGAAACCACGAATTGCTGTCGTGTTTGGACACATAGGCCGCATTTTTCGGCGTTGTCAGGCCAATGGCGTCGTAAATATACCGGTCGGACGACCAACCCAGCAACCCGATTTCCACGGCACCCACCCTGGCCGTCTTCGGCGTGTTCTCCTGGAACCATCGGCCTGCCTGTACGTAATCGTAGTAGTACGGCTTTGGCCTGAACTGTCGCAGCACGTGTCCGGTCTGGAAAATATTGATGCAGACAAATACGCCCGCCACCACCAGGCCCCACCGCGTGTAGGGAATGGCGCTCGCTGCATAGACCAGAGCGAATAGCACCAAAGGCCCCAGATACCAGAAGTAATCGCCCGGCATGTTCATGGCCGCATAGACAACAAACAGGGCAACGCAAAAGGGTAGCGCCACCTCCCCCAAAGCCTTCGTTCGCCGGCTCAGCACGCCCGCCACGGCCAGCCCCAGAAGCACCGGCGTCGCGTAAATCACACCCTCAAACAGCAGATGAAGCCAGCCAACGCCCGCAATGCCTAAAAATGCCGTAGGCCACCGGCCCCAATAGCCTGAGAATCCTTGCCCCAGCTTCGCAATCGCAGACGACGGGAGATATACCTCATAGTACCGCTTGTTCAACAGCAGATACCCCGCTACAAGCAACAGGGCCGGCACGAAATACACGATCTTCGGCAACTCTTTTCGCCGGAACAGCTGCACCGCAACCACAGCCACCAGCACGGCCCCCTCAAATCGCGTCAACGCCACAACGACGGACACCAGCGGCAGCCATCTGTACTGCCGCTTCGCGTATAGCACCACCTCCAACATCAGGGCAGCGGCGAACACCGTCGTCTCCATCCCGGTCAGGGCATAGAAGTAGGCTGTGCCGGCCAGCAACAGGCCGGCAAACGGCACCAGAAACTCAGCCAGCAGCGAAGCGGCCAACATGCCCAGCGCGGAAAGCACCTCGGAGGCCAGCAGCACGTTGCCATGCGCCAGCCATGATCCCAACAGCAATAAATAGCCGAAAACTGGCGAACTTAGCGCATTTACATGCTCGCCGAGGTTGTACACCAAACCATGCCCTGCCAGGGCGTTGGCGATATAGCGATCGTAAATATAGGAGTCGTCAATCTGCGAGGCCCCGGCACATAGAGTCAGGTACGCCACGGCAGCGCAGATCAAAGCCGCCCGCAAAGGAAACGCCGGCAGCGCTGTCATGCGCTCATCACGCCGCCATCGGCGTAGCAGGTAGGGAACTCCCACCACACACACCAGAACGGACAACGCGAACACTAGTTTCCTCGCCGCCAAGCATCCTCCCGCAGGCCGCGATTGCTGAGGCTTGCTGAAGAGAGCTTACCGCAAGGTGTTTGGAAATAGGCTTATTCTTTAGTTCCTATCGCAGGTAACCCAGCCACAGGTCTGCTGTCCCAAAACGACACATGCCGGCACGGTCTGACCTTGGATCAGGCACCCATACCGCGCATTTCCCGTTTTCGACAGCCTCCCCGAGCTCGAATCTTCTCACCCGAAGTGATACCGAACTCGCAAATCCCGGCAATCTCACCAACCCCGCGTCCCCGGCACACCCTTCAACGGTCCGCGCACCCAGGACCCATCCGGCCATTCCCCGGCGGCACGGAAGACACCATAAGCGTGGCGGTTTGGCCGCTTTGATTTTGTTGAAGGCAGGTTGTGTCCACTTGCTTTGCAAACCTTCAAGATGCGTTATCAAAGCTAACGAATTCTTCCGTTCTGGTCTCGCCTGGAAACTCTTCCCAATCATCACGGCTATTCAGGTAGTCGGGGCGAGCTCGCTCCGCGCGATTGCGGCAGAACTCAACGCTCGTGAGATCCCCACGCCCCGGGGAGTTGTGGAATGGTCTGCGGTCCAGGTTAAGCGAGTTCTGGCAGGGCAGGGAACTACCTAGCGGGATCGCAACACAAGCAAGGAATCCACGTGACGGGGTGAACCCTTCCATGCGTAATCGAAACCACCGCGCACGTCATCCCCTCGGGCACCTCCATCGAAGGCCGTGACGTAGTCATATGGGCCGAAACTAGCATGAACTCCTGCCGTGCCGGATCCGATGATGGCGAGGAAACGTCTTAGCAGTGACGCGCTCGTCAGTTTCAGAGAGAAGTGAACGCAGCCGTTCGCCCCTGAGTACTCATCTTCCTTATGCCCCTCGGATTCGGCGGAGTAGTTCTGATAGCTCTCGCGGACAAGCACGTCCGAAACTGGTCGGCCAGTCTCATCGACAACGCAGGCCGCCCAATCAGGCGCAGCTAAGGTCCTAATTGGCAGGAGGGTCACAAGGAGCACAATGCACACAAGCAAGGGTCGCCAGAGCCAAGGAATTTCGCGTTTCATGCCAGTCGTGGACGTAGTATAACGTCCTTTATCGTATGTATGTGGGAGGGCAGGGAACTGCTCTGGACGAGGTTTCCCATAGTGCCGTTTCCGGGAGCCGTTGGTTTACCTTGAGTTGGTGACCGCAAACAGCTCGAGGAATATGAGGTGGAAACGTCTGGTATTCTCCCTCCTTTGCGTACTCCTAGCCTCGATGCTGTGCTCGTCAGCGCTGGCACGGCAAACGGGATTTGGCCCGAAGGCTTTCATCGAAAACGTCTTCTACTTCGGTGCTGCCACTTTCCTATGCAGCTTGCCAGGGTGGGTCGTCGCCATGCCCATTGTTTTGTTCGTGTCTAATTTCGACGGTTGGCGTTTGTGGGCAATGCTGGCACTCGGAGCGGGCATCGGGCCCCTCGTGATGTTCACGGTAGCCCTCTACTTCCAAGTGACTTCTCCCAACCCCAGCCACTATGCACCTGAGGCAAGAAACCTGGTGTTCTTGGCTACTGGGGTCTCGGCGTTGACCACACTTCTGTACCTGCTTGGCGTTCGCCGTTTGTCGAAGGCGAGTCTCGCTTAGATCTTCGCGGTCGTTCAGATCGAACGCTCCTGCACAATCGACTTTTCGGGAACTTCGATTCCGAAGGAGGGTCGGAGCGCATCCGTACTCGTCTGAAACGACCGTTCAGTAAGTACAAGCGTTCACAGTTATATTCCCTCCAGAGCGTTGAACTACTTGCGCCGACACCGTAGCTTTTTTAAAGCTCAGCAGATGGGTCGAAGACGGCTCGAAGGTCTGCACGGGAGGATAGTATTTGCCGGTCACACTAACCAGCACTTGCGACTGTGCCGGCCGAGTGCACACTAAGGCGACTACTAAACCGAAAACGGATTTCTTGAACAAGAAAAACACAGCGCTCTCCTCCATCTGTCAGGTTAGACTAGGGTTTCGATTTATGGATCGAATGGTAAGAGTGGTGAGCCTGGGAGATCACCACCCACAGCTCTAGAACTGCAACCCTGGGCGCTGCTGTAGTTGTCTATGTGCCCGTCAAGACAGCCTTGCGACGTTCCTGCACATCTGCCTTCTATATGCTTGTGATACATAGCGTTATTGCTAGCATCAAGCCAGAGCTGTCCTGTCACCACAGTTATACTTACTCCCAGCATCGTTATCCACAACGGACCATACAACCGTAGGTAGCGTAACTGTAGGTCTTGTCGGTAATGACCTTTTCCCTCAAAGAGGCTGCCGTTGCTAGGCATATCGTTATCTTCTTGCAGTGAGTATGCGCCCGAAATGAGATCCAGCGGGCGGCACACCCGACTGAACCAAAGGTTCTTGAGAACTGCAGCGCCACCCAAGGAAGCAGGAGAACTCCCAGACGTGGCAAGCAGATAATGGCCACCAGCACCACCGTCCCCGGCCCCGCGCCCATCCGCGCCTCCTGCTCCCGAAAGCTCGCGGCCGCATCGGGGAGCGGTCCCTGCGCCCGCAGCGCACCCACGCCCAACACCGCCAGCGCAAAGGCCGCAAAGGCCAGAATCGCCGTCAAACGCAGCACCTTACCCATGCAAACCGCTCCGCATCAAAGCGCTTCGTTCAAAATTGGCCAGCAAATCCGCCGCTCCGTCATACGCCTCCACGCACCCCGCCGCCAGCAGTTCCTCCTTGCTCCATCCGCCGGTGGTCACCCCGATCGTCCGCACCCCCGCCTTGCCCGCGCTTTCCGCGTCGTACGGCGTATCGCCCAGCGCAATGCACTCGTAGGCCGCCAGCCCCAACTTCTTCAACGCAACCTCGAAAATGTCCGGATGGGGCTTGGCGCGCTCCGTGTCGTCGGCACTGGTTTCCGCGTCCACCAGGTCTTCAATGTCCGCCACTTTCTTCATCACCTGCAGGTCATCCTTCGCTGAAGAGCTCGCCAACTCCACCCGAATCCCCTCCGCCTTCATCCGCAGCAGCAGGTCCCGCACCCCCGGGATCGGTTCCACCTTCTGCCGCAACCCGTGCTGAAACACAAACTTGCGAAATTCCTTCAAGGGCTGCTCCACGATCTCGCGCTTCCACCACGGCACAAACACCGGGATCAGCTCATCGCCGCCCTTGCCGATTTGCCGCCGCAACGCTTCCAACTCCAATGGCAGACCCATCGCGCCAAACGCCATCTGCCAGGCCTCCGCATGCAGCCAGTTGCTCTGCACCAATGTTCCGTCGATATCGCATAAAACAGCCTTGACCATGGTTGCCCTCAGCCCCATCTGATGCACGCTCGGGCAAGCTTTTCTGCGGGCCGTAGCGGGCCGCGCGCATTTCGCCAGGGCCCTTCACCGTCCGCACTGCCGCCGCCTGCCGTACAATGCAATCGTGCAAACCGCTGAACAACTCGCCGCCGACTTCAGCCTTCCCGAGATCCTCACCTTCGACCAGCCGCACCCCGGCATGCCCCGTCTCCGCGTCCATACCCGCGCCTGCACCGCCGAGCTTTACCTCCAGGGCGCGCATCTCACCGCCTGGCAGCCCACCGGCCAGGGCCCCGTGATTTTCCTCTCGGACCGCTCCGCCTTCGTTCCGGGAAAAACCATCCGCGGCGGCATCCCCGTCGTTTTCCCCTGGTTCGCCGCCGCCGACACGTCCCCCGTTCCTACACCGCCCGGCGCCGGAATGCACGGTTTCGCGCGCAACGCCCCCTGGACCCTTCGCTTCGCCGCGCTGGCCGGCGACGATCTGCACCTGTCCTTCACGCTCGACCAGACCGAAGGTACCCCGGCCACCGAAATGATGCGCAAAACCGGCTTCTTCGACTTCGGCCTGGCCCTCGAAATCATCCTCGGCCAAACCCTCACCCTTCGCCTCTCCGTCGCCAACACCGCCACCGGCGAAAACGCAAAGCCTCTCTTCTTCGAAGAAGCCCTCCATGCTTACCTCGTCGTCGGCAACAGCGAAAAAGTCACCGTGGAAGGTCTGGTGGACACCGAATACCTCGACAAGACCGAAAACTTCGCCCGCAAAACCCAAACCGACCGCTATCTCCGGTTTCAGGGTGCAACCGATCGTCCCTACCTCAACACATCGGCCCCGCTCACCCTCCACGACCCCGTTCTGGGCCGCCGCCTCCGCCTCACCAAGGGCAACTCCCGCACCACCGTCACCTGGAACCCGGGCGCGGAACTGGTCAAAACCTTTCCCGATCTAGCGCCGGATTCCTGGCACGACTTCGTTGCCCTCGAAACCTCCAACGTCGCCGAAGACGCCGTTACCCTGCAGCCCGGCGAAGCCCAAACCATGGAAGTGCACCTCGCCGTAGAGCAGGCCGCCGTCGTCCTTTAGCGCTCTCCCGCACCCCGCCCACACTCGTCCTTTCGACCGAAGCGGAGAAAACCCGTGTATTTCGCCCGTGACGTCACAAACTTCCGTGCAGAACCAAACCAACCAACCGCCGCATCCTCGCAACAAAAACCAGCGAAACCCGGAGCCGCTTGCGAAGGAGGTGTGTCGTCCGCCGTCGTCTTTGTTGTCCGCGGTCGTCCTGAGCGTAGCGAAGGATCTCTCTTCAACAGCTTCAAACGCCGCTCCCATCCCTGAAACTCGACCCGCTTGGAATCACACCCCTCCCAACCCCCGCTCATCCTCGCCTCCGGCTCCCCACGCCGCCACGATCTGCTGCTCCAAATCGGCCTCCCCCACCTCGTTCACCCCGCCGACATCGACGAATCCTGCCACCCCGGCGAGCCCCCGGAACTCTACGTCCGCCGCCTCGCCCTTGAAAAAGCGCGCACCATCGCCGCCCTGCATCGGGGCGCCACCACCCTCGCCGCCGACACCACCGTCGTTCTCGACGGCGTCGTCCTGAACAAACCGGTCGACCGCGCCGATGCCGCTCGCACCCTGCTGGCCCTCGCGGGCCGCACCCACCACGTCCACACCGGCATCGCCGTACTTTCGCCGGAGAAGGGCAAACCGCCGCGCGAACAGACCCGCGAACAGACCCACGTGGAAACCACCGCCGTCACCTTCACCGCCATCCCGCCCGCCGATCTCCAGTTCTACCTGGCCACCGGCGACTCCCTCGACAAAGCCGGTGCCTACGGCATCCAGGGCTACGCCGCCCGTTGGATCGCCCGCATCGAAGGCGACTTCTTCAACGTCGTCGGCCTCCCCCTCGTCGCCGTCCTCCGCCTCCTGCGCGAGGCAGGCCTAAGCGAAGCGAAGATCTCCTCCACCACACCTTCTACGTCGAGCTGAAGCGCCGATGGCAGTTCAAGGCCGCATTTCCCGTTGGCGAGCGTTGAAGTTTATAGAGAGAGCCTTGATGCTGTTGCCGATACTGACATCTCCCGGCAACCGAATACATGTGCCCTGAAGCTGTCGAAAGGTGGCCGCCTTGCTGAAATCAGCAATCGTAACGTCCATTGCCCTGGACTCACTTTCGGAGCACGACGTAACTTTCGTACCCTCTATACAAGCGGCTCGAAAGACCGCAAACGGCAAAACCCGACCTGGCCGGGTCGGGTTACCGTACTTCACGAAAGGAGGGACCGCATGAGACGCGACCCCAACTGGATGGAGAAGGCAAAACGCCTTCTCGGTCTTCTGGGCAAGCTTGTTGTTCTGATCGGACAGGTTGTCACCCTGTACGAGAAGTTCTTCAAGTAGCCCAGAAAATCAACCATGAACCCCAAAGCTAACGGCTAAGCTTTGGGCCCTACCAGCCCTTCGTTCTTGCAGGAACGAGGGGCTGCCATTCTGCCGGTCGCTTGACGCAAGACCTGCGCGCCTATCGACCTTGACAAATCATCCCGTAGTGCCAAACCCCCTGTCAAGGCCAAAATTGGTTCTCAACGGCCCACTATGATCGTAGAGGCTGACACCCGTTGTACGGCTGGCACAGCTTGTACAGTAAGACTGAATGATGAGTTGTCCCCCTGCTAGGCTCGCCGGCACCGCATCCCTCGCACCCTTTTGGAGGCGTGCATGAAGCCCCGTACCCTCCTCCAGGCAACCCTGTACCTCGGCCTGATTGCCCCCACCCCCGCCCGCGCGCAGGACACCGGCAACTGGCGCGCCGCCAGCTCGGCTGCCCGCGCCACCACCGGCGACATCGCCTTTTTAAACCAGAAACTCGCCCTCGGCTTCTCCGCCTTCCCCATCGCCCAGATCCGCACCCTCCAGCCCGCGGAAGTCACCGCCGTCTTCAACGGTGCCGAGCCCTCCACCGGCAGCGGCAACCTCTACCGCCTCAGCATCCCCGGCGACAAGCGCTTTCTCCACAAAAACACACTTTGCGGCTCCGAGGAAACCCAATGGGCCGTCACCTTCGCCCAGGGCAAAAACCTGCAGGTCGCCTTCTTCTCCGGTGCGGCGGTGCCAATCCTCACGCCGGAAGCCATGACGGACGCCCCGAATCTCTGCGGCACCTTCAGCTACGTCCGCTAAGCTGAATCGACGCATCCACTTTCTAGGGCAAGCGCCCACAGGCTCCTTTGTCGTCCCGTAGGGATCTGCTTCCGGCCGCGTCGCCCGCTCCCCCCCTCCTTCGCTCAGCGCCCTGCGGGTGCCCGCCTCGTCACCGTCTCCGCTTCGTTAACTGTGTCTGATTTGCCACACACCGGCCACCGAACCCGGGTTTACCCTTGTATTCAACGGTTCCGATCTGCCCCGGCTCGAGCAAGCAACAGAAACAGGAATAAGCAAGGGCAGACCGAGGCCGGCGGCAAACGAAGGGTTTTCTCGTCTGAGCACAGACTTTCAACTCGAACACACGATCGACGCCCCTCTCGCTTTCGAGGGCGTCGGCCTCCATTCCGGGGCCACCGTGCACCTCCGCCTGGTCCCCGCGCCGGCCGGCTCAGGCATCGTCTTTCGCCGCTCCGACCTCGACAACTTCGAAATCCCGGCCATCGGCCGCAACGTTGCCAAGGTCAGCTACGCCACCAGCCTCATGCGCCAGGGCGTCCTCATTTCCACCACCGAACACCTGCTCAGCGCCCTCATCGGCCTCGGTGTCGATAACGTCATCATCGAAATCGACAACCTGGAAGTTCCCATCCTCGATGGCTCCGCTCAACCCTACGTCGCCGCCATCCTCGCCGCCGGGCTCAAGCGCCAGCGCCGCCGCCGCGAGTACCTCCGCATCCTCAAGCCCGTCGAAGTGCGCGAACATTCGCCCTCCGGCGAAAAATTCATCGGTGTTTACCCCGGCGAAGGCTATTGCATCGACTACATGATCGACTTTCCCGCCCCCATCGGCTGCGACCGCTTCACCGGCGACCTCGAAGCCGGGGCCTATGCCGACCTCATCGCCCCCGCCCGCACCTTCGGCTTCCGCGAAGATGAAGCCATGCTCCGCAACATGGGCCTCATCCGCGGCGTTTCCGACGAAGCCGCCATCATCATCGGCGAGGGCCGCGTCCAAAACGGTCCACTCCGCTTTTCCGACGAGTTCGTCCGCCACAAGGTGCTCGACCTTATCGGCGACCTCGCCCTCGCCGGCCGCCGACTCTGGGGCAAGGTCATCGCCGAACGCGCCGGCCATGCCATGCACACCGCTCTTGTGCAGCGCCTGCTCCGCGACCGCAGCGCCTGGCAACTCGTCACCCGGCACGAGTCCTGCCCCGAAACCCGAATCGATATCACCTCCCGCCAAAACGCGCCCGCCCCTCTGCTCCTTCCCAAAGCCTCCAGCCGCCCGCCCCGCTTCCACCCGGCCCTCAGCTCCGCCCACGCACACGCATAAACCAGCCCCCACGCACCCCGTAAACCAGCCCTGCGCATACGCGTAAACCAGCCACGCACCCCGTAAACCCAGCCCTGCGCACCCCGGAAACCCAGCCCTGCGCACCCCGGAAACCAGCCCTTTTTGTCATTCCCGAAGGGAATCTGCGTTTCGGCCGCGATCCGCCCAGCCCTGTGCACCCCGTAAACCAGCCCTTTTTGTCATTCCCGAAGGGAATCTGCGTTTCGGCCGCGATCCGCCCAGATTCCCAAACTCCCCAAGCTCCCCAAGCTCCCCAAGCTCCCCAAGCTCCCCAAGCTCCCCAAGCTCCAAGTCCCAACGCACACCTTGTCCTCCCGAGCGCAGCGAAGGACCTCCCTTCCTTCCTGTGGCCGGCAACCTCGCCTTCACCCAGCCAAGCGGACTCACCCCCACAAAAATCCCCGCTGCGCTACCCTGAATCCGTGCTCGCCGCCATCGCCCTCGGCTCCAATCTGCCGTCCCTCCACGGCACCCCCGCCAACAACGTCCGCGAAGCCCTCCACCGCCTCGCCGACCTCGGCACCGTCCTCGCCGTCTCCGGCCTTCGCGAGACCGATCCCGTAGGTTTTCGCGACCAGCCCCGCTTCACCAACGCCGCCGCCCTGCTCGCAACCGACCTCGGCCCCCTTCAACTCCTGCGCTCTCTTCTCGCCATCGAAGCCGCCATGGGCCGTACCCGCGCCGCCGATCGCCCACCGAAAGGCCCTCGCCTGATCGATCTCGACCTGCTCCTTTATGCCAGCGACCGGGGCGGCGCCGAAGCCGGCCGCAGCCTGGTCCTCGCCGACCCCGATCTCACCCTTCCACACCCCGCCCTGCACGAGCGCCGCTTCGTCCTCGAGCCCCTCGCCGAAATCGCTCCACTCTTCCGACACCCCATCCTCGGCTCCCCGGTCGCCGACCTCCTCGCCCGCCTCGAGCCTTGAAACTGTTTCGATGAATACAAAATGTGAGCGTACAGGACTCACATCCGTGCATCCAGCCCCCGAAAACCGCATCTGATTTCCCAGGAGCTGCCAAAGTTCCGCCAACTCAGGAGCGAACACACATGGCAATCAAATGGGACAAGCTGACCGTGAAATCAGCCGAAGCCGTGCAGGGAGCCGTCGGCCTTGCCGGCGAGAACGGCAACCCCGAAACCCTGCCCGTCCATCTCTTGGCCGCACTGCTCGAAGACAAGGAAGGCGTCGTCCTCCCGGTCCTCGAAAAAGTGGGTGTTCCCGTGCAACAGTTGCTCGCGGGAATGAACGGCCTCATCGCCAAACTGCCCAAGGTCGCGGGCGCGGCGCAAGGCCCCGGCCTCAGCCAGGCGCTCGCCAGGGTGCTCGATGAAGCCTTCACCGAAGCCGCCCATTTCAAAGACGAGTTCGTCTCCACAGAACACCTTCTGCTGGCCCTCGCCAAGGGCAAATCCGAACCCGTTGCCCAGGCCCTCGTCGCCGCCGGTGCCAACCACAACGCCATCCTCAAGGCGCTTGAAACCGTGCGCGGCAACCAGCGCGTCACCGACCAGAACCCCGAAGGCAAGTTCCAGGCCCTCGCCAAATACGCCAAAGACCTCACCGAACTCGCCCGCCGCGGCAAGCTCGACCCCGTCATTGGCCGCGACGAAGAGATCCGCCGTGTCATCCAGGTGCTCTCCCGCCGCACCAAAAATAACCCCGTGCTCATCGGCGAACCCGGCGTGGGCAAAACCGCCATCGTCGAAGGCCTCGCGCGCCGCATCTTCCTGGGCGATGTGCCGGAAATCCTGCGCGATAAGCGCGTCATCTCCCTCGATCTCGGCTCGATGCTCGCCGGCGCAAAATTCCGCGGCGAATTTGAAGACCGCCTCAAGGCCGTGCTCAAGGAAATCGAGGACTCCGACGGCCAAATCGTCCTTTTCATCGACGAACTCCACACCCTCGTCGGCGCCGGCGCGGCCGAAGGCGCCATTGACGCCTCGAACATGCTCAAGCCCGCCCTCGCCCGCGGCGAGCTGCGTGCCATCGGCGCCACCACCCTCAACGAATACCGCAAATACATCGAAAAAGACGCTGCCCTCGAACGCCGCTTTCAAATCGTCTACGTCGGCGAACCGGACGTCGAAGACACCATCGCCATCCTGCGCGGTCTTCGCGAACGCTACGAAACCCATCACAAAGTCCGCATCAAGGACTCCGCCATTGTCGCCGCCGCCGAGCTTTCGCATCGCTACATCTCCGATCGCTTTCTGCCCGACAAGGCCATCGATCTCGTCGACGAAGCCGCCGCCGCGCTCGCCATCCAGATCGGCTCCGTGCCGGTCGAAATCGACGATCTCGAGCGCCGCGCGACCTCTCTCGAAATCGAAAAAAATGCCCTTGGCCGTGAAAACGATCCCAACTCCCAGGAGCGCCTCCAAGTCGTCGAACGCGAGCTTGCCGAGGTAAGGGAAAAGGCCTCCGCCCTGCGCGCCCGCTGGCAGAAGGAGCGCGGCACCATCGGCGAAATCGCCGAGCTCAAAGAGAAACTCGAAGCCCTGCGCTTCGCCGCCGCCGAGGCCACCCGCAAAGGCGATCTGCAACGCGCCGCCGAGCTCCAATACGGCGAAATCCCGGCCGCCGAGCGCCAGCTCCGCAACCTCACCGATGCCCAGGACGAAGCCGTAGCCGCCGACAAAGCGGGTGCCCCAGAAACGGGTGCCCCATCTTCGCCTGCGCAGCAGGCTAAGGTGGGTTCGAATTCAAAGGGAGGTGCGCGCCTCCTCAAAGAGGAGGTCGACGAAGAGGACATCGCCCGCATCGTCTCCAAATGGACCGGCATCCCCGTTTCCAAAATGCTCGAAGGCGAAATCCGGAAACTTACCGAAATGGAGACGCGCCTCAACGCCCGTGTCGTCGGCCAGGATGAAGCGCTCACCCTCGTTGCCAACGCCATCCGTCGTTCCCGCGCCGGCCTGTCCGACCCCAAACGCCCCATCGGCAGCTTCATCTTCCTGGGCCCCACCGGCGTCGGCAAAACCGAAACCGCGCGCGCTCTCGCCGAGTTCCTCTTCGACGATGAAAACGCCATGGTGCGCATCGATATGAGCGAATACATGGAAAAACACGCCGTTTCGCGCCTCATCGGCGCACCTCCCGGCTATGTCGGTTTCGACGAAGGCGGCCAGCTCACCGAAGCCGTCCGTCGCCGGCCCTACTCCGTCGTTCTCTTCGACGAAATCGAAAAAGCGCACCCGGACGTCTTCAACGTGCTCCTCCAGGTGCTCGACGACGGCCGCCTCACCGACTCCAAGGGCCGCACGGTCGACTTCAAAAACACCGTGCTCATCATGACCTCCAACCTCGGCGCCGCGCAGCTCACCACCGCCTGGGCCGAAGGGGAAGAGGGCTTTGCCGAAGCCAGGGCACGTGTGCTCGGCGAGCTGAAAAAGCAGTTCCGCCCCGAGTTCCTCAACCGCGTCGACGATATCGTCGTCTTCCACCCCCTCGGCGAAGCCCAGCTCACCCACATCGTCGATCTCCGTCTCGACGATCTGCGGGAACTCCTGCGCGACCGCAAAATCACGCTCGAGCTCACCGACCGCGCCAAAGAGGCCATCTTCCAGGCCGGCTACGACCGCGCCTACGGTGCCCGTCCGCTCAAGCGCTCAATCCAGCGCCTGGTGCAGGATCCGCTCGCGATGCGCATTCTCGACGGCCGCATCCTTCACGGCGACCACGTCGTCATCGACACAGACGCCGGCAAACACCTGGCCTTCACCACCCCGAACCGCACTCCCGCAACAGAACTAGCCGTAGCCTAGACAGCAACCACGAACCCGGGTGCCCCATCTTCGCGCACAGCTTCACCGTGCGCTAAGGTGGGTTCCCACCCAGCTCCCCCCGCACGCGCTCCATCGTTTCCAGATAAAAATACAAATTGTGCACCGTGTTCAGCGAAGCCCCCAACGCCTCGCCGCTCGCATAAAGATGCCGCAGGTAGGCCCGCGAATACCGTTGGCACACCGGGCATCCGCACCCCGCGTCGATCGGCCCCGCGTCCTCGGCCATCTCCTTGCGCTTGATGTTTAGCCGAATCACCGCACTCGCACGATTCGCCGGGTCTTCCCGCGCAAACACCAGCCCATGCCGCCCCGCACGCGTCGGCAGCACGCAATCCATCATGTCCACCCCCATCCGCGCATACTCTTCAATTTCATCGGGATACCCCACGCCCATCACGTAGCGTGGCTTGTTTTTCGGCAAAAACTCAAGCGTGTGCGCGATCATCTCGCGCGTCACCTCCCGCGGCTCCCCCACCGCCAGGCCGCCGATCGCATACCCCGGAAAATCCATCGCCACCAGCTGCTCCGCCGAGTCCGCCCGCAGATCCTTGTACATCCCACCCTGCACAATCCCAAACAGCAACGGGTGCGCCCCCAATCCGGCTGCCCCCAATCCGCGCGCCCCCAATCCGGGTGCCCCATCTTCGCGCACAGTTTCACCGTGCGCTAAGGTGGGTTCGCCCCCGCCCCTCTCCCCGCCCGCCCCAACCCCGGGTGCCCCATCTTCACCGACAGCTCCACCGTCGGTTAAGGTGGGATCCCCCCCGCCCAAGCCACCAGCCGCCCAAGGTACTTCGTGCCGATGCGCCTTCCAATACTCCATCGACCGCCGCGCCCAAGCATGCGTCAACCCCATCGACTGCTTCGTTCGCTCCCACGTCGCCGGCGTCTCCACGCACTCGTCGAACGCCATCATCACGTCCGCGCCCAGCGCAATCTGCACCGCCATCGAGTGCTCCGGTGAAAAAAAATGCTTCGACCCATCGATATGCGACCGAAACTCCACCCCGTCCTCGGTCACCTTGCGCAGCTTCGCCAGCGAAAACACCTGGAATCCGCCGGAATCGGTCAACAGCGGCCGCTCCCAGCTCATAAAGCGGTGCACCCCGCCCATGCGGCGAACCAGCTCATGGCCCGGCCGCAGGTACAGGTGATAGGTGTTCGCCAAAAGAATCTGCGCCCCCGCCGCACCCGGCCCCAGCCGCTCCAGCACACCTTGCTCCACCGTCTTCACCGTCGCCGCGGTCCCCACAGGCATAAACACCGGCGTCTGCACATCCCCGTGCGGCAGCCGCAGCACCCCACGCCGTCCACCCCCGGCCCGTTCCGCCCCAACCTCAAACCCAATCCCAGACTCAGACCCAATCCCAAACTCAACCGGCATAGCCCTCCATCTTAAAAGGCCACCGCCGCCCGGCGCTCCGACCGCTCAGCTTCAAGTACCGCTTGAGGGCCCCCGTTACTCCCTTGGTTCACGCCACAGCCCCGATGGTCCTCGCCAAAGCCAGAGCGTCATCTCGACCGAAGGCGAAGCCGGAGCGGAGCGCCCCCTGTTTTTCCGCTCCTTAACCCCACAGATCGCACGGCACCGCCTACGCCCATCCTCCACCGGCTCCGCACCATGCGCCCTCTCCATCCAAATCTCCGCATCCACCTCCGGCTGGCGCCCGCGTCGCCGCACCGCATCCGTGGCCCGATGCACCGCCACCCGCCGCAGCCAGAACTTGGTATGATCCCCATCCCCGATCCGGTCCGCACAGCGGTACAGCTCCAGAAACACATCCTGCGCCACCTCCTCGGCCACCCCCGGGTCCCGCACAATCCGCTGCGCAATGGAAAACACGGTACGTCCATGCGCCTCGATCGCTCGCCCGAGTTCGTCCGCATCCATCGCCATCGGCTTCACTCCCCTATACGCCGACGCTCCACCAGGGGATGCAAAAATCCCAACCCCAACCCCCAACCCCCAACCCCCAACGCCCCAGCGGAGAGGCATTCCCCACAGGCTCCGGTAGCTTCCGCTGTTATATTGTCGTTAACCCAGCAGTAAGGCAACAGCGATCCAGGCCAAATCTCCATTGGAGTACGTTTGCAAGCTCATCGCGGCGAAGCTCGCCCAGCCGCTCGTAACCTGCCTCGTCTGCACACGCAAGGCCGCCGCGCCCCACCGTGTCGGTCCGCTCACCCATCGTTAGCCCACGTCGCGAGTCATCTATCCCGCGTTCTGCCGCGCGGTTCCATGTTTTCGCGGACCGTGCTCGGTCCCTGTCGCCCATCGCACTTCCACGTACCGGCACGTCGACGTACCAGCACGTTTGACATACCAGCACTTCCACATACCAGGAGATTCCCGTTGAAACAACCCATCTTGCTCGGTTCGCTGTCCCTTCTGCTCCTCAGCCCCGTTGCCCTGGCTCAATCCACAGCCACCCTCGCCGGCACGGTCAAGGATGCGACCGGTGCCGTTCTGCCGGGAGCCACGGTTGTTCTGCACAACAACGGAACAGGAGCGGACCGCACCATCACCTCCGACGGTGCCGGCGAGTATGTCGTTCCTTCGCTAACGCCCGGCGACTACCGCGTAACCGTGGACGCGCCTGGATTCAGCAGCTACGTCGTCAAGAATTACATTCTGCAAATCGATCAAAAAGCCACGCTGGATGTGCCGCTCTCCCCGGCCGGGGCAGGGCAGACCGTGGAAGTGCAGGGCACGGCACCCGCCCTGCAAACCGAAACCATCACCGTCGGGCAGGCTCTCGATGCACGCACCGTGCAGGAGGTGCCGCTCAACGGCCGCCACTTCCTCGACCTCACCCTGCTCACCGTCGGCAGTGTGGTCGCCCCGGCGGCAGGCTCGCTCACCGCCCCCAGCCGCGGTCTCGGGGCCAACAGTTTCGATACCGCAGGCAATCGCGAAGACTCCGTGAACTTCCAGATCAATGGCGTAAACCTGAACGACATGGTGCAGAACCAGATCACGTTTCAGCCCTCCATCGACACCACCAGTGAATTCCGTGTCAACAATCAGACCTACTCGTCCGAGTACGGCCGCTCGTCCGGTTCGGTGGTCAACGTCTCCACGCGCTCCGGCACCAACCAGTTCCACGGCGAAGTGTTTGAATATCTCCGCAACAACGCCCTGGACGCCCGTAATTATTTCAACCCGAAGGGAACGCAGATGCTCCAATTCATCCGTTCCAATTTCGGTGCGTCGCTCGGTGGCCCCGTGTACCGCAACAAAACCTTCTTCTTCGCCAGCTATGAGGGTCTGCGCCAACACCAGGGCATCCCGTTGAACAGCCCCGTCTTAAGCACAGGGCAGCGCAATGCCGTCACCGATCCCACGATGCGCAACCTGCTGCAATACATCCCGGCCGCCAACACAACCAGCGCCGCGGGCCAGGCCTACTTCGTTGGAACCGCCGCCGGTCCCGTGCAGATCGATCAGGGCACAGGCGATGTGGATCAGATCTTCAGCGAAAAAGACACACTGCACGGCTTCTACGCCTTGCAGGAAGACACCCGCACCGAGCCCACGCTGCAGGGCGATACGCTGCCCGGTTTCGGAGACCACCGCCATGCCAAGCGGCAGATCGTCACGGTGAATGAAACCCACATCGTCACACCGCGCCTGGTTAACGATGCGCGTGTCGGCTTCAACCGAATCAACATCAACTTCATCCCCAACGTATCCACCGACCCCATCTCGCTTGGGCTCGGCACCGGAACCGCAGGACCCAACGGCATACCTTACACCACCCTGGCCGGCTTCTTTTCCTTCGGCGGCCCGGCCGGCTTTCCCCAGGGCCGTACCGATACGCTGGGCGTCTTCAACGACACCGTCACCTACTCGGCCGGTCGTCACTCCGTAAGGTTCGGTGGCGAATATCGCCGTTTCATCAATGCCAACTACACCGGCGACACAGGTACGCTCACCTTCAACACCCTGGCCAACTTCGATAGCGGCCTGGCCAACGCCTACAACATCACGCCCTCCGTGCAGACCAGCCGCATCTATGTCAACGCCGTGAATGGCTTCGCCCAGGATAGTTACCACATCTCTCCCTCCCTTCTGATCGAGCTGGGTTTCCGCTATGAGTGGAACGGTTCGCCGACCGCCGGCAACAACAAGCTCGTCAACTTCTTCCCCGCCCTGGCCACCCTGGAGCAGGTAGGCACCAGCGGTCTCGGCCGCAGTCCCTACACGCAGAACTTCAATTACGAACCGCGTGTGGGCGTCAGCTACAACGTGGGCGGCAAGAGCAGAACGGTGGTGCGCGCAGCCTACGGCCTCATGGCCGATCAACCGGAGACCAATCTCGTCACCGGCCTCGCCACCAACGCGCCCTTCACCAACAAGGTGAACTACACCAGCTCCGCCGTGCCGATCCCGGTGAGTAGCCTGTTCACCTCGGCGGCGTTAGCCGGCCTCTCCATCACGGCCGTCGACCCGAACTACCGCAATGCCTACACGCAGGACTTCAACTTCAATCTCCAGCAGCAAAGCTTCGACGACATTACGTTCTCGATCGGCTACTACGGCTCGGTCGGCCGTCATCTGCGGCAAATGGTGAACCTCAACCAGGCTGGGCTGGCCAGCAAGCGCCCGTTCCAGGCACTGTCCCTGGTCAGCCCCATCGCGCCCGGCGCCCCACTCGCCAATGCCAACCTGCCCGAAAGCACGTTCGCCGGCCAGTCCAACTACAACGCCCTTTGGTTTACCGCGCAGAAAAACTTCCGTCGTTCACTCGAGTTCACCTTCAACTACAGCCTGTCGAAATCGCTAGATCTGGGCTCGCTGGGCGGTACCTATCTCCAGGACTACACGCGGCCTCGCCTCAACTACGGCCCGTCCGACTTCGACACCCGCAACCGCGTCGCCAGCAACGTGGTGTACAACCTCCCCTTCAAGGGCAACCGCTTCCTGCAAGGCTTCCGTCTCGCCGGCATCGCGCAATGGCAAACCGGTAACCCGCTGAACGTGACGGACATCGTTACCACCTTCAGCGGCCTTTCCGGGGTCACGCATCCCAACCTCCTCGCCCCGGTGCAGTACCTCAAAACAAAAACTTCCGCCACCACGGTGCAATGGTTTGCCAACTCCATTTGCACACAGGCGGCGACCACCAAAGGGTGCACCTTCCAGGTGCCCACCAACGGTTTCGGAAACCTGAGCCGCAATGCGTTGATCGGCCCCGGTTTCGCCGATGTCGACGTGTCGCTCGAAAAGAACACGAAAATCTATGAAAACGCCAACTTGCAGCTGCGTTTCGACGCCTTCGACGTTGCCAATCACCCCAATTTCGGCAACCCGGTGACCTCCGCGACGGCGGGCTCGGTCAGCTTCGGCACCATCACCTCCACGCGCTTCCCCACAGGCGACAGCGGCTCCTCAAGGCAGTTGCAGGTGGCCGCCAAAATCATTTTCTAGGAGGGAGTGCACCAGGCCTCACCCCAACCCCATCCACCTACCACGCACCACGTACCACCGCATCCAACTCCCATGCGCCGCTCGCTCGCCCTCCTTCTCCTCGTCCTCAGCGCCACGTTTGTACTCGCGCCCCACGCCCGCACCGCCGCCCGCTCCACGCCGCAGATCGCCATCCCGACCGCCACCGGAACCACGGCCCCCACACCCGCCGAACCCGGCACCCTCCCTGAAACCGCGGCGCCCGCCCCGCGCCAGACCGCGCCCAACCCAACCGCTGCAAAGCCCACCGCGTCAAACCCGGGCCCGCAACGCCCCACCAGCACACCCTATAGCGGCGATCTCAACGTTTTTGAAAACGCCGACCGCGACAAGCTCCTCCAAACCGCCAAAATCTTCGACACCCTGCGCCTGCACCCCGGTTCCACCGTCGCCGACATCGGGGCCGGCGGCGGTTGGTTGGCCGTCCGCGCCGCCCGCCGCGTCGCCCCGGACGGCCGCGTCTACGCCGAAGACATCAACCCCAGGGCCGTCCAGTCCATCCGCGAACGCGCCGCCCGCGAGCACCTCGCCGACATCACCGTCCTCCTCGGCACCCCCGACGACCCCAAACTAACGCCAAATTCCCTGGACGCCGCCGTCATGCTCCGCGTTTACCACGAGATCGCCCACACCGACCGCCTGCTCCCCCTCCTCGCCGCCGCCCTCCGCCCCGGTGCCCGCTTCGGCGTCATCGACCACCCCGGGAACGGTGCCGACCACGGCATCAACCCCGACGTCGTCCGCGCCGAGGTCACCCACGCCGGCCTACGCTACCTCGGCCTCTACGACTTCACCAAGGGCGACCAGAACGACTACATGGAAGTCTTCGAAAAGCGCTAACCCCCATCAGGTTTCTCGTCCCGCAGGAACCCGCATGTGCCGTTGCCCCTGCCTTTCTTTCTCTCATCCCCGAAGTGAATCCGCATTTGGCGTTTGCCGTTGCCCCTGCCGTTGCCGTTGCTTTTCTTGCTGTCATTCCCGAAGGGAACCTGCTTCTGGCGTTTGCTTTTTGCCCTTGCTTTTCTTTCTGTCATTCCCGAAGGGAACCTGCTTTTTGCTTTTTGCCCCTACCCCTCTTTCTGTCATTCCCGAAGGGAACCTGCTTTTTGCCCCTACCCCTTTTCCGTCCTTCCCGAAGGGAATCCGCTACCGCCACCCCGCATCGCCTCCCGAAACAGAGTGATCCGCCAAAGACAACCTGCCCCTTCCGTACGCCAATCGTATCTAGCGGCACGATCGTACGCACCCCACCGCAGCGAGTCCATCATGAGCACAGCGCAGGATCAGGGCACAGGGAAGCACAAGCACAAGAGCGCCGAAGAGCCGTTCCCACACACAGGGAAATCGGAGGCCGGCAAGGGGAAGGCCTCGTCCGAGGAGCACAAATCTCCAGCCAAGGCCGCACCGGCCAAAGGTAAAGCCGCGGCCGAAACCAAAGCCGAATCATCCGGCGGCAGCAAAAAAGCAGCAGCCGCCGGCGGCAAGAGCGAGAACGGAGCGGGCTCCTCGCAGGACGCCAACTCCGACCTTAAATCCCGCGAGTACACCGGACCGGACGGCCAAATCCACCACCACACCACCAAATACGCGGAGGGGCACAAATAACCACCCGCCGCCGCGACGCCTGGAGCGGTTGCACGCCATCCACCGTGTGCAACCGCCCCGCGCCGCCATCAAGCCGGGCGCTCTAATGGGTGGCCATGGCGTTATTGAACGTTTCAAAGAAACTGTAAAACCGCTCCGTATTGAATTCTCCGGCGTAGCGTAGCGGGTAAACCTTTTTGACCAGGATTTCCTTCGAGTCGGGCTGCGTACGCAGGATGTCCATGACCTCCGCCGTGAACTCCCCCAGCGGCATCGCTCTTGGATCGTTGGCCATCTCCTTGCCCAGCAGGTCCGTCTGCACCCAGGGTGGTGCAAGTTCCAACACCTCGACCGGCGTGTCTTTCAGTTGGTACCGCAGGCACACGGACCATGCATGGATCGCCGCCTTGGTCGCGCAATAGGTCGGCGTCATGGCCAGGGGGGTAAATGCCAGGCCGGAACTGACGTTCAGGATCGTGGCTTTGGCCTGTGCTCGCAGGTGTGGCAAAAGCGCGGCCGTCAGCAGCAGCGGCGCTGTGAGGTTGGTGGCAATCGTTTGGTCCACCACCGTGGGATCCGGCGTTTCCTTCAGATTCTCGGGCTTCATAATGCCGGCCATGTTAATCAGCACGTTCAGCGCGGGGAACTTGTTCGTTACCGTCTCGGCAAGTCTCTGGACCTGAGCCGGGTCCTGCACATCCGCAACCTCCGTGGACATTCCGGGGTGCGCACTCGCCACTTCGGCCAGCACATCCTCCCGCCTGCCGGCAATAATCACGGTATTGCCCAGCTTGTGGAAGGCTTCCGCAAGGGCCCGGCCAAGGCCGGAACCGCCGCCGGTGATCAGAATTGTGTTGTTTCCGCTTGGATTCATGGTGACAAATTTCCTCTACCGGTTACTGTAAGAGAGTGGGTTCCGATTGGGAAGAAGGCACTCCGCGGTTCGATACCCACCCGCAAGTTAGAAATGGGGAAACAATGGTGTTACTTGAAGAAAAACCCCCAGCGACCGTTCGCTTTCAGGCACCGTCAGGAGCCAACGCAAGCTCACCCGAGGTCGATCGCCTGGTCGAAGAGGTCATCGGGCGCGTCGCCGACAAATGGACCATGCTGCTGATCGAAACCCTCGGACAGGGTGGCGTGCTCCGATTCAGCCGCCTCGCCGAGCTGGTGGAAGGCATCAGCCAGAAGATGCTGACGCAGACCCTGCGCCAAATGGAAAGGGACGGCCATGTGACGCGCACCGTGTACCCGGTCGTGCCGCCACGCGTCGAGTACGCCCTTACGCCGCTGGGCGAAAGCCTCGGTCTGGCCTTCTGCGGCGTCTGGCAGTGGGCCGAAGCCCATTACGAGGAAATCGCACTCCGGCGAGCGGCTTACAGCGAGCGCTCCAGGCTGAACGCATAAGCGATTCCGAACGGCAAACCCTAACCCACAAAGGCGTCATCTCGACCGAAGGCGACCCCGCAGCGGAGAGACCCCTGTCTTTCGCCGGGCGCTGCCCAAAACTCTCACAACCCGCCGCATAGGGCGCACAGAAAAGGGCCCGAGCCGAAGCTCGAGCCCTCCCCTTGAAACGTAAGCCCTGCTTACTGCTGGGTTAATTTGAAAGCCTCGCTGGTCGAGCCGTTGCAGGTATTGATCTGCAGCTGCAGGCCGTTGGTGGTTGCGCCACTGGGAACGTTGAGGCAAAGACCGCTGTTGTGATCGATGAATGTGTAGTATCCAGACGATTGCAAAACGGGTTGAAACTGCTGGTTCAGCCCGCCACCGTATGTCCACAGCTGCATCGTGGATCCGGGCGCGGTGCCCACACCGGTCACATCCCACGCCAGGGTGCCCGAGGCGTGCGGCGTAACTTCGTAGTAGCTTCCCGTCGTGGCTGTGAATTTCCATTGCTGGTTCAGGTTGCCCGAGCCACACGCCCATTGCTGCAGCGTGGTGCCGTTCGATGTGCTGCCGCCGGTGAGGTCCACGCAGGCGCCGCTGGCCTGGTTGACGACCGTGTAGTACGCCGTCGTGGAGATTCCCGTGCTTGTGGTGCTGGCCGCCAAGGTCGTCGCGCTGGCCTGGTTGGAGGAAGGCGAAGACCCGACGGAATTCACCGCTTGCACCACGAAGTAGTACGCCGTGGACGCCGCCAGACCGGTGCTGGAGTAGGTGGTACCGGTCAGCCCGCTCGCGACCAGGTTGCTGGAACCCGGTGCAAAGCCGCTGGTTGTGCTGCGATACACGCTGTACGTCGCGCCTGACGTAGAACTCGCCGTCCAGCCCAGATTGATCTGGCTGCTGGAAGCCGCCGTGGCGGTCAGGCTGGAAGGAGCCGTCGGCGCGGTGGAGGTCGTCGTTGTGCCCGGTGTCCAGGTGAACGTGGCCACGGCCCCGCCCGGCAGCGTATAGGCAAAGCTCGTGTTGTTGGGCGCGTAGTTCACGTTGAAGGTCGCCGAACTCCCACCGGAGTTGTACGCAATCAGCACCATCGATCCGTTCGGATTCTGGAAGGCGACATCCTCCACACCCTTGGCCCCCGCTGCGGCCGAGTTGGAATCCACGCGGTACGCACCGGGAGTTACAAACTTGGCAGCGTGGCCATAGGCGTAGTTTTCAACGTTGTAGGTGATCGTGGCCGGGCTGACGCTTGTGTTGATGGTCACAAAACCGCGGCAATTGGTGCAGTTGGCGTTGTTCACCGGGCCGTAATTTTGATCGAGCGCCAGGTTCCACTCGCTTACGCTCTTGGCGTAGTTCCGCACCGATCCGATGAGAAGGTTCTCCATCGCCCAGCCAAGATCGCCTGAAAAGCTTCCGTTGCCGAAGCCGGTGGCCTCGGTGAACCATTGGCCCTTATTCGGATAGGCGTTTTGGACCGCCGTCTGGTTGGGCAGGCCCGAGGGATCGGTGTACCCGTGCCAGGAGGTCCCGGCCATGGCATTGTAGGCTGCGCTGTTGCTAAGAACCGCCTCGGGATAGGAGGGGTCGTTCCAGTTATGCTCATAGCCCAGAATCTTCGGGCTCAGGCCTGCGTTGGCCAACGCCGGTCCCAGGTAGCTTCCGATAAAGGTGGCTTCTTCGCCGGAAGAAAAGCTTTCGCTGGGGTAACCGGCGGAATTTTCAGGCTCATTCTGCGCCGCGATGGCATAAATCGGAACGCCCTGCGCCTGGTAAGCCTGGATGGTCTTCACAAAGTACTGACCCAAGGAGGTGTAATAGCTGTCGTTGAAGTTACCGCCATTCATCGTGCCGCTGGTCTTCATCCACGCCGGTGGACTCCAGGGCAGCAGCTGCACCTTGATATTCGGGTTGATGGCCAACGCCTGCTTCAGCAAGGGGATCGTGTAGGTGAGATCTTTCGCGATCGAAAAATTGTTCAGGCTCACGTCGGTCTGGCCGGAAGGCATGTCGTCGTAGCTGAAGTTGCCCTGCGCCGAATAGTCGCTCGCGCCCATGGGCTGGCGCAGCCAGTCGAGCCCGATGCCTGTGCTGTTGTTGAAAAACCACGTCATCAGCGAACTTTGCTGCGCGGCGGTAAGCTTGGTGGAAATCAGGTAAGCGGAGGAATCCGTCATCGAGGCGCCGAATCCGTCCATCTGCTGGTACTTGGTGTTCGGATTCACCGTGATGGTCGAGGTTCCACCGCTGCTGCCAAAGGAGACCGAGGGCTGGTTCGCGAGCAGGATCTTGGCATCGGCAGTGGTCTCATACACGGTCACGGTTTGCGCACCGGCGCTGGCAAGGGTCGCCATGGATGCAAGTACGCCCGCAAGGAAGGGCAAGGAAGGTTTCTGGTTAAACGGCATTTCTGCTCCACGTGATGATGGTTGGGCTTAAGTCTCGGGGTCGGGCACGGCGAAGCGCCGCAATGCACCGTTAAAGCGAAAATCAACAATCGACCCAGGCGGCGTACGCTCCCACTTACCCAAGGGGCTGCTGACAGCACCGGATTATAGGGTGTGGCGATGATCTTTGTCCGCCGTGGTGCGAAATTCATTTTCGGCCGTCCGCCGTCCGCCGTTCGCCGTCCGGCCCCGCCCATCGCCGAGCCCCCGACCGTGAACCCCATAGAATCTTCTTTAGCGCGAGTTCGTGCGGAGCTCGACAACGAATGCAGCGACCGAATCAGCCAAACTTCAACAAGGGGATACAAACAATGCGCATTGCAGTTCTTTCCGCACTGGCCGCCGCTGCTTGCTGCCTGCCTGCCCTGGCCCAAAATGCGGGTTCGGCGGGCACGCCACAGGCATTCACTTCCTTCATCGCCAACGGCGATTCCATCACCTACGGCTATCCGCTCACGGCCAGCCGTTACCCCTCGCTCGTCGCCAGCCGGCTCGGCATCCCTTCTCTGAATGTGACCGCGAACGTCGGCGACGGGGCTTGCGATGTGTTTCCAAGAGCGCTCTATGTCGATGGCATCACGGTGGGGGGTGCGGGAGGGCAACTCTTGTCGTTGATGGTCGGAACCAACGATGTGGACAAAAAAGGCACCGGTCCCTACGAGGCGACGTACCGTCTCTGCCACACAGCCCTGCTGGCTTTTCTCGCCATTCCCTCCAACACCTTGCTTCGTGGCGGCAACGCGAATGTCTCCGGCGCCGGTGCCTGGAGTGCGGCGGCCGATACCGGCAATCGCGCGTTTACGTTCGGCGGCATGTACGCCCCGGGGGCGGGCACGCTCACGTTTGCGCTGGGCAACGCTTCCGTCCCTGTGCCAACCTACATCTTGTATTCCATCGATGATGCCGCGGATCCTTCCGCTGTCTTCACCGTGACCGATGAACGCGGCACCTCGTTGGGAAGCGCGAGTGCCGCACCTCCGGTCGCCATGGCCACCGCGAACGGAACCACGCAGAGCCTGGGTGTGTTACGCGTCGTGCGTGCCCCGGGAACGTCCCAGTTGATCGCTTCCACCCCTTCCGGCGGCGTGTCGATCTATGCGGTGGGCAGCATTCCCAGGCCGCCTGTCTCGGGGGCATCGGTCATTCTCTCCGCCGATGTGCCCAACCAGCTGCAGGGAAATGCGGTGGCCTCCGCGGCCGCCATCGCTGCCTACAATGCCGATATCGCGGCCGACGAGGCAACGGTGCTGGGTGACGGCGCCACAATCGCGCATGTGTATGACGATCTGTACATGCTCGGCACGCCGGCGGAGATGAACAATGGGGATCAACTGCACCTGAGTGCGCTGGGCGACGCAAACATGGCCTCGGCGTTTGTGGCGGCGGTGCCGGTGGTCGCGACGCAAACCACCTCGGCCAGCATGCCGCTGACCGGGGGCTCGCTCCAGGTGGCGAGCAACGAGTATTCCCAGTATTGTTCCGGATCCTGTACCGTGGGCCCAAATGTATCGGAAGTGGTGACGTTCGGCGATACCACCGTGCTTCTGCCCGCCCCGCCCACCGGCTTCCCCACGCAGCGCATCACCGTCATCAGCTTCGCGGGAGGAACGGCAACCCTGGCCTTGCCCCCGGGATGGACCTTCCCCGGCGCCGCAAATGGAGCCGTTTCCGCGCCCGCCGGACACTCTGTGACCGTACAAAGCTTCAACCAGGACGACCGTACCCATGCATGGTTCCAGACGGCTGCGTTCTAGAAGCTGTTTGCCTACCGTGGGGCGTCCGCCGTCATCCTGAGAATACGGAAGCCGTTCTCCGGAAGGTGGGTAGCAAAGCCAAAGAGCTTCGCGCCGTTTTCTTCAGGGGAAACTCGCATGCAGGAATGTGCCCAACGGGGGCAGGGGAGAGAACTGCGCTAAATCCCGGAAGCCAGGGGACGTCGAACTTCGGCGTCCTCCCGCGTTGTCGCCCGAGGATAAAGCGCACGCTCTTTCGCAATCGCTTCATCTTGCCCTGCGCAAGGGGAGGGAAGACGCGCCCGGATCACGCCGAAAGCTCGTGCAAAATCGCTTTGCCCGAGGTCCAGGCCTCAAGTCTCCGGGTGATCTCATCGGGAGGCAGCGGGCGACCGAGAAAGTACCCCTGGAAATCCATTTCGCCCAAATCCAGAAGCGAATCGATGTCCGCCTGCGTCTCCACCCCTTCGGCAACGATGCGTTTTTGCATCGTCTGGGCCATGGTGACAATGGCTTTGACGATGGATCGAACACCCTGCTCCGTGTCCATGGCGCGGACAAAGCTTCTGTCGATCTTGAGAGTATCGAAGGGCAGCTGGTAGAGAGAACCGAACGAAGCATGGCCCACGCCGAAGTCGTCGATTGCAATCTGAATCCCGGCGGCTCGCAGGCGAGTCAATTGGCGACCCGCCTCATGTACGTCCTGCACCACGGTCCGCTCCGTGATCTCCATCTCGAGGCCGTACGCCGGCATCTCGGCACGGGCCAGCGCGGCCAGAACACCGTCGGCAAAGCTTGGGTGCTCTATTTCCGCAGGGGACACGTTCACGATCAGCCGCACATCGGGCAGGTCGGCAAAACCCCAGCGCTTCGCATCGATCAACGCCTGGCGCAGAACCCAGGCTCCAAGGGAATGGATCACGCTGCTCCGCTCGGCGATGCCGATAAACACGTCCGGTGGAATCGTGCCCAAATGGGGATCGTCAAGGCGGAGAAGTGCCTCCAGACCGCAGAGGTGGCCGTGGGGACCAAACTGTGGTTGGTACACCAGCCGAAAGTGTCCCGCCTCCAACGCCATTGCCAGATCGGACTCCGTCAGCACGTCCGTCGCGCTGACGGCCGCTGTTTTTTGCTGCAACTCGGCATGGGAGCGGTGCTTGGCTGAGTACATATCGGTGTCGGCGTGGCGCTTCAACTCTTCAGCCGCTGTTCCATGGTCCGGGTACGCCGCAAGGCCGATGCTGGCAGAGCCGACGATGCGTACGTCCTCCAGCACAAACACCTCGTCGAAGCAGGCCTGCAACCGCCGTCGAATCGCTTCCAGCTCGTTGAGGCTGCTCAAATTCGGAGCCACCACCAGGAATTCGTCGCCCCCGATGCGCGCCAGGCAATCCACGCTCCGCACGTGGCGAGCCAAGCGAGCGGCGATCTGCTGAAGATATTGATCGCCGATCTTGTGACCGTACTGATCGTTCACCTGTTTGAAGTGGTCCAGATCGATATACGCGACGCCGGCGCAACCGCCGGTTCGCACCGCTTCGCCCAGTGCCGCTTCCAGGCGCATGTCGGCGGATCGACGATTCGGCAGCCCCGTCAATCCATCGTGCGACGATGTGTAATTCAACTCGTGGTACAACCTCCGTTGATTCACCGCCAGCGCGGTCAACGCGGCTCCCGCGGAGGCGATCTCCCCTTGTTCCCCGGTGAGCGTGGGGAGGGGGTCGTCACTGCCTACGGAAAACAGCCCGAGCGCCTCTCCATTGCCGCTCACCAACGCCTTTTGTAGCAGGACGCAGGTGGAAGGGTGGCCGATCGTGAACGCGTCGTACGCGATGTCGTCCTGGCCGGAACTGGGGTACAGGCTGCAGCGCGGACGCAGACCGGGGGCGAAGCTTTCGACAAACGCACAGATGTCGCGAAGCAGCGGTTCCAGCGGCGCTTCGGAACTGATCAGTTCCAGCAGCCGGCTGCGCTCCTTTTCAAACAGAACGGTGCGCTCGATGCGCCTGTTCTGTCTTGAAACTCGCCGCCGCAGGGCAATGGCCCAGATCGCAACCAGCAGCGACGCGGCAAAAAGCCCCGCGAGTACACGCAGCAGGTGGGATACCGTCCACCAGGAAGGCCAGCGCAGCACCTGGAGGTCGCTTGGGGAGCGCATTTCAATGTGAAATAACCGCGGTCGCGTTCCCTGATCGTCCCAGGCCGCTGTGGGGATGATGCGGCAGATCCCGGTAGCGGTCACAAGGGTCCCGAGAGGCAACTCCGGCAGCGGCTTGTCGGAGTTGGTTCGTTGCAGCTCCACGGTCACCGCATGCCCGTCCACCAGCAGCGAAAGAATGTCGCCGGAGTCCAGTTTTACCTGCGCCAAAACGCGTCCTTGCAGCGAGACCAGCTCATCACTGAACAGACCACTGATGGCCTGGGCGTAACTGATAACGTCAGGCGGAACGTCCCTATGCCCGCCCGTAGGCAAAAGTTCAGCCTGGCCGAGTGCGGGACTGTACCCCCCTTCCTGGGCGAATCCGGCTACATCAATCACTGAACCTAACGAAAGCGGAGCGGTTTCCCTCGTTTCGGCAAACAAACTCCGACCGTTTTGATTGATCACAACCGAAGAACCCGGATGGTATGAGGTCACGGCGCCGCGTACACGGACGCGCGGTGTATGGTCGTCGGTCGCGTGCGTTTGCATCACTTCATCCACCGCCGTAAGAGGAAGGCTGCTGAGGCGGGTTCGCGGTGCGCGGGTAACCTGCAGATCCGTCGCATCCGTGGCATAGATGATCCCGCGCATCACCTGGGATTTGTTGTTTTCCTTCGCTCCGATCGCCCCCGAAATCAGCACTTCGGCATCGATCAGCTGTTTAGGATCGAGCGGAGAATATTGCCGGATGTACGCCTGAATCAGCCCCCCCGGCATCAAAACTTCCAACTCCAGAAACGTGACTTTTCGCCGAACCACCACATCCGCCGTCCGCACAATTCCGCGAACCGTCACCTCACGGCAATCCAGTTCGGCGGACATGATCTGCCGGTACACATTGCCGGTGAGTTCCGCGGGGCGTTCCCGCGGGATGTGCCCCACGACCCGGATGGAAGGGTCGGACGCAATCTCGGTGCGAAAGCTTTCGGAGCTGGTCCCGGTCACCTCAATCAGATCATCCCGTTGCAAGGGATACGGGTGAGTCGTGCGAACATACACGCTGCCCCCGCCGGTCCGATCGCTGATAAACAAATCCGGAGCCGCCGGCTCATAATAGGTGACCACCGCGATCACGTGCACAGGCACATGCTTCGACGCCGCTTCATAGGGCAGGTCATGCACGGCGGCGACGGTGGTCAGGGTGTTAAGCGTGCGCGCCGCGGGCGTCTCCCCCAGCAGCGGGCCGCAAAACAGCAGCGAGCAGCAAAGCGACAACAGCAGCCAGCAACCGCTTGGCGGCGGCGGATAGCGGAGACGTCCGCCCGGCTTTCGCACAGGGCAGAAAACGTGCATCGGGTTGGGGGGCGTGCTTGACATGCAAAGATACCTGGGTAGGGTATCGGCAAATTTGGCAAAACCTTCAGTGGAATCGCTACAACTGGTGGGGTACCCGACCCCCGTATGTCTCACAGGCCTCGTCTCTGCCCCGGAGTCGCCCTTCAAATCGATGCCCGCCGCTTGCAGAAAACTCCACCTGTTTTAACTTAGCACTATGGCCACGCCGCCCAAACCCCCGGGGGACCCACACCGGCGCGTTCTATTTCCCACCCGCAGCATGTGGTCGGGCTGGCTGGTAGAGCTGCTCAGCATCGCCGTCGTGCTTTGCGGCCTGGCAAACGTGCTGGCCGGCTTACGGTTTTCCCTGCCCCGGCTCGGCTCGCTGTCCGCCATGAGCGACCCATTGCCCGCCGTTGGGGCCACCGGGGAGGTCATCCTTGGCCTCGTTCTTGTGCTGATCGGCATCGGCCTCTGGTGGCGTTCGCGGGCGGTTTGGGTGTTCGCCATCCTTATCCTCACGCTCACCCTGGCCGCCAACGCCACTCTGCACCACTGGGGCGCGGAGTTCCTTTTGCCGCTGGCCATGCTTGTGTGTCTCCTGCTGGCTCGCCGCAGTTTCACGCGGGCCGCCAAATACGTCGGCAGCCTCATTTCCATGGTCTGCGTCATCGGAACCCTGGCGTACGGTGTGATCGGAAGCTACATCCTGGGGTCGGGTTTTCAACCGCACATCGGCAATCTCGCCACCGCCTGGTACTTCACCACGGTGAGTCTTTCCACGGTCGGCTACGGCGATATCGTCGCGGTCAGCGAGAAAGCACGTATCTTCGTCATGACCTTGCTTGTCGTCGGGATCGGGGTTTTCGCCACAGCCATCGCTTCGGTTCTGGGCCCCTTCGTTTCCGGCGAACTCACCCGGCTGGTTGGAACAAGAAAGGAAACGTTGAATTTCTCAGACCACATCATCCTTGTGGGGGACGGCATCTTCGCCCGTGTAACCGCCCTTGAACTCGCACAGCGCCACGCCGTCTTTGTCCAGTTGCTGGGGCCAACGGCCGAACCCATCACACCCGATCAGCCCTTTGAGCGGATCGATACCGACGAGGAAGCCGGCCTGCACAAAGCCGGCGTGCGTCGGGCCAAAACCGTCATCGCCGCCCACGACGACGATGGACGCAATGCGTTTTCCACGCTTCTGGTCAAAAATATCGACGCTCGCATCAAGGTCATCGCCATTGCCAGTTCTCGCCGAAGCATACGGCCGTTGGAACTCACCGCGGCGGACGTGGTCTTTGCCCCCGTCCTTGCGGGCGGCCGCCTGCTGGCAGATCTCGCCCAGGGGCTTGAGGTCCCGGAGGAGTTCCGGGACCTCCTTCTGCGCAAATAGCCGCCTTGGCTTGCTCAACACGGTGCTTTTGAACACGGTGTCCTCGCAAACGACCCCTAGGGCTGCACCGCACCGGGAGCCCCGGTCACCCTCCCCGCCCCCCCAACACGCGCTCCGTCGTTTCAAACACGGTAACCAGCACACCGCTCACGGCCGAAGCTTCATCCCGCAACGGACTGTAACAAAGCGTAAAGTACGCATCTTCAAGCGGTCCATGCCGTCGAATCGGAAACAACTGGTCCTCCAGCGTGATCGTCTCGCCTCGGAACACTCGTTCATAAATCGGCTGATTCAGGTACCAGACCTCCGGCCAGCACTCCCTCGTTCGCTGCCCCATCCCGCCCGGATGCTTGGCTCCCATCAGATCGCAATACCCATCGTTGTAGATCTGCACAAGTTCCCTTGTCCAAAGGACGATCATGGGAAACCGGCACGCCAGCATCAGATCGACAGTCGTTTTCAGGCTCTGCGGCCAGCTCGGCATCGCGCCCAGCGGTGTGGTCGACCAATCGTAGGCGCGCACCATGGCAGCCGCCTCACTCGCGGGAGTCCTGACGGCAACAGCCTCTTTCGCCGCGGCAGGCAGTGGCGCGGCGGGCCCGTTGGCAGCCTCCGCCTCAATGGCCGCAAGCAGGTTTTGCTCAGGCAGGCGGCCCTCCACATCAAGATCCGCCTTGGCCAGCCCTTCAATCACCGCCGGATGCAGCTCAACGGTCACCTCCGTATGCGCTGACGGACTGACCCACCGCTCCAGGGCCGCTCCCCGGCTACGGGCCATGGCGTAGTAAAAACCCAGGGTCCGCGCACAAAGGGAGTGTTGCGCCGGGTATCCACGATAATGTTCCCAAAGCACAGCAAACGACTGAAACAGCGTGGACCGCAGCGCATGATCGGACCCCTCGGACCCCTCGGTCTCCTCAGCCTCGCCCTCGGCCGCGTGCCCCGATGCCGAAAGTTCCAGAAAAAACTGCTGAACCTCCGTGCTCTGGTCCGCGGTCAGCGCTCTGCCGCCCGTTGTGATGCGCCCTTCCGCCGCACTCATAAAGAGCGTCAGCGCAAACGCCATCTCCTCCGGTTGTACGGCGATAAACACGGTAGAGCCTCTCGGGGGGCGGCATGTGGCCGCCCGTGCATAAAGGGGCGAGCAACGAACTCCGTTCTTTGCCAACAAACTAGGCCGCTCCGGTTCATCGCTCGACGCAGTTGAATTCGCTATCGTTCCGATCCGTCGCAGAGCCCGGTCGGAGGGTGTGACACATCCAACATCCCAGGCGTACAGGTACACCAAGATTCCGCGCTCGCTTACCCTCAAAAACGTCCCTGGGCTCGTCTCTTGAAAGATGGTTCGGGAAGGGGTGAGGGTTGCACCATCCCCGCTCGCGTCGCCCGGCGGTTCCGCCGCAGGGGCGATCCGCCCTGCTCAAGTGCAACCGCGATCGAGCAACACCGGCGACGTACCGGCAAAAGCCGGCAGCCTACAAAACCAGCGAAGGCGGCAAATGCTCCGGGGCCGCCCCGAAGCCGAGGTGCGGCGCCGCCCCCATCGCAAACACCATCCGGCCACCGCCGGCGATCTCGCCATGACGGAACCACGCCCGCTCCTGCCGCTGGCCGTTCAGCGTAAAGCTCTGCACAAACGCGTGCTTCGGGTCGCCGCGCTTCACCTCGATCTCCAGCACCTTTCCGCCGCCCACCTGCAGCGTCGCCCGCTCCACCAGCGGCGACCCCAGCACGTAAATTCCGCTCACCGGGTCCACCGGGTAAAACCCCAGCGCGGAAAGCAGAAACCACGCCGACATCTGCCCCACATCCTCGTTGCCGGCCATGCCGTCGGGAGCATCGTGGTACATCGTGTCCATCAACATGCGCACCCGCGCCTGCGTTTTGCTCGGCGCGCCCGCATAGGCATACAGGTAGGCGATGTGATGCGAAGGTTCATTGCCCTGCGCATATTGCCCCACCATGCCGGCGATGTCGGGCGGCGCATCGGGCGGCAGCGTGGAGGGCACGGTGAACAACAAATCCAGGCGCTTGGCGAACGCCTCGCGCCCACCGTACAAAGCGATCAGCCCGGCCGGGTCATGCTGCACGCCAAAGCTCGTCTGCCACGCGTTGGACTCGGTGTAATCGCGCCATTTCGTGCTGTGGCCCATCTCGATCGGATCGAACGGCACGGCCCATGCCCCGCTCGCCATCTTCGGCTCCATGAACTGCGTCGCCGGGTTGAAGAAATGCCGATAATTTGTGGACCGCGCCTGCAACATCGCCGCCTCGTCGGTCTTGCCGAGCTTCTTCGCCACATGCGCAACGGCCCAATCGCCATAGCAATATTCAAAGCTCTTGGAAACCGATTCGCCGTCACGATCGCACGGGATGTACCCCCTCTCGCGGTAAGCGCCCAGCCCTTCGTAGTTCTCGACCAGCGCACGTTCCGCCATCACGCGATACGCCGCCTCCGCATCGATGCCGGGGAACCCCTTGTGGATCGCTTCGGCAATTACGCTGGCCGAATGGTACCCCGTCATGGTGCCGGTTTCGGTGCCCTGCAGCGGCCACACCGGCATCCCCGCCGGGCTCTGTTCCGCCATGCGAATCAACGTGTTGGCAAAGTCCGGCACACGCTCGGTCTGCATCAGCGTGTACGCCGGATGCGCCGCACGAAACGTATCCCACAGTGAAAACGTCGTGTAATTATGCTGCCCCGCGGGCACCTGGTGAATGGCCGCATCCATGCCCCGGTAACGCCCATCGGCATCGTCGAACAGCTGCGGTCCCAGCGACATGTGATAAAGCGCCGTGTAAAAAACGCGCTTCTGAGCGGGGTCCGCGATCTTCGCCTGCACCCGTCCCAGCTGCTCCCTCCACTTGCCCTGCGCGGCGGCCTTGGTCCGCTCGAAATCCCAGTCGGGCTGCTCGATTTGCAGGTTCAGCGCGGCATTTTCGGCACTCACACCGGAAATACCCGTGCGCACCAGGATCACCTCACCCGGCTGCGTGCTGAAGTGCAACACCGCCTTCAGGTTGTCGCCTCGCAAATGGCCGGGGTCTGCCACCGGTTTGTCATCGCGGTACAAGGCAACATTTACCGGCTGTTTCGAAAACTGCATCGTGAAATAACAGTGCCGGTCATGGCCCCAGGCCCGCGTCACATGCCCACCCGCCAGCGTATCGGGCGCGGTCTGCTGCAGCTCCGCCGTATACACCGAGGATCCGCCGTTGGTCAGATAGCTGTGAGCCAGATCCACAAGGATCCACACCTCTCCGCCCTGCTGAAAGGTGTACCGGTGCAGTCCCGTGCGCTCGGTCGAGGTCAACTCCGCACCCACCTTCGGGTCCTGGAGATACACCTTGTAATAGCCCGGCTCCGTGTGCTCCTCCGCATGCGAAAAGCGCGAACGGTAGCCCGCCTCCGGGTTCGGGCGGTCGCCCGCCACCAGCTTCACCGGACCCGTGCCCGGCATCACCAGAAAATCCAGCAGATCGCCGCATCCCGTGCCGCTCAGGTGCGTGTGACTGAAGCCCATGATCGAGCTGTCCGAAATGTGATACCCCGAACACCAATCCCACCCATCGTTAAACGTGTCCGGACTCAGCTGCACCGCCGCAAACGGAACGCTTGCGCCCGGAAAGCAATGCCCATGCCCGCCCGTGCCGATGCGCGGATCCACCCAGCGCAGCGGATCGGCCGCCGCCGCTCCTTGCGGCAAGGCAAAGGTCGGCAGCGGCACCGCGGCAGAGGCGCAAACGGCCCCCGCGGTCTGCAGAAACGTACGGCGATTCCATCTCTCGGGATTGGAAACTTGCGGCAAGGCGGATCTCCGGGCGGGCGGGACGAACATGGAGGACTGGCGGAGCCACTTGGGAGGCTGCTCAATTTTTGTGCAACTCAGGCGGCTACAGCGGTGTTTGTCGGGCGATTACATTCCCGAACCAATGCTAATCCTGTGTTTGAAGTACGCAAAACAAGTTGTCCTCCTGGGCGCAGAGAAGGACCTGCTTTCGTTCGAGTGGGCGAGAACGCCCACGCCAGATAGCCGTCGTCTTTTGATCCTGTGATCCGATCCCCAGTCGGACCCATCGGACCTAGAATGAGCAACAGGAGCGCGCCATGGCCCGGTGGGCAACGTCCCAAATCCCCGATGCGCCGGTCGACCAGCCCGCGCTCCCAAAAGCCATCTCCCGACGCGCCTTGCTCGCCGCCGGCGGCGCCGCCACGCTCTCCACTCTGTTGCCCGGCGAAGCGCTGGCATCCGTCCTCCAATCGAATTCACCCGCTCAGGCAAATCCACCCGCTGAAGCAAATCCGCCGGTCGGGGTCACGCCGCCGCCGTCTCCCGTCGCCAGCGGTCATCGCCCCCCGCCTCCCGACCGCCGCTTCCGCTCCGCCGCCGTCGAGCAGTTCCTGACTGCCACGGAGGCCCGCATCCGCGCCGCCGGCGGCGACCCCGAGCTCGCCACGCTCTTCGTCAATTGCTTCCCCAATACGCTCGACACCACCGTCGAGCCCGGCACCTTTGAAGGTCACCCCGACACCGTCGTCCTCACCGGCGACATCCCCGCCATGTGGCTGCGCGACTCCTCCGCCCAGGTCTGGCCGTACCTCCCCCTCGCCGCCGCGGATGACCGCCTGCGCGCGCTGCTCGAAGGCGTCATCCGCCGCCAAACCCGCTGCCTTCTGCTCGATCCCTACGCCAACGCCTTCATGGCCGACCTCAACGCCCCTCCACTCCCGTGGGCGCGTACCGACCAAACCGAAATGAAACAGGGGATTGGCGAGCGCAAATATGAGCTCGATTCGCTCTGCTACCCCATTCGCCTCGCCCACGGCTATTGGAAACAAACCGGCGGCACGCAGCCTTTCGACGCCCGCTGGCACGAGGCCATGCGCCTGGTCGTCGCCACGGTGCGCGCCCAGCAGCGCAAGCACGGCCCCGGCCCCTACCATTTTCAGCGCACCTCGCCCTCACTCACCGAAACGCTCGGCGAAAAAGGCTTTGGCAACCCCGTGAACCCCGTCGGCCTCATCGCCTCCGGTTTTCGCCCCTCCGACGACGCCTGCATCTTCCCGTTCCTTGTGCCTTCGAACCTCTTCGCCGTCACCTCGCTGCGTCAGCTCGCGGAAATGGCCAACGCGATCCTGCATGACCCCGCACTCGCCACCGAGGCAAGCGACCTTGCCGCCGAAGTCGAAACCGCCTTGCGCCAGTACGCCATCGCCTCCACGCCCGGGGGAACGGTCTGGGCCTACGAGGTCGATGGCTTCGGCAGCCAGACGCTCATGGACGATGCCAACGTGCCCAGCCTGCTCGGCCTCCCGTACCTCGACAGCTCCCCCGATCCCGCCCTCTACGCCCGCACCCGCGCCCTCGTCTGGAGCGAGCGCAATCCCTGGTTCTTTCGCGGCACCGCGGGCGAAGGCATCGGCGGCCCGCACGTAGGCCAGGGCATGATCTGGCCGATGTCGCAGACCGTCTACGCCCTCACCGGCAACTCCGGGCCGGAAATCCGCCACGCCCTCCGCATGCTGAAAGCATCGACCGCGGGCACCGGCTTCCTCCACGAAAGCTACAACCGGAACGATGTCCGCGACTTCACCCGCCCCTGGTTTGCCTGGGCCAACACCCTGTTCGGCGAACTCATCGCCAACCTCGCCGCAACCGACCCTGCGCTGCTGCGTATCTAGCCCCCACCCATTCGACCGCAGCAAACACCTTATCGTTCCGGATGAAGTTAAAAACTGTCATCTCGACCGCAGCAAACAGCTTCATCGTTTGCGGAGTGGAGAGACCCCTGTATTTCGCCTGATGCTGCACAAACGCTCCCGGGACGGCGGAATCCTGGGCAAAGCGAAGGACCTGCTTTTCGCCCACCTGGCAACGTCCTCCCCCAAACCAGGCCGCAAACCCACCACCCGCCTACCCCGCGAAACCCTGCCCGCCGCGCGCACGCCACAGCGCACCGTCGATCGGATCGATCACCCCCGCCACCGCCTGCACCTGCGGAAACTCCTCCCCCACCGCGCGCACCAGCGCCTCCCGCACCGGGGGCACACGCTCCAGGATGCTGCCCGCAAACGCCAGCCGCGGCGAAAACCCCTGGTCCCCCGAGCTCACCCGCAGCCGCCGGATCAGCAGGCGCACAAGGTAGGCCAGGTCTCGTCCCTGCCCACGCAAAACCTCGCCGGCCAGAGCATCGCCCGCCTCCGCGCAGCGCACCACGGCTTCCGTCAGCTGCGAAAAATCCGGTGCCGGCGTGCGGTTCGCATGCTCCACCAGCCGATCGAACGACGCCAGCCCCCAAAATTGCAGCACCGCCGCTTCCAGCGTGGACGCCCGCCCCTCATCGCGCGCCAGGCACAACGCCCGCAGCGCCGCGTGCCCTATCCCGTGGCCTGAGCCCTGGTCCGACAACACCGGCCCCCATCCGCCCGCGGTCAACACCGGCCCCCCACGCGCGCGGCCGGCCACGTTCGAGCCCGTTCCCGCCAGCGCCAAAACCCCGGCGTCCCCCGGAAACGCCGCATCCAGCGCAATTTCGACATCGCCCAACACCAGCAGCTGCCCACCGACACGCGCGCCGACCTCCGCCCGCAGAAAATCCGTCACCAGCGGCACCGTTTCCCCGGCCGTTCCAATGCATGTCCGCCGCACCTCGCCCATCGCCACGCCGCTCAGCGCAGCCAGCTCGCGCAACGCAGCCTCCAGGTTCGCCGTGGCCACGGCGGCGTCCACGCGCAAACGCTTGATACTTCCCGAACGCACCCGCGCCAACGTCCGGCTCTCGTCGCTAAGAACGTAATCGGTCTTCGTCCCGCCCGCATCGATGGCAAGAAAGTATGACATGGCTGCCTCGATCTCCCCCCGCTCTTTCTACAGGAAGTCTCGATGAAATCTAGGGAGATTCCTGATCAAAGTATGCACGTCGCGGAAGTTCCGCTCTTTTGTTGTCATTCCCGGAGGGAATCTGCGGTTCCTTTCCGGGGCTGAACACCTCAACCACCCACCACCGACTTTCGCATGCGGACCAGGCTATAGGTGTAACAAAGCAGCACTGCAACGGCGATGGCCGTCGCCTTGTAGGGAGCTGGCACAAACAGAAAACACGCATAGCTCAACACGGAGCGCCCAATCGCATGTTGCAGGCCTACCGGATCGTTTGCGGCCCAACCATAGGGAATCCAGATAACACCCATCAGCAGGGCTCCACCCAGCACGACCAGGGTTGCATTGTGCGCAAGAAAAGCCCCGATCAGAACCAATGGCCACAGCAGAACCACAAGCACAAGCGATTGCAGAAACATCTGCGTGACCGGATTTCGGTTGTTCGCTCGCGGGGGCTTTTGCCACGCAACAGATCGAGCAGGATGCCGAACGGGAAGATCATCCCGCTTCCAAACCCGACGATGTAGCCGAGCTGCA
>CAXTBI010000002.1:60868-147341 GCA_964242195.1 uncultured Acidobacteriaceae bacterium
CCCTCTGAAATGGAGCCTGTGAGCCAACCGTTTACCTTTGAACTTTGCGCGGAAACTCTCGACGCCTGCCGGGTCGCCCGTGCCGGCGGTGCGCATCGCCTCGAACTTTGTACCGATCTCCGCGTCGGCGGCCTCACGCTCGGCAATGCCGCCGAGCTCGCCCGGCGAACGGGAAGCCGCCATTTCCACGCCTCCCTGCGTGCGCACCTCGGCGACCGCGCACCCCGCTCCCTGCAGGGGCGCATCGAGGCGCTGATCGCCCTCCTCGCCGAAGCCATCGAACCGGTCCTCTCCCACGCCGGTACGGAGCCGCGCTGATGCTCGAAACCCTCATCGCGCGCCGCCTCTACACCTTCACGGAATCCATCGAATACCCCGTCCTCACCCTCGAAGACGGTTGCCTGCTCGGCGTCGAAGCCGGCCCCCCCAATTCTTCCGCGGATCTGCTTCTACCCGCCTTTTTCGACATCCACGTCCACGGCGCGGCAGGGATAGACTTCATCCACGCAAACGCCGCGGAGATCGACGTCGCCGGCCGCTTTCTGGCCGCGCATGGCGTGGCCTTCTACCTCCCCACCACCGTCACCGGCCCCCTCGACACCACTCTCCGCGCCCTCGACACCCTGGGCAACCGCATCGCGGAGAAAACGCCGCCCGACGCCGCCACCCCGCTCGGGATCCATCTGGAAGGCCCCTTTCTTTGCCCCGCAAAACGCGGTGCGCATCGGCTGGACCAGCTCTGCGCCCCCAGCATCGAACTCCTGGAGCGCTTCCGACAGGCAGCTTCCGGTCACATCCGCCTCTTGACCCTGGCGCCCGAAATGCCCGGTGCCCTGGACCTGATCGCCTTTGCCGTGGCGCAAGGCATTCGCGTCAGCCTCGGCCACAGCAATGCCACCGCCGCGGAAACCATCGCTGCGATCGCCGCCGGCGCCGCGAGCGCAACCCACACCTTCAATGCCATGCGCGCGGTGGACCACCGCGAACCGGGCATCGCCGCGACAGTGCTCGACCGCGATGAACTCTTTGCCGAAGCCATCGTCGACGGCGTTCACGTCCATCCGGCGCTGGTTCGCCTCTGGTTCCGCAGCAAGGGCGAGCAGCGCGCCATCCTCGTCACCGACGGCATCTCCGCCACCGGCATGGGCGATGGCGCATTCCTGCTGGGCGATCTGCCCGTCCAGGTGCAGGACGGGGTCTGCACGACCGGCGGCGTCCTGGCCGGCAGCATCCTCACGCTCGACCGCGCCGTCAGCAACCTGCGCGCCATGACCGGCGCACCCCTGCCGGCGGCCGTCCGCCTCGCCTCCCGCAACCCCGCCCGCATGCTCGGCCTGGAGCACGCCGTGGAATCGATCCTCGGCTCCCCCGCCAACTTCAACATCTACAACGAAACCGGCGAACGCGGGGGCAGCCTCCTTCGTGGCCGCCGCCTCCCGGCCTGAAGAAAACAACCCAGGGCTCCATCCCCTAAGGCGGCTCTGATGAACTCCGCTTTGACGAGGTCCGCTTTTCTGGTTGTCATTCCCGTAGGGAATCTGCGTTCCTTGTGGGCGGCAAATGGGTGCGAGGACTTGGTGGGACCGTTCCTCAAGCTGTTTGCGTAAAGCTGGGGTGTCCGACGTAATCCTGCTCGCGGCAAAGGATCTCTGGGTTCTGCTCACATCTTCAGGCTCGACCGCAGCGAACGGCCTCATCGCTTGCGCAGGGGGGAGCCCCCTGTATTTCGCCCGGGGTGCCGCAAACTCTCGCGCAGCACCGACAAACTACAGGGTCTCTCGATGCACGGACGCCGAAACGGCAACGCTGGGAAACAACCCCCGCCTTGCATCCCTCTTACAGTTCCTTCACACCATCCACAAACGCCTTCAGCTTGCGGCTGCGGCTGGGATGACGCAGCTTGCGCAGCGCCTTGGCCTCAATCTGCCGAATGCGCTCCCGGGTCACCTGGAAGCTCTGCCCAACCTCCTCCAGCGTATGTTCCGAGCCATCTTCCAGCCCAAAGCGCATCTTGATCACCCGCTCCTCGCGCGGTGTCAGCGTCCGCAGTACCTGCGACGTATATTCCTTCAGGTTCACGGAAATCACGGCATCCGACGGCGAAACCGCCATCCGGTCCTCAATGAAATCTCCCAGGTGCGAATCTTCCTCTTCGCCGATCGGCGTTTCGAGCGAAATCGGCTCCTGCGCAATCTTCAGCACCTTGCGCACCTTGGCCACCGGAATATCCATCCGCTTGGCAATCTCTTCCGAACTGGCCTCGCGGCCAAGTTCTTGCACCAGCTGCCGCGACGTGCGAATCAGCTTGTTGATCGTTTCGATCATGTGCACCGGGATGCGGATGGTCCGGGCCTGGTCGGCGATCGCGCGCGTGATCGCCTGCCGAATCCACCACGTTGCATAGGTTGAAAACTTGTACCCGCGGCGATACTCGAACTTGTCCACCGCCTTCATCAGGCCGATGTTGCCTTCCTGAATCAAGTCCAGAAACTGCAGGCCGCGATTGGTATATTTCTTCGCAATCGAAACCACCAGCCGCAGATTGGCCTCGATCAGCTCACGCTTGGCCTTCTCCGCATCCATGTCGCCCTGCACCATCTCGCGCTGTGTGCGCTTCAGGCTGTCCATGGGAATGCCGATCTCGGCTTCCAGCTGATCGAGATCGGTACGGCAATTCTTCTGCTGCCGGCGATACTCCTTCTTCAACTCCTCAGAACGCGACGCGTCGAACTTCGCATCCAACGCCCGGATCTGCCGCTCCAGCGTGCGCATGGAGTCGACCGTCTTGTTCACCTTGTCCAGCAGCCGCTTCTTTTCGGCATTGGTGTACTTCAGCTCGCGCACAATCCGCGTGACGTACACCTGCTCGCGGCCCGTGAGCCAGCGGTATTTGCGCTGCTCCTTGGCTTTGGCTTTGGCGTCCTTGCCCTCCGGCTCCTCCGCCCTGGCCTGGAACTCGGCGCCCTTTTTCTGGTGCGTCAACAGCTCGTCCACGCGCTTCACGGTCTTCTTCACGCGCGCCTGCACGATCTCTTCGGTCAGCTCCTCCTCATCGAAGGTGACAACCTCCTTGATATTGCGCACACCCCGCTTCAGGTCTTCCCCCAGGGACGCAATCTCGCGAATAACGATCGGCGACCGCGAAATCGCCTTCATCACGCGCAGCTGGCCACGCTCGATGCGCTTGGCGATCTCCACCTCACCCTCGCGCGTCAGCAGGGGAACGGTGCCCATCTCGCGCAGGTACATGCGCACCGGGTCGTTGGTCTTCTCCAGCGTCCCGGGGGAAAGGTCCAGCTCAACGTCCGAATCCTCGGAACGCTCTTCGCTCTCCTCGTCCCGGTCTTCCCGCTCGCCGCCGCGGCCACGCCGTCCATCGCCCGAAAGCACATCGATGCCCTGGGTGTTGATCGTGGTCAGCAGGTCGTCCAAATCGTCGGGGGAGGTAATATCTCCGGGCAGCAGGTCGTTGACCTCGCCATAGGTGAGATATCCCTTTTCCTTACCGGTATCAATCAGCCGGTCTACGTCTTCTTCGTACTTATCGATCTCTTCAGCCACGTTCGATCCTGCTCCTCAGCCGCACCCTCCGCCTCGGGACTCCAAAGCGGCGTGGGCAAAAAAAATCTTTCGGGAAAATTCGTCGCTCGGGTAGCCGGGCGCAGTTTTTCCGGGGTTGTCGCGGGGGCGCTGAAAAACGGGTGCGGTCAGGGCCGCGGGCGCAGGCAGAATCTCTGGAAATCCTCGGGAACATCGCGAAAGAACGTTTCAGATCCACGAAATGACTTGGGCAAATCCAGCCGATTCGGCAACTCGGAGGCGCAGTGCTTCAGCGCTATACAGTCTACCACCTATATAGACGCACCCGAACGGAAAAAAGTTTCGCGGTACCCCCTTGTCCAACGCCCCCGGCCCCGAGCTCAGGCCTCCCAAAGACTCCAGGCATCGCTGCTGCTCGTCCACCGCTGTCCCACCGTCCCGCCGTCCACCGACCGTTCATCCAAACAGCGTCGGCGGCATCTCCGGCAAAGGCTCCCCGCCCGTCCCGCCCTGGCACGCCGGGCAACGGCGCTCCTTGATGTCCAGACCGTTACATCCATACCCGTGCCCGCAATCGGCGCAACGCAGAACATAAATCGTTTGTGCCGCGCGCATGGGGGAAGGCGCACCCGTCGACCGCTCCACCGTCTGCCGGTTCGGATTCCGAAATCCCGGCTCCGTGGTCGGCGCACGAACCCCCGTCCGCATCCCTCGGGCGCGGTTGGAAACTCCGGGCGGTCCAGTGGGTCGGGTCAGGCGCATAGTCTTGGGCGGCACGGGCAAACATCCTCAGGGTACCGCGACTCTATCCTCGATCCCACCTGTCTCGATCCCGATCCCCGCCCACTGCCGGCCCGGCCCTTGTCACCGCGAACTCGTTTCGGCTCGCAACCGCAGCCCCGCGCCGTCATCCAATCCCTGTTATCCGGTTATTCGCCACCCCGCAGCCGAGGGGCCCAATCGGCGTGAGATGCTGAAAGACAGCGGCCGAGCGCTTCGGTCCGCTACCCTGCGGCAACTGTGCAGGGCCGGGAACGGCCAGGGGCGAGGAATTCTATGTGTGGGATCGTCAGTGTCTTCGGACATCATCCGGTCAGCGGCATCATCTATGACTCACTCTCCATGCTGCAGCATCGTGGGCAGGATGCAGCGGGCATCGCCACCTGCTACCAGGACCGTTTCTATCTCCACAAAGAAAACGGTCTCGTCACCAACGTCTTCAACACCACCAACATGGCGCGCCTGCTCGGAACCATGGGCATCGGCCACGTCCGCTACCCCACTGCCGGCTGCGCCTCCGTCGCCGAAGCCCAGCCCTTCTACGTCAATTCCCCCTATGGCATCGTTTTCGCGCACAACGGCAATCTCACCAACGTGCGCGAGATCGTAGACAACGTCTACCAAAACGACAAGCGCCACCTCAATACAACTTCCGATTCCGAGGTCATGCTCAACGTCTTCGCCCACGCGCTCACCCGCCGCGGCGTCGTCACCCCCAAGCCCGCCGATATCTTCGCCGCCGTCGAAGAGGTGCACAAACGCTGTCGCGGCGGCTACGCCGTGGTCGCCATGATCTCCGGCGTCGGCATGCTCGCCTTCCGCGATCCCTTCGGCATCCGCCCGCTCGCCCTCGGCCATCGCCTCGTCGAGGGGAAAGGCGGAAAGAAAAAAGACTACATCGTCGCCAGCGAAAGCGTTGCCCTCGGCGTCAACGACTTCCACCTCGACCGCGACATCGAGGCCGGCGAAGTCGTCTTCGTCGACATCCGCGGCAAGCTCTGGAGCAAAAAATCCAAGCTCGCCCAGCCCAAATCGCCCTGCCTCTTCGAATACGTCTATCTCGCCCGGCCCGATTCCGTCATCGATGGCGTCAGCGTCTACCAGGCCCGCATCAACATGGGTGCCCGGCTCGCGAAAAAAATCGAGCGCGAATGGAAGCACATCCCCGTCGACGTCGTCATCCCCATTCCCGAAACCAGCCGCACCGCCGCGCTCGAAATCGCCACCCGCCTCAACAAGCCGTATCGCGAAGGCTTCATGAAAAATCGCTACATCGGCCGCACGTTCATCATGCCCGGTCAGGCCCAGCGCCGCCAAAGCATCCGCCGCAAACTTAGCCCCATCCCCCAGGAATTCAAGGATCGCAACGTCCTTTTAGTCGACGACTCCATCGTGCGCGGCAACACCATCCGCGAAATCATCGTCATGACCCGCGAACTCGGCGCCAAAAGCGTCTACGTCGCCTCCACCTCGCCGCCCGTACGCTACCCCAACGTCTACGGCATCGATATGCCCGCCCGCACCGAACTGATCGCCTCCGGACGCACCGTCCCCGAACTCGCCAGGGAAATCGGCGCCGACGGCGTCATCTTCCAGGACCTCAAAGACCTCGAAGCCTCCGTCCGCGACATCGCCCCCGACATCTGCACCTTTGAAGCCTCCGTCTTCGACGGCAAATACATCACCGGCGACATCACCCGCAAATACCTCAACACCCTGGAACGCGCCCGCAACGACGCTGCCAAACACACCGAAGACGTAGCCGGCCACATCACCCGAAACCTGGCCGCCCACCTCTAACGGCGCTCCGTCAAAGTCCGTTTGCCGAGTTCCCGACCTGTGACGTGCGCGACGAGTTCCAGGCCGAAATGAAAGGGCAAAAATCCATGCCGGTGAAGACCTTGGTCGACCAGGCCATTGCCGGGATCGAAGCGGGAAAAACAGAGATCCGACCCGGCCTAAGCAATGCCCTCTACCTCCTGCGCCGTCTTGCACCGGGGATCCCGTTCGGGCAGATGGCAAAAATGGTTTCCGGCGCCAAACAGGGCAACCGCGGCGACGTCCTGAACCCCTGCCAGGCTCGCCGCAAAAAAAACCCGAAAGACGGTACGACCCTCGGGTACACCGTGATGGCGGCTACCCGCAGTGTGCTAGAGTACTGCCATGGTATTGACCTTCCACCAGGCTGCTGTCCGTTGTTGCGGCTGTCGTTGTTGTGAAGCAGGTCTCTAGCCGCGTGCCGGGTCCCCGGGCGTCATTTTCCCCGCAGCAAAATCCAGAAGGGACCAAGGAAACGGTTTGCACCGTTTGATCTCACAGCAGCCTCTGGCCGGTCGTACCTGCGCGAGCTTCCCCGAGCTTCGCTGTCGTTGTTGCCGCTGACGCCCTCCCTCGGTCCGCACAGCGCTCTCGAATGCAATTGTTGCCCGGCGTATGCAGCGGCCTGCGTCCACCATCGGAGACACCTATGTTTCGTCGCACCCTTCTGTTTTCCTCGATGCTGATTGCCCCTTCCGCGCTGCACGCCCAGGTTGTGGGCGGAACGATCAGCGGCACAGTCCTGGACCCCAGCGGAGCCGTGATCCCCGGTGCGGCAGTGCTGATCCACAATCAGGAGACCGGGGGCGAACGCCGCCTGGTGACCGACGCTTCCGGGACCTACGCCGCACCGTCTGTCCCGATCGGTCGTTACACCATCTCGGTGACCCGGGACGGTTTCGCTCCGCAGTCTCGCACGGATATTTCGCTTACGGTCGGGCAGGCAACCCGCATCCTCATCACACTCCATCCGGGGGCGGTGTCCGAGCAGATTTCTGTGACGGATGCGCCGAGCCCCGTGAATCTGACCACGCAGCAGACCTCCGGCCTCGTGGACGAGCGACAAGTAAAGGACCTGCCTCTAAACGGTCGGTCTTACGATCAACTCATCACGTTGAACCCCGCCACCGTGAACTACACAGGGGGGCGCAGCGGTTCGGTCGGCACATCGAACTCGTCCGTGGGCAGCATGTTTTCTGTCTCCGGGCGCCGGCCGCAAGACAATCTTTATCTGCTGAACGGGGTTGAATATACCGGCGCTTCGCTGATCAACGTGACGCCGGGTGGTACGAGCGGACAGCTGCTGGGCGTGGACGCCGTGCGCGAGTTCAATGTCGTCGCCGATACCTACTCCGCCAGCTATGGCAAGCGGCAGGGCGCGCAGATCTCCATCGTCACGGCTTCGGGGACCAACACGGTACACGGATCCGTGTACGAGTTTGGCCGCAACTCGTTTTTCGATGCGCGGAACTACTTCGACCAGGCGCGTATCCCGGAGTTCCAACGCAACGACTTTGGCGGCTCGCTGGGTGGGCCGCTGCGGCACGACAGGTTCTTCCTGTTTGCCAATTACGAGGGCTACCGGCAAAACCTCGGACTGTCCGATGTAACGCTGGTGCCGGACAATCAGGCTCGGGCGGGCTTTCTGCCGAACGCCGCCGGGCTCGAGGCGAAGGTGACCGTTGCGCCTGCCGTGGTTCCACTGCTGGACCTTTGGCCGGTGCAGAACGGGCCGGAGTTGCTGGACGGAAAAGGCCATCTCACCGGCATCGCCGAGGCATTTTCTTCGCCAACCCAGCACATCCGCGAGGACTTCGGCACAACTCGCTTCGACAGCAACCTGTCCTCGCGCGACCTGCTGTTCGGGGTGTTTACCATCGATGACTCGACCGCGAACACACCGACGCAGAACCCGTTGTCGCTGATCGACGAGAGCCTGCGCGAGCAGGTGACGAGCGTGCAGGAGCAGCATGTATTTTCGCCTCACCTGCTCAACACGGCCCGATTCGGGTTCTCGCGCGCCAGCTTCTACTTTCTGGGCAGCGTTCCCGCGGGGGTCGCGGCGACAACCCCAGGCTTTGTCGCGGGCAAGCCGGTGGGCGCGATCGTCATCGCAGGCTCGACGGCTTCGAACGGCTCGTCGCAGATTACCGGCGCGGGGGCGAACGTGGGCTCCAATAACGCGATTGCGCGCAACCTGTACACGTTGGACGACCACGTCTTTTATTCGGCCGGCCGGCACCAGGTCGAGCTGGGTGGCTGGGTGCAGCGTCTGCAATCAAACGATAACCTGGCGCAGAATCAGTTTGGCCAGGCGTCGTTTGCTTCGCTGGCAACGTTTCTGGCGGGTACCGTGAAAACCTTCACCATCGTGCCGAACCCCACACCGTTGAACTGGCGCAGCACGATGGGCGCCGCGTACGTGGAGGATACCTGGCACCCGCTGGCCGACCTGGAGATCCGCGGAGGGTTGAGGATGGAAGCCACCGACGGTTGGAACGAGGCGCATGGGCGTGCGTCGGTGTACGGCTTCGACAACGGCGTCATCGATCGCATGCCTGCGACGGGCGCTTCGGGGCTCACGGACAATCGGGCGCGCTTTCTGCCGGAGCCGCGGCTGGGGCTGGCGTGGAACGTCGCCGGACGCAATCGGACGAGCATTCGCGCAGGATTCGGCGTGCACCACTCGTTGCTCGATAACCTCGATTACCGCTTCGATCAGGCTGCACCGTACAACACGACCCTCACGTACTCGGGGGTGCCGATCGCGAATCCGGCCGCAGGTGCGGCTGGCTTGGTCTCACCCTCGAACGTGCAGCCGGATATCGCAACGCCGACGGTGCAGGCCTACGATCTGCGCGTGGAGCAGCAGCTCGGGGCTCTGGGTTCCATCACCGTGGCCTACGTGGGCTCACACAGCTACCACCAGATTCTGTCGGAAGACCAGAATGAGCCCGCGTTTGTGACGTGCTCGGCGAGTGTGCTTTGCCCCGCCAACCTGCCCGCGGGAACCATCTACTACCCTTCCAGCATCAAGGCCAATCCGCTGGTGGCAAACACCACCTCGTGGGTCTCAGGCGGCTCCGGCAACTACAACGCCCTGGAGGTCGACTACCAGCGGAGGTTGCGCAAGGGCCTGCAACTCCGAGCCAATTACACCTACTCGAAGAACCTGGATAACGGCTCGGCGTGGAACACAAGCGTTTCGGCGAACACCCCGGCGTTTGTTTCCGTGCCTTCTCTGCCCGCGCTCGACTACGGACGTGCAGCCACCGATGTGCGCAACGCCGCGGCGCTGAACGGCACGTATGAACTTCCGCTGGGCAAGGGACAGCGGCTGTTTTCTTCCCCATCCCCGGCGTTGGATCGGCTGGTGGGTGGCTGGGAGCTGAGCACCATCGTCACGCTGCAAAGCGGGTTTCCCTTTTCGCCGCAGCTTGGCTATAACCCCACCAACTCCGGCGACACGCGCAACCCTGTCCGACCCAACGTCAATCCTGCTTTCCGCGGCAACCTGTATGCCTCTGGCACGACGGCGCAGCGGGTAGCGCAGTTCTTCAACCCGGCCGCTTTCACTCCGCCATATTCCACATTGACCGGCGGAGCTGTGGGCAATGCCGGACGCGACACCCTGACCGGCCCCGGCATGGCAGAGTGGGATCTGTCTCTCCTGAAAGCAACGCAACTCAACGAGCACACGCGTCTGCAGTTTCGCGCCGAGTGCTTCAATCTTCTGAACCACACCAACCTGCAAACTCCCAACGCGGTCGTATACACCTCAGCCACCGTGCAGAGCCCCACAGCCGGCGTCATCACCGCGGCTGGAGCGAGCCGGCAACTACAACTCGGTGTAAAAGTTCTTTTCTGACATGCAGAAGCGAAGCTTGGCATGTGCGGCAAAAGAACCCTGTGCCGGAGAGATCCGTATCGAAAAGTCGCAGCAGCGGAAAAAATCCGTTGCAAAATGGAAAAACAGCGAAGCGTTTGCACAGGCCAATCTCCCGGACGCGTATCTTGGGTACATCACGGCAGCGTCCATGCACGCCGAGCGCCTGCGAGCGGGTCGGAGCACTCTCGCAAACACAGCTAAAACGAATCGTCGCAAGACTTTGCAGCAAGTGTACGGGAGAGGGGGTACCGGCAAAGCCGGCCCCTGCAGGACGCACCATCGCGAAGCGTTCGGAAGCGGTACCCTTGAAGGCAGCCGAGAAACAGCTTCGCACGGCGGCAAGGAGTCTCCCCCCTGAGCGCAGCGGAAATCCTCAGCAACTCGCCAGGCACATCGTCGCGGACGACCGCGCCCCGTCCCGTGCGCACCGTGCGCACCGTGCGCATCCTCGCCGGCTCCGCTGCGCTCTCCGGCTTTGAAGCCGCGCGCCTGCTGGCCAAACTACAGGGAATTGACCCTGCGGTCACGGCCGTCGAAGCCGTCTTCATCTACCTGCTGCAGCTCGAAGCGGACCGGCAAACGGCCGATGAAGACCGTCTGCGCGAGCTCCTCGGACCGGCGCGCGAGCTGAGCGCTGGGCCGAGGCTCTGGATCACACCCCGCGCGGGAACGCAGTCGCCCTGGTCCAGCAAGGCTACCGACATCCTGCACAACACCGGTTTCCTCGGCATCGAGCGGGCAGAGCGTGCCCGCGTCGTCCGCATCGTGTCTGGGGAGGGAGCCGCGGCGGGCGGGGTCGCCCTCGACTTGGCGAAGTTGGCCCCAGCCCTCCACGACCGCATGACGGAAAGCATTTTCACCTCCGAGGACGCGATGCGATCTGCCGCCTTCGCCGAGCACGCGCCCAAGCCGCTCGCGCACATCGACGTCCTCGGGCGCGGCGTTGAAGCGCTTCAAGAGGCCGATCGCACTCTAGGCCTTTCGCTCGCCCCCGACGAGATCGACTACCTCGTTCGCGAGTTCACCGCGCTGAAGCGGAACCCCACAGACGTCGAGCTCTACATGTTCGCCCAGGCCAACAGCGAACATTGCCGCCACAAGATCTTCAACGCCCGCTGGACCGTCGACGGCGTCCCTGCCGAGCGCTCGCTGTTCGGCATGATTCGCCACACCCACGAGGCGGCCGCCGATCGGGACGTCCTCTCCGCCTACCGCGACAACGCGGCGGTGATCCGCGGCGGCCCGGGCGGTCGCTACTTCCCCGACCCCGCCACCGGCGAGTACCGGGCACACCCCGAAGACATCCACATCCTCTGCAAGGTGGAAACCCACAACCACCCCACGGCCATCTCGCCCTTTCCCGGCGCCGCCACCGGGGCCGGCGGCGAAATCCGCGACGAGGGCGCCACCGGCCGCGGCGCCAAGCCCAAAGCGGGCCTGGCCGGCTTCACCGTCTCCAATCTGAACCTGCCGAACGCTCCGCAGCCGTGGGAAACCTCACGGGCTCCCTACGGCAAGCCCGACCACATCGCCTCACCGCTCGACATCATGATCGAAGGCCCGCTCGGCGCGGCGGCCTTCAACAATGAGTTCGGACGGCCGAACCTGTGCGGCTATTTCAGGACTTTTGAGCAGGCCGGCCCGGACGGCACGCATTTCGGCTACGCCAAACCCATCATGCTCGCCGGCGGCCTGGGCAACATTCGCGCCGAACACGTCGAAAAGGGTGAGATCGGCCCCGGCTTCGCCCTCATCGCCCTCGGCGGCCCGGCCATGCTGATCGGTCTCGGCGGCGGCGCGGCCAGTTCCCAGGCGGGTGGGGAAGCGCCCGACGCCGCCAGTTCCGCTCACCAGCAGGCGCTCGACTTTGCCAGCGTCCAGCGCGAAAACCCGGAAATGGAGCGCCGCGCCCAGGAGGTCATCGACCGCTGCTGGCAGCTCGGCGCACAAAACCCCATCGCCTTCATCCACGATGTCGGCGCGGGCGGCCTTTCAAACGCATTCCCCGAGCTCGTCAAAGACGGTGGTGTTGGCGGGGTCTTTTCGCTCAATGCCATTCCCCGCGGCGAGGGGGGCCTCAGCCCCCTCGAGACCTGGTGCAACGAGTCGCAGGAGCGCTACGTCCTCGCCGTTGCGCCCGGCGATCTGCCCGCTTTCGAGTCCATCTGCGCCCGCGAGCGCTGCCCGATGGCCCTCATCGGCTACGCCACCGAGCGACGGCAGCTGATCCTCACAGACGACCCCACCTCATCCAGAGTTGTCATCCCGAGCAAAGCCGAGGGACCTGCTGTTACCCGCGAGGGCCAAAGGCACGAGCTCGTTGAAACCAACATCGATCCCATCAGCCTGCCGATGAACCTCCTCTTCGGCGCAACCCCGAAACTTGAGCGCCAATTCAACCGCAAACCGCTTCCCACCCAGCCCTTCGACCTTAGCGGCATTTCGGTCGAAGACGCCGTCGAGCGTCTTCTCCGCCTGCCCACCATCGCCTCCAAAAATTTCCTCATCACCATCGGCGATCGCTCCGTCGGCGGCCTCGTCGTGCAGGACCAGATGGTCGGCCCATGGCAGGTCCCGGTGGCCGATTGCGCCGTCACGTTACGCTCCTTCGATGCCGCCGAGCCGTGCGGTGAGAGGGCCGAGGCTCCCGGCGAGGCCATGGCCATCGGCGAACGCACACCGCTCGCCGTCCTTGACGCGGAAGCCTCGGCTCGCATGGCCGTGTGCGAGGTTCTGACCAACCTGGCCGGTGCTGCCATTGACAATCTCGCCGACATCAAGCTCTCTGCCAACTGGATGGCCGCCGCCGGCCAGGGGCTAGAGGACCAAAAGCTGTTCGACGCCGTCCACGCTGTCGGGATGGAGCTCTGCCCGGCGCTCGGCATCACGATTCCTGTCGGCAAAGACTCTCTCTCGATGAAGCTGCGCTGGACCGAAACAGGCCCGGACGGAACCACCCGGCAAAAATCTGTTACCAGTCCACTTTCACTCATCGTTTCCGGCTTTGCCCCGGTTGCCGACGTGCGCCGCACTTTGACCCCCGAGCTCCAATCCGGCGAGCCGTCCACCCTGATCCTGATCGACCTCGGCGAAGGCAAAAACCGTCTCGGCGGCTCCTGCCTCGCCCAGGTCTACAACGGGACCGGCGACCAAACCCCCGACACCCCCGCCCCTGCACTGCTCAAAGCCTTTTTCGACGCCATCCAGCAGCTAAACCGCGACAGCAAGCTCCTCGCCTACCACGACCGTTCCGACGGCGGGCTTTTCGTCACTTTGATCGAGATGGCCTTTGCCGGTCGTACGGGTCTCGCGATCGATCTACCCGCCGAAGCCGCCACAGACCCACTTCCGCACCTCTTTGCCGAGGAGCTAGGCGCCGTCGTTCAGGTCCGCGCCCACGAAGCCGACGGCGTGCTCGCCCTTCTCACGCAGGCGGGCATTCCCACGCGCCCGCTGGGCAGCCCCCTTCCCGGCAACCAGGTCGTGTTTACCGCTGCGGGACAGGGCCTTTACCACGCCGAACGCACAGCCCTGCACCGCATGTGGTCGGAAACCAGCTTCCGCATGGCCACCCTGCGCGACAACCCGGCCTGCGCGCAACAGGAGTTCGATTCGCTGCTCGACGCCGACCGCCCCGGCCTCAGTGTCCAGCTTCCGTTCGACCTTACCGAGCGCGTATCGGCTCCATATCTTAACCTGGCCAGACCTCGCGTGGCCATCCTCCGCGAGCAGGGCGTTAATGGCCAGAACGAAATGGCTTGCGCTTTCGACCGTGCGGGCTTCAACCCGGTCGACGTTCACATGAGCGATCTTCTAGCTGGCCGCCAAACTCTTGCCCAATTCGGGGGCCTCGCCGCCTGCGGTGGCTTCAGCTATGGCGACGTTCTCGGGGCCGGCTCCGGCTGGGCGAAAACCATCCTCTTCAACGACGCTCTGCGCGCGCAATTCGCCGGTTTCTTCACGCGTCCAGACACGTTTTCGCTCGGGATCTGCAACGGTTGCCAGATGATGGCGCAACTCGCCGAAATCATTCCCGGGGCCGAAAACTGGCCCCGCTTCGAACGCAACCTCTCCACTCGTTTCGAAGCTCGCCTGTGCATGACGGAAATCCCCTCGACAAACTCGCTTTTCCTCGACGGCATGGCCGGGGCACGGATGCCGATCGTGGTCGCGCATGGCGAAGGCCACGCGAGCTTTACCCCACCCGAGGCCGTCATTGCGCTGCGCTACATCGACACCTATGGACGCCCCACCCAGACCTACCCGCTAAACCCCAGCGGGTCGCCGGTGGGCACCGCCGGGGTCAGCAGCACGGACGGCCGCGCCTTGATCCTCATGCCACACCCCGAACGCATCTTCCTCGCCGAACAAAACACCTGGACGCGCCGCCTGCCTGCCAGCCCCTGGCAGCGTATCTTCGACAACGCCCGCCGGTGGTTGGCCGCTATGTAATCGCCGAGCACATAAAAGCCACAATGCCGGCAAGGTTGTGGCATAATGGCATAGAGGTGACACCATGGCGGCCGCCGCAATCATCGATTGGCTTGGAGCAGAGTCGGCGAACGACTACGAACTGGCTCAGAATGTGCGTCATGGGCTCGCCCTGGAAACCCAGAATAGCCTGCTGGAGCATGGGATGACGCGCGATGAGTTCCATCGTATCGTGATCCCGCAGCGTACCTTTCGGCATCGGACAGAGCGCCGCAACCGGGGCCTGCAGGAAGTTCTCAGCCCTGAGGAGTCCGACAAGGCCGTGCGGGCTGCCCGTATTCTTGTGCTCGCCGAACGGGTTTTCGCTGAACGTGAAAAGGCGCTGTCCTGGATGCGCCAGCCAAAGAAGCGCTTTCATGGCGATACACCTATGACGATGCTGGAAACCGAAACTGGCGCCCGGCTGGTGGAGGGGATGCTGATTCAGATCGACGACGGCATGTTTGCCTGATGCTTCTGTGGCGCATCAGCAACTACGCCGACCTCACCGGCGCCGGCGGCATGCTCGCCTCCGCGCGCTGGCACACGGCTGGCCGCCCCATTGTGTACCTTGCCGAAACCCCCGCCGGCGCTCTGCTGGAGATCCTGGTACATCTGGAACTCGACGAGGCGCACCGCCCAGCTACCTACCAACTGCTGCGGATTGAGGCATCCGACCACGTTGCCGTGCAACGCCTCGATCCCGCCTCGCTCTCCTCGAATTGGCGCCGGGGAGAGCCCGAAACGCAGGCTAGGGGCGATGCCTGGCTCCGCGGCGGGGAAACCGCCTTGTTCGCCGTGCCTTCCGCCATCGTCCCGGAAACCTCCAACTGGCTGCTCAACCCGCGCCACCCGGAGGCCGCGCACCTGCGGATCACCCACACGCTGGCCGCTCCCTACGACCTCCGGTTGTTTTAACCCTCTATCGCGCCACGGCCTTCCCCCTCCCGCGATACCCTACTTGGGTGAGCGAAACCATCGACTACAAATCCGCCGGTGTCGACATCGAGGCAGGCAACGAGGCCGTCCGTCGCATGAAGCGGCATGTCGCCCGCACCCACGGCCCCGCCGTCCTCACGCAACTTGGCGCCTTCGGCTCGCTCTATTCTCTCGCCGACGCCATCAAGGGCATGGCCGACCCCGTCATGGTCCAAAGCACCGATGGCTGCGGCACAAAGACCCTCGTCACGGCCATGGTGAACACACCCGCGGCGTACGAATCGCTGGGCCGTGACCTCGTCGCCGCCGTCGCCGGCGACATCGCCGTCATGGGCGCCCGCCCGCTCACCTTTCTCGACTACCTCGGCGTTCACAAGGTCGAGCCGGAGACGATCGAGTCCCTCGTCCGCGGCATGAGTTCCGCCTGCGAAGAGGCCGGCATCGCTCTCGTCGGCGGCGAAACCGCGGAGATGCCCGCCGTGTACTCACACGGCGACCTGGACGTCGTGGGCTTCGTCACCGGTGTGGTCGACCGCGCCAAACTGCTGACCGGCAAAGACATCCGGCCCGGGGACAAGCTCTACGCCGTCAACTCCAGCGGTCTCCATACCAACGGCTACTCGCTCGCGCGCAAGCTTTTCTTCGAGATCGCCGGCCTGGACCCCGGCAGCCGCCCCGATGAACTCGGCGGGGCGTCGCTCGCTGAAGTCCTGCTCGCTCCACACACCAACTACGTCGCTCCAATCCGCGCCGTTCTCGATGCGGGTCTACCGATCCGCGGCATGGCCCACATCACCGGCGGCGGCCTCACTGAAAATGTCCCACGCATCCTTCCCGAAGGTCTCGGCGTCGTCATCGACCGCAGTTCCTGGGTTCCGCCCCCGGTCTTTGCCATGATGCAGCGCCTGGGCAACATCCCCGACGCCGAAATGCTTCGCGCCTTCAACATGGGCGTCGGCCTCGTTCTCGTCGCCCCCGCGGGCCTTGAACCCCAACTGAGCCAACTGCTCAAACCCTGGCCCCATCTCCGCGTCTGGGAAGTCGGCCGCGTTGAGGCTAATACCTCGGGCGTCTCTTATACCTCAGGTCGTCATGGAGCCTAGGAACGCGCATAGCCGCTTGGCTTCTGCTTTGGGCTCTCTTTCTGTCATCCCCCAAGGGATCTGCTTTCAACCCAGACCGCCGCGAGACCTCCAGCATGAGCCCCCTCCCACGCCAAACCCTGCTCGACGCCATCCCGCATTGCTTGACCACAACCGACCTGCCTTTGCCCGACGCCACCAAGTACATCGGCAAGGTCCGCGACACCTACGATCTAACCCCCGGCGACCCCGCCGGCCAGCTCCTGCTCGTCACCACCGACCGCCAAAGTGGTTTCGACCGCCTCCTCGGCGCCATCCCGTTCAAGGGCCAGGTCCTCAACCGCACCTCTCTCTACTGGTTTGAGCAAACCGCGCACCTCGTCCCCAATCACGTCGTCGCCAGCCCCCACGCCAACGCGCTGCTGGCTCGTAAATGCAAGGTCCTGCCCATAGAATTCGTAGTCCGAGGCTTCCTCACCGGCTCCACCGACACCTCGATCTGGACGAAATACGCCGCCGGCGAGAGAAGTTTTGGGAGCGAGGGGGGCGGCATCACCCTCCCCGAGGGCATGCGCAAAAACCAGCCCCTCCCGGCGGACCTCATCACTCCCACCACCAAGGAAGCCGCCCACGACCGCCCCATCACCCCCGCTGAGATCGTGGCCGAAGGCTGGTTGACGCAGGCCCAGTGGGACTTCTGCGCCGAAGCCGCCCTCAAACTCTTCCACTTCGGCCAGCAACTCGCCCGCACCCGCGGCCTCATCCTCGTCGACACAAAATACGAATTCGGCCTGGACAGCGAAGGCCAAATCCGCCTCATCGACGAGCTCCACACCCCGGACAGCAGCCGCTACTGGATCGCCGACTCCTACGAACAGCGCCTAGCCGAAGGCCGCGAACCCGACATGATCGACAAGGAATTCTTCCGCCTCTGGTTCCGAGAACGCTGCGACCCCTACAAAGACGCCACCCTCCCCACCCCACCCGACGACCTGATCGCCGAACTCGCCAGCCGCTACATCCAGCTCTTCGAACGCATCACCGGCGACCTCTTCACCCCCGACTCGCGCACTATGAACGAGACCGTCGTCGCAAACCTTTGATCCGATTTCGCCAGCGCAACGTGAACGTACACGATGCCCAGCACTTGAACATGGCAGAACGTCGCGCTCGGACCTGGTTACTTGCCATAGCTGCGTCTATCGTTACCTATCTTCCTGTTAGCATTCGGTTGGCTTCGGAGATCGCCGTGCTGAGATTTACATCGCTGCTTTTCATTGCCCTATGGGTCCAACTGACGCCTTCACTGCTTGCCCAGCAGAGCCCTAACAGTCTGGTAAGCCTTCAACGCCGTTATGTGGACGGAACGATTTCACACTACTTGATGACGGGTAATAACGATGGCTGGCAGTACACCATTCGGGCAACCGACACGGTGAAGCGCGATGCGAACGGTCGATACTATGAGGACATTGGGTGGTCGGATTTGACCTCTAATGCACAGCAAACGCTAACGCCTGCAAGCCTTTCCTTACGCCAGACTGTTTCTCTGGATGACCCTGCCTCGTACATGAGGGTCCCGAATCTAACGAATGTACAGCCGCTCCTAATTGGGCCCATTACGGACACCCTGACCTTTTATAGCGATTTGCTGCTAGCTGAGAAGGCCAGCCTAATACAGGCCGGACAAACCGCCTACGTGTCGCGCACGACACCCAACTCTTGGGCGGACGGACAGCGTGTGTTGCTCGGCCAAGACGTGGTTGATTTCTCTCTTTCCGTGGAGTCCGTGAGTCCCGCACAACATACCGAAACCCTGCTGATCCAGCATGTGCCCCCTCCTGTTCTTCATATTGAGCAACCTGCAAAGTGGATGCAAGAGTCAGCATCGGCCAAGCCGAACAACTTCGTCCAGGTTGCCAAGGAGAGCGAGGGCTTCAGCGCGGAGACGGGCAAGGAGAGTTTCAAAGTAAAGTTGGTAGTGGATACCCGCGACGGCAGCGTGATCTCAGCGGCTATGAACAATCCTGTTGTGCTCAGAACGCGTATCTGTGTAGATCGGGAACTCAGCCACTGCGGGTCAGAAGTTTCCAAGACCATTCTCCGGAAAATCACTTTAATGCGTGAGCCATGACGCGAAATAGCATCGGTACTGCAAAGTCGCATCCTCGTCATGAATGATCTACGCTGTGCCAACATTTGGTAAGCGAAAGCCGTTGCTCGACCTCAAACCTGCACCTCACGCATGAAGCATAATCATCACGGATGCAGACTTCGCCTCAAACCGTCCTGATCATCGGCTCCGGCGCACGCGAGCACGCCATTGCCACTGCCCTCGCGCGCTCCCCGCAGAGCCCCGACCTGCTTTGCTTCTCCAACGCCCACAACCCCGGCATCGAGCGCCTTACCCGCCGCTATCGCACTGGCTCCCTCACCGACCCAGCCGCCATCACCGCGTTCGCCACCGAGCAAAACGCGACCCTCGGCGTGATCGGTCCCGAAGCCCCGCTCGCGGCCGGTGTAGCCGACGCATTGTGGGCAGCGGATATCCCCACCGTGGGGCCCACGAAGTCCCTGGCCCGCATCGAATCCTCTAAAAGCTTCGCCCGCGACCTGCTCACCAAATACGGCATCCCCGGCAACCCGGTCTATGAGCGCATAGATCCCGCTGCTTCCCACGGCCTCCCCGAAGCCGCGCTCGAGCAGGCCGAAGCCATCCTTCGCCAGCTCGGCGACCACCACGTCATCAAGGACGACGGCCTGGCCGGCGGCAAAGGCGTTAAAGTCTTCGGCGACCACCTGCACTCCCCCGACGACTCCCTCGCCTTCTGCCGCGAGCTCCTCGAGGCCGGCCACCCGTTCGTCATCGAAGAAAAATTTGAAGGCGAAGAGTTCTCCCTGCTCAGTTTTACCGACGGCACCACGCTGCGCCACATGCCGCCCGTGCAGGACCACAAACGCGCCTTCGACGGCGACTGCGGCCCCAATACCGGCGGCATGGGCTCCTACACCTGCGCCGACGGCCTGCTGCCGTTCCTCACCCGCGAGGACGTCGCCACGGCCCAGGCCATCAACGAGCGCACTGTCGCCGCGCTGGAGGCTGAAACCGGCGAACCCTATCGCGGTGTCCTCTATGGCGGCTTTATGGCCGTGCGCGACGGCGTCCGCCTCATCGAATACAACGCCCGCTTCGGTGATCCCGAGGCACTCAACCTACTCACCCTGCTCGAAACCGACCTGCTCAGCGTCTTTCAAGCCATCGCAAATGGAACTTTGGAGTCCTTGCCCATCGCTTTCGCCAAGGACGCTACCGTCTGCAAATACATCGTCCCCGAAGGCTACCCCGACGCGCCCCGGAAGGGCGATCCCGTTCTTCTGCCGGACATCCGGCTGCCCGGCATCTCGCTTTTCCTCTCTGCGGTGGACGTCCGCGCCGGTGAACTGGTGAGTACCGGATCCCGCACCGTCGCCGTCGTAGCCCGCGCCGCCACCCTCGCCGAAGCCGAAGCGGCCTGCGAGCGCTTCGCCCGCATCCTTCCCGGCCCCTTCTTCCATCGCAAGGACATCGGCACCGCCGCCGCACTGAATCGCTGCGTGCAGCACATGCGCCTCCTCCGCACCTCGCCCGCATGAGCGTCGGCGATGTCATGCCGTGCCGGAGTTCCATTCCCGTTACACTTGTCCTCTCGGCCGGAGTGTCTTGTCGAAATTTGTCCTCTTGACCGGAGCAAAGCGTAGTGGAGAGACCTGTTTTTCGCCCGGAGCGCAACCAGATCTTCAAGCAGCCCGTACAGTGAAACTCAGGAACAAGCGACAGCGAAGCAGTAGACGAGGGGAGAAGCGCTGTGACCGGACAGACCAATTCGCTTCGCATCGGCATCCTCGGCTCCACCCGCGGCACCGCCATGGGGGGTATCCTGAACGCCCTGCGCCGCCGCGAACTCCCCGGCGTTGAGCTCGCCCTGGTGGTTGCCGATAAGCCCAACGCCGCCATCCTCGATCGGGCCGGGGAGCACGGCGTCGACAACCTCTTCCTCAATCCCAAAGGCCTTGAGCGCGAAATGTTCGACGCCGAGGTCACCTCCGCCTTCGAGGAGGCCGAGGTCGAACTCATCCTCATGATCGGCTACATGCGCATTGTCTCCCGCGAGTTCATCGAATCCTGGCGCGGCCGCCTGCTCAACGTTCACCCGTCGCTGCTGCCCGCCTTCCCCGGTCTGATGAATCGTCAGGTGCACGAAGCGGTTCTCGCCGCCGGCGCACCCGAAACCGGTTGCACCGTCCATCAGGTCACCGAAGTTGTAGACGGCGGCCCAATCGTTTTGCAAAAGCGCTGCCGCGTGCTTGAAGGCGATACAGTAGAAAGCTTGAAGGATCGCGTACAGGCCCTCGAACAGGAAGCCTTTGTGGAGGTTCTGCGGGATTGGCCGAGAAGGTAAGCGTTGTACGTTGTACGTTCCAGGTTCTATGTCGCAGAGGTCCGCCGTCTCCGCCCAGCCACCAATCCCACAGCCGTACCACGTACAACGTAGAACGTACAACCAATGACGCCCACCCCGCCCCCCACACCCGCCGTCGGCCTCATCATGGGAGGCCGTTCCGACTGGCCCACCATGGAATGCGCTGCGCTGATCCTCGACGAACTCGCCGTAGCTTATGAGGTGGAGGTCGTCAGCGCGCATCGCACCCCGGACCGCATGTTCGAATACGCTCGCACGGCAAGGTCTCGTGGTTTGCGGGTCATCATCGCCGGCGCCGGTGGCGCCGCTCACCTTCCGGGCATGATCAGTGCGCTCACCACGCTTCCCGTTCTCGGCGTGCCCGTTGAAAGCAAGGCGCTTCAGGGCCTGGACTCGCTGCTTTCGATCGTGCAAATGCCGGGCGGGGTTCCCACGGCGACCTTCTCCATCGGGCCTTCCGGCGCAAAAAACGCTGCCCTCTTCGCCGCGCAGGTGCTCAGCCTGGGGGACCCCGCCCTGGCGGCCCGCTTCGAAGCCTTGCGCAAGGCACAGACAGATGCCGTCCTGGCCGCCTCCGACCCACGCCTCTGAATCGCATCTACACTCAAACGAACCTCCGATCCGAGCCAGGATCAGATTGCCGAATGGATAAATCCCGCAGAAATGAAGCAAGTAACGCAGCAGCAAGAAACCGTCCGCATCGGCATTCTCGGCGCCGGCCAGCTCGCCCTCATGCTCGCCGAAGCCGTTCCGGTCCTCGCCCGAAAGCTGCCCAGCGCACCGCGGGTCGAGATTCTCTGCGCCGGCTCTCCCGGCGATTGCGCCGAAGCCGTTGCCCCGGTTCTTGAAACCGATCTCACCGATGCCTCAAGCGTCCGGCGCTTCGCTCAGGGCGTCGACATCGTCACGGTGGAAAGCGAGAACATCGATGCTTCCGTACTGCACGGCCTTCCTCTCGCTCCAAACGCCCATGCCATCGGCATCGCACAGGACCGCCTGCTCGAGAAGACTTTCTTCCGCGATTGCGGCATCGAAACCGCACCTTTTCGCTCGGTCGACTGCGTTGAAGATCTTCAGAGCGCGATCTGCGATCTGGGCTTACCCGCCATCCTGAAAACCCGCCGCATGGGCTACGACGGCAAGGGCCAGGTTCGCTTGGCTCATGCGGACGAAGCCGCGGCTGCCTGGATCGAGGTCGGCGAAGTCCCTTGCATCCTTGAAGGATTCGTTCCGTTCACGGCCGAAGTTTCACTTATCGCGGCCCGCAACGGCTCCGGCGAGATCGTCTTCTACCCGCTTACCGAGAATCACCATCGGCAGGGCATCCTGCGCGTCTCGATCGCACCCTGTTCCCTTGCCAGCGCCAGTCCTTGCGACTGCGCCGCTCTCCAGCCTCAAGCCGAAACGTACCTCGGCGAACTTCTCACCCGTCTGGACTACATCGGCGTTCTTGCGGTGGAGTTTTTTACCCGCAACGGCGACCTCATTGCCAATGAAATGGCGCCGCGCGTCCACAACTCCGGCCATTGGACCATTGAGGGTGCGGCCACTTCACAATTTGAAAACCACCTGCGCGCGCTGCTCGATCTCCCGCTCGGCGCAACAAACAGCCAGCCCACGGTGATGCTGAATTGCATCGGCACCATGCCCCCGGTGGAAGCCACTGCCCCTTATCCCGAGATGCACCGCCATGATTACGGCAAGGAGCCCCGTCCGGGACGCAAGGTCGGCCACCTCACGCTTCCAGCCTCAGTCACCGCAGCCATCCAATATTGGCAAACACGGCTAGCTGATGGTTGAGGTGAGCCGGGTGGAACCTGGATTGTAATCATCCTGCTGAAGTTCCACTTGAGGTCTGTTCCGACGAATAAACCGGCCCGAACGGATCCGCTCGGGCCGGTTCACTACATGTTCGTGAGACCGCCGCGCATGTCCTCGTTGAAGGTGGGCTTAATGAACGACAATGCCTCGCTCACCTCGGCTTCAAACCGCGGCCGCTCGGCAATCAGCTTGTGCATGGCCACCGCTCGGTCGCCGTTCCCGTTCAGCGCGATCATGCCCTCCTGCGCAAGCTCCTTGGCCGCTGCCAACAGCTCGGAAGTCTCCGTATTCAGGTACTGCGCATCGCGCGGGTCGGCAATCCAGATCGGCTCGCCCTTGCCCAGCATGTGGCTGAGCCAGAAAACGTTTCCGGCCACGAATTGTTTCCGCTGTTTTGCTGTGGTGTCGTTGAAAACAAAACGCCCCTGCTTGGCCGAGTAATACCGCGTCGTCACCGGCACCGGTTGCCGATTGCCGCTCTTGACCAGCTCCAGTTGTCCCTGATCCAGCGTTTTTCGTACAGCGTTGAAGATAAAACTTTCCGTGAACGGCTGCTCCAGCGCGCTCACCACATCGCGAAACGTCTGCGTCAGCGACGCCGAAATCTTGGCGTGCAGGATGGATTCCTCACCGGTTTCCAGCCGAATCTCCCCGTGAACGATGAATGTATCCGCTCCGGAGGTCGAACCGTGAAACGGCCAGGCGAACTTCCCAAACGACAAGGGCAAGCCCAGCATCGAAAGGTAACAATCCGGTCGCGGATTGGTCAGCCGCTCTGCAACGCCGGAGAAAAATGTGCCGAGTTCACCCGCGTAGCGCGGATCGGCAGCCTCAAACTCCTGCCCAAGCTCCAAGGGCAAGCTGCGTTCAGGTACCGCGGGCAGACTCATGCGGTAGCGCACAGTGGGCTCCCCGCCAAAGGCCGTGCCGGGATCGAGTGGGGTCAGCACCAGGCCAGCGGTGTGCGCCGCCAACTCAAGTTGTGCTTCTGCGGGGGGCATCGTCGTCATGAATCGTTTCCTTGCAACAAGCTGATTGAATTGTGAGCCTACCTCGGAGAACCTCCGGGCAAACCTTACGTTTCCTAAGCATAGACCGTCTCGCCTGACAATTCGGCCGCCAATTCTGGACGAAGGGGTCAGCGGAACGTCGTTCCTGCTTCGAAACGGGTCGTTTCCGGTGCGACCTGCCCTAAAAGGGACAGGGGATCTTCAGCCCCATGCTCTCCACTAAACGACGCTAGGCGGTCTGTTGAACCTCACTCACCAACGAGCCAAGCGGGTTCGTAACGGCTTTTTCCGCGATCTGCAGCAAAGGCACGCCGCGCTTATACATCAGGTACGCCGCGGTGAGGCCGCAGGCGATCGTAGCCCAGTAGACAACACGTTTCATTTTTCGATCTCCTTTGAAGCTCCTGTGCGGACCGGAGTTCCTACGCGCTTGGATGCAGGGGCCGTTCAAGTCGCGAATGGCTGCGGCGGAATGTTCGCTGAGAAGGCTCCGCTTTGTGCGTTGAAGAAAGACATGCGCGGAGGGCGACATCAAAGGCCGGCACCCTGGAACAAGGACCGAATCCTGGGGCCGATCGCAGCGTCGAGAAGGGTGAGGTCTTCCGGTTGGCTCACGGACACGTCGTTGAACAGATTCCACTCCTCTGTAAAGGTCAGCGAGTCGCCGGTGGCAACCACGCGATGGGGTCCCAGCAACTCGAGTTCCTGAAATCGGCCTTCCGTGTAGACCTCGGTATTCACGCCATAATCCGGATACTCGGCGCGCTCTTCATGCGTAAATCGCTTGACGAAGAGCAGGTCATTCGCCAGATGCGCACACCAGTTCTGCTTGTTGCGCAGCCCGAGTTTCTGCGAGCTGGGAAGGGAAGGATCGCCGCGCAGAAGCAGGTATTTCACCCCCAGGGTGAACCGGGGATCCTGCAAATCGGTGAAGGCGCACACGGCGACGGCTTGCGTCACGGGCAGGTACTCATCATGCGTCTGAAAGGGAACGCGCGGCACAATCGAGGTCCCCGGTTCGACGATGCTGATGGCCCAGGGAGCGATGTCGACCGGCCAGAGGCTGTGGCTCGTGACCGTATGCTCGAGGCGCACGCTTGTGCCCTCGGGCGACATCGAGAGGCGGATTTCCTTTTGCATGCCCGCCTTATCCACGGGCTGCCGCAACACCAAACCGAAGTCGCCCTCGGCCGTGTATTCAATAGGGTCATTGTCCGGCGCGTAGGTGGCGGGCAAGACCTCGGGCCAGACCCAGAAACGATGGCCGCCGTAGGGCTTCCATGTGCCCAGCGCGGTTTCCTTTGCGGCCTCCGGAAAATGGGCGAATACATTGCTGCCGCCGGTTGGCCCGTAAAACAAAATGCGCGGGCCCACAACGGTGGAAGCGATCACGTCGACGCTTCCATTGGACAGCTTGATGCAGTTTGGAAGTGCCATGTAGGACAGCGTTTCGATGCTCATATGCAACGGCTCCAACGACATCTCGTGTCGACAAACAATCTAAACAGCCGTCCAGCCGCCATCGATCAGCAGGGTATGGCCGGTGATGAGTGAAGCGGCGGGGGACGCCAGAAACACCACGGCCCCGGCTACCTCGGTGGGCTCGCCGATGCGGTGCAGGGCGGCAATATTCTTTACGGTTTCCGCGTAAAAGTCAGGCGAAGAGAGCGCCGGCTGCGTTCCCGGGGTGTGGATAAAGGTAGGCGCGACGGCGTTGACATTGATGTTGTACGGCCCCCATTCAACGGCCAGGCACTTGGTTAAATGCGCGATGCCGGCTTTGGTCATGCAATACACCGACTCGGTTGGAAGCGCAACGAATCCAGCCTGCGAGCTCATGTTGATGATGCGCCCACCGCCCCCCTCCTTCATCACTTCCCCCGCCGCCTGGCAGGCGAAGAAGGTGCCTTTGAGGTTGATATTCAGCGTGCGGTCGAAGTCCTCTTCGCGCACGTCGAGCGCCAGGTTCGTCGGCGCAATCCCGGTATTGTTCACCAGGATGTCGAGCTTGCCCCACTGTGCGGGAACCGCGGCGATGGCCTGACGGATCTGCTCGAGGCTGCCCATCTCCATTTGCAGCGGCAGCGCCTTGCGTCCGTGAGCTTCAATTTCAGCGCCCACTCCGGCATCCTTGGTGACGTCGCGCAGACCGAGTGCGACATCGGCACCGGCTTCTGCGAGCGCAAGAGCGATAGCTCGGCCGAGCCCACGAGCGGCCCCCGTCACCAGCGCGGTTTTCCCTTCAAGACTGAACGAGGGCAACGATCCCATGGCATCTCCCCGTGGTGGTCCGGCTGCGGAACCACCAAGCTACCCAACCTTTATACCTGTCTCGCGCTTTGAATCGCTGGGGGTGGCTTTTGCTGTAGCCGCTTGAGCCCTTCGGTTGCTGGGCACACGAGAATGTTCTGGCGAACGAACCGAAGTGTTATGTACCGGAGCCTCACCAAAGGTGGACCCTGTCCTCATGCAGTTCGTAGACGTTGGTCTGCTGTGTGCGAAAGGTCCGAATTACAGGCTGAGCTGAATAACATGGGCGACAGTAGATCGGTTGCGTTCCGCCGAGGAAGCATCGAGGTTGCTCGACGTGCGTCAGGTACCCGCCTGCCGCGTAACCGAACTTGCTGCGTTGAAGATGGGCGATGCCACTTGGAAGGTCGAAATTTCAGCCCGTGAAAACATCTCTTCCACCGCGTGTTCTGATTTTTGTTTGCGCTTGCTCCCTCGTCGGCGCGACCGTGTCCGCGCTCGCGCTTCTGGAGTCCCACCCCACCAATTTGTGGAAATTCGGCTGCTATCTAGCTATTGCCATCATTTCCGCCACTCTGAAGGTACGCCTGCCAGGGATGGAAAGCACGATGTCGGTGCACTTCCTCTTCGTACTCCTCGGTGTGCTCGAGCTATCGGTCGGCGAGACGCTCGTCATCGGATGCGCCGCTACACTTGTGCAATGCCTTTGGAAGGCAAAACATCGACCTGAACCCATCAAGGTTGTTTTCAACGTGCTTGGGATGAGCGCGCCGGCCATCTTTTTTACACAAACTGTTTACCATTGGTTTTCTGTCCTCTTTCACAGCCGCACACCGCTTCTTCTTCTCATAGCTGCCTGCTCCTATTTCGTCGCGAACACCGCGCCGATTTCGGTCGTGATTGCGATGAGCCAGCATGTATCGATCCGCAAAATCTGGCGAGAAACGTATTTCTGGTCGCTGCCCTACTACTTGGTCGGTGCGGCCGTGGTTGGCCTCGTCAGTTTCATCGCAGGGTTTGTCGGCTGGGCGAGCGCGCTTCTCGTCGTTCCATTGATGTATTGGGTTTACCGTTCGTACTCCCTGTATCTTGGGCGTTTGGAGGATGAAAAACGGCGAGTTGAACTGGAAGCCCTGCATGTTGAGGAGGTTTGCGCACTCCACCTTCGCACGATCGAAGCCCTGGCCCTTGCCATCGAGGCCAAAGACCAGAACACCCATTCCCATCTGCACCGTGTACGTACCTACGCCGTGGAACTGGGGAAAGACCTGGGCATGGGGACCCAGGATCTCGATGCCCTGCGTGCGGGCGCCCTTCTGCACGACATCGGTAAGCTCGCCGTCCCCGACCACATCATCAATAAACCCGGCCGACTCACCCCGGAAGAATTCGAGAAGATGAAAATTCATCCCATCGTCGGTGCCGGCATCGTTGAGAAGGTGGCCTTTCCCTACCCTGTAACCTCGATCGTCCGCTCCCATCACGAGAAGTGGAACGGAGCTGGGTACCCGGACGGCTTGAAGGGTGAACAAATTCCGCTCGGCGCAAGGGTGCTTGCCGTTGTGGATTGCTTGGATGCCCTCACATCGGACCGTCAATATCGCCGGGCTGCGTCCTTGGAAGACGCGATGAAGATCATCGCCGAAGAATCCGGACTTTCTTTCGATCCCTCGGTCGTTGATGTTCTGCAACGGCGTTACAAAGATTTCGAAACCCTGGCGGCGATCGGTATCGAGCATGGCAACGGCAATGCCCTACGTTTCAACCATTTCGTACAGAATGGGGAAGGCCCCGCGACAGGGCTGGAAGCCAGCGACTCCGACACCGGACCGAGCTCGGATTTTCTCTCCTCGATCGCCTCGGCCAGGCAAGAAGCCCATACCCTGTTTGAGCTTAGCCAGGATCTAGGCAACTCCTTGAGTCTGGACGAAACGCTCTCACTTGTGGCAATACGCCTAAGAAAAATCGTCCCTTACGACTCGATCGTAACCTTCGTGAAGCGAAATGACACGCTGGTTCCCGAGTTTGTCTCGGGCGAACATGCACGCATTTTTTCCGCGCTTCAGATCCCTATCGGCTCGGGCCTATGCGGGTGGGTTGCTGAAAATGCAAAGCCGATCATCAACGGCAATCCAGCGGTAGAAATCGGTTTTCCCATCATGGAAGTCCTCAGTAATGCCCCACGCTCCGCCCTTGCGGTGCCGCTGGAGGGTGTTACCGGACTCGTCGGCGTGCTCGCCCTCTATCGGTCCGACGCCGATGCTTTCTCGAGCGAACATCTGCGCATTTTGAAGGTGATTACAGCGCGAGTGGCCCACTTTATCGAAAACGCGCTCAAATATCGGGAAGCGGAGCAATCCGCCACCATCGACCACCTGACCGGTATGGCCAATGCACGCGCCTTGTCGATCCACCTGGAGCAGGAACTGGCCCGGTGTGAAAGAGAGGGCTTAAGCATGGCCGTCATCGTTTGTGATCTCGATGGCTTCAAAGAAATCAACGATCGCTTTGGACATCTCGCGGGCGACAAGGTGCTCAAGCACTTTGCTGCCTCCATGCGCGCCGTTTGTCGGGTCTATGACTATGCTGCTCGTATGGGCGGCGATGAATTCGTGGTCGTCGCTACGGGCGTTACCCAGCGAGCGATCGAGGAGAAAGGCCGGTTGCTGAACGCTTCGGCTCAAGAAGCGGGACGCGTGGTCTGTGGTCAGGACTTCCTTTCCCTCAGTTTGGGAGCGGCCTTCTATCCAGACGACGGCACCGACGTGGAAGGCCTGTTCTCAGAGGCGGATCGACGCATGTATGCCATGAAACATAAGCACCACAATGGCTCGCGTGGGCGTGTGATCCGCGCCACACACCGGCAGGATGAAGTGATCGTCTGAACGCTTCCTAGCTGCCTGGATCGACAGCAGGCAGCCATGAAATCGTGACCCTGCGCTCGGTCGCCCGCAAGCTGGGATGCCCTCGACTGCTTCCGCCCCCTTGCGCCGAGCGGCCATGCGCGTTTGGGATCGGCATTCGCTTCTACCAGGACACAGGGGTGCGGCGACACTGAATCGTCGCACACCCTGTGCCGAGTAAGGTGAACCCCCATCAGCCCCTACCGATAAAGCTTAGGCATTACCTGTGGTGACCATTAGCACGGTACCTTGGTTTGCGCAATGGTCATGACACCCAAGCTGTATGGCCACTTTGCAGAATCGCTTTTAAAGTCGCACTTAGTTCATGCGCCCAGCGGTGAACGAGGCCCCTGCTACAAGAGCCCTGACTGGCTACAAAGCCGTCGCGCTTACCCTCTGGAGGAAGAAATGAAATTGCAACATGAACGGAAAAGCGCGACTTGGGGTAGAAGTATCGTTGCCACCTGTGCGCTTGTGCTGAGCGCGACAACAGCGCTTAGCCAAACCAAAATATCGAGCGATCTAGCCGGCAAAAGGGGCGACGAGCAAGTCGACATCATCGTCCAGTTCCGCGGCACCCCAACTACCGCAATGCACGAGCATCTGCTTCGCCATGGCGGCCAGATGAGGCGCGAACTCAAATCGCTCAAAGGCGGTTCGTATCGAGTGCCGGCTTCGGTGCTCGCTGAACTGGCGAACGATCCGAACGTGGCGTATGTGTCGGCTAATCGTCCGTTGTTTACGTCGGGAGCGATGTCCACAACCGGCAAGGCGCCGACGCTCGATTACCATCGGGAAAGCCTCGACATTCCGTACAATCTGGGTCTGAATGGTACGGGAATCGGAGTTGCAGTCATCGACAGCGGAATTTCCTCCGTCCCTGACATTTCTAGTTCTCGTATCGTCTATAGCCAGGATTTCACAAACTCTGGAAGTGCAACCGACGCCTATGGTCACGGCACTCACGTTGCGGGCATCATCGCCGGGAACGGAGCCAGCTCCACCGGACCTCAATACAAGTACACCTTCAAGGGCATTGCAGCCAACGTGAACCTCATCAACTTACGTGTGCTTGACGCAAACGGAGCCGGTACCGATACCGAGCTGATCGCGGCGATCGACCGAGCGATTGCCCTCAAGGATGTTTACAACATCCGGGTGATCAATCTATCGGTTGGACGCGGCGTCTTCGAGAGTTACTCGCAGGATCCGTTAGATCAGGCCGTGGAGCAGGCTTGGAAGGCGGGTATCGTGGTCGTGGCCGCGGCAGGTAATTACGGACGCGTAAACTCCATGGGAACGAACGGATACCTTACCACCGTTGCTCCCGCCAATGATCCATACGTGATCACAGTCGGTGCGATGAGCACCCAGGGTAGCCCTGCACTCAGTTCTTTAATACCAGCCTCCTACAGTTCCAAAGGTCCAACCCTTGGAGATTGGGTTGTCAAACCGGACATCTCCGCTCCCGGCAGTATGGTGATTTCGCTTTTCGCGAACGGACAGACCCTGGCCAACCAGATGCAAGGCAATATCGTAGCAACCTCGGTCTATGGGTACGGCCCGGCCGCGCTCTCGCCAAACTATATCGCGCTCTCAGGCACCAGCATGGCGGCACCGATGGTCACAGGTGCGGTAGCTCTGCTCTTGCAACAGAATCCGAACCTGACGCCGGATCAGGTCAAGTACCGTCTGATGTTGAGTGCCAACAAGGGCGTCAACCTAGCCGGCACGGTGGTGGATGGCATCACGGGCCAAACGTTTGCTGAAGAGGCGGATGCCTTCACTGTAGGCGCCGGTTACCTCGATATCGGGGCGGCTCTGTGCAACACCGCGCTTGCACCCGCTACCGTGGGAAGCGCCAAGTCGCCAACGGCGGGCTTGGATAATAGTGGCAACCTGGTGATGGTGGGAGGCTTGCAATCGTTCTATAGTGCTCCGGCCTTCTCGGGAACCAGTGGCAATCGTTTGCCTATTTTCTGGGCACCAAACGGCCAGTCGATGACTAGCTATATGCCGACCGGACTGGTCACCGCTCAGGCCGACACAGTTGTTTGGGGCAGCACCGTGGTTTGGGGCACCACAGTCGTGTGGGGCAGCACCGTGGTTTGGGGCACCACGGTCGTGTGGGGTACCAACGACGCAATTGCCGCGAACTGATGCCACCCTTGAAAGTGAGGATGAAACCTTCTTCGACCGGAGGGCACAGGAGAGATGCACCTGTGCCCTTGGTGTCGAGGAACCCGCCCATGGCCCAGCGACAAGCAAAAACACCGCACGGACGCAGGACGGTCGAGAGAACAGCTTGTACGCTACCTCCAACCTGATCCTGAGGGAACGCCTCACGCGCGTCGATGTCTGATGACTTTGCGTGAGGCGCAGGTTGTGGGTCGGGCGTTTTGGGTGAGAGGTGGTCAGTTGATGGTGGTGAAAAGGATATGCCGGGAATCGTTAGCCATGAAGCCGATGGACAATGTGCTTCCGAAGGCGGCCGCGGTGGGCGCCGATCCGGTGCTCATACTGCCAAAGCTGGTAGCGCCCGGAAATCCTGTCCCTGTCGTTGAGGCAGTAACAAAGAGCAAGTGACTTGAATCGTTGGCCTGGAAGGTGACATACAGTGCCCCATTAGCCGCGGCCAGCGCGGGAGACGACCCCATGGCGATGTTGGAGTAGGCTGTGGATCCGCTGAAGCTGCCGTTGCTGGACGAGGCCACAAACAGAATGTTGCGGCTGTCGTTGCTACGGAATCCCAGGTACAGCTTGTTGTTGAAAGCGGCTAGCGAAGGCGCTGCGTTGGTGGACTCGCTAGTGATGCCGGTTGTGAAGTTGACGCCGTCAGGGGACTGCCCCATCCAAATAGCATTGCCGGAGTCGTTGGCCTGAAAGGCGACATAGAGAACGCCGTTCAGAGCTGCCAGGGACGGCGCACCGCCGATTTGGATGTTGCTATAGCCGGTGGCTGCGGGAAACGTGACGCCATCCGTTGAGGAGGTGACGAAGAGTTTATGGCTGGCATCGTTCGCCTGAAATGCCACATACAGTTTGTTGTTAAACACCGTCAACGACGGCGCCGAACCGATCTGGATGTTGCTGTAACCGGTGGCCGGCCCAAAGTTCACGCCATCGGTCGATGATGCAATGAACAGTATGTTGCGGCTATCGTTGGAGCGGAAGGCCGCATACAGTTTGCCGTTAAAGCTTGCAAACGAAGGCGAGGAACCCATCGCTACATTAGGACTTGCCGTACCTGCATTGAAGTTCAGGTTGACGCTTCCCAGCACCGGAGGTGTGCTCGTTTCGCCCCCTGCGTCCAGCAGCGCTTCCTCACCCAGAAGCAGAGCGCCCGAGGTTTGCGTGCCCAGATTGGGTGTTCCCGGGGAACCCACCCATAAGAGTCCAATGCCATTGCTTCCGGTGCGATCGGTATTCCACACGCTGTTCGCGTTGTTATCGATAAAGGTCCCATATTGTGGTTTGTTTCCACGATCGGCGTTGTATAGACGGGCAAGCCCTTGAACGAAAACGCCTTTGAAAACATCCCCGTCCCCGCTGCCGCAGTTTGGCTCGCAGGCCTCCTTTAGAACGCCGTTCGAGTAGACCTGGCCGGTGGTGGTGGCCTCGGCAATCTGTTCCGCGCTGAACAGGTGGCCCCTGTCCCCGTCGATTCTCCATAATTCGACCAGTCCCCCCAGGATTACGCCCTGGTTGTAGGTATAAGGATTGCCGTTGTTGTTTTGGCATCCACTGGTGAGTCCGTCGTTCACGAAATGTTGCCCGTTAATCATGCCGCTGTTTTGGAACCAGCTCCACTCGCGAAACGCCCAATCGTAGTAGCTGCCGGCACCGGTCCCATCACTGGCCAGACGCCGATGCAAGCGCGCGGCGGCAAGCAGGAAAAGCTCGTTGGTGATGGCATTCTTGTAGGCACGATCGGTAGACCACCAAAGGCCGCCCCCACAGGTACCATCCCAACCGGCCGTCATGGTGCTGAAGATGGCCATAGCCTCGTTGAGATACTTCGGGTCGCCGGTCACATCGTAGGCGCGAATCCACGCATTGGCATACCATCCGATGTCGTCGTAGAACTTAGTCCGCCAACCGACGGAGTACTGAAACGACGAGCTCAGCGCTGTCAGGTATTTCGCATCGTGCGTGCGCTCATAGGAGTTGATGATGGCATCCAGAGCTAGGCCCTTTTGCCATCCATTGCTTGTGGGATCGAAGGTCGACAGCAGGTTTTGCATGGCGGCATCGTCACGAGGATAGGTAACGGAGGACGGTTGCAGCTGCGCGTTCGCCGTTGCTGCATTTACAACCTGGAGCCCAAGCAAAAGAGAGAGGGCGAGTCGCGTAACAGTGGAAATCCAGCTTCTGCGATACATTTTTTCCCCTTTGAAGATCTGTCGTAAGTCGTGACGAAGCGCATAAGCCTGAACGAGCGAGGCAAGGAGCCGCAAGAGGGCGACGCATGTGCCCCGCGTTACGCGGGGCAGGCTCCCATAAAGCGACCTGCCCTGGGCCGAAGCACCAAGGCAGGTCGTGTTGGTTCGTTGCCACCGATCAGGTTAAGTTAGTTGACAGTGGTGAAGAGGATGTTTCTCGAATCGTTGGATTTAAAGCCGACCGACAAGTTACTGCCGAAGGCGGCCGCGGTAGGCGCAGAGCCGATGCTGATGTTGCTGAAGCCGGTAGCGGCCGGGAAATTGGATCCGGTAGTTGAGCCAGTGATGAAAAGGTAGTGGCTCGGATCGTTGGCCTGGAAGGTGATGTACAACGCTCCATTGGCGACACCCAGCGCGGGAGAAGACCCCATCGCAATGTTCGGGTACGCCGTAGATCCGCCGAAACTACCGTTGCTCGAAGAATTCGTGAACAGGATATTGCGGCTATCGTTGCTGCGGAAGGCGAGGTACAGGTTGTTGTTGAAGGCAGTCAGGGCCGGGGCCGCATTGGTGGAATCGCCTGTGACGCCGGTGGTGAAATTGACGCCGTCAGAGGACTGTCCCATCCAAATAGCGTTGCCGGAGTCGTTGGCCTGGAAGGCGACATACAGTACGCCGTTCAAGGCTGCCAACGACGGAGCGCCGCCAATCTGGATATTGTTGTAACCCGTCGCGGCAGGGAACGTGACGCCATCCGCGGAGGAGGTCACAAACAACTTATGGCTGGAATCGTTGGCCTGGAAAGCCACATACAGCTTGTTGTTAAACACCGTCAGCGACGGCGCCGAACCCATCTGGATGTTGCTATAGCCTGTGCCGGCCCCGAAGTTGACGCCATCCGTCGAAGACGCAATAAACAGGATGTTGCGGCTATCGTTGGAGCGGAATGCCGCGTATAGCTTGCCGTTGAAATTGGCAAACGATGGCGACGAGCCCATCGAGATGCTGGCTGTCGGTGTGCCCGCGCTGAAGCTCATGTTGACGCTGCTGCTCGTGCTCCCGCCGCCGCTCGATCCGGATCCACCGGTGTTGACGCCACCGCCGTTGATGCCCTTGGAGGAATCCAGAGCGAACGCGTTGGATGTCGTCCATTGCTGCCAATCGGAGCGAATGGTGTCCGCACTATCCGAAGCGATGTTCGGCGTGGGCGGCCATTGGGTCGGGTTGTAGTATCCCCAGCTCCCGCCAGTGGTCGACTTGTAGGTCCACATGCTCCAGCTCAGACCCGCGTTGTTGAAGTCGTTGATCATGTGAGCCCAAACGCTCGAGTCGTTATCCCAAGCCGTAAACTCTCCAACGTAGCCCGGGACGTTCCAACTCTGATGGGCGTTGAAGTCGCTGACCTGCTTGTCGGCCTCGGCATTGGTGCTGCCTGCATCGTGGTTGACCGAGTAGGCGTGCATGGAATAAACCACATTGGTCCAGCCGTATTGCGAGGGAGCGGGCAGCATGCTCCAGCTCCACGAGCCGAACGTGCCTTCGATGATGCACATACGGTTCGGATCGGCTTGGCGAACACTGGTGTAAAGGTCGTTCTGCACCGAAACGGGCGCGCTGTTGTCCGACGAGCCTGTCGGTTCGTTGAGCAGATCGAAAGCGGCAACCGTGGAATTGCCCTTGTAGTGGTTCGCGATCTGCCACCACATGTATTCTGTGTCGCCCTGATTGCTCTGACTGCCCCAGTATTGATTCACATTGAACGCGCCGGTCGAATCCGAGCTGCTTTGGAAGCCGACCGCACCGTGCATGTCGATGATGACGTAAATGCCGCGTGAGCCGGCGGCGCTCACCAGCCAGTCGAGGTAAGTAAATGCGTCCGAACGCCATCCTGTGGGGGTCTGATCAGCCAGTGCATAAAACTGTCCCCACCACACCGGAACACGGATCACATTGAAGCCGCCGTTTTTGATGTTGTCGAGATCGCTCGCCTGGATCCAGCTGTTTTGATACGTGCTGATTAGACTCTGCTCGAGTGGCTCACCGAAGCGCGATTTCAGCTTCAGCATCACACCCAATGTGTCGTTGCCCGGAGGGTTGTTAGCTTTGGTGATGCCGCTGTCCAACGGAGTCATCCATTGTTCCATGACGAACAGGCCTCCGAGGTTGACGCCCCGGAGAGGAACGACGTTGCCGCTCGCATTCACGATGTTGCGCCCGCTGGCATGCAGCGCGCTGAGCTGTGCATTGGCCTGTGCGGCGCCCATCCCCACGCACAACGTGGCCAACAGAGCGGCGGAAGCTTTGAGTCGATTCTTGCCCGTTGCGCTGCGCGCATCCTTGGGGGCATCTTCCCTACGGAGGTGTGCCGTTTGAACTGACGGTCTGAGATCTTTGGACTGCATGTATTCTCCCTTGAAATCTGGTTGCGGGGACATTGCGGCTTCAGCGTACCGGGCAGGCAGAGAACCGGCACGCATCCTTTGGAGGCGTGTCTTCCAGGAACTTGTTGCGGTCGAACCAATCGTTCGGCAAAAACCGCGTGCGCGTGCGCAAACGGGTCTTTTCCCAAGCTCTCGGAAACCTGAAATGTTACAGCTAAGTGACAGAAAGTGAGGTCCTTAGCGGGTCCCAAGCGGCGTTGTGCAAAGACGAGAGAATAGTACACCCGCCCCCATACGTCTTTATAGTCATTTTCAGGTTTTTCGGGGAATTACTTCAGAGGAGGTTTCCATGGCGCCGACAATTGCGAGCCGCAGACCGTTTCATGCATCACTCGGCGAGACCCGCCAGCCATTCGCTGCGGTCACCGTTTCGTCCATCGTTGGCCCTGTCGTCAGCAGTGCTACCGCGTTGATTTAGAAGGTAAGCTTCAAGGCGAACTGGACGTTGCGCGGTTCGCCGAAGCCGAGACCTGGAGCCGAACTGCCGTTACGCGTCTGGGTGAGCCGGCCGAAGGTAGCACTGGTGATGGTGCCGCTGGGATTCGCGAAGTTGGCCTGGTTCATGATGTTGTAGACCTCCGCGCGAAGTTCGGTGTTGATGCGCTCGGTCAGCGGTGTGCGCTTGAAGAGCGAAAAATCCACCGAGCCAAGACCGGGCCCATAGATGGAGTCGCGCCGCGTGTTGCCGAACGTGCCGGCGGCCTGGCGCACAAAGGCAGCGCTGCCCGCGACCTGCGGGGCAAGGTATTGGTACTGGAGCGTGGATCCATTAACGATCGTCGACCGCGTCACCAGCGGATTCAGCCGGATCTGGTTGGGACGATCCTTGTTCTCGCCGCTGCCGCTGACATTGGCCCCGGTGAGGATGTTCACCGGCGATCCACCGGCAAAGGTGGCCAGGGTGTTCACCTGCCAGCCCTTGGTGAGCCGAGGGGCAAAATGAGCGATCTGCGGCACCGTGTAGCTGACATAGTCGGTCACCGAGTTGCGCACATCGAAGGTGCTTGGGCCGTAGTCCATGGCCAGGTTGTAGCTGTTTTCGGGTGTTGTGACGCTGGAGGTGAAGTCCATCGAGCGGCCCCATTGGTAATTGAAATTATTGGAAAGCCCATGCCAGGGTGCCTGGCGCACATTGAGCTGCAGCGAATTGAACTTGGAGCTGCCGTGGGAGTTGACCTGGTTGATGCCGTTCAAAAGCGTGCCGGTGGAGGAGCGCGGGTACGGCCGAACACCGCCGACAGCCTCATTGATATCGTTGACCAACCCGAGACGACGGCCCTGGCTGCCCACGTACGCCATCGTGACAAGCGTCGAATTTGAAAGCTGCTGCTCAACGTTGATGTTGAAATTCTGGAGATAGGCAGTCTTGAAGTTCGGGTTGATGGCGAACGCACCGAGGCTGGAAGCCGCCGCATTGCCGAAAACGGCGACCCCGTTGTTGAACACGGTGTTTGCCGGCGCGTTCACCTGGTACACCGGTGTGGACCCGGCGGGGTTGCCATAGATGCCGGGCGAAGCGCCGTTGTTGATGTTGTTGTAGACGAATTGGCCGACGGTGGGAGTGTCGTAGAACCAGCCGTAGCTGCCGCGCAGAACCGTGTGCTGATCCTGGCGGGGGCTGTAGGAGAAGCCGGCGCGGGGAGCGAAGTCGCTCAGGTCCTTGTTGTAGAGCGGGCTGGGAAGGAAGCTGCGCGTGGAGGGGTCGAAGTTGTACAGGTCCTGGCGCTCATCGTGAACCACGCCGGGATAGGTGTAGCGAAGGCCGAAGTTTACGGTGAGCTTCTGGCTGATCTGGAAGTCGTCCTGGGCAAAGTAATCCTGCGAACTGACCAGGTAGACCCGCTGTGGATTGTTGCGCAGGATGACGGCACCGGCAGAGTTTGTCGGTGCGCCCAGCAGGAAGTCGGCGACGTTTTCAAGCGCGCTGCAGTTGGACGCGGTGACCCCGGCGGTCGTGCAGTTAGCGGCGAGAACGGCGGCGCTCGATGCGGCGTACGGCCCGCGGGTGCCGTCGAAATTGAACTTGCCACGTCCGTTGGTGAAATAGCCGACGTTTAGATTGGAGTGGCGGAATTCGCCGCCAAGCTTCAGCGAATGCCGGCCGAGAACCCAGTGCAGCGTGTCGTTGACCAGGCCCGTAACGTCCGTGCGGCCCAGCGGTGCGGTGGCACCCGTGTAGTCGAAACCGCTGATGTTGAGCTGGGTCGCACCCTGCGCAAGGATGCCGGTCAGCCCCAGGTTCAGGCCCAGCGCGGCGGGATTGAAGCTCTGGTCGGCGTCGTTGAATGTCTGCAGAAAGTAACTTCCACCGAACGTCACCTGGTTGATGAGATGGGAGGTAAACACGGAATTCTGCACGATCGAAACGTTGTGAATGTGCATGGGCGCTCTTTGGAAGTACTCGGCATAGTGCGACCCGACGTCGGCGGTCTGGGTTCCGGTGGTCCCCAGGTAGTGCATGGAAAGGGTCTCCCGATCGGAGAAGTGGTGGTCGAGCTTGATGATGCCGTTATAGCTGTTGTAGCTGTTCTTGCCGTTGCTGAGGTAGTTGCCCGTGGTCGCGGGACCGGAGCGGCTTTCGGCCGGATAAAGACCCGCAGCCGTGCCGTTGCCGGCATAAAGGGCAAGGGCGACCGGGTCCGGCGTTTTTCCGTACAGGCTGAGGAATTTCGTACCCGCGGCCACCCATCCATCGCTCAGGACGGTATCGGAAACGCTGTTGTTGGCGTTGGCGAGCTGGACTTCTCCGGCCAGAAAAAGGAACGTGTGATTCTTCCAAAGGGGACCGCCCAGCGTGAAGCCGAACTGGTGATTGCGGATCTCCGGTTTGCGGCTGCCGGCCGGCTGAATGGGCGAGAGCGAGGCGAAATACTCATTGCGATCGAAGTAGAAAAGATCGCCGTGAATATCGTTGGTCCCCGAACGCAGGACCATGTTGGCGTTGCCTCCGCCGTTGCGGCCCATGTCGGCCTCGGCATTGTTCTGGATCGCGAACTGGTCGATGGCTTCGATGGGAATGAGACCCCCCGCGATGCCGGCCACGCCACCCTGGTTGGAAGCCACGGCATTCGACCAGGGATCGTTGTTATCGGCGCCATCGAGCTGGTAATTGATGCCGTTGGTGCGGGATCCATTCACGGATTTGTTGATGTTGACGCTCGGCGACAACTTCACCATCTGCGTAAAGTCGCGACCGTTCATGGGGATGTTCTGCACGGTCGCCTGGTCGATGACGGAAACCAGCGAACTGGACGTGGTGTCGGTCTGGACGCCATTCGCTTCGACGGTGACGATCGTATTCTCCGCGCCGACCGTCATATGAATCGGCAAGTCGGTGATTTTCGAGACCGCGACGTTGACGGAGTCGATGGCCTTGGTGTCGAAGCCGGGCGCTTTCGCGATGACGTTGTACACGCCTACCGGAAGCTCTGGAAACAGGTAATCGCCGGTGCTTCCCGCGGGGATGGACAGGCGAAAGTCCGTAAGCGGGTTGGTCAGCGTGACCACGGCTCCCGGAATCGCGGCACCGGTGGCGTCGGTGACTGTTCCGGACACGGTTCCTCGAAATGTTTGCGCCAGAAGGGACACGCCCGATACGCCCATCGAAAGAGAAACCATCGGACACATTGCGGCAAGCAGGTGCTTACGCCGGACAGGCAAGTTCATAAAAACCCCCTTGGAGTTCGGTGCGGCAAACGTCAGAAAAACAGGTGCACCCGCAAAGGGCCTGTTTGCTGAATGCAGGCAGACGCTCCTCGGCGAGAGGGTCGCTTGCCTGTACTTGTTTTTGTAATAGTTCGTTTACTTTAGGTACTTCCGGCGGCGGCGTCAAGCATCGATCTGCTTTGGTCTGAACGACCCGCAATGGAAAGCAGGGGATCGGTTGCGGCGTATGTGCTGCCTAGGCGCGAAGACGGCCGCTCGATACTGGACGCTCTCAACACATAGCGCAGCCAACACATAGCGCAGCCAACACATAGCGCAGCCAACACATTGCGCAGCATAGCGCCGGACTCACAGGCGGTCGCGCAAACCCGATGAGGATGATGGTCTGGAGGGTAAGATCCACGGCCATTCGCACCGAACCGCTGTTATATTGAATGCACAAGTCATGGCGATGGGGTTCGCCGCAACTGCATGCGCTCGCGCTGCTGATGACTCCTACATTCTGTAGGAGGAATTGTGTCCGAAGGACGTTCCCAAAGTTACAGCTTCGAGATCTTTCACGCTGCTCGTTACCTGCTGCGATGGGTTCCCATCGCTGCTTTGACCGGCCTCATGGGTGGCACTGCCTCCGCGTTGCTTCTGGTGTCGTTGGGGTGGGCCACCGACACCCGCGAATCCCACCCATGGCTCATTGCGCTGCTGCCCTTCGCCGGCCTTCTTGTGGGCTGTCTGTACATGTATCTGGGCACGGCCGTCGAGGCAGGCAACAACTTGATCCTCGATGAGATCCACGATCCAAAACGGACGATTCCGATTCGAATGACGCCGCTCATCCTGATCGGCACCTGGATGACACAGCTTTTTGGGGGGTCGGCCGGCAGGGAAGGGACAGCGATTCAGACCGGTGCCTCGCTCGCGGATCAACTCGCGCGGCCTTTCCAGATGAATGCCCGCGAACGCCGTATTTTGCTGATGGCGGGGGTAAGTGCCGGCTTCGCCTCCGTCTTTGGCACACCCCTGGCCGGCGCCGTGTTCGGTATGGAAGTCCTGGCAATCGGCGCGGTGAGTTACGACGCCATTGCCCCCTGCTTCCTCGCGTCGTTTATCGGCGACTTCACCACGCATGCCTGGCATGTGCACCACACGATCTACACGGTGAGCGGCACGCCCCCGTTGCGGGCAGCAGGCTTGCTTTGGGCGGCGATCGCCGGTGCCGTTTTTGGCCTGGTTGGCATGGCTTTTGCGAAATCAACACACACCCTCGGTCGCCTGTTCAAAAAGCGAATCGTCTGGGCGCCGTTGCGGCCGTTTTCGGGCGGCATCCTTGTTGCGCTCGGAGTTTGGGCGCTGGGAACGACCAGGTACATCGGCCTGGGCATTCCAACCATCGTCGCCGCATTCGGCCCGCGGCACGCGCCCTATGATTGGATCGGCAAATTCATTTTTACCGCGGTAACCCTGGGGGCCGGCTTCAAAGGGGGTGAGGTCACGCCCTTGTTCTATATCGGTGCCACGCTTGGCAATGCGCTGGCGTATATTCTGCCCCTGCCATCCTCCTTGCTGGCCGGCATGGGATTCGTGGCGGTGTTTGCCGGTGCGGCCAACACGCCCATCGCTTCTACCTTCATGGCGCTAGAGTTGTTCGGCGCAGAAGCTGGAGCTTATGCCGCGATCGCGTGTGTCTTCAGCTATCTGTTTTCGGGGCACGGCGGCATCTACCAGGCCCAGCGTGTGGGTCGCTCCAAGCACCATGCGGGCACTGCCGAGGAAACGACGCCCCTTGCGCTGGTAGCCAAATCTCGCGATCTGCCGCACCTCGACGCACACCACTGAGCGGACAATCTCCATGCACAATCTTTCCGCTGGCGTTCAGGTCGCAAAGACCCTCCAGGGGCTATTGGCAACGATCGGTTTACGGCTATTGCAACTACGACGAGAACAAAAATCCTATGCGTCGCCCTTTGGGCCAAGTTTCTCAACGGCAAGCAGCTCAACGACTCGACGCTTGATCGCATCCCGAATCATCCGAACCTCCTTCATCGGTAGCTCCTTTGGGTCTTGCAGAGGCCAATCGTCTCGGCGTAAGCCTGGGACATAGGGGCATTTGTCTCCGCAACCCATGGTAACGAGCAGCGCCGCACCCATGGCAAGTTTCTGGGTCAGTTTCTGGGGCTCCGCGTGGCTGAGGTCGATTCCGACTTCCTGCATCACGGTCAGGACTTCCGGGTGTACACGCAAGCCTGGTTCCGTTCCCGCCGAGATGGCTTCCGCCTTCGTGCGATCGGCAAGCTGATTAAAAAAGCGGCTGCCATTTGGGATCGTCCGGCGTTGTGGACGCAAGCAAAGATCACCGTGTGCATGGTGGTTTCCCTTTCGGTGCGTTATGCCCTCGTGGTCGGCTCGGTGGCGTAACCTTTCACGCTGGCCGCGGTGATGTCGTGATGCGAAAGCAGCAGGGTCAGATCGTCGTGGAGGGAACGCGCGGACCACAAGGAGCCGTCTCAAAGCCGCACATATACGTTCACCCAATTCTATTCATTGCAGAATGCATACGTCAATGCGTATAAGAGAAGCATGGCGAAATCGTCTCCGTTCGATGTAGAGCGGTTCTTTCAGGCCCTGGGCGACCGCACTCGGCTCCGATTGCTCAATCTCATGGGAGAGCAGGAGATTTGCGTCTGCTACTTGGTCGAAATCCTGGGCGGTCCTCAGCCGAAGATCTCGCGGCACCTGGCTTACCTGCGAAGTGCCGGGATCGTCGCGGCGAGGCGCGAAGGCAAGTGGATGCATTACCGGATCGTGATGCCTCCGCACCTCGGAGCTTCGCAAATCCTGAAGCAGACTCTCGGTTGGCTCCAGGAAGAGAAACCGATGCGGGCGGACCGGGCAAGGCTGACGAAAGCCTGCTGCTCTCCGGCGAGGTACCCCCTTCTGAAGGGCGCTCCGTTTCCGACAATTTTCTCCAAAGCATCCTGCGAGGTCTGCTGATGTCTACCGCACCCTATACACAAGGGCAGATGTGCGCTCCCGCGGCCCGCAGGAAGCTTTCATTTCTCGATCGCTTCCTGACGCTTTGGATTTTTCTTGCCATGGCGGCCGGCGTTGCGATCGGCCACTTCCTTCCGTCCTCGGCGAGGTTCGTCCACCGCTTCCAGGCCGGTACGACGAACGTTCCGATCGCCATCGGCCTCATCATCATGATGTTTCCTCCTTTGGCGAAGGTGCGATACGAAAAACTGGGTGAGGTCTTCCGCAACAAGCGCGTCCTTGGCTTGTCGCTCGTACAGAACTGGCTCATCGGCCCTACCCTCATATTCCTGCTGGCCATCGTCTTTCTGCGCGGCCAACCGGCCTATATGCGCGGCCTGATCCTGATCGGCATTGCCCGCTGCATCGCAATGGTGCTGGTGTGGAATGAGTTGGCCGAGGGCGATACGGAGTACGTTGCAGGCCTGGTAGCCATCAACAGCGTCTTCCAGGTGCTGTTCTACAGCCTATACGCCTGGGCTTTTCTTACGGTGTTGCCGAAGTGGTTTGGCCTGGAAGGAAGTGTCGTCGGGATAGGCATCGCACAAATAGCCAAAAGCGTTGGCATCTATCTGGGTGTTCCATTTGCTGCCGGGTTCGTGACGCGTTTCCTGCTCCTTCGGCTCAAAGGAGAAGCGTGGTATCGAACACGCTTCCTCCCGCGCATCAGCCCTCTTACGCTCGTGGCTTTGCTATTCACCATCCTGGTCATGTTCTCGCTGAAGGGCGACCTTATCGTCAGGCTGCCGCTCGACGTAGTGAAAATTGCAATCCCGCTCGTCCTCTATTTTCTCATCATGTTCCTGGTCAGCTTCTGGATGGGCAAGCGACTAGGGGCCAACTACGCGCAATCCGCAACCCTTTCTTTCACGGCCGCCGGCAACAACTTCGAGCTGGCCATTGCAGTGGCGGTGGCCGTGTTCGGCCTGAATTCAGGAGAGGCTTTTGTCGGCGTCGTTGGTCCGCTCATCGAGGTGCCGGCTTTGATCGGCCTGGTCCAGGTCGCCTTCTGGATGCGACGGCGCTACTTCACAGGAGACAAAGCAAAACTCGATGTGCACCTCGTGGAGGACGCGCCGTGATGGTAAGCGAGCGGGGCACTTGGCGATCTGGAGCAAATTCAACCCAACGGTGGACTGCGTAGTTTTCAGGGTCAAACACTCAGAGCTTTGCTTTCCTCAAGCGTAAGGAATTTGCGATCACTGAAACGGAACTGAAACTCATGGCTCCGGCCGCGATCATGGGGTTCAGCAGTAGGCCAAAAGCCGGGAAGAGCACACCTGCCGCAAGGGGCACCCCAATGGCGTTGTAAATGAATGCGAAAAAGAGGTTCTGCCGAATGTTTCTCATCGTGGATCGGCTCAGGCGTCGGGCTCGAAGGATGCCGCGAAGATCGCCGGTGAGCAGCGTGATGCCTCCTGCCTCGATGGCCACGTCGGTTCCGGTTCCCATGGCGATGCCGACGTTGGCCTGCGCCAGTGCGGGAGCATCGTTTACCCCATCGCCTGCCATCGCAACGATCGCTCCCCCTTGTTGATGCGCTTTGACCACCTCGGCCTTCTTTTCCGGCAGTACGTCCGCCTCGAAGTCGATGCCGAGTTTATTCGCAACGGCCCGGGCCGTAGTCGCGTTGTCTCCTGTGACCATGATGATCCTCAGGCCGGCTGCTTTTAGTTCCCGGATGGCCTCGGGTGTCGATGTCTTGATGCGATCGGAAACGCTGACCATGCCCGCAGGTTTGCCTTCAACGGCGATCATCATCACGGTCTGGCCTTCCTTTCTGAGAGCTTCAGCTCCGCTGAGAAGCGGTGCGGGATCAATGCTCAACTCACGAAACAACTCCGTGTTGCCCAGGGCTATCTGCCTGCCGGCAATGTTTCCTTTCACACCCTTCCCGGGAACGGAAGTAAAATGTTGCACGTCGAGGAAGGTTAGTTTCCTTGCTTCAGCTCCCTTCACAAGGGCTGCGGCAAGAGGATGTTCGCTCGATCGCTCCAGGCTGGCAGTAAGTTGCAGGAGCTCCGATTCATCCAGGCCGGGTTGTGGAATCACGGAGTCAAGCGTCGGCCTGCCCTCGGTCAGGGTGCCGGTTTTATCGACGATCAGGGTGTCGACCTTACCGAAAATCTCAAGAGACTCCGCATTGCGAATCAGGATGCCGGCCCCAGCTCCGCGTCCGGTGGCGACGGTGATGGCCATGGGTGTTGCCAGGCCTAGAGCGCAGGGGCAAGCAACGATCAGGACGGCCACCGCGCTTACCAATGCATGAGCGAAGCGGGGTTGCGGGCCAACGGAATACCAGACGGCGAAAGTGACAACACCGGCGAGGATGACGACTGGAACGAAGAACGACGACACGCGATCTGCAAGTCGCTGGATCGGGGCACGCGAGCGCTGTGCCTGGCTTACCATCTTCACGATTTGAGAGAGCAGGGTATCCGCACCGACTCGCTCGGCTCGCATCACGAAGCCTCCGGTTGCGTTGACGGTGCCGCCGGTGACCTTTGCCGCTACACCTTTCTCGACAGGGATAGGCTCGCCGCTGACCATCGACTCATCGACGGAACTACCGCCTTCGAGCACGATGCCATCGACGGGGATCTTCTCACCCGGCCGGACGCGCAGGCGGTCGCCCACCTGGACCTGATCGAGCGGCACATCGGCTTCGCCACCCCGGTCGTCAAGACGTTTCGCGGTCTTCGGAGCCAGGCCCAGGAGCGCACGAATCGCGCTTCCAGTCTGGCTGCGAGCGCGCAATTCCATCACCTGCCCTAGAAGGACAAGCGCGATGATGACGACGGCAGCCTCGTAGTACAGCGCAAGCTCGCGGCCTTCCGCACGAAACGAAGGAGGAAAGAGTTGCGGAAGAAACGTAGCTGCAACACTGTACAAATAGGCCGCGCCCGTCCCCAGGGCGATGAGCGTGAACATGTTGAGACTGCGATTGACCACGGATTGCCAACCCCGAAGAAAGAAGGGCCAACCGCACCAGAGCACCACCGGGGTGGCCAGCGCAAACTCGATCCAGGCCCATGTTTGCGCAGGGAGTAACTGCTGGAGCGGCATGGATCGAAGCAGCTCGGAAACCATGAGTGCGAGCAGCGGAACGGCGAGCGAAACGCTGATCCAAAAACGCCGGGTCATCTCGACCAGCTCGGGGTTCACCTCTTCGGCGATAGTCTCGCGCGGTTCCAGCACCATGCCGCACCTGGGGCAGTTGCCCGGTTCCTGGCGGCTGATTTGCGGGTGCATCGGGCAGGTGAAGTCGATTCGCGTGGTGGGCGCCCTCACCGTCGCGGGTTCCAGAGCCATGCCGCATTTCGGGCAGGCCCCCGGACCCATCTTGTGCACTTCCGGGTCCATGGGACAGATGTATTCGGTTTGCGTCTCGGCTTCCACCGTCAGGAGCGGCAGAGCAGGAGGCAGCTTGGGCGCAAGGTATTTCGCCGGTTCGGCCCGGAACCTGGTGGCGCATCCCTGGCAGCAGAAGAAGTATTTCGTGCCGTCCTGTTCCGCGGTTGCGGCAGATTTCGTGGGATCCACGGTCATTCCACAAACTGGATCGGTGATCGGCTGAACCATGAAGAACCTCACGAAAGCTGGGCTGAAATATGTATTCGACAGATGCGGTTGTCCGGCTCCAGAACGTCAGTTGCCAAGGCCGGGCGCGGTCGGAAGATTGAGGGTCGTGGAGTCCTGGCCAGTGCTCGCGGGCTCGTCCAAGCCATTCATCAGCGTGTAGTTCTGGAGGGCGATGGCCGCTCGCCATTCTTCCTCGAGCGCCTGGATGTAGGTGAGCTGGAGCGTGAAGAGCATGCGCTGCGCGGCCAAGACGTGAGGATAAGCCTGTCCCATTTGCTGGTACTTCATCGCTTCCAGCTGGTAGGCACGTCGTGCTCGGGGCAGCATCTCCGTACGGTACCTTGCGGCCGTGGACCGGGCAATTTGGTACTGCTGCGCATACAGCTCCGCCCGGTTCCGCGTCAGCAACTGCGTGCGCGTGACCTCCTGGTGCGCGCGTTGCAACTCAACTCTGGAAGCTTCGATGTTGCCTTGATTGCGATTCCATAGCGGGAGCTGCACGCTCGCTTCGACAAAGCTCATGGGGCCCGCCTTGATGTCGGTCGCCCCGAGATCCTCACCCGCGTACCATTCGCCCGCCTTCAGGTTTAAGTTGGGCACCCTTTCCCGGTGGGCGGACTTCACGCGGGCCTCGGCCAAAGCCACATTTGCTTGCGCCTGCTTCACGGCGGGGCTCTGCTGCATATCGGTAACGACGGTATCCTCAGCGTCCATCTGCGGCGGTTCCACAAGACCGCCGGTAAGCGGATGAGGGTCCAGGGCCGCCTGGCCTGCAAAGGTGGCAAGCTGGGCAAATGCGGCAAGGAACATGCGCTGTGCCGTCTCGAAGTCTACCTTGGCTTCCTCGGCCGCGATCTCTGCATTCAGAACGTCGGGAGCATCGGCCTGGCCTACCCGTTCCAGCTCATGGGCATTGGTCTCGGCGTCAAGAGCGACTTGAAGAAGCCGGTCATGAACCACAACGGACTCCTGGGCGGCGAGAGCGTCGAAGAAGGCACGACCGACATCGTTGTGAACCCGCGCCTTCTGAACTTCGACGGCAAACTCATTCGAGCGACCCTCGGCGCGGTAGATGTCCCGCCGGAGTGCGAGTTTGTGACCGAGCACGAACTCCTGAGAGAAAAAGACTCCTTGCTCACCGCCGTTGTACTCGCCGCCGCGGATGTGGTCGCCGGTGTACCCGAAGCTTGGATTGGGAGGCAAGCTAATTTGGTGGGCTTGTTGCTTTGAGCGATCGACATTGCGCTGGGCCATGGCGAGGGTCGGATTGCTTTTGTCCGCCAGGCCGAGGAAGCTCTCGAAGGTCATCGGCTGCCGATCGACGATTTCGCGCAAGAGCTCGGGAACCGGCAGGTCCGAGCCCGTGTGAAAGCCGACCGCCTCCGGTTCTTGCACTACCTGCGTAGAAAACTGGAGTGAGCCCGCGTCGCTAGTGACTTCGCGTGTTGTCTGCGGCTGGCCCGCCTGCTGCTGCACGGATTGCTCCACACCGGCTGCGGCGGCTTTGGCCCTGATGTTTCCGGCATCCTGCCCCACGCTCCCGATGCCGCGCGGCATAGGATCGTTCCGCTCTTTGGTACGGTTCGGCTCCGGGGCGAGCCGAGGGGTTGACGGCCGAGGCTTGGACTTCGGCGGGTCCATCTTCATGCCGGGCATCCCTGGCCTATCGGGTGTGGATTGCTGTGCCTGGGAGGCGCAGGCGGCGATGCCGAAAGTCAGGCTGATCGCCATATGTTTAAGCTTCATTTCTTCTCCTGAAGGACACTTATGCCAAGGCTGTCCGAGGCGGGGGTTGTCACGTTGCCGCCGACCCCATGGCGTTGTTTCCGCTTCGGCAAACTCAACCGCGTGCGACGTTGCCGAGATTTGTGTAGAGCGAGGCATAGGGATCGCCGGGCCGCTGCGCATCGCGCATGGCCGCCACGACCTCCTTGTACTGCTCGGGCGGCAGCACACGAACAAAGGTCATCATGCCCTGCATGAATCGGCTCCAGTTGGGGCGCAAACCGAGGTTTTCCGGCTTGTCCACCAGCTTGTCCATATTCATCATCGGACCTTCCATGTAGGCGTCCTGGGGGAAGTTCGGGACGTTGTTCGCATCGGGCGAGGTCTCGATCCTCTGCACCTTCATGCTGCTGTCGCTCATGTCGAACGCATCGGCATTCCGTTGCTGAAGCTCGCTCAACTTCGGCCTTTGGTCCATCTGCTCGCTCATCCGGCCCATCATGCCAGCGTCGAACTGCGTATCCGCGAGTGGCCCATCGGGAGCGGTTGCCTGGTCGCCCGCACCGAGTGCGGCGGAAGGAACGGCCGGGCCGGTCGCGACGCTCGAGGCGACCGTCGCCGGACCCTGCATGTCGGTCATGTCCATGCCCTTCATGTCCATGCCCTTCATCTCGTCGGGGTTCCCGCCGCCCGGCGTCATGCGTCCACCACTGTCGGCACCCCGCAACCCTCCCCTGGAAAAACCGGCGCTGCGGGTCATGGGGCCAGCCTGCGACGCCATCTGGTTCATCATGTGGTGCGGCAAATGGCAGTGCAGCATCCAGTCGCCCGGGTTGTCGGCGACAAACTCGATGTCGCGAGCCTGCGCCACACCCACCAGCACCGTATTGCCGGGCCACCAGGCTGTTTCCGGGATGCGCCCACCTTCGGTTCCAGTGATGTAAAACGTGTGTCCATGCAGATGCATGGGATGATGATCCATCCCAAGGTTCACGAAACGGATGCGAACGCGATCGCCCTGGCGAACGATGAGCGGCGTGGACATCGGCGCGGCTTTTCCGTTCAGCAACAGCCAGTTGAACTCCATCATCATGGTATTGGGAACCGTGGAGTTCGGCAGAACGGCATACTCCTGGATATTGATGGCGAAGTCCTTATCGCAATGCGGCCGGTAGGGAACCTTCGGGTGCATGATGAAAATGCCGAGCATCCCGGCCATTTCCTGCATCGCCATGTGCGCGTGGTAGAAAAAGGTTCCTTCCTGCGTGATCGTAAAATGATAAATAAAGCTTTGGCCGGGGCGCACCGGCTCCTGGCTGATACCGGGCATACCATCGTTCGCGATCGGATCTTCAAATCCGTGCCAATGCAGAGAAGTGGCCTCGGGCAGCTCATTTTTGAAGATCACGCGCACCTTGTCGCCCTGCGTCACCTGGATCGTAGGGCCGGGCGCCGAGCCGTTGAATCCCCACACCACGATTGTCTTGTTGGGCGCGATCTGGCGCTCGAAGACGTGGGCGGTGAGACGGAATACCTTGGTGTCTCCATCCAATGCAAAGGGGCAGTCGCCAACATCCGTGGTCACCACCGGTGTGTTAAAAACCTGGCCGTTGTGGGTATCCAATTTGGAAAGCGAGCCGCTGCTCACCGCCTGGTATCCGCCGCTTAGCGCGACTTGATTCGCATGGTTTCCTGCCGTGTTGTTCGGCGCATTGTGGGCAGGTTCGGCAACGGCGCGGCCGGCAAACAGCCCTGCACCGACACCCAGGAAACTCTGAAGAAACGATCGGCGATTCGCCATGGTGAAAGAACTCCGTACTTTCCGTACTTTTACTGCGGCAAGATTCTGGACCGCCAAGACACGGAGACTTCGCTGCTGATGTCCAAAATGGAGACAAAGCAACGCACTCCGGCCGGCGACATGCATGGATGTCGGCTGCGGGTGGTCGCTGATCTAGACGCGGAGAGTTGTGCGGAGGGACACGGGCGTTCCTGTTCGGAAAGGTGGCGGTCCTCGAACGGGTAGCGAACCATCCAACGCCCCTGGCGCGAACAAAAGGAGAGACGGCATCCCGGCTTTCAAGCTCCGCGCGGCTGGAGCGACAACGCCGTCATGCTCAGTCAAGAGTGCCGGCTGCGTTGCGCAAACCTGATGTTGGCAGGGGTCCGCTGCTGCAACGCTTCGGGCACTGTGCATGAGCGTTTGAGGAGGCTGCATGCCCGCCATTGTTGACATCCGGCTAGGCGCAGACCGCACCTCATGGCAGCTCGGACCCATCGCCGCCATCGCCGCGAGGTCACATTTGACCCCGCAAGCGCACCCAAGGGAAGAAAAGGACAGCAGGAGCACCGCCAGCAAGCTCGTCAATGTCGCCCGCAATTGCATGAAGACAGTCTCTACCCTCAAGCATTCGATGCAGCTGTCAGCTTCATCGGTCCATCCGCTCGGGTGGGAAAACAAGAATGGCTGCCGAAAGTACCGGGTCTTCAGCGATGGATGCAACGGCATAGCATCGCCGAGTCTGCTCCCCGTGTAACTCAAGTTCCCCACACGCCTTCTGTCCTGCCAGCCTTGCTATGCTGTTGACGGCATTGCGTCCATTGCTTTCAGCCGTTTTGTGCGTAAGATCAGTGTTACTCCCAGGATGGCCTGGAAAATCAGTTGCGTGCCGATCAGCCCCAACATTACACCGAGCAGACCCAGCCTTTTCGCGAAGGGACCCGCAAGGAGCATGGCAAATCCCAGCATGGCCGTATACGCCCATAACAAGGGAGCGGTGAACTCGATTGCCTGCAGGCCGGCACGCAAAGGTGTTCCAAAAAAGATCATGCTGTAAAGCAGGCAATATAACTGGAGCACGAAACTGTATCGGACGTACTGCGACCCGTAGAGCAGATGCAGCCAAAAGGCAGGCGCGACGCCCAGGATAAACATAAAAGCGACGGTAATCAGCCCCCATCGCATCGTTATCTTTCTTAGATAGCGAATCAGCGACTCCACCCCCTGTGTATGCAGCTGATGAGCCGCCTCAACCTGTACGACGTTATCCAGACCAAGGAACCAGATATGCGCGATCGCCACAAGATTCTGACAGGCGCGAAGCGCTCCGGCCGCGGCCGCCCCGTAATAGACGGGCGCCGAGATCACAAACAAATTCATGGAAAGCCATTGCAGGATCGCCGAGGGTGCAAGCCATCGAACCAGTTTCGCATTCCGGCGCAGCACAAGCGAAAGATCCGCGACCCGGAAGCGTAGGCCCTTCACCCAGAAAGCACTTACGACGACACTGAACAGGGACGTGAGTGCGATCGTCCAAAGAGCAACAGAGATTGAAAGATGCCGGGCGGCAGCCAGCCAGTAAAGCAGCGGCAACTGGGTCAGATAGCTCAGTGCGTCGGATGCGAGGGCCCGCTTACCGGACCGAGTCGCAAAGAAATACCGGCGCAGGAAATCCTGCAAGAGATAGCCGCCCGTGACCACGGCCAGCGGCAAAGCGAAAGTTCTTCCCGCGTTCGCAGGTGGCCAATGCGCCAGGAGCAGGGCACCGCCATAGGTAATCAGCGAGGCAGAGGCGGCCAAACCCAGCGCCAGCACAAGGATCGACCCAAAGTAGAAAGGCTGAAACTCACGCTCTTGTTTATGCCCGATGCTCATCATGGGAGCGATGAGAAAGGCTGTTTGAAGATTGCTCCAAAGCAACACAACCAGCCAACTCAGGGCGAACATCCCAAAACCGCTCAATCCCAAGGTTCGCGCCAGCATGACGTTGGTCGCGAAATTCGCTCCGCTCACAAGCGCCTGATCACAAAGCGCAACCAACTCCTTTTCGCCTTTGAAGACGTTTCTGGAAGGCATGAACCTGCCCCGAAATCGCTCCGAAAACTTGGCAGCCGGCGTAAGGCGGCCTCTCGCGAGCGCAGGCCGGCCCACGGTTCCATTCACTTGCGGGGCAGGGTCATCCCGGAACGCTCCCATGGCGGTTGCGCTCGCAGAACGAGCGGAGATAAGGGTAGATAACCGAAAAATCTAGAAGACCCCCGGCGTGACGTAAGCGCCCATGTTTGCGGTTGGTATGAAGCGGGAGATTTTGGAAAATTTATTCTGTGGCACATAGATCACATCGCCAGGATGGATCATAAAGCCCTCAGTCGGCGACCGCGCCTCGAGCATTGCTTTCACATCGATCACGTGCGCTTCGAACATCCCGCTTCCTGCGGGCCTGAAAACCACAACCTCGGTGCGTTTTGCGCGCTCATGGAGGATCCCGCCGGCTTCGGACACTGCCTGAAGCAGGGATAAGGAGGTGCGCAATTCATACCGTCCCGGGCGGCCGACTTCACCGCTGGCGTAGAAGGAAGGCTTCTGAAAATCCTTGAGGGCGAGAAACACCTTGGGTTCGTGCAACACGCCGGCGTAGGCCGACGCGATGCGTTCTTGCAACTCGATCAGCGTTTGGCCGGAGGCCGCAACCGCGGGTGCCTCTTTAAGAGCGATCTTGCCATCCGGTTGTACCGTGGCTGTTTGGTTGTATTCAGGAGAAAAGGGAAAAGTCATCTCGATGACATCGCTTACCTGCAATTGATAATCTTTCGCCTGCAAGGGGATTCTCGCCTGGGCACCGGCGCCCCCTGTCCCGACAAACCCGAACATCAGCAGGAGCGTTCCGAGCGCAACACGTCCGATGGCGCGTTGCATTGCTTTTAAACAGTCCATGAAACCTCCCTGAAGCATTAAGCCGGCAGCAGCAAGCCGGAGGCAGAGGGCCGACCGTAGAAGTAGAAGCACAACTCCGCCGCAAACCGTGAGCCCGTCACATCCGCCCAGACGACAAGACCTTCCCCGCACGCCACAGGTTTTTCCATTTCGCCTTCGGAAGCAAAGCGAGGGATCCCTTGGCTACCGGAGCGGTGGGTCGGAAGCGAAACCTCCACGGAAATTCTTTCTCCCGGTTCAGGCAGATGCTCGGCTGACAAGCAAATTCCGTCCGAACTTAGATCCAGTGTCCAGCCCGTGCCGAACGTAAGACCATAGGTAGGCGAATCCCAGGAAAAGCAACACGACGCGCGCACGGGAAAGCGCATCCGTCGGCGACGCTCGGAACCGGTGGCTGCTTTCTGCGACAGATCGGATCCGGAGTATGAATTCATATAATGCTCCCAACAGTAAGGGGGAGCACCGAGACCTGGCAATGAAGAAGAAGTATGGGAGCCTTTCTTCTCCCTGAGCTACCAACCTTCGGGTGTGGTGCGTGAGACTGCAGGCCCAGGGCGGGTGACTAAAGTTTGCCCCAGAGTCTTCTATACGGATCCAACCCTTACTGCTACGCTTAGGTCGACACCCACAAGTCCATAGGAGTCGGCGTTGAACGATTCTTTGCAGTCGCCCGTATTCGGCATCGTATTTCTGAATCTCCCTACCATCACCTCCGAGCTTTTTGGTCTCCACCTGGATCGCTGTGACAGCCTGAAACTGGTTGCGCGCGTCAAGACCATTGCGGACCTGGAGGAGATTTTCGAGCGGGAGATGCCGCATGTTGCGCTGATTGGCGCGCAACCGGGCAGAGACGAATGCACGGGGCTGCCGTATCTGCAGCAGATTCGTGTCCTCGCTCCCCAGGTGCGCCCGATTATCCTTGGCCAGGATCTAAGCGATCAGGACGAAATCGCCTTGCTCTATGCGGGGGCACGCGGTCTGTTGCGCGAGGCCGAAGTGAATCTCTCCATCTTGATGAAATGCATCTGCAGTGTTGCCGCCGGCCAGGTCTGGGCAAATAGCCAGCAGATGGATCGCCTGCTCACCTCCCTTTCACGCCCGCGTGGGCCTCGCGTTACCAACGTTCTGGGTGCTGCCCTTCTCAGCAAACGCGAGGACGAGGTGCTGCACCTGCTCTCCGAGGGAATGAGTAATCGCGACTTGGCTGTGGCTCTCAAGCTGAGTGAACACACGGTCAAAAATCATCTGTTCCGCATCTTCGACAAGCTGGGAGTTTCCAATCGAATGGAAGCCGTCTTATACGCGATGAGTCGCTGCGAAGCGCAGACCTACAAGTACCCGGTACCCGAAGGCAATGGGCTACCTAAAACGTTCCTGGCCGGCGCGACGCAGTAAAGCAAAAGGCGCTATTGCCAATTCGTCTCAGGCGCGCGTAGCCACCGAACCGTCTCCTCGACTCCCTCTTGCAATGAGATACGCGGCTTTCCCAGCACGGCGAATGTAGGCTCCATCGGCGTAAGGTACGTCTCCGTCATGCTGCGGTATCGCGAGGTAAAGATCGGCAGCTTGGCTCCGAACGCATTGGCGAGGTCCCCGACTTTAGCCAGTGTCGCCAGGACGGCACGCGGGACGACAAGCACCTTCTTCCCGGTAAGCTCGAGAGAGAAGGCATTCGTCCAATCCAATAAGTCGATTGGGGCGTCCCCCACATAGAACACACGTCCATGAACGTCAGCGGCCTTCGCCGCGAGGATGCCTTCCATCTGGTCCACGACGTTTCCGACGTAGCCATAGCAGCGCATCACTCGCTCCCCCCCTGGATGCACGTATTTCCCCCGCTTCACCACCCTCCAGAACTCCTTGGGATAGCGCGGATGCCAGCGGCCCCAGATATTTGTTGGCCGAATGATGGTCCACTCGCACCGCAGATCCGCTTTACGAACCGACTTTTCTGACAGCACCTTGCTCTCGCCATAGATCGTGTGCGGCCGGAAATCGAACTCGTCCGCCGGCAGCAGACCGGGGCCGACGACAAATTGACTCGAGGTGAAGATGGCGCGCCGTACGGAGGCGGTCGACTTCACAGCATCCAGGAGCCGCTCCGTTCCAAGATGATTGGCCGCGTAGTCTTCCACCGTCTGGCCAAGCATGTCGGTGCGTCCGGCCAGATGCACCACCTCCGTAGGCGCGAAGCTCTGCAACTCGCGACGCACCGCAGCTCCGTCCAGCAGATCGCACCGATGCCAGTAGCGCATGTGAGTTTGCTCCTGCGGTGGTCGTGTGTCCAGGTTGAGCAAGGCAATCCCCGGCTTTCGAAGCAGCGCTTCCATCAAATTCATGCCGATAAATCCGCTACCACCCGTAACCAGAACTCGTCTGCCAGAATCCATTGCCAAACTCCACATCACGTCAGCTCTTCATGCAGCTGACATGCGCCCACGTCTCTTATGTTCCTTGCTGTCCGTCCTCCTGCCTAGAGGTAAAAAGTCTCTACGCACCCGGCAAGAGATTGCACCTCAGCTATGCTTGCGATCGGCACGGACGGAAAGCTCTCCCGCGAGGTCCCTGCCGGCCGAGGCATCCCCCTCTTCGGATGCCGGGGAGAATCGGTCCCGAGTCGCTGCCGCGAGGGCGTCTCGATGCAGTTCCGCGCGGACGAGGGCGCGGAAACGCAGTGCCTGGGCCGCATTCGCTCCATCCCGCGCCACTGCCGCATTCTTTGCAACATTCTGCCGCTGCTTGGACGAGAAAAGAATCACGCTGTGCGGGTTACAGAGCAGGGCGACCTTCAGCATTACGCCGGCAAGGACGTCGGCGTTGCCCAGATCAAGCCCGCACTCCCCAGACCAGGATCTGCAGCGGGCGGGGTTGGCCACGAGCGCCGCATGGAGTGAACGGAAATTCTGCGTCAACGCGCGGTGGTGCAACCGAAATGCATCGTCCTGCGGAACCGTCTCGTCCATCACGGACCACTCGTATTGCAACACACGGCAAAAGGCAGATTTTTGCTGGCGTAGCGCGGCAATTTTGCTCCCTTCGCTGCCGATGCCGAAGTCGCCTATCTTGCCGGAAGCAACCAGGTCCTCCAAGGTGCGCAGCAAGCGTTCCTCGGCGAGATCCATGGCCCTGGCTTCGTGCAGAAGCAGCAGATCGATGTGATCCAACCGTAGGGCACGAAGGCTGTTTTCCACCGATCGGCGTGCCCGTTCCGCGGTGAAGATCGGATTGGGCCCGCTGACAAACGTGTCGGTATGGGCCACGGCAGCAGAAACACCGGGAAGGCGTCTTTTCAGGCCGGGAGCAACCCTGAGCACGGGCCGGGCGAGCCTGCGCGCGACACCCTTGACGGTGTACCGGCCTGCCTTGGGAATGCCGAACTTTGTCGTGACTGTCAGGTGCCCCGGATGCCGGGCAAGGAACTCCCCAAGGCAGCGCTCGGCTTCCCCATAGCCGTAGGCAGGCGCCACATCGTAGTGGCGGATACCCGCGTCGTAGGCGCTTTCCAACACGGCGAGTGAATCCCGCCAGCCAAGCACCCCCATCACGCTGCCGCAGCCGAAACCGAGGCGTGTGGTCTCTCGTCCGGTGCTGCCAAGCTTCAGTGTTTCCATTTTCGATTTCCTTCGGCGTCATAGCCCCGCAACTTGCGCCATCGCGGCTCAGGCAGCGATGTGCTCTGCCAGGCGGACGGCGAGGGCGAGCAGGGTATGCGTGGGATTGGAAAAGCCGGAGGTCGGGAAAACCGCGGCGCTGCAGATGAACGTGTTGGCCGTGCCGTGGAGACGAAGGTTCGCATCCACGACGCCTTCGTGCTCGGAGCAGGACATCCGCATACCACCCATGTGATGATTGCAATCGAGACAACTCTCCGCAAAGGTCCGCTGATCGGACAACAGATCTTCATCCAGGCGCAGTGTGGCCACGCCGCTTAGGGACTCCGCGGCAACCTGAGCGTAGCGCCGCATCGTCTCGAGTTCGTGATCCGAAATGCGCCAGTCCAGGCGGGTTCGCAACAACCCAAGGGCATCCCGTGTATCGCTCAGGACCACTGAACTTCGGCTGAGCGGTTCCTGTTCACACCAGAGGCGGAGCACAATCTTCGCGTCCGGGGGACTGAAAAGCCGGTGTTGTACGCGGTAGCGGTATGCCTGGCGCAACACGGTTGGCAGGTTCACCACCATCGCTCCCAGATCCTGCGCTTCTACCTGGGCTAATCTTCCCCGCAACAGGTGCCGTGCCGTTTGCTTGACTCCATCGAGCACCTCCTGGTTCTCCGTGACAAAGATCATGTTCCCCGCGACATTCAGACTACCGAACTCGCGTTGCCGCACGTCGGAGAGACGAAGCTTCAATTGATACTTCAGCCCGTTCAAATAGATATTGTCGAAGACATCATGAAAGGACGTTTGCTTCAACGGCAAGACTTCGGCGCCGCGCCCATCGATGTGATCCTGAAAGTGCTTTCCCAAAAGACCGGATTGATTCCATGGCAAGGCCCCGGAACGCGGCTGCTGAAAAAATCGAATACTCTCAATGCCACCGAGGCAAAACACATACTTCTCCGCGTGAAACATGGCCTCTTTCCCGCCCAAAGTTCTGCATCGCACGCCGCTGGCCCACTCTCCGGCAAGGTCTAGTTCAACGGCGTTCGCATGAAGCCAAACGTCCAGCCTGGGGTGCGATCGTAGGGTTTCTCCGTGCAATCGCGCGAAGTTCGGTTCCGGGCACCAGCGGGAGAAGGAATGTTCAAGATCGCAAAATGCAGGCCCACACTGGCCGAGTCGGCTCCACACGTCTTCGTCCTTACGCAACACGGATTGCAGCCCTTCCAAGGCGAGGGCCCTCTCATAGAAGCGCGCAAGCACGGACTTTGGAAACGGCCATCCGCTCCCGCGCACATGCGGCCTGCGATCGAAATCCGCCTCGTCCAACTCGAGAATCTGGCCACCCCACCGCGTGGTGCTGCCGCCTTTTGCCCGGAACCGACCGTTGTGAATGCCAAGGTGAGGAAGGCCGACAACCTCACTTTCGTAAAGCTCCTGTGAGGCGGGCTCGATGTCTGCACCGCCGCCTTCGAGCAAGGTTACACGCTTCCCAAGACGAAGCAGTTCCACCGCGAGTACGATGCCCGCAGCGCCGGCACCGACGATACAAACATCGGAAGCCTCGCTTGGGGAAGCGTGATCACGCTCAAGATCGCGGATGCGGTTCACCCTCTTCCTCCGTTTCCTGGCCTGCCTTTGCCGGCCCGGCTCTGCCGTGCAATCGTCGGCTGGACGCATTACCCAAACACAGCCGACCACACTTTCGCAAGTACGGCAGGACCAAGTCAATGAGTCAATCGGGCCTAAACGATAGGACAAACTACAGGAAGAGCGGCCCGGGGCAGATCTCGCCATCTGCGTTTGCGCCCCGCCCGTCTAGCATCGGTGGTGCCAACGTCCCGAGTCGCGTGGCCCCAAGAGTCCCGTCTATGAAAATCCTTTCGGTGAACAACACTGCGGATCTGTACGGCGCGAGCCGTTGCATGGAGCGGGTTTTCGGTGAGCTTGCACAGCAGGGTCATGAGGTGCACGCTCTTCTGCCGGAAGGCGGGCCGCTGGTGAATCTCCTTGAATCCCGCGGCGTCCACGTGCATGTGCATCCGGGTCTCACTCTCATCGATCGCAACCGGCTGAAGACCCTTTCCGGCTGCCTCCGATTTGCGGCTCTGTTTCCCCTCTCGGTATTCTTTTTGGTGCGGCTGATCCTTCGCTTGCGCATCGACGTGGTCCATACAAACACTGTAGTTCTTCCCTCTCCGTCGCTCGCAGCCCTGCTCACGCGGAGACCCCACGTCTGGCACGTCCGCGAACTGCTGCAGGAGTTTGGTTCCTTTTGGCGTCCGTATCAGCACTGCGTAGCCTGGCTCTCCTCGGAGATTGTGGCCATCTCCGCCAGCGTGCGGGACCAGTTCGACGCAGGGCTCCGGCCCAAGGTGCAGATCGTCTACGACGGTCTCGATGAATCGATGAGCATGGCGGACACGGCTCGCGTACAGGCTTTTCGGGCCCGGTTTCCGGCGGGGGCTCTCCTGGTCGGGGTCGTGGGCCGTATCAAGTGGCATAGAAAGGGACAGGAGGTTTTGGTCCGTGCCGCCTCCCTGCTACGCGAGCGCCACCCGGCGACGCACTATGTGGTCGTGGGCTCACCCTCTCGCGGCAATGAGGATCACGAGGTTCGGCTGCGCGAGCTCATCCGCCAGTGTCATCTGGAGGACGTGGTGCATCTGGTGGGTGAGATGGAGGATACGGCCTCGGTCTTCGCCGCCCTGGATGTCGCGGTCGTTCCCTCCGTGCAGCCGGAGCCGTTTGGTTGCGTGGTGCTTGAAGCCATGGCTGCGGGAACAGCCGTGATCGGAAGCCGAGCCGGGGGCATCGCCGAGCAGATCGTACACGGGGAAACAGGACTCCTCTTCACGCCCGGCGATGCCGAAGACCTTGCGCAGCAACTGGAAAAGCTGCTCGGCAGCCCGGCGCTGCGAGAGGGAGTGGCCGCCGCGGGCAAGCGCCACGGGGCTTCTCACTTCCGGCTGGCAACGACGGTTCGCCGGATGGCTGAACTGTTCGCGCGCCTCCAGGCGGGCCGCCCGCTCCTTCAGGTATCCATGCCTTCCGCCGAGTGAGGTTCGGCCTGCACAGGCAAACCGTGCTCCCGGGCATTCAAACCGCGGCGAACCCGGGTGAGAAGGACGGCCCGCAACGTTCTCACCATTGTCGACTTGAGCCACCGCACATAAGGTCAAAAGGTGGCCGCGACTCTGCGACAGGAGCACTTCCATTCGTAAAAACCTGCACGTCCTGCTTTCCGCCTATGCTTGCCTGCCCAACGCAGGCACAGAGCCGGGCAATGGATGGAACTGGGCCGTGCATCTTGCCGAGCGTGGCATCAGGGTGCACGTGCTTACCGTCACCGAGGGTCGGGAACGGATCGAGGCTCACCTGGCCCTGCACGGGCACCCGCTCATCTCTTTTTCCTATGTGTCTGTCCCGCACCGTTTCCGGCACACCAGCGGTTCCCACTATGCCCTGTGGCAATGGCGGGCGGTGAAGGTGGCGCGTGCGCTGCACCGCGCCTCTCCCTTTGACCTTGTGCACCACGTGACGTACTCCAGTATCCACGTGCCAACCCAATTGTGGCGGCTTGGGCTACCCACCCTTTTTGGTCCTGTCGGGGGTGGACAGGTCACTCCCCCAGGCCTCGTTTCCGCTTTTGGCTCCAGCCAACGCAGCGAACGTTTCCGAACCCTCTTCACAAGGTTCCTGCCCTTCTCGCCCATGCACCGGTTCTGGTTAGGCAAGATGAGCCTCGTTCTCGCGACCAACACCGATACCGTGAACCTCGTCCGCGCTTTGGGGAAATCCGAGGTAAAGTTTCGGTTCGATGCAGCTCTGCCGGAAAGCTTTTTCTCCCCAGAACCGCGCCATTTTGAAACGCCGGTCGGCCCGCTCCGACTGCTTTGGATTGGCCGCATGGTGCCGCGCAAGGCGCTTCCTCTCACGCTCGACGTCATGACCCGTGTTGAACGGCCTTCGACCCTGACCCTTATCGGGGATGGCCTGCCGCCCGAGCAGGTGCATCGCATGATCGAGGAGCGCGGCCTGCAGGATCGTGTCCGCTGGCTTGGGCGGCTCGATCGGGAACAGGTGCGAGACGCTTACCTGGCACATGACGCCCTGTTCTTTGCGGGCCTTCGCGACTCCTGTCCGGCGCAACTCGTGGAGGCCATGGGGGTTGGCCTGCCCGTAATCACCTTGGATCACCATGGAGCGAGGGATCTCGTGCCCGAGGGTGCCGGTTTCAAGGTCCCGGTCACGGACAAGAACGGCGCCACACGCGATTTGGCCGCTGCCGTGGACCGTTACGCCACTCTCAGCGGCCCTGAGCTCACCTCTATGTCCCGCAAGGGATGGACGTTCGCGCGCACGTTGAACTACACGGCCGGCGCTGCCCATTTCGAGCAGCTCTACGGTGAGGTGCTCCAGGACGCGGCCGTTACCGCTGAGCGGAGCGCCCGCGCAGGATCCATGCGGACAGCAAAAAACAATCGCTGATCCATTCCGCGTCCCTTTTTGGAGAGCTACACGTGCCCATACAAACTCCGGTCCCCAACGCGCGAACGCTCCCCACACCTGTCGTCCAAGCGCCGGGACGCGGCCCTGCAACGCCCTTGCCTCGAAGCCTTCGCTCGCAGCAGCCTGCCCCTGCCGTCGAGGAACGTACCCCTCCGTTGATCTCCCTTGCCGCGTTCCTCTATGCGTTTTCCATGCACAAGTACGCCGTGCGCAATGGGCTCTCCTCCGATACCGGCATCCAGGGCTTTATTGAACTCGCGGGCCTGCTGGGCGCCTTCTTTTGTGTGCTGATCGCAACCGGAAACCGCAAGCGAAAATATGGCTTCTCCCTGCCGTACACCTGCTTTGCCGTCCTGGGTTTGTTCGCTTTGTGTTCCTGCTGGAGGTCTTTCTACCCCGCGCTGAGTGCCGTAAAAGGCGTCATCTTTCTGGCCGTTATCAGCACGGGCTACCTGGTGAACCAATCAGGCCTGGGCCGGCAATACTTCCGTGCCCTGTACCGCTGGTATGTCGTGTCGCTGCTCGTCGGCCTGGCCACCGGGCTGTTGCTTCCACATCTCTATCCGCTATTTTCTATCGATGAGTATTCCGGCAGGACCACCATGCAGGTCTTCGACACATTTTTCCTCGTGATCGGAGAAGATGCCGCCCTCTTTCTTCTACTTGCACCCATCATCCGCGGCAGAATCGGGCTTCTTTCGCAGATGTTCCTGTTTGTCGTGAACATCTTCGCCGGGGGCAAAGTCAGCACGGCACTTCTTTGCACGATCTTCGTCCTGCGCTTCTTCACCGGTGTTCGCCGATGGCGCTCTTGGCACGCGATCGCCGTACTTTTCGCCCTTGCTGCTGTTTCCCTGGTCGGCACCTATGCCTACCTTCACGGTGGCTTGCAGACGCCCACCATGTCCCGGGCCGCGCAGGCAATTTATGGAACCAAGGTGGACGTGGAGGCGAAGGGATTGGATGGCCGGCTGGGATTGTGGCTGGGCGCACTGCCTCTGTTGGGCAACGTACCCTTTCTTGGCTATGGCTTCGAAGGCTTTCGCGATTTGTTGCTGAAAATCGCTATCTGGTCCGGCAGCAGCCACAACGGCTACCTGGAGATGGCTCTCGCGAGCGGGTTCATCGGGTTTACCTGCTTCATGGCGGGTTTGGTTTCCACGGTTTACGCGTGTGCCCGCGTGGGCGGCCGCATGAGCTTCTATCTGCTTTCGGTAGCGTTTTTCATTGTTATCGATGCCATGGCCGGTGGAAGTCTCCACAATCCTTCCTTCTTCGGCTTTCTGGTCCTGCTCTGGTTGCCCTACAACAGAAATGACGGGGTGACCGCCGTCTCCTGAAGCGTCCGCCCCACGCGGATCTGGGCCAACACCCCCATCATTGTGTCAGCACCCTCACCCAGCCAGAGTTGCCCGTTCCTGCTTTCTTCACCCAGAGCACACCGTCCGTACGGTCAAGATACAGCGACCCGGGTATCGCCGAAACGTTGCCTGTCGGGTTTCCACCTCCCGAGATGGTCACGCCGCCCGATAGCTGAATATCGGGTGCAACCATCCCCGGTGTAAGCCGCGGGGCCGGCGAGGGATCATTCGAAATAAACTGGCTGATCGCATTGCCCTGCGATCTCACCCCCGACTTTGCCGAGTAAAACACGCCATTCGCGTACCCCATCTGTGCGAAAGCATTCTGCACATTCCAACGAGCCTCTGTTCCAACACCTGTGGATTCGTAGAAAAGGGAATCCGCCGTGCCAAGATTGTAGGCATACGATCCAATCACCGAAATCATGGGCGGGAAAGAGACGTTCTGCTGGTTGGGATTGTGGCGAATGATGTGATTGTGGTACCCGGGCAGCGTTCCCTCCCCCTTCAGATTGATGAACACATAGGATCCACCGTTGGCGTAGTTCTCCGCCCCCGTGTTGATCGTAATGGCGTCGGAACCGGCGTTATCCAGTTGCGTGTCGACAAAGGTCACAGTGGTTCCGGATCCGGTATCGTTCGCATACACCGCACCGCCCAGGTCATTGCTGAAGGTGCAGGTGTAGCAGGAAAAGTTCACCTGCTTTTCATTCAGATAGAGACCGTACCGTCCCGCATTTTGAAACGTAACATTCTCGAATTTGGTGTTGTACCCCCCGCCAAGCAGATCGACCAGGTCGTTATGGGTTGAACCACTTCGATTGTTGGCAGAGTTCCCATCGAGGTCGAGATTTCTCAAGGCCACGTAATGGCTATAGGCGTTATTCAGGGTCTGGCTCGACAACCAGTCCGGCGTATAGGAAAAAAGGGGTGCATTGGCGCCACTCGCGAGTTGGATGGTCGTGCCCAGCCCCAGCACATTGGTCTGCGCTCCCACATAGGCAATGCCTTGATTCAACTCCAGGTTGCCGCGCTCGACAAAGACCCCGGGACCGATGTTGATCAGACCGTAATGCGTTCCGCCGGCCCCCAGCGTTCCATAGTGGGGAAGTGCAGCCACGGCGGCGGCGATCGTAAGCTTCGCGGTTGTGGGGGTGAGTCCATCGTTGGAGTCACTTCCCGTCTTCGCCACGTAAAGGCAGGCACTGTTCTGCGCAGCCGCGCCCATCGCGCCCAATGCCAGCAGCAAAGTGCCTAAAAGCATCCGCTTCATAGACCTTTTTTTCTCCTCAAGCAAGCATGGAGCCGACGACCCAAAGCAGCCATACCTACTTTGTGGAGCGATATTCACCCTTTGGCCCACGTGTCGACGCTGGTCCATTCCGTGCCTTGAGGCTGCCCAGGGGCGCTCGTGAAGCTTCCCGTATTGCCATTCGGAGTGGCGTCCCCGTGCGGCGAAGATCGGGCACCTGGACACCCACGGGATCCTGCTATGGGTCCAGTTTACGCTAGGGCGCTGCGGTCAAATCAGCATGAGACGAAGGGCTTGGGCCAACCGATCTATTGGTTGACTTAGAAATTCTGATTAGGATTTGGCTAGCCAGTTAACGGTTCTGAACAAAGCAGACTCCGGCACGCCTCCAGGTCCTTCTGAGCTCTTGAGGGGCAAGCTGCCCTGAAGCATTTCTCCCCCCTTCTCGCGACAGAGTCCCGCCCGCCCGCGTTTCGCCCGCAGTGCAGCAAACAGCAGATTTCGCAAAGATTTCGCAGCAGACTTCGCAGCAGCTTCGCAAAGACCAATTCCCGGCGTTTGCACCCTTCACCGGGGCAACGTCAGCCAGGACAGACGGATGGACCTTCACGACACCACGCAGCTTCTGCCAACCCGCCGCGAAGTCGTCAGCCGCATCTTTCGGCAGGGCACCGTTTTCGGGGTGACCTTTCTGCTGGTGGTCGCGGCGTTTGTGCTGACCGGCCAATTCAAGCCGAAGTATCAGGCGCAGATGAAGGTCCTTATCGATAAGCAGCGAGTCGACCCTGTGGTGACGACCGGCCGCGACAGCACGCCTGAGCTGCAAACCATGAGCGTCCGGGATGAGGACCTGAACTCCCAGGCGGAAATCCTGAAAGGCGAAGACCTCGGCCGCCAGGTTGCTCTTGAGGCCGGCCTGGTTCCTGCCGGCAGCAGCCCTGCCGACGTGGAAAAGGCCGTGAGGAAACTGGAGCGGCATCTCGACGTTTCGGTCATCGCCAAGACCGACCTCATCTCGGTCAAGTATGAGTCGTCCAGTGCAGACCTTGCGCGCCGCGTGTTGTCTACCCTTGCGGAAAACTATCTGCGCCGTCAGCGCAATGGGCAGGGTCCCGACTTCCAGGTTTCTTTCTTTGAACAGCAGGTGCATGCGCACGGCATCGCTCTTGGGGAGAGCGAGGGCAGACTTCTGGACTTCACGCACCGCACCGGCGTGGTCTCCGCCGACCTGCAACGGGAGTTGTCGGTTCGGCAAATGGAAGATCTGAACCAGGCCAAAATGCAGAACGCCGCTGAAACGGCGCAGGCAAGAGGTCGTGCGGAGCAACTCGCCGTCCAACTCCTGAATACGCCCTCGCGACTCAACACGGAACAGAAGCGAAGCGACAATCCGCAACTGCTCAATCAGCTCAACGCCACCTTGCTCAGCCAGCAGCTAAAGCGTACGGACCTGCTGACCAAGTTCGACGAACACTACCGTTTGGTGCAGGATATCGACCGTGAAATCGCCCTCACGGAGAGCACCATACGCGCACAGCTCGCAACGCCGCTGCGTGACGATAGCTCAAGTGTGAACCCCAGTCGAGTCGCCCTTGAAACCGCATTTTCTGACGCCCGCGCCCAGTTGAATGGCCTGCAATCCAAGGCTGCCATCCTTGCACACTCCACGGCGTCCATGCAGAAAACGGCGCAGGACATGGCCTCAAAAGAGGCGGAGCAAGATGCTCTTCTTCGCAATGTGAAGACCGAAAAGGACACCTACCAGCTCTATGTGGACAAGCTGGAACAGGCACGCATGACGCAGTCGCTCAACCAGGGAGGCATCCTCAATGTTGCCGTGGCCCAGCCCCCGTCGGTTCCGGCGCTTCCTTTGAATTCCACGCCGGTCATGCTGGCGGCGTGCCTGTTTGTTGCCACCCTGCTTAGCCTCGGGGCCGCGTTTCTAGCCGACATCTTCGATCCCACGATTCGCAACGCTTCCGAACTGCGTGAACTTGCGGGCCTCCCCATGCTGGCCGAGTTCGGGCCCATCCCGTTGCTCCAAGAAAGCCGCGTATGACCACAGCGTCCAACACTGCCGCGACAACTTCCTTCCTTCCAGCGGAAAACGCAACGATCGCCGCCGGTTCGCATCCGCTGTCGCGTGAGGTCCATCGACTCGCGGACACGTTGCTGTCCGGCCTCTCTGGCGCGCCCGCACGCTGTCTTCTCATGATGGATGTCGGGGGCGCCAGGCGATCGTCACTCTGGCTTACAACCTCGGTGGCCTCCAACCTGATGGAACGGCTGGGCACACCCGTGCACGTTTTGTCGCTCGAAACGGCTGCCCCTCGCCCGTCTGAGCGTTCAACATGGTCAGCCGATGGCAGGGGTTGCGATCCCGAGTTTATGGCACCCTCGATCGGCGGGAATGGCGTGGGCCGCCTCGTCGAACGGCTCAACACGTTCCGGGGCGCGAATGAACCGGTCCTTCTCCACTCATCAAGGGACGAAGGCCTCGCGACCTGCCTGCTCTCCACCGGGAATCTGGATGGCGTGGTGCTCCTGGTTCGTGCTTCGCGTACTCGTCGCGCGGTGTTGCAAACCGCCGTTCAGCGGTTGAATCTCGCAGGGGTTCCCCTGCTGGGGTGCGTTCTGCTGGATCGCACGTACCCGGTACCCGAGAAGCTTTACCACCTTTTGTAGCGCCTGCGATCGGCACCGGAAATGAGTTGAGGCAACGATGGAAAACGACGAACGCCAGATCCTGCGAGTGACGGTAGCCGAACGGGACTACAGCCTGGTAACAGAGCAATGCATCCAGTGGGGCCGCAACATGGAATCGCGTACCGTCGCGTTTGCCAACGTGCATATGCTCATGGAGGCGTATGACGATCCTCGCTTTCGCGCTGAACTGAACAGGATGGACCTCGTCAATGCGGACGGCATGCCCCTGGTCTGGGCGCTTCACGCGCTCGGTGCCGAGCATGCCTCCCGCGTGTATGGACCCCACGCCACGCAATATCTTCTTGGTGCGGCCGAAGGAGCGGGTCTTTCGGTCGGGTTCTATGGTGGGAGTGAGGCGACCCTGACCAGGCTCATCGCTCATGTACGAGAAACATACCCCCGGCTGCAGATTGGCTTCACCTTCTCACCGCCGTTCCGCGCTTTGACGCCAGGGGAAGACGACGCGATCGTCCATCAAATTGTGAGCTCCGGGGTACGCCTGCTCTTTGTCGGTCTCGGCTGCCCTAAACAGGAACGATGGATGGCAATGCATCGAGACACCATCCCCGCGGTGCTGCTTGGTGTGGGCGCGGCATTCGACTTTATCGCTGGAACAAAACCGCAGGCCCCTCGATGGATGATGCGGGCCGGCCTTGAGTGGGCGTTTCGCCTATGTGCCGAACCCAGGCGCTTGCTTGGGCGCTATGTGAAGCATAACCCTAGATTCGTCATCCTCTTTCTTCTGCAGCTGCTTCAGAAAAACCGAGCTCAGGGAACCGTACCCGCCTCGTCCTGAAGCTCTATCGACAGACTCATCGGAGGAGGCCCAGGCAAAGTTTCCGGTGAAGAATGCGAACGCTCAAGGCGTAGATTTTTCTTCCCGCACATTGTGGATGGAGCGGACCACGAGCCGAGGGAAGGGCCAAGCGCCGGACCTGTGAGCAGGAACTACCGAACCCTCTGGAGGCGTAATGCCTGCTCTGACGGCAGAAATCGAAAGTCAGCCTTACCCACCCAAGCAACAAAAGCGGAAAGCACGCTTCAACACATCGGTGGAAAAGCTCACGGACGCGCAGCTGCGGTGGGGTAGCCTGTACAGCCGTCTGCGTGCCTTCGTCCCTTGGTTCGTTCTCGGTATCGTCTGGCTGTGGGCGATTCGCTGGCGCACGCATCCCGACTTCGATCAGCTTCTTGAGCGTTCTGTTACCGTACGGCATTTATTGCTGGCCGGTGGCATCGTTAGCATCTGGAATTTGTGGCTTGGTTTCTCCTCGTTCAAGCGGGAAACGTCCCGCACAAACATGGTTGCTGAAATCTCACGGCTTGCTGCAGCTTCTTTCGCCTGCAGTCTCCTGCTGCTCATCGGAAACCTCACGCCGCATCGTTTCTCTCAGGGTCTTACTCTCGCGAGCCTGACGACACTCGGCATGCTGCTCACCTCGTCGACACTCCTTCTGCTCTTCCTCATCGGTGCGACCCTGTCTTCGCGCGTACTGCGAAAACGCGCCGCCGTCATCGTCGGTTCAGGACGGCGGGCCACCCTGCTGCGCGAACAGCTCGCCAGGCGCTATTCGCCTTACCACGTATATGGTTGCGTCGACGATGAATACGTGGGGAACGACGTAAATCGGGACGTGTATCTGGGCAAGCTGGAAACCCTGGAGGATCTACTCAAGGCGCACCCGATCGAAAGCGTCCTGATCGGACTGCCCATGAAGTCCAAGTACGACGAAATCCAGCGGGTGATCCAGATCTGCGAAACGGTTGGCGTGGAATCGCAGTACATGCACGACATCTTCGAAACCTCTCATGCGCGCCTGCAAATACATTCCAAAGCCACGCACGACTTCACCGTCTTGAGCACGGCCCATGCTGATCCGAAACAGCTTGTCAAACGCGCCATCGACGTTGCGGGAGCGTCGCTGCTTCTCGTCCTGTTTTCACCGGTCATGCTCGCGGCTGCGCTTGCGGTGCGCCTCACCAGCCCAGGCCCGGTCCTTTTCAAACAGCAACGCTTTGGCAAGCATCGCAGGCGCTTTGCCATGCTGAAGTTTCGTTCAATGGTCGCCGACGCCGAGCAGCGGCAATACGCACTCGAAGAAAGAAACGAAGCGCAAGGACCTGTTTTCAAGCTGAAGTACGATCCCCGTGTCACACCTGTCGGTAAATTTCTGCGGCGCACCTCCATTGATGAATTGCCCCAGCTCCTGAACGTCCTTCGTGGGGAGATGTCTTTGGTGGGCCCAAGGCCCTTGCCTTTGCGGGATGTCTCTCGATTCGAAGAATGCTGGCTGTTGCGACGGTTCAGCGTGCGCCCCGGTCTGACTTGTATCTGGCAGGTCAGTGGAAGAAGCAACACCTCCTTCGATGACTGGATCCGCCAGGACCTGACATACATCGATAGTTGGTCCCTGACTCTCGACCTTAAAATTCTTGCACTCACCATTCCGGCCGTGCTGCGTGGCAGCGGCGCAGTGTAGGCGCAGAAATCGCTGTGTACCGACGCCGTAAAGCCCGATGGGAAAGCCCAATTTGAAATCGCCGGCGAACGTTCGAGCCTAGGACTCCTCTTCGGAAAACACACCTCGTATGCTGAGATCGCGCAGTCGCGTGATCAAAGCCGTTCTCCTGATACCGTGGCGTCGGAAGCTGTGGCCAAAGCCGTTTTCCCTGAAGGAAAACCGGCGCGAGCAGCCCTCCATCGCTATCCATCTTCAGGAGCACGGCCATACCCCGTGTGCTGAACGTAACGCAACGCAAACGTGCACTCACAAACTTTTCTGAATGCAGTTAAGCTCACCATCACTTGCCGATGCAGAAGGTGGAAAAGATGCGGGCCAGGATGTCGTCCGCCGTGGTTTGCCCGGTGAGCGCGTCGAGAGCCCGCAGTGCCCCATGTAAATCCAGCAGCAGGATTTCGTGCGGCATCTGGCCCTCGTTGGCCTCTTGTGCTGCTCGCAGGGAGCGCATCGCCTCGAGCACATGTTCCTGCTGACGCCGGTTGTTGAGCGCGCCCGCTTCGGCCAGGCCGCCGCCTGTGCCCAAGACCCGCAGAATGGCCGTTTGCAGCGCCTCGACGCCGGCACCGGTCAGTGCCGAAACGTCGATCGATCGATCTACCTGGGCAGATTCCGGCAGGTGGCCCATCGCAACCTCGGCGACCAGATCGAGCTTGTTGCGCACAAGCAGGTGCGGTCGCTGGGCCAGTTCGGCGGCCAGAGCGCCTTCTTCCGGCGAAACCGGCAGGGTCGCATCATGCACCAGGAGGACCAGGTCGGCGTCGGCCAGCGCCTCCCGCGAGCGTTCGATGCCGAGTTGTTCGGCCTCGTCCGCCGCCGCTTCGCCCCCTAGCCGCAGCCCGGCGGTATCGACCAGGCGCACCGGGACGCCACCGATCGACCAGCCCTCTTCCACCGTGTCGCGCGTTGTCCCCGGGACCGGGGTCACGATGGCCCGCGGCCGCCCCAGCAGCCGATTGAACAGCGAGCTTTTGCCCGCGTTCGGCCGTCCCACCAAAGCCAGCGTCGCCCCTGAACGCAGCAGCGCCCCGCCGTGAAAGCTGTTTGCCAGCACCTCCAAACCACGGTAGACCCCTGCGATCTCAGCACGGATGGTACCCGGCGGTACAACGCTCACGTCGTCCATCTCGCCCGACGCGAAATCCATGCCCGCCTCGAGGAGCGCAACCAGGTGAACCAGCTTTTCCTTGATCGGAGCGAGGCGCCGGCTCAGCGCACCGCCCATCTGCGCCGCCGCCGCGCGCGCCTGCTCAAGCGTCCGCGCCGCGATCAGGTCGTGCACCGCCTCGGCCTGGGTCAGATCCAGCTTTCCGGCCAGAAACGCCCGCTGCGTGAACTCCCCGGGCTCAGCCAAGCGCGCCCCTGCTCGCAGCGCCCCGGCCAGCAACGCTTCCAGCACCACCGGGGATCCATGCGCGGCGATTTCCGCAACATCCTCACCCGTATAGGACTGCGGCGCCAGGAATGCGGTAACCACTGCCTCGTCGATCGACAAAGGTACATTGCCCGGCGCGGCGTCCTCCCGCGAGGCGTTCCAACGCGGGTCCAGCACTCGCCCAAACCGCGCCCGCGCATGCTCCGGGGGAAGAGCCAGCCGCACCAAACCGCTTGCGATGCTTACGGCCTCCGGTCCGCTAAGCCGCACAATGCCGATACCGCCGCGGCCCGGTGGGGTGGAGATTGCGGCAATCGTATCGGTGTGCACGAAGCTGATTAGATCAGCACGAGGCGGTAATCACATAGTTGCCGTCCTGAGCCCTGCAACGGCGGGTCGGTGCAGGCTCCCAAAGCTTGGGTAGTCCGGCCGCATTGTGTTGAAGCGGACGCACTCCAAACCTGCCTATACGTGCCCCGCATGGTACGGGTGCCCCGCCAGGATCGTCAATGCGCGGTAGACCTGCTCGCTCAGCACGGCAAGCGCCAGTTCGTGGGGCAGCGTAATGGCTCCCAGCGAAAGCACCGTGCGCGCCTGCTCGCGGGCAGCCCCGGTCCAACCGTCGGGCGGTCCAATGGCCAGCACCATTTCCTGCACTCCCGCATCACGCTGGGCACCGACATACACTGCAATCTCGGGCGAGGTGAACGCCCGCCCGCGGCTATCCAGCAGCACCAGGCAGGGCGTTGTACGTCCGGCGCGGCGAGCCGCCTCCAGCAGCGCCGCTTCGCTCCGGTAGTGGGTCAACGCGACGGCGGCAAACCGTTGCGAACGTCGCACATACTCCTCGGCAAGAGACTTCGCACCGCTGGACTTCAACTCCCGGCGTGAGCTGATGTACGCAATCTGTAGATCCATGGAGCGCCCGCTTCGGTCCTACTCGCCGCCCGGAGCACGCTTCTTGGCCGCGGTTTTTCGGGTACCTTGGACGCTTTTAGTTGCCTTGATCCCCTTGATTCCCTTGATCGAGGCCCTTGCCGCACCGCGTGTATCCAGGGCCTTCGCGGAAACAGCCTTCTTGGCCGAACGCTTCCCGGCGGCACTCTGTGCCCCCGCGCTCCCTTTCGCTGCCTTGGGTGCCTTGACTGCCTTGGGTGCCGGTGCCTCGGAAGCAGCCTCTTGGCGCACAGCCTTCCCCGAAGACGACGCTCTCGTCTGCGTTCCTTCCCCGGTCCGCTTGCGTGTAGCCGCTTTCGGCGAGGTCTCGGTTTCGCCTTCTGCCCCTATCGCTGATTCCGACGGTGCGTCGACAACCGCAGCCTTGGCCTTTTTCGGGGCCCGTTCCGCGCGAATCGCCGCCTTGATGTCGGCGTTCAGGTCCGCTACGCTCAGCGTCGTGGCCGAGGGACGAAGCCGCTCCAGGCCGTAAAAAGCGCGCTTCTCCGGCAAAAACACATGCACGATGAAGTCCACGTAATCCATCAGGATCCATTCGCCCTGGCGGCGTCCCTCCACCCCATTCGGATAGGCGCCGAACTCGTGCTTCAAGCGCAACTCGATCTCGTCCGTGATCGCCACGGTCTGCCGATCGTTGGTTCCGGTACAGATCAGAAAGTAGTCGGAAAGCCCACTTTCGGCCGGATCCAGCGCGAGAATGCGAATATCTTCGGCTTTTTTGTCCTCGCACGCGGCCGCAGCCACGGCGAGCATCTTGTTCGCTTCAACAGACCCCAATGTATCTCCTCTGCCCCAACTCATCCTAGCCTAGCGCTGACGGCCCCGACATCGATCCGCAATATTTCGATCTATCCCCATCGAACCATAGCCTTCGCCGATTAGCCAATGAAAAACCTGGTATGCACTGCGTCTGTTCAACGGGAACATACGGTGCCGCTGTCCGCGTCGCGGCGACCTGGGCCGCCTTTCAACATCCAACGAACATGTCCGCCCCAGCCACCCTCGTTTCACCTCTCCAGGACTCGTTTTCACACTTCGATCTCGGCGCGATGCCTCAGGCCGACGTCTACAAGCTGCTGGCCTCGGTCATCCTGCCCCGGCCAATTGCCTGGATCATCTCAAAAGATAACAACGGCGCGATCAATGCCGCGCCTTATTCCTTCTTCAACATCCTCGGTTCGGACCCGCCCGTCATCGCCGTCGGCTTCGCGAAAGCCCCGGACCGCGACACCAAGGACTCTCTCCACAACATCCTTCGCGACCGCGAGTTCGTGGTAAACCTGGTCCCGGAAGAGCTCGCCGAAGCGATGAATACAACGGCCACCAATGCACCACGGGGGTTGTCGGAGACAAACATCGCAGGCCTGGAACTTTTACCCGGCAAGGCCGTGGATGTGCCTCGCATTGCCGGCTCTCCCGTCGCGCTGGAGTGCCGCTTTCTTCAGACCATCAACCTGGGCGGCAGCAGTACGATCATGATGGCGACCATCGTCTACGCGCACGTACGTACCTCGGCCTTTGAAGATGCAAATCGTTTGCACATCGACCCCGCAAAGATGCGGCTGATCGGCCGCATGCACGGAGGCGGAGGCTATTGCACGACGGGAGACATTTTTACCCTGGAGCGCAAGAACTGGCCACTTTAAGTTTGTGGCGGCTCAAAACAAAGGCCCCGCGCGTGCGGGGCCTTCTCCATGTCACGTGAACCTAGGCCGCGACAGCCGCCGTGGGTTCAGCAACCGGGACGATCGAAACAAAACGACCCTGCTGACCGCGATCCTGGAACTGCACAACGCCATCGATCTTCGCGAACAGCGTGTCGTCGGAGCCCCGGCCGACGTTCTTGCCGGCCTTCAGCGGTGTTCCACGCTGGCGAACCAGGATGGAGCCGCCCGTCACCAGTTGGCCACCGAAACGTTTCACACCCAGCCGTTGTGCATTTGAGTCGCGGCCGTTTTTACTGGAGCCAAGACCTTTTTTATGTGCCATTGCTTTGCCTCATTGCGCGGCACGGAGCCGCAGATAGAATTGAAACCAGGGTTCTGAAGACCACCAACCGAGAAGGCTCACAAGCCCATCCCATCAGAAAAAGGGACGCGGAGAAACTACTTGGGCTCCGCCTCAAAGGTGCGGCCGCCCACCTGGATCGCATGGATCTTCACTTCCAGGAAGTTCTGGCGATGGCCCTGCATCTTCTTGTATTGCTTCTTGCGCTTGAAGTGGAAGACCAGGATCTTCTCGCCACGGCCTTCGCCCACGACCGAGGCCAGCACCTTCGCGCCACCCAGATCCTGCTCGAACTTGCCCTCCTCGCCCGAAACGGCGAGAACATCGGAAAACTCCAGCGTACCGTTCTCGTGAGCGGCCGTTTCCACCTTCAGGGTGTCGCCGGGGGTAACGCGGTATTGCTTGCCGCCAGTGCGGATTACTGCATACATGGTACCAACCTCATCGCAAATGGACCCGTCAGTCGAGCCATTGCCTGTTCTACAAATCCGAAACCTAGAATCCCATTTCGCTACAGCTCTTGTGCCCGTGTGAGCCCCCGGGAACTCGGGGGTAAAACGCATTCGTTCGTAAACCGCACCGGTACCGCAGACGCCGCGAGGGCGCAATGCCGAGCCAAACTACCTGATTTTATCGGGAGACCTGCCGTGGGTCAAGATCCAACCCAAAAACCCCCGCTCGCCTCACCGAAACATCGGCGCAGCGTCCGCAGCTACAGGCACGGGCTTACCTCCGGCTCCGAAAGACCAGACCCGTGTTTTGTCCGCGCTTTGGAACAAGTACACGGAAAATATCGCCATCAGCGGTTCCAACGGGTGCCGAAAACGCGCTTGCACCGTGATGGCGTAATAGAGCAGGGGCAGAACCAGAAACGCCGCCGCGAACAGTCGCGCCCCCGGCACCCGCCGACGCCACGACAAGGCCAGCCCGAGCAGGCCGGAAATGCTCAACAGACTGTAATCCGCTTCCCGCAAAAATTCATCCAGCCGGCCATGATCGTACGGATGCGGCACGCCGGCCCAGTAAAACTGGACCCGGTACAGAACCTGTTCGGCAAAGCGTGCCGGATCGGCGGCAATCATCGCTTTCCCGCGCTCCCCCTGGCTCTTTGAATAGGCCAGCTCGCCCATGCGAGCGTAGCGCCCCAACTCCGGATCGGCAGCCAGGATCGGCAACGTGGTCCCCCATGGGAAGCCGTCGTGCGAGGGCAAAACGGCCTGGTACAACTCGGCGCCGAAGTTTGCCCGCATGGGCACAAAGGCATGAAATACCCGGGCATTGCGTTCCGCCCACGGTGCCAGGCAGGCAAGAAACACCACCATCCCAACGGCGCCGCGGGCCATTGCCGGCAACAGCGCCCCGCGAACACAGTTCCTGAGCGGCCACAGGATCCAGACTGCCTGGATCGGCAGCAGGAGCAGCAAGCTGCTGTTCAGCAGGGCGACGGCTCCCCAAAACAGGCCCCAAACTGCCCACGGAGCCGAACGACCCGCCTGGGACACGCCACCGATGCCGCGCAGGCGCAGCCCCATCACCAGGGCCCAGGTGAAGCCGCAGCAGGTAAGTGCCATGTCCCACGGCCAGCGCACGGCATACTGCATCGCCGCCGGGTAAAGCGCCCATAGCCAGCCCGACGGCAGGGCCACCTTGCCCCCGTCCGGCCGCGGGCCGTAGCACCGCCGGGCAATCTCGTACACCGCCGGCGCGGTTGCGGCGGAAAACACCGAGTTCATTGCCAGAATGGCCCACCCGGACGCATCGCTGTATACCCCAAACACCTTGAACGCGCCCGCCATCAGCAAGGGGTACAGGGGCGGCGTCCAGGCCGTCGGCCCGGTGTGCCCGGCAAATGGATCGGCGTAGCCGTACCCCGTCGCCAACGCACGCGCAATACGCCCCATCTCCCACCCAAACTGGAAGTGGTCCTGGGCCGGGCGGAAGCAATACGTGTGCGCAAGCGTGAGGTAGAGCAGACGGACGGCCAACCCCGTCCAAAACATGCGGCGAGCCGCCGGGGAGCTCCACCCGGATGTACATTCGGCTCCGGCCTGCACCGGATAGGGCTCCCCGGCGGTAAAAAAACGCCTGTAGCCGTTCCCTTGAGAATGGGAAGCGAAGAGGGGCTGCTCGCGCCGGTTTTTTTTCAGGGAAAGCGGCATCGTCCACAGCTTCCGACGCCACGGTATCGGGAGACCTGCTCCAGGAGCGTCGCGCATCGCCATGGGCGTCATTCTAAGCGAGCGCGCCGGCACGGCAGAGCCGGTGCCTCGACACCGATTCGGAACGCACAGCGTGCAGGCCACACGATCTGCGCCGTGCGACAATTTTCCTCACGCCATGCCTGACGCCCGTACGCAGCCGACAATCCTCGTCCAACGCCTTCATTCCGCCGCGCAACTGCCGCGCTATGCCCACACCGGGCCCTATGGCGATCTGGCGGCGGATCTTTTCGCCTCCGAGTCCGCCGTGCTTGCACCCATCGGCGAACCCGGGGCCACCCGCGCCGTTTCCACCGGCCTCGCACTTGAATTTCCCGAAACCCACGGAGCCCTGGTGGAGGACCGCTCCGGCCTCGCTCTGCGCGGCCTCACCACGCTCGCCGGCGTCATCGATTCCGGCTATCGCGGCGAGCTGAAAGTCATCCTTACCAATCTTTCGTCCGAACCGCAAACCATCGCCCCGGGTCATCGCATCGCGCAACTCCGGGTGGTCGAACGCATCGGGGCCGTTTTCGCCGAAACCGACACACTCGCCGAAGCCCCACGCGGCGTCAAGGGCTTCGGCTCCACCGGACGCTAACGCAACGGAACCGCCCCCGCGGAGGGGCTCTGTCCTCCTCGTTGTTGTCCCAAGCAAGGCGAAGTCCCCTGCTTTGCCGCTGCGGAGAGTGGCCGCGGACCCCGCACACCCTACACTGCAAACGTGGCTGATTCCTCAAATCCCAAGCCGTCCACCCACACCGAGCCCACCGGTAGCGGCCTTGCCTTTGCCGAAGGCGCCGACAAATCCAATGGCTTCCGTTCCGATCGCATGTGGAGCTACTTCGGCCCTGCCTTTGTCGCCTCGGTCGCCTATATCGACCCCGGCAACTTCGCCACCAACATCCTCGGCGGCAGCCAATTCGGCTACCGTCTGCTCTGGGTCCTGCTGTGGTCGAACATGATGGCCATCCTGATTCAGTACCTTTCGGCCAAGCTCGGCATCGTCACCGGCAAAACGCTGCCGCAAAATTGCCGCCAGACATTCTCCAAACCCACGGTCATTTTTCTCTGGATTGCGGGTGAACTTTCCGCGGTCGCCACGGATCTCGCCGAATTCCTCGGCGCCGCGCTCGGGCTCGACCTGCTGATCGGCCCCGCGCTTCTGGCCCACGGCTTTTCCCCGACCGGCTCGCTCTTCTTTGCCGCAATGGTCACCACGGTAGCCGTGGCCGGCATCCTCGCGCTCGATCTCGCCGGGTACCGTTGGCTTGAGCGCGGCATCATGGCCTTTGTGGGGCTGGTTGGCCTTTGCTACGGCTTTGAAATCTTCCGCGTTCACCCCGATTGGCACGCCGCCTTTGTCTCCACACTCGTTCCCACGCTGGACAAGAACCACATGAGGGAATGCACCTATGCCGCGGTCGGCATTCTCGGCGCCACGGTGATGCCGCACGTCGTGTACCTCCACTCCGCGCTTGTGCAACCGCGCCGCCAGGAAATCGCCCCACCCCCCGGCACGCCCAAACCTTCGCTGCTGCGGCAGTTCCTAAGTTTCGAGCTCGCCGACGTTTTCCTCGCCATGAACGGCGCCTGGCTGATCAATTCCGCCATTCTGGTCATGGCCGCCGTCACCCTGGCCAAGGGTCCCTCGGTTTCGCCCACCATCCAGGACGCTTTCCACACCCTCGGCCCGCTCATGGGCAAAAGCGCCGCCGTCGTCTTTGCCGTGGCTTTGCTTTGTTCCGGACTGGCGAGCTCGACGGTCGGCGTCATGGCCGGTCAGGTGATCATCGAAGGCTTTCTCGATGTGAAATTTCCGATCTTTGTCCGGCGTTTTATCACCATCATCCCGGCGCTGATCGTGATCGGCATGGGGCTAAACCCGCTGCGCATCCTGGACGATTCACAGGTGATGCTCAGCTTTACCTTGCCCTTCGCCCTGGTTCCACTGCTCCTCCTTACCCAGCGCGAAAGCGTGATGCGCGAGTTTCGCAGCTCCGGTTTCGTGCGCACGGCAGGGTGGACCGTCACCGGCATCGTGGTTGCGCTCAATGCCATGCTGCTGTACCAAACCGTGGCCGGTTAGCAAAACTTCGTTCTCCTGGGCAAAGCGAACAATCTGATTCGCCCTCGCCGCGTAACACAGCCACCGGCACACCGTACAGCTTGTCTCCGGCAACAAAAAAACCGGGACCCGCAGGCCCCGGCCCTTTGCACCGCAGGATCTTACTGCACGTCGCCGGCTTCCAGGTGCGACTCGATGAAGTAGAGCTCTTCTTCCGCTTCCACCACCAGCTGCTTGAAGAAGTCCGACGTCGGCTCATCGCCCAGGTCGTCGATCTTGTCGGAGGCGTCACGCAACTCGGCGCAGTATTTTCCGAGCGAGTTCGCGACGGCGGTCAAATGCTCCGGTCCAGTGATCGATTCCACCTTGTAGGCTTCGATCGGCGAATTGGCCGCGGCCATGCGTAGGGTGCCGTTGGCTACGCCGCCCAGCTGCGTGATGCGCTCGGCGATGGGATCGATCTGCTTGAAAATCACCTTCGCGGTGGCGTCGAATACCAGGTGTAGCTGGTAAAAATTCAACCCCTTCACGTTCCAATGGGCGTATTTTGCCTGCGAGTACATGTCGAACGCCGCGGCGAGCTTGGTCTGCATCACCTCGACAACCTTGGTTTTTACATCGTCCGGCAGCGCCACGCGGTTCTTGTACATGCGCTTCACGGTCGTCGGTTCCATCGTTTTCTGTGCTTCCTTTGCCATTGCTTGGGTCCTTTCGGCGCTTGCCGCCCCGGCGGGGCGTTACGTCCGTCTTTCTCCGGTGTGATGCAGAAAACAGGGGCCCAGGCCGATCCCGCCGCCGCCGATCTCCGCCAAGCCGTCTTCGTCGCGCTACACTGGGGCAAGCGTTTTTCCTACGCCTAGTGGGCCGGACGCCTCGACGGCTTCGCTTGGCGGACAACGCTTTCGTCCAACAGCGTTCCGCGCACCGCATCTATGACCTGGACAAGCGCATTTGGCAAAGGCAGCGGTTGGCTGCTGCAAAAGATCGTCAACGGTCTCGCCCTGTCGCGTATATCGCCCAATACCCTTACCTTTATCGGCCTGCTCATCAACGTGGTCGCCGCGATCTTCTTCGGCTACGCCCGCGCCGATAACTACGTCCGCATGTTCCTCTACGCGGGCCTGGTCATTATCGGCGCCGGTCTGTTCGACATGGTGGACGGCCGTGTCGCCCGGCAAACCAACCAGGTTTCGGTATTCGGCGCCTTCTTCGATTCCGTCCTCGACCGTTATTCCGATGTGGCTTTGTTCTTCGGCCTGCTTGTCTTTTACGCCCGCGGCAATCGATTCTTTTACGTGATCCTGGTTGCCTTCTGCATGACGGCCAGCCTTATGGTGAGCTACACCCGCGCCCGCGCCGAAGCCCTCATCGGCCAGTGCAAGGTTGGTTTTATGGAGCGGCCGGAGCGTATCGTGCTCATCATCCTGGGCGCGCTGCTGGAGCGTTGGGACACCATGGCCGCCGCGCTTTGGGTGCTCGCCGCCTTTTCCACGCTCACCGTGATCCATCGCATCCGCTATACCTGGCTGCAAACGGAACGTATGCGTCTCGGAAAGATTGCGGCACGGTAGGGCGGGGCAAGCCTGCGTGTCTCGGAAGTCCGGCCTTTTTTGTTGTCCTTCCCGAAGGAAATCTGCGTTCTCTTCGGTTGCCTTTACCTTTGCCGGGAACCACTCAGAACTTGCTCAAAGCAAGAGACGGCTCACGGCGGCCAGCAGCGTGGGCGGCGATGCGGCCTCTCGCAGGATAGTGGCAAATTCGTTGGATGTGCCTTCACTCCCGTTGGCGAATCGCAGAATAGGCAGCCTCGGTTGCGCGGCATGCAGCATTTGCGCAATCCATTGCGCCTCCTGTTGCCCGACCGACCGGCAGATCAGCGCCATACGGCACGTAAACGGACATGCACCCTCAAGCGCTTGCCGGCTGTTCAGGCAGGTAACGGAAAAACCGGCGCGTTCCAGCAGAAGACGCCGCGAATGTTGCAGGCCGCCGTCATTGCCGACAAGAAGGATGGCAACCCCCTGCTGGGAGCAGGCGGAGGTCGCGTGAAACTCTGAGGCGGACACCGTGCTCATACGGAGGGATTCCATATCGGAGATAATGCCCGATTTTCCTCCGAAAAGCTAGCAAATCCCCTTTTTGGGCAATATTCATCGAGAGTTTTCTGTGCTATCGTGACGCCACTCACTTGGAAACCTGCCTCCGCGCCGCATACAGGGCTACCCCCACCACCAGAACGGCCAGCGCCGGTTGCAATTCCTTCCCAAGGTGGGGCCGGGACAGCAGAATAAAACTAAACCCCGCCAGCGCCAGCAACGCCGGCAAAGGGTAGAGCGGCATTCGGAACCCCGCCCCGGCGCGCCGTGCCCGCCGGTGTTTGGGCAGCAGCACGGCCACGCCCTGCAGCAAAAACTGGAATACGATGCGAAGAATCACCAGCGTCGAAATCACCTCTCCGAGCCGGAACAGGCAACAAACCAGGGTCATCCCCGCCAGCACGCGCAGCGAAACGAACGGCACCCCGGTGTTCGCTCGCAAACGTCCGAACACTGCCGGAAAGTTCCCGTCGCGTGCCGCCGCAAACGGAATCCGGGAGTAGCCCAGCAGCAACGCAAAAACCGAAGCCCCCGCCGCGACTGCGATAAGCACAACAATGGCCACGGCCGCGCCCCGCCCATATACCCCGGGGTACGCCGCGCGCATAAAGACCGCCATCGCCGCCCGCCGTGTCTCGAGCGTGTCGTCCCCCAGGAACGTCCGCCACGGCAGCACACCGAGTACGCTTACGTTCATCAGCAGGTACAGGGTGCCCACGATCGCAATCGATCCCAGCACCGCCCGGGGGATCGCCCGCCGCGGCTGCCGCACCTCCGCCCCCAGGAAGCAAACGTTGTAGTACCCCCAATAGTCGTAGGCCGAAATCAGCAATCCCGTTCCCAGCCCGGTGACAAACCGGCCATCGAGGTGAAAGGCGCCGGGTGGGAAGGAAAATGCCAGCGCCGGGTGAAAATGCGTGAATCCGGTGACAATAATCGCGACCAGGGCAAGGAGCACCGCCGCTCCCAGCGCCTGCACAATCCGTCCCAGGGCGCTCACTTCACGGTGCAGGACGGCCGTGGCCACACCGCAGGTACCCATGGCCAGCAGCGTTTGCCCGCTGAGGATGACCGGCACTCCCAGAACTCGGAAGGACATCCACGGCCGCGTAGCCCAGGGAAGCAGGTACGAAAGGTACTGCGCCAATCCCAGGCAGCCGGAGGCAATCGAAAGCGGCGCACTCAACAGCAACTGAAAGGCGTACAAAAACGAAAGCAGCCGTCCCAAACCTGCTTCTCCGTACAGGTGTTTCAGATAGGCGTACGATCCCCCCGCTTCCGGGTACGCCGTGCCGAGCTCCGACCACACGCAGCCGTCGCACAGCGAAAGCGCCGCGCCCAGCACCCAGCCCAGCATCGCCTGCGGTCCACCCATCGCGCCGACAATCAGCGGCAGCGTCACAAACGGCCCCACGCCCACCATGTCGAGAAGGTTGATCCCCAGCGCAGCCCGCGTCGAGATCCCACGATGCAGCGCCGGTCCGGGCAGCTTCGGTCCGGGCTCGACAGACGCGGGTGGGGGATCGGAAGCGAAGCGCATGGCCCATCATCGCCGCCCGGTAGGTGGTATGCCTAGGACAGGTGTACGCGTCGGGGCAATCGTCGCGTGTGCTCGTTCGGAAGTCCTGCTCTTCTTGTTGTCATTCCCGCAGGGAATCTGCGTTTCTTTTCGCGTGCCGTATCCTCCCCGGGACCAAATCGGACCTTTCCGGAAAACATGGTATGGCTAGAGACATGTCCAGCCGCGCATCCCGGCAATCTCACTTCACAACGGCTTTGGGAAGGGCACGGCTTCAGCCGGGCCACGCGCTGCGTGGGGATCGGGCGGCTTCAGTCGCTGTGGTGACGAACGTCCCGCGCCTCCGCCGCCGCATAGCCAGCCTGGGTCTGTTCGCCCTGCTTCTGCCCGGCTGTATCCCGGTCGCGGCCCAAACGGGCACCCCGCCGGGCCCGCCCGCCCCGCCGCCCTACCAAAGCGCCTTCGCTGAACCGTTAACGATAGACGAAGGCGCCGCCGCGCTTTGGCAAAGCCTCCGCAAATTGAACACCCGGGCCAGCCTGATGATGGTCGTCGCCCACCCCGACGACGAAGACGGCGGTATGCTCGCCTACGAATCCCGCGACCGCGGCGCGGACACCACGCTGCTCACGCTCACCCGCGGCGAGGGCGGCCAGAATCTCATGTCGTCGGACTTTTTCGACCGGCTCGGTCTGCTGCGCACCGAGGAATTGCTCGCCGCCGATCGGTATTACGGCGTTCACCAACTTTTCACCCGGGTCATCGATTTCGGCTTTTCCAAAACCATCGACGAAACCCTGAAGAACTGGGGCCACGACCGCGTCCTCTACGACTGCGTGCGCGCCGTCCGCCTCGCCCGCCCGCTGGTGGTCACCTCCGTCTTCGCCGGCAATGTTTCCGACGGCCACGGTCACCACCAGGTTTCGGGCCTCATGGCGCAGGAAGTCTACAAGGCCGCCGGCGACCCAGCCGTCTTTCCCGACCAGATCGCCGCCGGTCTCCGCCCCTGGTCGCCGCTGAAGGTCTACGCCCGCGTGCCCTTTGCCCGCGTCACCGAGAAGGGCATTTTCGACTACGCCACCGGCCATTGGGAGCCCGTGCGCTTCCGCAACTACGTCACCGGCACCGACATCGAAGGCATCCCCTCGGCTACCGTCGAAATTCCCGCAGGCGACTACCAGCCGCTCTTCGGAACGTCCTACCTGGCCGTCGGTCGCGAGGGCCTGGGCCAGCAGAAGTCGCAAAACGGCGGCCTGGGCGCACCCGTCCGCCGCCCGTTTGCCTCGCCCTACCACCTGTACGCCTCCCGCGTTCCCGGCGAAGAAACCGCCCTTCCCGCGCACGAAACCGATCTCTTCCAGGGCATCGACATCACTCTCCCCGGCATCGCCGCCTACCTCCCCGTCGCCGACCGCGCGCCCTGGCTGGCCGGTTTGCAGGCCCTGAGCACCACGGTCGCCGAGGCCACGGCCGCGTTCCGCGCCGAAAACCCCGCCGCCTCCGCCCCCGCGCTAGCTCGCGGCCTCGCCCAAACGGAAGCCCTTCTGACCCAACTCAACACCGCCGGCATCCCGTCCGACGCCGCCTACAACATGCGCCACGAAATCGAAATCAAGCGCATCCAGTTCGACGACGCGCTTGGGCAAGCGCTCGGCCTCAACCTGCTCGCCACCGTCACCACCGGCCCGGCCAATCCCCATCCCGGCCCCTTCGACCTCGGCCCCGCCGACCCCGGCTATCTCACGACCATTCCCGGCCAGAAAATCTATGTCGACGTCCACCTGGCCGACAGCGGTCCCCAACCCATCTCTGCCGTCCGCACCGAGCTTCACTCCGCCGCCCCCGGCACCTGGGCTTTCAACGCCGAAAACATTCCCTCGACCGACCTGCAAGCCGGCGACGCCGAAGACGCCATCCTTTCGGCCACCACGCCCGCCGACGCCGCACTCACCCGCCCCTATTTCGCCCGCCCAAACCTGGAACAGGCCTTCTACGATCTGCTCCAGCCGCAATATCTCAACCTGCCCGACATGCCCTACACCCTCGCCGCCGAGACCACGTATCGTTACGCCGGGGTCGAAGCGCATCTGCGCGGTGTCGTGCAAACCACGCAGCGGCTCGTTGGCCCGGGCCCCCTGCTGCACCCGTTGCTCACCGCCCCGGCCATCTCGCTTACGCTTTCGCCCGAGGCCGGCATCATCCCGCTCACCAGCCGCTCCCTCGAGCTCTCCGCCACCGTTCACAGCAGCGTGAAAGGCCCCGCGCAGGGCCACGTCCGGCTGGAACTCCCCGCCGGCTGGCACGCCGAGCCCCCCGTCGCCGACTTCGCCACGGCGGCCGATGGGGAAGACCGTACCCTCCGTTTCCACGTCACGCCCGCCACCGTCGCCGCCGCGCCCTATCGCATCGCCGCGGTCGCCGAGTACGACGGCAAACAGTACCGCCAGGGCTCCGAAACGGTCGGCTATCCCGGTCTGCGCCCGTATCCTTACTACCGCGACGCCACCTACGGCACCACCGGCGTGGATGTGGAGGTCGCCCCGAATCTCAAGGTCGCCTACGTCAGCGGCACCGGGGACGACGTCGCCCAATCGCTCGAAGACCTGGGCATCCATGTAACGTTTCTCTCCGCCGCCGACCTCGCCTCGGCCGACCTGTCCGCTTTCGACACGATCGTGCTCGGCATCCGCGCCTACGCCGCCCGCCCGGAGCTGCGCACCGCGGACGCCCGCCTGCTCAACTACGTAAAAGGCGGCGGCGTTGTGCTGGTGCAATACCAGACCCCCGAATACAACGGCGACGACGCTCCCTTTCCGCTCACCCTCCCCGGCGACGCTGAAAAAGTCGTCCAAGAAGATTCAAAAGTAACCCTGTTGGCCCCCACCGACCCGCTGCTGAACTGGCCCAACCGCATCACCGGGGCCGATTTCGACGGCTGGGTGGAGGAACGCGGCCACGGCTTTCCCCGCTCCTGGGACCCGCACTTCCGCGCCCTCACCGAAACCCACGACACCGGCCAGGACCCCCAGCGCGGCGGCCTGCTCTATGCCCCGTACGGCAAAGGCGCCTACCTCTATCTCGCCTTCGCCTTCTTCCGCCAAATGCCCGCAGGCGTCCCCGGCGCCTTCCGCATCATGGCCAACCTGCTCAGCCTGGGCAAAAACCCCGGTCTGCACACGCCTTCGGCCAGCCACTGAGCCGTCCGGTCCCTGGATGGGTAGCTGCGGATAGTATTGGGTTCTCTTAGAATTTACGGGTAAAAAATGAGATTGAACTGGGAGTAGCTATGACCGGCGTGACGAACCGCAAATATCAGCCACTTGTGACATTTCTGGTCCTGGCACTTTTGATAAACGCGACAGCTTCTATTCTCTCGCGTCATCACTTCAACAAGGAGGCCAATTACCTCGTCCCGTATGCCGCTTGCTTCGACATGACAGTGACTGTTCCCACTCTGTATTACTTTCTGATTGTCCGCCGAGGCATCCAAACCAGCACGAGCCTTTTCTTGCTAATCCTCGTCTGCCTCCTGCGCGCCTTCTTTGTCTTCCCGAAGGTAATCCATGGTGAATCTCTGTTGATAGCGACCGAGGTAGGCACCGTTGCTTTCATTTGCCTGCGAATTCGTCAGGGCCTGCGCGACGCTGGCAACCTTTCGTGGTCCAGCGATCCGTTGCAACAAATCGAGGCCGCATGCAAAGCCATCGTTCCGATCAAGCATGTATCGCATTTCATAGCGTCGGAATTAACCGTGATCTACTACGCTTTGTTTTCCTGGCGCTCCCGCGCATCGAGGCCCGACGCCAAAACTTACACAACTCATACGCAGGGTGGTGCCGCGGTTCTACTGATAGTTTTGGCCTGCTTGATGCCCATCGAGACTCCAATTCTGCATATCCTGCTCGCCCGCTGGAACAAAACCGCCGCCTGGATCTTTACCGCGCTCGGGGCCTACGGATTCCTTTGGCTTATCGGCCTTTCACGCTCTCTCACGCTAAGACCCGTTGTCGTCTCCGGTAGCGGCTTGGACATGAGCAAGGGATTTCTATGGCAAGCGCGCGCTCCCTGGTCCAATATCCTGGCCGTGAAACGTGCCGGAGCGACGGCGATTGCCTCCAGTCCGGGCTTCCTGAATTTTGCGGTCGGGGGCACGCCCAACTTCCTTGTGTACTTCGCACAACCAGTCATCGCACAGGGCCTTTTCGGGATCACGAAGCGGGTGACTACCATCGGCCTGTCCATCGACGAACCACAAAATTTTCAGAAAAGTATTGAGGAAGTTTGGCCAGAAGTGCCATGAACACCACATCACAACGGCGCCAGCTGCGAACGCAGCGTTTCCGTCACCGGCTCGCTGTACAGCGCCTCCCACGTACCCTCCTGCACCACCCGTCCGCCCTCCATCGCCAACACGCGCTCCGGGCAAAGCCCCCGCAACACCTCCGGCTGATGGTCCACCGCGATCAAGCTGAAACCGAGCTCCGCACGCCACTCCGCCAAGGCGCGCACCAGATCTCGCACCAGCGGTCGGTCCAACCCGGCAAACGGCTCGTCTAACAGAACCAGCCGAGGCCGCCGCGCCAGCATTCTCGCCATGGCCACGCGCCGTGCCTGTCCACCCGAAATCGCCCGCGGCATCGCTTCCCACAACGGCTGCAGCCCCAGCCGCTCCCGCAGGGTCTCCACCCAGTCCCGGGTCTCGGGGTCCCGCCGCCTGGTCCTGTCCAGGCCGAACAGCACGTTTTCCGCCACGGAAAGGTGCGGCAACAGCCGCGCTTCCTGCGACAGCAGCCCAACATCCCGCAAATGGAGCGGGGCCGAGACAGCAGCCCCACCGCCCTCGGCCGACCGGAACCACAACGCCTCACCCACGCGCACAAAGCCCGCATCCGGCGGCTCATACCCAGCCAGGCAGGCCAGTACGGTGCTTTTGCCCGCGCCGGAGCTTCCAAACAGTGCCAAAGCACCGCGCGCCGCCAACTCCAGCCGAACGTCCACAGTGAAATCCCGACGCCGCTTCACCACATGCGCTGCGAGGTGCGGGGTCACACCTGCAGCCAGACTCGTAGCCAACTTCGTAGACAAACGCGCGGGAGGCGGTGCGCTATCCATCGCGCCTCCGCTCCGCCAGCACGCCGGCCAGCCACGGAAACGGCAAGGCCACCGCCAGAAACACCACCAGCAACGGCATAACCGCAGGCAGCCCAAAGCTCTGCAGATTCACCCAAAGCTGCACCGGCATGCCCGCCGGGAAGTACGCCGTCACGGCCACCGCGCCGAACTCGCCGATCGTCCGAATCCACGTCACGCTCAGCGCCGCCGCCAGCCCCAGCCGAGCCAGCGGCAGGGTCACACGACGGAACACACCCCAGGGAGCCAGCCCCAGCAGCGCCGCCTGCCGTTCCAGCGCCGCGGGCACCGTTCCAAACGCCGCCGCCGCCCCCAGGATGTAGTACCCGGCGCCGACGTACACCTGCGTGCACACAAAGGCCGCCGCGCTGTCCGTCATCTCCACGCCGAGCCGCCCGAGCGCCGTCCCCACGGGAAGCCCGGGCCCGAACGCGAGCGAAAACAGGATGCCCAGGGCCAGCGGCGGCAGCAGAATGGGGATCAGCAACAACGCTTGCCAAAGCAGCCGCTCCCGGGCACCGCAGCGTGCCAGGTACACCGCCACCGGCGTTCCCAGCGCGACGATGATGGCCATCGCCAACGTCGTCCATCCCAGCGACACACGCACGGAAGCCAGCGCCGCCGCCCGCCCCTCGCCCGCCCATTGCCACGGCCCGATGCCTGCGAAGAATC
>CAXTBI010000003.1:0-133189 GCA_964242195.1 uncultured Acidobacteriaceae bacterium
CGGCGGCCTAAGCCCCCTCAGCGTTCTTGAGCGAGGCTACGCCCTGGTGTACGGGCCCGACGGCCGACTTTTGCGTTCCGCCGGCGACGTCGAACAAGGCCAGGAAATCCTCGCCAGACTCGCCAAGGGGGGCTTGCACGCGCGTGTGCTTTCCGGCGTGTAAGTGGAATCGATTGGGTTCGGCGCGCCGTCGCTCGCCGCATTCCGGCGGCTAGGTTGATGAATTCAAGACGCGTTCGGGACTTGGCGGTTTATCGGCCATAAAGGAACAGCCAACTGTACAGAATTAGTGTACAGTTGAGCTCATGTCGGAGCCTGTTCTTACTGTCACGCTTGGCGGCACTGTCCCAGCTTACCGGCAGGTGCTGGATCAGCTCCGTCTGCTGATCCAGACCGGAGAACTTGCGGCTGGTCAGCCGCTGCCCGGCGTAAGGCTGCTGGCAGCTCAACTGGGGGTGCACCATAACACCGTGGCTGAGGCGTACAGGGCGTTGGCGGCCGAAGGGTTGCTGGATCTGTCGCATGGTCGCCGCGCCACCGTGGTGCACACACCGGCTCCGTTTGCGCTCACCCGGGAAGAAACTTCCGACCTTCGGACGCGGCTACGTGCGCTAGTGGCTGAACTGCGCTCCAAGGGCATCCCCGCGAGAACGATCCTTAACGACATCACTGCTGTACTTGGGAGGTAACACCATGCGGCTGTCCGTGATCCTGCCTGTTCTGTTCATTGCCTTCGTCTTCTTTCTGCTTCCCGTTGCCGGAGCTGAAAGCTTTTTCTCGATACACGTGAGTTCCAAATGGTGTGCCGGCAGCGAGGCACGAAAAACACGCCGCACGTACCAGGCTTTGTTGGTGCTTGTAGCTGGATTGAGTGTGGCTGTAGCTATCTTTTGCGAGATCCACCGCCACCTCACCCTGATGGCGCCTCTGCTTGAGGTTGCCGGGCTTGTTGCCGCGTGGAGTTGGGGATGGAATCACACGCTGCCGTTTCGCTTGCAGCACCCCACTACGCGAACTGCTGTTCTTCGTCGGCAATCTGCCGCCCAGGCTGCCAGGCGCTGGAGCTTGGCGGCGCTGCTGCCGATCTTTGGGACGGCACTGGTTCTGCTATTTCGATACCAAGCCATCCCCGCCAGCTTCCCTGTTCATTTTGGTGCGAACGCAGTGCCCAATCACGTTGCCCTGCGTAGCTGGATCTCTGTTTTCGGTCCGCTCACCATAGGCGCAGTCGTAGTCCTGTTACAAGCGGAGATGCTGCGTGCTATTGAGCGGCGCGGTGCAGGAGTTGCCGACGGAGGACGGTACAAAGTGCTGACGGGTCGCCTGGTCGTCGGCATTGCATGGATGGTGGCACTGGAGTGCGCAGCCTCGGGTCTTCTGCCGATCGTCCGCCATGCAGGAACCTATGCGATGCACCTAGCCTCCTTTTCAGGGGCAGCCGCCATTGTGCTTCTGCTAGTCACCACGGGCGTACTTGTGGTGGATAGGTCTCTTCTCGTCTCGGCGCAAAGCAGCACGGACGAAGCTTACTGGAAGGGAGGCATCCTGTACTTTAATCGCGACGATGCGGCCCTTTTCGTGCCCAAGCGCCTGGGTTTCGGCTGGACACTGAACATGGCGCAACCGGCAGCATGGCTCCTTATGGGTCTAACCTTGGCTGTCGCGCTCCTTCCACTTGCCTTAAAACATCTCTGAGGCATCGAGAGGGGACGAGATCGTGGTGCGGCTGGCGGAAGGTACGCTGCTGCACGAATTGTGGGATCGCTCGCCTGTTTGTGGCCCGGTTTGGGACAGGGCTGCCTTTCGCTGACCGCAATGGGGCATTCGTTCCAGGTGCGTGGACTGCGTAAGATAAGCCACGGAGATGTTTGAATGCGTAAGTTGTTTGGAACCGATGGCATCCGCGCCGTTGCGGGGGAGGCCCCTCTCGATCCTCGTACCGTGTTTGCGGTGGGCGTGGCGCTGGGGAAGCGGCTTTCAGGGGCCGGTGCACCGGTTCGGATCGTGCTGGGTATGGATACACGCGAGTCCGGTCCGTGGATTGCTGCGACGCTGGTGGCCGGGCTGCGCTCTGCCGGGGCCGAGGTGGTTTTTGGCGGTGTGCTGACTACACCGGCGATTGCGTTTCTCGCGCGAAAACATGGATATGCGGCGGGCGTGGTGATTTCGGCGTCGCATAACCCCTGGCAGGACAATGGAATCAAGATTTTCGGGGGCGACGGCTACAAGCTGCCGGATGCGGTCGAGTTGGCCATTGAAGGGCTGATCGAAGAGGAACTCGCCGCCCGCGACGGGGCGGGCGGGCAGAGGATCGATCCGTCAACGCTGCCGCCGGTGGAGGAAAGTTTGCGGGCGGAATACGTGCAGTTTTTGCGCGAGGCCGTGCCCGGCGTTTCGCTCGACAACCGCTGCGTGGTGATCGATTGCGCCAACGGGGCGGCTTCGGTGGTGGCGCCCCAGCTTTTTTCGGAGTTGCGGGGCACCGTCGAGGTGACCCATGCCTCTCCCGATGGGCGCAACATCAATGCGGACTGCGGTGCGCTGCACCCGGAGATCGTCGCGGCGGAGGTACGGCAGCGGGGCGCGGCCATGGGATTTACGTTTGACGGCGATGCCGACCGTGCGCTGTTTGCCGATGAAAACGGCCGCGTGATCAATGGCGATGCGGTGATGCTGGCCTGCGCACGCGATCTGCACGCGCGCGGCGAGTTGGCCGGGGCCCTGGTGGTGGCGACCACGATGAGCAACATGGGGTTTGAGGCTGCGCTCGGCCGCTCCGGCATACGCATGCTGCGCGCGCCGGTGGGGGACAAATACGTTTTGGAGGAGATGCAGAAGTCCGGCGCGTCGCTGGGCGGCGAACAGTCGGGCCACATCCTGATGCCGGCCAAAGCCACCACCGGCGATGGGCTGCTCACGGCGCTGACGGTGTTGGACCTGGTGCACCGGTCGGGCAAAACGCTTGGGGAACTCGTCGCCGACCTCAAGAATTTCCCGCAAGTGATTGTGAATGTGCGGGTTCGTGAAAAGAAGCCGATGGAGAGCCTGCCTTCTGTTGCGCAAGCGATTCGGGCGGCGGAAACGGAACTGCAGGGCACGGGCCGGGTCGTGATTCGGTATAGCGGAACGGAAGCGCTGGCCCGCGTGATGATCGAAGCCGAGGATGAGGGCCGCATGCAGCACCATGCGGAGGCGATTGCCGCGGCGATCCGCGCCGAGTTGGGCGTTTGATGAAGATTGCAGTGGAGGCAAGGAGGACGCGGTTTTTTGCGCCGGGAGGCGGGGAGCCGAGTCTTATCGGTATGACCCGCCAAACCCACCGCGAGCTCGTCCCCTCGGCGCAATTGCCGTTTCGCCGCTCGAGAGTTTCTCGTTGCCCAAAGGCCTGCCTGCGCTTCCACATGCTTTTGCTACTTCTGGCGCTTGCCTTGCCTTTCCACGCGCCGGCGCAACTGGTGGAAGTCGGGGATGGTGGTCCCGGTCCGGTCAAGGCGGAGCACCTGACGGCGGAGATGACGTCGCTGCGCCCGCAAATTGCTGCCGGGGGTACGGTGGAAGCCGGCCTGGTGCTGACATTGGAAGAGCACTGGCACGTGTACTGGAAGAATGCCGGCGATTCCGGAGAGCCGCCCAGGATCACCTGGACGCTGCCCCCGGGCATCACGGCGGATCCGATGCAGTTTCCGCCGCCACAGCGGCTGCCGCTCGGTCCGCTGATGGATTTCGGCTACGAATCGGAAGTCGCCTTTCCGGCGCTGTTGCATGCCGCGGCAGGCACCAAGCCGGGCAAAGTACACCTGGACGCGAAGGTGAACTGGCTGGTATGCGCGGCGCAGTGTCTGCCGGGCAAGGCACATCTGGGGTTGGATCTGGAGGTGGTTCCGGGGCCGCTCCCCGAGCCGCCGATGGTGGGAGCGCTCGGGACCGCGATCAAAAGCTTACCCAAGCCGCTGCCCCCGGGCATGACTGCCAGTGCGGTTGGCGGTCCCAAGGCGATGGCGTTGACGGTGCACACCGGGTCCAGGGAGGTTGGGGTTCAGTTTTACCCCTCCGACCCGGACCAGATTGAGAATGCTGCGCCGCAGGGTGCGCAGCCGCTGAAGGATGGAGCGAGGTTGGTGCTGACGCGGGCAAGCGATTCCGCGGAATTGCCCAAGACTCTGCACGGCTTGATCGAACTCGACGGCGGAACGGCGTATGAGGTGACGGTTCCGGTGGTCCCAGGCACGGTGGTGCCGGCCGTTGCTGTGGCCAGAGGTGCATCGGCAGCCAAGGCAAGCGGCGGCTCGATGGCCACACTGCCCGGCGAACTGGCCCTGGCCCTGGTCGGCGGATTGTTGTTGAACCTGATGCCCTGCGTGTTTCCCGTGTTGTTTCTGAAGGGTTTAGCTCTGGTGAACACGACCGGCGAAAGCAAGCGTACGCAACAGCTGCACGGCCTGGTTTACACCTTCGGCATTCTCGTTTCATTTTGGGCCGTGGTGGCTGCCTTGCTTGCGCTTCGGGCCGGCGGGCGGGAGATCGGCTGGGGATTCCAGATGCAATCGCCCGGCTTTGTTGCGATTTTAGCCGCGCTGGTGTTCTTTTTGGCCCTGTCACTGGCCGGGCAATTTGAACTTGGCCTTTCCTTGACCCGTGCGGGCGGAAGCCTGGCGCAAAAGCAGGGATTTGCCGGGAGCTTCTTTACCGGTGTGCTCGCCACGGTGGTCGCCACCCCGTGCATGGGGCCCTTTTTGGGGGCGGCCATCGGATTCGCCCTGGCGCAGTCCGTGCTGACGACGTTTCTGATATTTACGGCGCTGGCCCTGGGGTTGGCGCTGCCGTACCTGCTTTTGACCTTGCAGCCCCGGTGGACCGCCATGCTGCCGCGTCCGGGCGCCTGGATGGAGGTGCTGAAACAGCTCACCTCCGTGCCCCTGTTTGCGACTGCGATCTGGCTGGCCTGGGTGTACGGGCAGCTCTACACCGGCGCGAACAGCGCCGACGGGCTGAACCGCATGGCGATGCTTCTGCTGAGTTTTCTTCTGCTGGCCATTGCCGGCTGGGCATTGGGCCGATGGCCGGCACGCCCGGGATCGGGAATCGCGGCCGTCGTGCTGATCGTTCTCGCCCTGGCCATTCCCCTGAGTCCGAGGCCCGCCGAAGCCGAGGCCTGGCAGCCCTGGACGCCGGAGAACTTCGCGGCGGCGCGCGCTTCGGGCGATCCCGTGTTCGTCGACTTCACTGCCGCCTGGTGCCTAAGCTGCAAGGTGAACGAAGCGGCTGTTCTGCGTTCAAGCGATATCGAATCCAAGCTGGCGAAGGGACATTTCCGGCTGCTGAAAGCCGACTGGACACAGTATGACCCCAAGATCACCGCGCAGTTGGCGAGTGTAAACCGTTCCGGGGTGCCGACGTACATCATCTACCCCGGGGGGAAAGGCACGGAGCCGGACGTTTTGCCGGAGTTGCTTACCCGCGACCTGGTTTCCAAAGCCATCGACAAGGATCTGGTCGCGGGCAGCCCAACGGGTGCCACGGCGGCGAATTAAGTGTTTCCGCGGGTACTTTTCAGCTTGGAGATTTCCTCCATGCGTTGTGCCAGGACACGTTCCCGGCCCTCGTTCGTGGGGTGGTAATAGCGGCGGTCGACGAGCGCCGGCGGAAGGCAAACCATCGCGGCAACTTTGTCCTTGAGGTCGTGGGCGTACTGGTAGTCCTTGCCGTAGTCAAGCTCTTTCATGAGCTTGGTCGGGGCGTTGCGCAGGTGCAGCGGGACGGGCTCGGCGGGGCGAGATTCAATGTCGGCGAGCACGGCGCCGTAGGCGGTGTAGACGGCGTTGGACTTGGGTGCGAGCGCAAGGTAGACCACGGCCTGGGCGAGTGCGAGATCGCCTTCGGGCGAGCCGAGAAAGTGCATGGCATCGCGCGCGGAGAGGCACAGGTTCAGGGCCTCGGGCGCGGCCAGGCCGATGTCTTCGACCGCCATGCGCACGATGCGCCGCGCCACGTACATGGGGTCTTCGCCGGCGCGGAGCATGCGGCCGAGCCAGTACAGGGCGGCATCGGCGTCGGAGTTGCGCACGCTTTTGTGGAGGGCGGAGATCAGGTCGAAATGCGCTTCGCCTTTTTTGTCGTACAGCAGAACGCGTTGTTGCAGGGCTTCCGCGGCGAGTTTGCGGGTGATCGTGCTTTCGCCTCGCCCGCCGGCCAGATGTGCGGCCACCTCGAGCGCGTTGAGCGAAGAGCGCGCATCGCCCGACGCATAGGCGGCGATGGCCTCCAGCGCCTCGGCGTCGGCATCCAGGCCCAGCGCGCCCAGGCCGCGTTCCCCATCCGCCAGCGCACGTTTGAGCAGCGCCAGGATGTCGTGTTCGTCGATCCCGCGCAGGGTGTAGACGCGGCACCGGCTCAGCAGCGCGGCGTTGATCTCGAAGCTGGGATTTTCCGTGGTGGCGCCGATCAGGCGGATGGAGCCTCGTTCGACGTAGGGCAAAAAAGCGTCCTGCTGTGCCTTGTTGAAGCGATGAATTTCGTCGACGAAGAGCACGGTGCGGGAACCGAAGCCCGCGGCCTTTTCCGCATCGACCATGACCTGCTTGATCTCTTTGATCCCGCTGAGCACGGCGGAAAATTCGATAAAGCTGGCCTCGGTGGTGCGCGCGATGATTTTGGCGAGGGTAGTTTTGCCCACGCCGGGCGGTCCCCAGAAGATCAGCGAAGCGCTGCTATCGCCCTCGATCGCGAGCCGCAAGGGTTTGCCCGGCCCGAGCAGATGCTCCTGGCCGAAGAATTCCTTGAGCGAGCGCGGCCGCATGCGTTCGGCGAGCGGGGCGCGCTGGCGAGGTTTCGGCTCGGTGCCTCCCGGTGGGGCCGTGTCGAAGAGGCTCATCCGACCTCGGCGCTGCGGGATGATCGGAATAGGCTTTGCCGCTGCGCCTCATACAGCAGGAGCGAACCGGCCACGGCGGCGTTCAGGGACTCGATGCGGCAGGGGATATTGACTTTTTCGCTCACAAACGAAAGTGCATGTTCCGACAAACCGGAACCCTCATTGCCGATCAGCAAGGCGACGGGCGGATGGAGGCGCGCAAGGGGAGAAAGTGTCGCGCCGGCCTCTTCCACCACGGCCCCGGCGATCGGGATCCCGTGCCCGCGGAACATGCCCAGGCACTCGGCGATGGGCAGGCGGCGGGTCCGCTGGCGAAAAATCGAACCGGCGGAGGCGCGAACGGCCTTGGGACTCCACGGGTTGGCGCATCCCGGCGAGAGAAACACTTCATGGACGCCGAAGGCCTCGGCGGAGCGGATCAGCGTGCCCAGATTGCCGGGGTCCTGGACGTCCTCGAGGACCAGCGAGGTTTGCGTGCCCCTTCCGAGGCCGATGTCCGGGTGGCGCGGAATCTCGGCCGTCGCGCCGATTCGCTGCGGCGAAACCGTGTCCACGACCGAATCGAAGACGTCGCGGCTGAGAACAAGAAGCTCCCGGGGACGCAAAAGCGAGAGAAGATCTGCGGTCAGTACGTCACGGGCGGCCGGTTCAGCTACAAAAAGCGTGTCCAGACGCAACCGCGAGCGAGATGCCTCCTTTACCGCGGTGTAGCCCTCGAGGCCGACCAGATCGCCCGGTTCCGACGCCTTGCCGCTGAAAGCCGCCCGCAGCGCCTTGACACGGGCGTTGGTGCGGCTGGTGATGGGAAGCGGAAGGGTGGGCATACGTTTGAAGTTTATCTTTCCGTCCCGGGTTTTCGTCTGTCCTACTTTGAGACGCAACCGCTCCCGGGGTACAACGTTTTGGCGAGGGAACCGCGTCCTCACAATGGGGTAGAGTGCAAGAGAGAGGCAAGCGCACGTTGGACGCAGAGGTTCTTCGCATACATCCGGACGAGCCGGAACCGGAACACGTGGATCGTGTGGCAAAGGCGCTGGATGCCGGGGCCGTTGTGGCCCTGCCCACCGATACTTTTTACGGCCTGGCAGTGGATCCGGTGAACCTGCGCGCGGTGGAGCGGATTTACGATTTAAAGACGCGCGCCCGGCACAAGCCGCTGTCGCTGCTGATCGCGGATGTCGCACAGGCCTACCAGTTGGCCCGGGGCATCGATGCGGGTTTTGACCGGCTCGCCGAGCGGTTCTGGCCGGGGCCGCTGACGATCATCGTCCGTGCCGGATCCAAGCTGCCGCTGCGCGTAACGGCCAATACCGGCAATGTCGCCCTGCGCGTGCCGGAGGCGCCGATTTGCCGTGCGGTGGTGAGAAAGCTGGGTTTGCCGATTACGGCAACGTCGGCCAATCTGCGCGGTTTGCCGGAATGCACCTGGGCCGGTTGTGTGCAGTCGCAGCTGGGCGATAAAATTCCGTTAATCGTGGACGGCGGACCGACCGCACGATCTGTAGCGACAACCATCGTGGATCTGAGCGGTGGAGAGAACTCCTGGATGATTTTGCGTGAGGGGGCCATACCCACGCACGAGATCGCCCTTACCCTGAACCGCTGATTTTGGAACTTGCGTGCGTCACCAGCCAAGCCTCACCGTGGGTGACGAGGCGCGAGGAAGGGACGTACGACGAGTTCCCCCAGGCCGCTTCCATGTCTTTGCCCGCCAAACGATCGCGCAAACCTGGCCCTAGCCGCGGAGGCTCCCGCCCCCGCCCTGGAAGTCGTCCCAGCGAACATCGACATGGCGGCCGGGCATCGTCCGAGACCGCTCTGCTTGGGTTGTCGCGCCGCGCCGTACTTACCGTGCTCGGCCTGTTTCTTCTGAGCGCGATCCTTTGGTTCGGCTGGCTGTACCGGCAAATTTCAATCACAGCGGGCATCGACAACGCGCAGCCGGCCGACGCCATCGCCGTTTTCGGGGCCGCAGAGTACGCCGGTCATCCCTCGCCGGTGCTGCATGCCCGGCTGGACAAGGCACTTTCCCTGTACGAGCGGCTCCTGGCACCGGTGATCATCACGCTGGGCGGGGGTGCGTCCGGAGACAACGGCAATACCGAAGGCGGCGCCGGCCGGGATTACCTGCTCGCCAACGGCGTTCCGCCCGACCACATCATCGCGGAAACCACGTCGGTCGACACGGAGCAGCAGGTGGAGCGGCTGGCGACCCTGGCGCACGCAAACGGTTTCCGCACCATGGACGTGGTGTCCGATGGAACGCACCTGTTGCGCATCCAGCTGCTGTGCCGCCGCGCCGGGTTGACGGTGTATACCTCGCCGCGCGCGACCCTGGGCCACATCGACAACCTGGACCGGTCACAACGGATAGGGCACGAGATGCTGAGCTACACCTCCGTGGCGCTCAATTTGCATGTAAGCGCGCTGCACCGCTGGCTGGAGGGGCGCAACGGATAGATGCCTGCCCGGGCGGGCGCTAGTCGGGGTCCACGTGGATGCCGCCGTTGGTGGTTTGGAGCTTCAGGGTTGCGCCCCCGCCGCCGATGTTTGTGTCGAGGCTGTTGCCGCTATGCTCCCCCGCCGCGTTCGGGTAGCCCACGTGGATGCCGCCGTTGGTTGTTTCCGCGATCAGATGCGCGGACAAATTCGGCGAAGCTTTCACATGAATTCCACCGTTGGTCGTATGGGCGTCGATGCCGCCACCGCGCAGGCGATTGCCTGAAAGCGTGATGTTGATGCTCCCGTTGGTTGTGCCGGCATGGATGTCGCCTGCCACGAAGCGCAGAGTAAGGGCACCGTTGGTGGAGCCGACGTCGAGTTTGCCTTCCACATCCGTGACCGCGACGCTTCCGTTCGAGGTCTGGAAATTGCCCGCCGCCAGTTGATGCGGCACGCGCAGGGCGAAGCTTACGGACCAGCCGCGACCGTGCCAGCCCATCGAGTTCGGCCCTTTGGCCTCGATGGTGCCGTGGGTTAGAACTTCCACCTGATGGAGTGTCTTTTGTGCCTCCTCCGGGATGGATCCATGGGCGGTCACACGGGCTTCAAGATACACATCGCGACGATCCTCGCCGTAGATTTCCAGGGCTCCGTTTTCTCCCTGCACTCGCACCTGGCTTCCCACAAGCGGCAAGGTGTATTTGCGCACCTCGCACGCCTGTTCCCTTCCACCCTGGAACCAGCCCGCAACGCCTGTGGCACCGTTGCTCGCGGGGCAAGGGCTGGTGGTGAACTGCTGCGCGCCTGCCATCGGCGCGGCGAGCAAGGCGGCAGAAAGAACGGCGGAGAGTTTCGGCATGAGTGGGTGAACTCCTGGCATGGTGCAGATCCATACGTTGGCGGGTGCCGAACGGTTCCCTCGACAGCGGTTTCGCCAGCTTGATACCCAATGTGCGGTGCGTCGCCCTGATATACGGCGGGATGGAGCGCACGGGATGCACAAATTGTGTTCTCTATGAATTGTGTTCTCTATAGGTCGTGTTTTCTATAGGTGGTTGGATGGTTAGATCGTTCCGACGGTGAGGCGTCTGCGCGACCGGTATGCGGCGCGTAGCTATGGTAGCTATAACGGATAGAGAACGCTAGAGCGGTTTGGCTATAGGTGTACCGAAGCCGCGAGCAGAACCCAGGGAGCCTTCGCTGGGCTCAGGATGGCGGAGGACACCCCACCTTTACGCAACAGTTTTAGTAGAAGAGCTGCTGGATCGCTTCCCAGTCCAGACCGCCAGCCGCCCCCTGCAGTTGCGGCTTGTCCTCGGCATTCCCAGGGAAGGAACTGCCACCGCGGATATCGCCACTGCCACCCCCCATGATCCCGAAACGGTTTGCCCGACTATAAACAGCAGGACGCCGAGTCGCCAAGACGGCGAGAATACGACCGGGGCGACAACGCTCGCACCGGCAACGTCTTTACTTTACCCGGACCTACTCCTCGTCGGCAGCGATCGGGGCTGGAATGCCGCCTTCGCGCCGCATTTTCAGGTAACCGCGGATGAACGGGTCGATCCCGCCATCGAGGACCTTATCCACATCGCCGACTTCGACCCGTGTGCGGAGGTCCTTGGCCATGCGGTAGGGCTGCAGCACGTAGGAGCGGATCTGTGAGCCGAAGTTGATTCCCAGCTTTGAATCTTCGACTTTTTTGGTCACGGCACGCTGCTTTTCGAGCTCATGTTCATAGAGGCGGGAGCGCAGCATTTTCATCGCGCGATCCTTGTTCTTGTGCTGCGAACGCTCGTTCTGGCAGCCGGCGACGATGCCCGTGGGCAGATGGGTGATGCGCACGGCGGAGTCGGTGGTGTTGACATGCTGCCCGCCTTTGCCGCCGGAGCGATAGGTGTCGATGCGGAGGTCGTCGGGCTTGATGTCGATCACGATGGAATCGTCGATCTCGGGCGAGGTGTAGACGGCCGCAAAGCTGGTCTGGCGACGTTTGGCCTGGTCGAAGGGCGAGATGCGCACCAGGCGATGGACGCCGGTTTCGCCCTGCAGCAGGCCGAAAGCGTTGTCGCCGCTGACGGTGAACGTAGCCGACTTGATGCCGGCCTCATCGCCGTCCTGGATTTCGTTGATTTCGGTTTTGAACCCTTCGCGCTCGGCCCAGCGCAGATACATGCGCATGAGCATCTCGGCCCAGTCCTGCGATTCGGTGCCGCCGGCGCCGGGATGCACCGTGAGAATTGCGTTCAGCGGATCGTGCTCTTCGGAGAGCATGGTGCGGGATTCCAGCTGCTCCGTGTAACTTTCAAGCGATGCGATCTCACGACGAAGGTCCGGCTCGACGGAGCTTTCGCCTTCGCGCAGAAGGTCGAAGTAGGCGTCGATGTCGCCCGTGCGGCGGCCCAATTCGACGTCGTAGCTTAATTGGGATTCGAGTCGCTTGCGTTCGCGCATGAGCGGCTGCGAACGGGCGGCATCGGCCCAAACGGCGGGATCGGCAATTTTGGTTTCGACGCGGGCGAGCTCGGTTTGGAGGCGGGACGGGTCAAAGATACTCCCGCAGCTCGCGTACCTTTTCGCGAACCGGGGAGTAGGCAAACTCCAGATCATCTAGCATGTTCCCAGTCTACCGGGTCTGTGCCAAGGCGAACGGCTGAGGCGGAACGGACGGAAAGCGACGCCCCAAAGCGCTCCCGGCAATGACCGCGATGACCAGGATCGCGCACAGTTGGCCGAGCCAGTCGCCGTGGCGGGTGTAGAAGGTGAGCCGGGAGCGAAAAGAGAACGGCACCGCGACGGCGCCGCGAAGGTGCCGTGGCATGGAGGCGACGACCTGGCCGCGGGGGTCGATGGAAGCGGTGAGGCCGGTGTTGGTGTCGCGCAGCAGCCAACGGTTGTTTTCAAGCGCGCGCATGCGGGCCATGTCCAGGTGCTGCCAGGGGGCGCTGGTATCGCCGTACCAGCCGTCGTCGGTGAGATTTACCAGCACTTCGGCGCCGCCCAGGGTGAATTGCCGGATCTCGTCGCCGAAGATCGATTCGTAACAAAGAAAGACGCCGTAGCGCAGCTTTCCGACACTGAAGACGTTGCGCTGGGTGCCGGGAACGAAGTTCAATCCATCCAGCAGGTGGCCGGCGAAGAAGAACAGCGGTTTGTAGGGGGTGTATTCGCCAAAGGGAACAAGGTGCATTTTGTCGTAGCGCCCGGCATAGCGGCCGTCGGGCAGAAAAAAGCTGGCCGAAACATATTCGTCGTCGCTTCCGTGGGGATTGGGCCGAGACGGGCCGGCGACGGCGTCCACCACCACCGGCGCGTGGGTCGTGCGTGCCAGCTGGGAGATCGCCGCCCGGAAGTTCGGGTCGGCGCTGGCGAAAGGTGTGGGCGCCTCCGGCCAGACGACCAACTGCGGGGGCAATCGGGAGTCGCGCAGGTCGCGGGGGACTTGCGACAGGTCTGGATGCAGGGTCGCCTCCGTGAGGCTGGCGAGTAGAGCGGGCTGGGTTTCCGGCGGTCCGGCCTGCGCGCCCACGTTCAGATTGTCCTGGACGAGGATGGCGGTGGCGTCCGCATTCTCGGGGGTGTGCCGGGGCTGCGTCATACCGAGGTAACTGCCGGCGACCAGCAGGGCGGTGCAGATCGGCCCGGCAAGGAGTTCCCTGCCGCGGACCACCGGACGCCAGAACGGAAGCACGTTGCCGACCGCCACGGCCAGGGACAGGCCCATCACTCCGGTCCAGGGGACCAACGGTGTAAGCAACGTGTTATCGATCTGGGTGTAGCCGAGCAGGTCCCACGGAAAGCCTGTGATGCGGTCCCGCGCCAATTCCACGGCCACCCAAAGCACGGGTGCAAGGCAAAGTGCGGCGATTCTGCCTCGGGAACGCCCGATCAGGGCAAGGCCGGCGCCAAAAAGAGCGAAGTAGAGGCCGAGGTAGAGCGAGAACAGGATAAGGATGCCCAGAGCCAAAGGTTTGGGCAGGCCGCCGTACAGGAACATCGTTTGATAGATCCAGTAACAATTGCCCGCAAACCAGGCCACGCCGCAGAGATAGCCGAGCCGGGCGCATTGGCCTGCCCCCAGCAGGGTGCCATCCCGATTCGTGGCGGTGAGGGCGGATAGCAGGGGGAAAAGGCAGATCCAACTTATGAGCCGGCGCCACTCCGGCACGGGCCCGGCGAGGGGAAAGGGCAGTAACTGCAAGAACGCAGAAAGCAGAACCAGGCCGTAGAGTCGTGGTGAAACCGCTCGCATCGGGTCGAGTCTAGCACCCGGGGCGCAGGCTGGCGTGGGCGGAAGTTGTTCACCCGGTCCGACTTATCGAACCCCGCAAGCTTTCCAAAGGTAAGGTGGGGAGACAACCGATGTAGTTCACGGACAACGTGAGAGCAGAGCCAGGGTAAGTCCGCCGTGCTTCACGGGACGGAGCTTTTGCAAGAAACTTCGCTTGCGGCTTGCAAGCCGCCCCGCCCGCACGTAGAGTTAGGGAAGGTTAGCGCATACATTGAACGGGCCGCTGACCGTGAAAGAGGAGTTACATGGATGTGAGCCAGATACTCTCCGCCATCGATGCGGAGATTGCGCGTTTACAGCAGGCGCGCCAAGCGGTTGCGGTGTTGGACGGGGCCAGCCCCATACCGGCAGCACGCCGGGGTAGACCGAAGGCCAGTGCAAGCGCACCGCCGCCGCCTGAATCTGCCACTGCACCGCGCAAGCGCAAGCGTAACCTTAGTCCCGAAGGCCGCAAGCGCATCCAGGAAGCCATGCAGCGCCGCTGGGCAGATCGTCGCAAGAGCACACCGAAGGACACCTCCGCCAGCTAGGCAGCTTTCACCGTTTCTGTGTCTGCCCCAGGTAGCCTCCCGACCGCAGTGGCGAGTTTGTTTCTGCCGAGTGGAGAGATCCGTGCCTCTTGTCCGCGATGTCGCACACTTTTGTGCAGGGTAGGACGAGATACAGGGGTCTCTCCACATCGGCTTCGATCAGCGTGTGGCTATGACTTCGCGGAGGTTATCGACTCCCTGAAAAAATCGAATGGTCCCAAAACCTTCGAGATACTTTTCAATTCCCCGGTTGCTGATGACCTGCCGCACCGGCAGGGGGTCGTTGCCGAGCAGGCGAAGTTCATTGGTTTCGCTAAGTTGATAGCGAGCATAGCCATTGTCCGGACCCTCGAGCTTGCTGTGAAAAAAGCCGAGCAGCATGCCGCCGGGTTTCATCACGGCCCGCACACGCGCAAACAGCGTGGGCACCAGCGGTGGCGGAAGATAGTCGGCGGTATCCCACAGCAGGATTACATCGAAGTCCCGTCCGGAAAAGTCGAGCACCGCTTCGGCAAAGCGCTCGGCATCGTACACGGCGGGGTTGTCGGCGCGTTCTCCCGCGGCTCGGGGCAACTGCCACTCCGGCTTTTGCGCCTCGCCGACGATGTTGGCCATGTACACGCTGTGGCCGAAATTCGTCAACAAATTGATGTTATGCGGCGATGTCGTGCCGAAATCCAGCACACGCAACGGCTGCGCCGGTTCGCCGCCGATGAATTTCAGCACATCGGCCCAGCCGCGCGAGGGTCGTGTACGTTCGGGGGCACGGCCTTCGCCGGTCGCGCCGCTTCGTTTGAACAGATGAATCATAAGGGCTCTTGACTCCAGCCTAGCAACTTCCGGCAAAACGAGCGACCGGCGGGTATGAAATTCTTGAGCTCGTGTTTTTAGCTCGTGTTTCCAGCTCCTGTTTCCAGCTCCTGGCCTTTGGCTTTCGATCGTGGCCGGCACCAAAGCACGGTGGCGGCCCGCGCGCATGTGGCAAACTGCAATCATCCTCCTCTCCCGCGGTGCGGGCGTCCAGGCTCCAGTGGGGAACGGCGTTCCTATGCTCGGTCATCTCTCGCGCGGCAAGAGCGGCAAAGGCGAAGGAAGCTGCAGGCGCAGGGGGAAGCGCCGCTGCGGGGGTGCGCGGATGGTTTTTGCCGTGACCCTGTGCCTTGGCCGGGGCCTCCCCGGTGCGGCGCAGGGGAACCAGCGAGCGATGCCGGCCTGGGCATCCACGACGCCGCGGGTCGGTTCACTTCCCCTCGGTTCGCCGCGCACCTGGGTCGATGCCGCCAGTGAGAATCAACAGCACATCCTTGCCGACGAGGATCGCCTGCCCTTGCGGTACCGGGTGCACAAGGTGGATGCCAAGGGTGACGTGGTTCGCGAGGTGATTGAGAGCCGGGAAGGCAATGTGGCGCGGCTGATCGGGCGCAAGGCCGCCCCCCTGAGCGTGGAGGAAAACCAGGCCGAACGGAGCCGGCTGGAGGGTATTCTGGCTTCTCCCGGTGAGTTTCTGCGCCGTGAGCAGCGCGACCGCGCCGCCCGCCGGTACGCTCTGGAACTGATCAGAAACCTGCCCGGCGCGATGCTTTGGAGCTTCACGCCCGGGCAGCCGCAGCCGCCGGACGCACACGGGACACAGGTGGTCCTCGATTTTGCCCCGGATCCCGCTTTTAAGCCGCCCACACTCGTGACGGAAGGGCTGACGGGCATTGCCGGCCGCCTTTGGATCGATGCGCAAAGCCGCTGCGTTACACGGCTGGAAGGGAAAATCCTGCATCCCGTGAATTTCGGCTGGGGCGGCATGCTGGCCCGGATCAGTGGCGGCGGGACGATGGCTTTCGCGCAGGAAAATACGGGCGGTGGCCGCTGGCTCTATTCGCAGATCAGCGAACACATTGCGATCCGCGAGATGTTGGTCCGCACCGTGCATGAGGACGCGGAATTGAACGTTTTCGACGTGCAGCGCTTGCCGGCGTTGCCAACCTATGAGGAGGCCATCCGCACGCTGTTGGCCATGCCTGTGCCAACGCGCTGACGGGGGCCGCTCCGTCTTTTTTTGCCCGGAGTCATGAAGGAAGACGAACAACGAAAGCGGGCTTTGCGGGATCGGCTGAATTTACATAGAGCGCAACCGAGCGTAGACTCCTTTCCACTCCGGGCTCCGGGTATGACAACGATCGCCGCTAAAGGAATTCCGATGATGGGTTGGACGAAGGGCTTTGCATTCATCACAGTTTTGGCCGCTTTTGCGCTGCCTGGAAGTGCACTGCACACGGCCCTGGCGCAGGAGCGGCTGAGTGTGGATGCGGGGGCGGCGACGACGCCGTTTCCGCACTTCTGGGAACAGACGTTCGGTTCCGGGCGGGCGATTCTGTCGCTGCGGGACAGCTACCGGCAGGACCTCGCGACGGTGAAGGCGGCTACGGATTTCAAGGCTGTGCGCTTTCATGGCATTTTGATGGACGAGGTTGGGCTGTATGACCCGGAGCGGATGACGAAGAATCCGGGGCTGGCGGCGCAGGCGGCCAACGATGCTTCGGTGTACAACTTTTCGTACATCGACCAGATCTACGACGGCCTGCTGGCGCGGGGCGTGAAGCCGTTCGTGGAGATCAGCTTCATGCCGCGCAGGATGGCCGCGGACCCGGCTTTGACGCAGCCGTTCTGGTACAGGCCGGTGGTTTCCCCGCCGAAGCATTATGCGCTTTGGGATGCGATGATGCGGGCTTTGGCGGCGCATGTCGTCGCGCGTTACGGGATCGACGAAGCCGCGACATGGAAGTTCGAAGTCTGGAACGAACCGAACCTTGACTTCTGGGCCGGGGCCCCGAAGCAGGGAACATATTTCGAACTGTACGATCACACGGCGCGGGCGCTGAAATCGGTTTCACCGCGATTGCAGGTGGGCGGGCCGGCGACCGCGCAGGCCGCATGGGTGACGGCGTTTTTGCGGCATGTAAACGAAGCGCACGTGCCGGTGGATTTTGTGTCCACGCATGTGTATGGCAACGACGCGGCGGAGGATGTGCTGGGCACCGAGGAGCATGTGCCGCGGAACGAGATGGTGTATCGCGCGGTGCGAAAGGTTCATGACGAAATTGCAAAGTCGCCGACTCCGCAGTTGCCGCTGATTTTTTCCGAGTACAACGCGAGCTATGCGAACGAGCCCAACGTGACCGATTCCCCCTACATGGGGCCGTGGCTGGCGAACACGATTCGGCAATGCGATGGGCTGGTCGGCGACATGGCGTACTGGACGTTTTCCGATGTGTTTGAAGAGCAGGGTGTGGTGCGAACGCCGTTTTACGGGGGTTTTGGCTTGATTGCAGCCGATGGTATCGACAAGCCGGCGCTGAATGCGTTTCGCGCGCTGCACCGGCTGGGGAACCGGCGGATTGCGCTCGAGTCGACCTCGGCGCTGGCGACGGAAACGGACGATGCGGTGACGGTGGCGTTGTGGAATTACGCCCCGCCGACGGGCGAAGGCCCGACCTACACGATGCCGCATGGGCCGGCCGGGCCGGACAAAACGTTTCTGCTGCACTTCGGGCATGTGAAGGCCGGTGCGGCTGTCGATCTGTACCGTGTCGACGACGACCATGGCAACGCCTTGAAGGCGTTCGACGCGATGGGGCGGCCGGCGGGCGATTTGACGAAGGCGCAGGTGAAGACGCTGCAGGCCGCGGGGGCGATGGCACCGGCGGAGCACCTGAAGCTGAGCGGTGGGGAGTTGTCGGTAACGGTGCCGGCGCATGGGTTAGCCGTGCTTGCCGTGCGGAGGTAGAGCATAATGATGCTGCAAGGAAGTGGATCCATGGGTCGACGGCTGCGTGCCCTGTTTGCCGTGTTTCTCGCTTGCGCGTGGGCTCTTTATGCCAAGGCGCAGAAGACCATCCATGTCCCTGCCGACCGTTCGACGATCCAGGCCGCCATCGATGCCGCGGCGGATGGCGATACGGTGCTGGTCAGTCCAGGGACCTACACGGTGAGCCTCGACTTTGAAGGCAAGGCCGTCACGCTCACCACTGGCGCCACGAGCTACACGGACCCGGTTGTCGCCGGAACGGTTCTGCAGGCCGATGGTGTTCCGGTTGCGGTCTTCTATCGCGGGGAAGGCCGCGGATCGGTGATCAACGGCTTCACTGTCCGCGATCCGTCGCCGCCGAACCTCCGGTACACGTTCCCTGGTGGGTATGCCATTCAACCCGCAGCTGTACTGGACTCGTCTGCCGGGTACGACGACATCACGAATACGCTCACGCCGGCCAACGCGTCGCCAACCATCACCAACAATCGCTTCATCAACGATGTGAATGCCATCCACCTATCCGGGCCGGAGATTGCCGGAAACTATTTCAGCGATTGTTCGGGATTCGCGGTCGTCACAATCGCTTCCTTTGCCACGGCCGCACAGAGCGCGCTGTCCAGTATCCATAACAACCTCTTCGAAAACAACACAGCGGCCATAGTCGCCTTTGCTTCCGGCTCCATCCAGGACAACGTGTTTCAAAACAATGCCGTTACAGGCCCGCTGCTGGAGATGGAAGGTTCTCCCAACACAAGCGCGGCGGGCTTCGCCGTGGCGCAGCGCAACGTCTTCAGGAACAACACTGGAGCGCCATCCTCGCTTACCGAGAGCTCCGTTGTGCGGGTTGGGGCTCATACCCTGCTGTTCAACAACCTTGCCTATGGCAATCACGTGGACGCGCTCCTCGTGCTTTCTGCGACTGCAGGTTCCATCAACACCGTTGTGACGGAAAACACGTTCGCCGGAAACAGCGCGGCCCCGGGCTGCCAGGGAACTTGCCCGGCCACACAGATACTTTTCCGGGAGACAGGGGCATTTTCCGGCAATGGCGTGCTCGTGGCGAACAATATCTTTCAAACGTCTTCGCCCGGTCCTTACATCGTGTGCCAGGATAATCCCCAATCGCTGCAAGGGGACTCGTTTGGAGTCGATCACAACCTTTTCAGTCCAACGGCGGCCCTGTACGACCCTTCCTGCCGCCGGCAGATCGTGAACGCCGGCAACCTCTCAGGGGATCCCGCTTTCGCGAATCCTGGCGCGAACGACTTCCATCTGACAGCCGGTTCGCCCGCCGTCGACTCCGGCAACAACAGCCTGATTCAACAGATCGCGCTGCTTGGAGGCTCGCTCAACACCGATCTGGACAAGGCTCCGCGCCCGGTCGATGCAACGCGCGTAGGGTACCCCATCCTCGACATGGGCGCCTATGAGCTGCCCGGACTTGCGGACGGACAACCGACGAGTCTGCTGCTCACCCCTTCGACGTATCTGCCCTATGTGACCCAGCCCATCACCTTCACGGCCGCCCTTTTTTCCAATCTGGGCATTCCCGTTGGCCCAGTTTCTTTCTTCGAAGATGGTTCGCCGGTGGCCACGCAGCCGGTGGACCACAGCGGTACAACCTCGCTGATTTTGCCCTTCAACTCGGCGGGTCCGGTTGAGTTTGTCGCGACGTACCCTGGCGCTTACCCCTTTGCGCCGGCGGTTTCCGCCAAGCTGGTCCTGGTGGTGACAAAGTTCAATACCTACATCGACCTGGCAGCTACGCCGATCGCGACAACCGCAGGCAACACGGTCACTCTTCAGCTCACAACAGGATCCGATGACCCTGCCTACCTTCCGTCGCCCATCACGCTCACGGTCAACGGTGCCTTTTTTGCCACGTTACTGCCGGATGCCAAGGGCAATGCCAGCCTGAGCACCACGGCCCTTCCAGCCGGAACGGATACGATCGTTGCGACCTATGCCGGCGACGGACACCACAACCGTTGCTCTGCGACGACCACGGTGACGATCACCGTCAATGACTTCGCCATCTCACTCGGCCCGCCAGTACTGACGCTCGAGGCAGGCCGGCAGGGTCAAACCACCGTTCTGTTGTCGAGCCTTGGGATCTTTGTCGGCGGTCTTCAACTCACCGTCACAAACCTCCCGCAGTATGGGTCGGCTTCCCTGTCCCCCGTCAAGGTGAAGTTAACCGCCGGCGGCACTGCCTCTGCCGTGCTCACGGTCGAAACAGCGGCTGCGCACGCCTCCATTCACTCGCAGCGACCGGGATCTTCCGCCCCCATGGTTCTGGCCCTGCTCAGCTTGATCCCGGTGCCACTGTTTTTTCGATCTCGACGGCGTGTGGCCAGTCTGGCCCTTTGCGCTCTGTGCATGTGTCTCGTTTCCAGCCTCACAGGCTGCACAAACATGGGGTATCCGCTGATCGACGCCGCTCCCGGAACCTACATCGTGCCGATTACGGCGACCGACCCGGCCACGGGAATCAGCCATAGCACCAACCTCACGTTGATTGTGACCGCGTGATGGAGCAAGACGACGATAACTCCCGAGGGCGGACAGCGGGCGAACCTCGCTTCCGTCAAGGCTCTTGCGGCGCAACGTTCGATCAGGAACAGGGTCTCTTCCTAAGATGGCTTGCTCGGAATAAGCGGAACGCATCGGGTCCGAGCGGCGAAATCAAAGCTCGTGATTCCGGCAAGGATTCCACGACACCCAAGCTCAGTGCACCGCCAGCGACTGGTGCACGCGATTTATTGGATGGTGATCTGCAGTGTGTTCGAGGCCGGAGCTCCAGGATTGGCGGCGACTACCGACGCAGCCCCTGCATTGGCGACATCGCTAGCCGGAACAGCAATGGTGACGTGATTCGCATCGACGATGGTCGTTGTGCGATAGCTTCCGTTCCACGTTGCGGCGATACCCGGGAGGAAATTCGAACCCGTGAGCGTGACGATGCTGTTGCCGCTGCCGTGGGTGATGGTGGAAGCCGAGCTGGAGGTTAAAACAGCCGCAGCGCTTGTGGAGAGCTCCTGCGGCGTGACGAATGGTCCCCGAATCAGCAGCAACTGAGAAACGGTGGGAGTGACACCGAAGCTGTCATTGGACAGCAGCGCGAGACCGTCCGGACCGAAACGCTGCATGGTCCATGTTGAGCTCACACCTGAAGCGGACGCGGGCATCGTGAGCTCAGCTTCGGGAAGGTACGTCTTCAGGTCGTAGCGTACCAGGCCGTAAGCCCAAGTGCCGGCGCTGTTGTCTAGCATGAGGAAATCCTTTTGCAGCGACGGATCTCCCAAAGCAGCGACCCCGTATCCGACGTTACCGGAGCCGTAGAAATCGATCCGCGGAAGCGTTTGCACCTGCGATGGCGGTGTCGTGCCGGGATTGACGATGCCCCCGTTGGCGCCATAAATCAAACCGCCCGCGGACTGCAAACCGCCGTTGAAACCACCCAGACCCTCGAGGGTTGTGCCGTCGGTTAGCGAGAGGCCGGAAGCGGTGACCCCATAGCGGTAGAACTCGGCTCCGGTGGTCTGGCTATCGTAGGCGTAGAGTTCCGTCGGACTTGCGAAGACTGGGTTGTTCCCGTTATAAATTCCCGAGATGTTGGCCCGGAAGCTGCCTGCCGTGCCGTTCACGTCGAAGATGCCAAACTGTTCCGCGAAGCCGGTAAAGCCAATAGCAAGGGTCGTGTCGCTGCCAGGCGAGGCAGCCAGTGAGAGCGCGGGAACGCTTGATGACTTGTAGTTGATCGGAATGGTAGCCCCGACGCTCTGGGTCAGCAGATTGAACCGAGCGAGGCTGTTCGACCCACTCAAGCCGATATAGAGGAAGTTTCCGTCCGACGTTTCCGCCATGACCGTCGGTTGACTGCCGACAGCGACGGGCGTCCCCACGGAGGCGGCGATGGGATCGATGGCCACAACGGAGTTGCCGGTAAGGGCTGTGGCGTTGCTAGGAACGGTCGCATACAGAAACTGGCCAAAGGGATCGTACACCGTCGATGCGGCCGGAACATTGAGCAGGCTGTAGATCGTGAGTGGAACCACAGAGGACATGCCACCCCCTGGCGCAGGGTTGGAGATGGTGATGGCGGCCCAGCCGTAGTTTGCGATTTGCGAAGCTGTGACGGCGGCTGTCAGCTGTGTTGCATTGACATACGTGGTCACCAAGGCGGTGCTTCCCAAATTGACAATGGAGTTGGCGTTGAAGCCGGCTCCCTTGACCGTCAAGGTAAACGCCGCGGAGCCCGATTGGACCAGGTTCGGCGAAATAGCCGTAATGGACGGTACGGCTCCGTACACACTGCCCGTGACTGTCGTGCTGGTGGTGGCCTGGTTATTGGACAGGGTGGGATCGTAGCTGGAGGAAGAGGCTGAGGCCTGTGCCGAGACGGGACCCGCATTGGTGGGAGTGGCATTGATCGTAACGTTCGCGGCGGCTCCGCTGGGCAATCCGCCGAAGTCACACAGAATGGGCGCCGTGGTGGTGCAGGAGCCCTGGCTTGCCGTGACACTGTTGAGGATCAGCGAGGGATCCAACGTCGCCGAGAGCGTGGCCCCCACGGCCGGGTTGGGGCCTGCATTGGACACCTTCGCCGTGTAGCTGATGGCGGTTCCCGTGGTGGCTGTAGCCGGAGCTGCGAACGAAACCAACATATCGGCCGGTGTCGAAGAGACGTCTTTCACCAGCGAGGATTGGAAGATATAGATCTGGTTGTTGGAGGTGAAGGAACTCGGAATCGCCGCGAGCGCGAGTCCGTTCTGACCCCAGCGCACGATTTTGCGGAAACTGGTCCCGTACCCCGGCGTACCGAGATCGTTGACCGGAATGGTGCCGAGGAGGCTGAAGGAGCTTTCATCGAAGACATAGACGGCGGCCCCGCTCGAGAAGGGACTTACGGCAACGAAAGCCCTGCCAAGGGTGGAATCTGAAACCACTGGACCGCTGGCCGGCGTGGTGGTCGCACTATAGAACGTGCCATTCAGTGCTCCGGTGGAAGCATTCAGCACTTGGCCACTCGAGAGGTACAGGGCTCCATTGTCGTACTGGAGAGCAGTCAGGGGGTATGGGACCGATGCGAGTTGGGTCGATTTTGCGATGCCGGTGGAATCCACCGTCAAGGCGTCTACGGGGGAGGAGCCAAGGTAGAGCGTCGACGCCGAAGCCCCAAAGCTGAGCGGACCCGCGCCAGTATTTGGGGAGCTGCCGGTACGGGCTACGCCGGAATCGAAGATGGTGACGCTGGACCCATTGCTGTATTGCCCTGTCGTAGCGACCGCGACCGAGTTGGGCAATCCCGGTATTGCGGCCAGGAAGGCCGCCGTGTAGGGGCTGTTATACATGCCCGGGCCACCGCCCAACGAGAACTGGTTGACGATATTTCCCTGTGCCAGGTTGACCTGTGCCACAGCGGCTGCGCCATCGATGCCGACGAAGAGCTGTGTGCCATCCGTGGAGAGAGCCAGTTTGTTGGGATTGGTGCCTACCTGAATTTGCCGCGTGATGGAGCCGGTGTTTGGATCGATGCCGACAACCGCGTTTCCAATGGCGCCTACGGCTGAGGCGGGAACCGAAGCGTAGAGCAACCCATCCGCCGCGTTATAAACAAGGTCGTTATTCGCGATGGAAAGGAAGGTGGTGTACTGCAACGCACCGCTGGTTCCTCCACCCGGCGCAGGGGTGGTCACGGTCACAGTCTGGTTTCCAGGCTTTGCAAGCGCGGAGGCCGGGAAGGTCGCCGTGATCTGCGTCGAGCTGACCAGGGTGGACGGAATTGTCTGCCCATTGAGAGTCACCGTTGTGTTTGCGGTGAATCCGGTGCCGGTCAGGGTCTCGACGGAAGCTGTGTTGAGCGGCCCGCCGGAGGGACTCAGGCCGGTCAAAGTGGGCGTCGGCGGGTTTACGATGCTGATGGTCACGGCATTCGAGGTGCTGGGCGTTGCGTTCGGCGTATTGGCGGTGATGGTTGCCGTGCCGGTCACCGCGAGGGCGGATGCGGGCACGGTGGCCACAAGCGCAAGGGCGTAAGCACCGCCGTTATAGACGCTGATGTAGGACGTGGGCAGCGCGGCTCCGTTCAACTGAGCTACCGTGCTGGTGGTAAATCCGGTGCCGGTTATTTCGATACTCGTAGCGGCGGATCCGGCGATGATGCTGGCCGGAGAAATCGCCGTGATGACCGGAGTAACCGGTGGGGTCACGATGTTGAGATAGACCACCGAAGAGGTTCCACCCCCGGGCGTCGGATTGCTGACAAGCACTGGGAAAGTACCGGTTTTTGCTTGATCGGCGACGGTCGCCGCAAGGGTCAGGGTGTTGGCGTTGACATAGGTTGTGGGGCGCGCGCTGGCGGCCAACGACACAACGGAAGCGGGAACAAAACCGGAACCGGTCACGGTGATGGTTGCAACGGTCGTTGAACCCACGTTCAGGGTGGATGGAGAGATCCTGATCGCTCCCACGGGAGGGTTGTTGACGGCAAGCATGACCGCTGCCGAAACACCACCGCCAGGCGTCGGATTCGATGCTGCCAATGAGAGGCTGCCCGCAGCGGTGAAGTCGCTGGAAGGCAGCGCAGCGCTGACCTGGGTGGCATTGATGTACGTGGTGGCGCGCGGGGAGCCGTTCACGGCGATCACGGTTGAGGGCACAAAACCGGTGCCGGTAAAGGTGATCACGGCAGAAGGCGTGCCTGCAAGCGCCGTGGCGAGGGACATGGAGGTAATCACCGGCGCGGGATTGTCAATTTCCAGGTTGAGCGTGGAACTGCTGGTTGTTCCGTTTGCAACGGCAACGGGCAGTTCCGCGCCGTTCGTGAGTTGGGTGGCCGGAACAGCTGCCGTGAGCTGCGTTGCGCTGACGTAGGTGGTGGTCTCGGGAACGTTGCCCACGTACACCATGCTCGCGCTGCTGAACCCCGAGCCTGAAACGGTCAGTGTCGATGCCGCCGCACCCGCAGCGAGCTTCGAGGGACTGATCGAACTGATAGCCGGAACCGGAGTCGACGGTGTGCCGCCACTTCCAGCGGAGGAGGGGCCGCTCGAGCATCCAGCGAAAAAACCGCAAAGAGTGAAACCAAGGGAGACAACAAAAGTACGGAAGGAAGCAGACACGAAACGCGACGACACGGAGAAAGGCACTGACGACCGGCTTTCTATCCAGTACTTCTGTAGAACAAGAGGATGGGATAAGGGTATAGCAGAGCCGTGAGTTTTGACCATCGTTTGTTTCTACGGAGATTTCGGTGATTCACATGCGATCAACGGACGGTAGCGTATGCGAAGGAGTGCCTCTCCGGAGTTCTTCCAGATCAGCCTCCAAACGTCACGATTGCTCCTCCGTGAGTTCATGGAGAGCGATGCGGAGGCAATCCAGGGCTATGCCGGCGACCCGGAGGAAACCCGCTACACCAGCGGGGAACCCAATACGCCGGAGGTCTGGGCATGATCGGCTTTAGTGATCGGACGAAACGCAACAGCAGTCCTCGTTTCGATAGGTATCGACCTTAAGGCGGCAAAGACCTCGCCCCGCTATTCGCTTGCAAGTGGTGCAAGCTCCCCTTGCAACGGACGATGCACAACGAGGGCAATCTTCCTGCCGTCTATAGCGATATGGCGAAACGACAACTGTATGGCCTACTGACGGAAAACGTAACGCCACTCCCTGCGTCCTGCCGAATGGAGTTGGCCTGGTCCTCACGGACTCAGTGACCGCAAGGCCTTGCAGGAACGTGCGAATGAGCGCTCCCGCTTTCCGACGCACCCACCCCGCCATTCGAGGAGCCCCGATGTCCACTGTTCGCGATGAAACGTACGATCTTATGCGCAAGCTCGGCCTGACGACCGTGTTCGGCAATCCGGGTTCGACTGAAGAGACATTTCTTAAGAACTTTCCAAGCGATTTCAAGTTCGTGCTTGGGTTGCAGGAAGCCTCCGTTCTGGCCCTTGCCGACGGTTATGCGCAGGCCACACGGACGGTGGCGTTTGTGAATGTGCACACGGCACCCGGGTTGGGAAACACGCTTGGCAACCTCGTGAACACGCGCATGTCGAAGACGCCGATGATCTTGACGAGCGGTCAGCAGACCCGCGAAATGCTGCTCATGGAACCGTGGCTGACCAACGTCGATGCGACCGAGTTTCCGAAGCCGCATGTGAAGTGGTCGTACCAGACCTCGCGCGCGCAGGAGACCCCGGCGGCGTTTATGCGGGCCTATGCCGCGGCGATCCAGCCGCCGCAGGGACCGGCGTATCTGTCGCTGCCGCTGGATGACTGGGAGGCAGAATCTTCCGGGCCGGCCGCCGTGCGCACCGTGGGGACGCGGGTGGCGCCCGATCCGCAACGTTTGTCCGTGTTCGCGGAGCAGCTCAAGAAGGCCAAAAACCCCGTCCTGGTGATCGGGCCGGACGTGGATCGGGCCGACGCCTGGGCGGAGGCGGTTGCGTTTGCCGAGAAGCTTGGCACGCCCGTCTTTGGGCCGCCGGGTGGAGAACGCTGCGGCTTCCCCGAAGACCATCCCCAGTTCGCGGGCAACCTGAAATTCGCGATCGGCCCACTGTGCGAACAGCTCGCCGGCTATGATCTCGTGCTGGTGATCGGCGCGCCCGTTTTTCGCTACTACCCCTACGTGCCCGGCAAGTACCTCCCGGACGGTTGCCAGTTGCTGCAAATTACCGATGACGCGGAAGAAGCCGGACGCTCCCCGGTCGGCGACAGCCTGGTCTCGAACGCGAAGCTCGCGCTGCAGGGACTGCTGCTTCTGGTTGAGCAATTTGAGCGCAAGTCGTATCAGCGGCCCGCGACGCCGGTGTCCGCAGCCGATACCGGATCCCCGATGAGCACGGATGCCTTTTACGAGGCGATCAGCCGGGTTCGGCCGGATGACTCGGTCATCGTGGAAGAGTCGCCCTCGAACCTGGCCACCTTGCACAAGTACCTGCCCACACGCAAGCCGCTCTCCTTCTTCACCATGGCCAGCGGCGGCCTGGGCTGGGGGCTTCCCGGCGGCATCGGCGTGGCGCTGGGCGAACGCGCCACGGGCCGCAACCGCCCGGTGATCTCGGTCATCGGCGACGGCTCCTTCCAGTACTCCATCCAGTCCTTGTGGACAGCGGCGCACCAGAAGGCGCGGCTGGTCATCCTCGTTCCTGTGAATGAGGAGTACGCGATCCTGAAATCCTTCGCCAAGCAGGAAGACACCCCGGGCGTACCCGGCCTGGACCAGCCCGGCATCGACATCGCCGGGCTGGCGGCGGCGTACGGCTGCAAGGCCAGCCACGCGGCGACGGCGGACGACGTGAGCGATCAACTGAACGCCGCGTTGCAGCACGACGGTCCGACTGTAATCGCGGCAAAGATCAGCAACGCAGTTCCATCTCTTCTGTAGTGGCGAAGGTAGCCAGCCGCAACAACTTCGCCCATACACCGATACAGCACTGAGCGACAGATCTATCCGGAGAAAGTCATAAGCAACGAATCCTTCAACACCGTCAATCCTGCCAGGATCCCAAAAGTCAACTCGGCCCGATGACACGCGCCGACCTGCGCGATGAGCTTCATCAACGGGTGCAAAAGTGCGTTGGAGCGGGTGCAACGGTGCTGTGCGGTGGCAAGCTGATTCAATCCCTTCGCGTGCGCGAGGCCGACTGGCACTTGCACATCTGACAAGACACGGACGTGAGTTCATTGGTTGCAGGCGGAGTCCTTTCACCTTGCTCAGCGAGCAACATGAATCCCTAATAGTCTGGGCTGGTTCAAGAACTTCGTCCTTGCATTGCAGCAAACCGGAGGAGATCGAAATGGCAAGCGTCGCCGAAATCCTGGTGCAAACCCTGGCCCTGTCAGGCGTGAAACGCATTTATGGTTTGCCTGGAGACTCGCTGAACGGGGTCACGGATTCGATCAGAAAGCATCCCGAGCTTGCATGGATCCATGTTCGGCATGAGGAAGCCGCGGCTTTTGCGGCCGGTGCGGATGCGCACCTCACCAATCGTCTCGCCGTGTGTGCCGGCAGCTGCGGGCCGGGGAATCTCCACTTCATCAATGGACTATACGATTGCCATCGCAGCCGCGTTCCGGTGCTTGCGATCGCCTCGCAGATTCCCAGCCAGGAGATAGGGACCACGTACTTTCAGGAGACCTCCCCGGAGCAGGTCTTCAAAGACTGCAGCCAGTACTGCGGCGTAGTGAACGACCCGGAGCAGATGCCGCGCATTCTGGCGATCGCGATGCGCACGGCTATCGCCAAACGAGGGGTCGCGGTGATCGTTCTATCCGGCAACATCTCAAGCAAATCGTGCCCGCATGAGGCATGGCCCCTGGGCTTTCTGAGCAACGATTCGAGCCTGCTGCCGCCGGAGAGCGATCTCCAATCCGCGGCCTCGTTACTGAACGAAGCCAAGCGGGTGACCATCCTGGCAGGCGCCGGATGCGAGGGCTCCCACGCGGAGGTGATGCAGATTGCGGAGAAGCTGCAGGCGCCCATCGTGCACGCCTATCGCGGCAAAGAGTTTGTGGAATACGACAACCCGTACGACGTGGGCATGACGGGGCTGCTCGGATTTGCCTCGGGGTATCGCGCGATGATGCACTGCGATGCGTTGCTGGCGCTCGGCTCGGACTTCCCGTATCCGCAGTTTTACCCAGAAAAGGCCAAAAAGGTGCAGGTGGATGTGCGGGGTGAGCAGATCGGGCGTCGCACGGTGGTCGACGTGGGCCTGATCGGCACGGTGAAGGAGACGGTCGCGGCGTTGTTGCCCCGGTTGGAAAAGAAAGACGGCGATCACCTCAAGCACAGCGTTAAGCACTACCACGATGCACGCAAGGAGCTGGATGAACTCGCGGTGGGCAAGCCGGGCAGCTCGCCGTTGCACCCGGAGTATGTGACGCGTGTAATCGACGAGACAGCGGACGAGGACGCGGTCTTTACGGTCGATGTGGGGACACCATGCATCTGGGCTGCGCGGTATCTGCGCTTCAACGGCAAGCGTCGGCTGATCGGTTCCTGGTCGCATGGATCCATGGCTGGGGCGCTGCCACAGGCGCTGGGGGCGCAGGCGGCGTTCCCAGGCCGGCAGGTGATCTCGCTTTCAGGAGACGGCGGACTCGCGATGGCGATGGGCGAGTTGCTCACGGCCGTGCAGAACCAGTTACCGGTGAAGATTGTGGTCTTCAACAACGGGGCGCTCGCGTTTGTTGAGGTCGAGATGGTGTCTGCGGGCATTGTGCCGTTCGGCACGGGGCTGAAGAACCCTGAGTTCAGCAAGGTAGCCGAGGCGTGCGGATTTTTGGGCCTGCGAGTCAGCACACCCGAGGAGCTGAAGCCGGCCTTGCAGCAGGCTTTTCGGCACAACGGCCCGGCCCTGGTCGAGGTGCTGGTCCATCGGCGCGAGCTGTCGGTGCCGCCCACCATCACGGCGCAGCAGGTGGAAGGCTTCGGGCTGTATATGGCCAAGCGCGTGTTGAACGGACGAGGCGATGCCCTTGTGGACCTCGCCAAGACGAACTTGCTGGACCGCATTCTGCCGGGGTAAGGAAACGCTGGCGTTTGAAACTAACCCCAGCCCTGCATAAAGAACGAAGGAAACTGCCATGCGAATCGGTTTGTTTGTTCCGTGTTATATCGAGGCCTTCTACCCGGAGGTTGCCATTGCCACACTGGAGTTGCTCGAAAGCCTGGGGCACGAGGTGAGCTACCCTCACGAGCAGACCTGTTGCGGCCAACCCATGGCCAACAGCGGCGATCAGGCCGCGTCGGCCGACACGGAAACGCACTTTGCGAAAGTGTTTCGGGACTTCGATCTGGTGGTGGGGCCGAGCGCAAGCTGCGTGCACCATATTCGCTTCCACCTTGACGCGTGCGAACAGACCCCCGAGGTCAAGCATGTGCGTGGAGCCGTGCGGGAGTTGACAGACTTCCTCCATGACGATCTCAAGGTAGAGCAGTTCCCGAAGGCCGACTTCCCCTACAAAGTCGGTGTGCACGACAGCTGCACGGCGATTCGCGGGCTGGGGCAGGCGCGGCCCTCGGAACTGGTGACCAAGCCCTACTTTTCCAAGAGCCGCGATCTGTTGGCGAAGGTGAAAGGGTTGGAGATCATCGATGCGGAGCGCATCGACGAGTGCTGCGGCTTTGGCGGCAGCTTCTGCGTTACAGACGCCGCGGTTTCCGCAAAGATGGGGCAGGATCGCACCGCCGACTTCATCCGCCAAGGGGCCGAGTACATCGCTTCGGCCGACATGAGTTGCCTTTTGCAGATGAAAGGAATTATCGACCGCGGGAAGCTGCCGCTCAAGGTCGTGCACTTTGCACAGATTCTGAACGGAGGTCCCTTCGCATGAATCTCTTCCATGTTCTGCAGGAAATGGGCAACAAGCCGGTAGATCCGGAAGCGGCCGCGGCGCGATTTATCGGTGATCCGAAGCACGAAGAGACGCACGACCGCCTGGTGTGGGCCATGCGCACACATCGCGACAAGGCCGCAGCCGCCCTGCCCGAGTGGGAAGAGCTGCGCGACATCGCCTCCGGCATCAAAGAGCACACACTGACGCACCTGGATGGGTACCTCGAAGCATTTGAGGCCAAGGCCATCGAGCATGGTGTGCATGTGCACTGGGCCCGCGATGCCGCGGAACATAACGCAATCGTGCTCCAGATTTTCGAGGAGCACAAGGTCAAGCTGGTGATCAAGAGCAAGTCCATGCTGCAGGAAGAGTGCGGCATGAACGAAGTTCTGGAGCAGCAGGGGATCGAGGTGCGTGAGTCGGACCTGGGCGAACGCATTCAGCAGCTCGCGCACGAGCGGCCGAGTCATATTGTCGTCCCAGCGATTGAACAATTGCGCACGGACGTGGCGGAGCTGTTTGCCAAGAACCTGGGCACGGACCCGAACAACTCCGATCCGCACTTCCTTGCAGAAGCGATGCGCAACGATGCGCGGCCGCAGTTCCTGAAGGCCGGCGCCGGGATGACCGGGGCCAACTACGCCATTGCGGAGACAGGCAGCGTGGTGGTGTGTACGAACGAGGGCAACGCCGACATCGGTGCAACGGTGCCGCCGTTGCAGGTGTGCAGCATTGGGATTGAAAAGGTGATCCCGAGGACCGCCGACCTTGCCATTTTCCTGCGCATGCTTTCGCGCAGCGCGCTGGGTCCGCCGATGACGCAGTACACCACGCACCTGCAAAGGCCGAGGCCCGGGGCGGAATTGCATTTCATCCTGGTCGACAACAAGCGCACGGAACGATTGGGTTCCGCCGACTTTTGGCATGTGTTGAAATGCATTCGCTGCGGGGCCTGCATGAACACCTGCCCGGTGTACCGCCGCAGCGGTGGCTTGTCGTACGGCGCAACCTACCCCGGTCCGATCGGGGTGATTCTCGACCCCGGCTTCGATGTGCACAAGTATCGCGAACTGGCGTTTCACTCCTCGCTGTGCGGCAGCTGCACGGACGTTTGCCCGGTGAAGATCGATATCTCCGACCAGATCTACAAGTGGCGGCGTGTGATCTCGGCGGAAGGGGAGCTGCCCGCCGTGAAGTCCGTGGGCATGAGCGCCCTGGGTGAGATGTTCTCGCACCCGGCGCTGTTTCATGCCGCCGAAGATGCCGGTTTGGAGGCGCTTACGGTGCTGCCCAAAGCCGTTGTGGACAATCCACTGAACCCCTGGACAAAGCATCGCGAAATGCCGGTTCCGCCCAAGCAGACCTTTCGCGAATGGCACAGGAAGAACCGAGGTGAGGCATGAGCACAGCGGCCCCGCAGCAAAGCGCGCGCGAAACTATTCTAGGCGCGATCCGTTCTCACCTGCCTCAGCCTCCCGTGCCGCTGCCCGATGCGGCACTGCAAGGGGGAAGGGCGCCCACGGGCGGCGGCGTCGGCTACACGGGGTCGTTTCCGGACCTGGAAACGGTGGAGGGCTTCCCCGGGCCCGGGGAATCGCCCGTTCCCTTTTTTCAGAAGCAGCTGACCGCGATGGGCGGGTGCTCGTATGTGGTTCACGATTTCGCGGCTGCCAGGGCGAAGGCTCTGGCGTTGCATCCCGACGCAAAGGTCCGTTGCTCGACCGTGCCGGGCATTGACGGCACGCGCCCGGTACAGGCCGCGGACGATCCCCATAGCTTTGCGGACGTGGATGTGGCCATCCTGCGCAGCCGGCTTGGCGTAGCGGAAGCGGCGGCCTTGTGGTTCAGCAGCGACGATTTGGTGGTGCCTTCGCTGGGCGTCCTGGCGCAGCACCTGGTCGTTCTCCTGGAAACCAAAGACATCGTTCCGACGTTGCACGAGGCGTATGGAGGCGAGCTTCCTCTCGAAGCAACTCCCTATGGCGTCTTTATGGCGGGTCCTTCCGCCACGGGCGACATCGAGGGCGTGATCATCCATGGAGCACAAGGGGCGCGGAGCTTGACCGTGCTGTTGGTGGAAGGCTGATTGAGTGCTTGGAGTGCAAGATTGACTTGCTGCCGAACCGGATAACGCCATCTGTACCGGGTGGCTCTTAAAAGAAAAGAGAAGAAGGGCCTGCTTGACACAAAGCGCGCAAGAACGTTTCGGGCCAACCCATGCGCCTTCCCTTACCTATACCGATCAACGGTACGGCGCAGACTGGGCTGACAGACACCGCCATGGCCAACGCTTGCTGTGTGAGTTCATCGGTACCTTTGGATTTGTGTTCTCGCTGTCGGGCGGTGCCGGTGCCTTCCATGCATACGCAAAGCCGCCGCTCTCCAGCGGCATCACCGTGGCGTTGCTGACCATGGTGGCGGCCATGTGGCTGGTCATCGCCATCTACGCGTTCGGAGACATCTCCGCGCACTTCAATCCGTCCATGACTTTCGCCTTTGCGCTCCGGGGCGACATCAGTTGGAGACGCACGTTGCTCTACTGGATATCCCAATGCAGCGGTGCGGCCACTGCTTCTTTTCTCGCGAGAGCATTTTTTGGGCCGAGCAGCGGTCTGGCCTCGGTGCATCCGCAGCCCGGGAAGAACTGGCAGGCGGTCGCTTTTGAGGTGCTGCTAACGGGGGCTTTCATCCTGTTGGTGTTGGTCATGGCACGAGGTCCGAAGCTGAATGGACCGTTCACACCGCTGGCCGTTGCGGCGTATGTTCTCTCCTTCGGAACCTTTGGAGGCTTATACGAAGGCGCTGCCTTCAACCCAGCGCGCGCCTTTGGTCCGGCGCTTGCCGTCGGCAGCTTAGGAGACCTTTGGATTTATGTGCTCGGGGCCGCCGTTGGGGCTTCCATTGCCGTAGCCATCGACCGCTACCTCCGCGGCCCGTTACGTAAAGCGGCAGCCGAAGCGGACCAAGCAGCCACAACCGCGAAACTTTCACAATAACCCGCACTGCAGGAGCCACCATGTCCTACGTCGAAGACACCCAGATCAAAGATGGCCACTACAAACCCGGAACGCTGCTCGATGACGGCAAATGGCGCGTCGAATTCGATTCGATGGGGCAGGTCAAGGTGCCCGCGGATCGGCTGTGGGGTACGCAAACGCAGCGTTCCCTCATTCATTTCTCCATCGGCAACGACCACATGCCCATCGAGGTCTACCACGCGTACGGCTATGTAAAGAAGGCCGCAGCGATTGTGAACGAGCGGATGGGACGCCTGCCAAAGGAGAAAGCCGACCTGATCGTGGCTGCTGCCGATGAAGTGATCGCCGGCAAGCTCGATGAGAACTTCCCCCTCTTTGTTTGGCAGACCGGCAGCGGCACACAAAGCAACATGAACGTGAACGAGGTGATCTCGAATCGAGCGATTCAGATGGTAAAGGGAACGCTGGGCGCACAGGAACCCGTGCACCCGAACGACCATGTGAATATGTCGCAATCGTCGAACGACACGTTTCCGACGGCCATGCACATCGCGGCCGTGAAGGAGATCAAGGAGACGTTGCTGCCCAAGGTGGGCGCCCTTGCCACCGCGATTGAAAACAAGCAGAACCAATGGGAGCACATCGTAAAGATCGGACGGACGCACCTGGAAGACGCCGTGCCGCTGACGGTGGGGCAGGAGTGGTCAGGCTACAGCACCCAGGTGCGCAATGCGCTGCTTCGGATTGAACAATCGCTTGAGGGGTTGTACAAGCTTGCGGCCGGCGGCACAGCGGTGGGCACGGGGCTGAACTCGCCACCGGACTTCGATGTGCACATTGCGAAAGAGATTGCTGACCTGACGAATTTGCCGTTCGTCACCGCACCGAACAAGTTCGAGGCGCAAGGTTCGCTCGATGCGATCGTAGCGGCACACGCCGGACTGCGCGGCCTGGCAGTCTCGCTGATGAAGATCGCCAACGACATGCGCTGGCTCGCCTCCGGCCCGCGTTGCGGAATTGACGAGTTGCTGCTGCCGGCAAATGAGCCCGGCTCTTCCATCATGCCGGGCAAGGTCAATCCAACGCAGTGCGAGGCCATTGTGATGATCAGCATACAAGTCATCGGGGACGATGCCGCGGTCGCCTTTGCCGGTTCACAGGGCAACTTCGAGTTGAACGCGATGCGGCCCATCATCATCAATAACTTTCTCCATTCAGCACGCATCCTCGCCGATGGTTGCGAGAAGCTGCGGATCTACTCCGTCGAAGGCACACAGGTCAACGAAGCGAAGGTGGCCGAGTATGTCAAGAACTCGCTGATGCTGGTCACCGCACTCAGCCCGGTGATCGGCTACGACAAGGCATCCGAGATCGCGCACACCGCCCAGAAAGAGGGCTCCACGTTGCGCGAGGCTGCGATCAAGAGCGGCTATATCGATGGCAAAAAGTTCGACGAAGTGGTCGACCCTCGCAAGATGATTTCAAACAAGGTCGCCTGAGCCCCCCTGCCTGTTGTGTTCGCCTCACACCGCCTGTGGAGACATATGCCACGTCGATATCGTTCAATCCGGTTGCTGCCCTTGGTGGCATGCTTGCTTGCTTCCATCCTGCGCGCTCAGCAGGAAAAGCAGGGAAGCGAGGAGAGCGGACCCGACACGCACGAGCGTGCCCCCAAAGATCGCGGGCACCTCTTCGGCGAGTGGGGTGGCCGGCGGCAACGGCTTCTGGATCGTGGCGTCAATCTCGACCTGCAGTACATCTCGGATTCCCTTTGGAATGTGCGCTCGGTTCAGAAGGAACGCCTTGCGGACTGGACCCGTGTGCGTGGAACTCTCGATATCGACTTCGGCAAATTGACGCATACGCCCGGTTTGTATTTTCACATCACGGCTCCGTGGCAGGCCGGCGGCAACCTGGGCAAGTATCTTGGAACGGTTGCCGAGCCGAGCGGTATGGCGAGCGAAAACACGTTTCGGCTGGATTCCTGGTGGTTTGAAAAACGGATGAACGAGGAGCGTATTGTCTTTCGAGTCGGGCAGTTCGCCGCGCAGGATTCCTACGGCACACAACATTTGGGAGGATCGTTTATTGCGGAGCCGCTTGGGTATGCGTTGGGCAATCTGAACGCGACGTATGAAACATTCGATCCACCGTCCACGCCAGGGGCGGAGCTGCGTGTCATCCCGTTCAAGCATGTCTATGTGAAATCGATGGTGTACGCCGCCGATCGCACACCGTACACACACAACAGCACTGGCCTTGTGCCGCAGTTCCGTGGAGCAGCCTCCGACGTTTCCGAGATCGGCTGGTCTCCGGGGCAACCGGCCACCGCCGTTCGTGCTGTCGACACGCTCGCGCAGCGCCGAGGCTACAACGGGCTTTACCAGCTGGGCAGCGCCTACAACCCCGGCAAGTTTCAGTCCACGGGGCCCGTCAAGACCGTGTCTGGGAACTACCTGATTTATCTGAAGGGGAGCCAGGCGGTGTGGCGTACGTCACGCCGCTCCGGTGTAGGTCTCGATCTTACGGCTGCGACGGATTGGACCCCATCCCACCGCTCTCAAGTGCCTCGGCAAACGACGGTAGGTGTTCGTTTCAACGAGCCGCTTCCATTGCGGCAGCACAACACGATCGCTTTCGGATATGTGCGCAGTTCCCTCAGCGACTATTTTCCCGCCGGAGCCGGCCTGCCGCGCCGAACGGAAGATGTGCTCGAGTTGAACGGCATGATCGACGTGACGCGCTCCATCACATTGCAGCCGGTGGTCCAGCGCTTTCTCAATGCCGGCGGAACTTCAAAGCCGGCGACGATTGCCGGATTTCGTTCCAAAGTGGATTTCTGATCTGAGCGCTTCCCTCGTTTCCACCTCAGATTTTCAACCGATGCACTTCCTCACCCAACGCGTTAAGGAGCACGACCATGAGCCTCACAACGAACAACGGACTGGAACTTTTGCGCAATCCCGAAACGAATCGTTCTACCGCCTTTTCTCAGCAGGAACGCGAAGAAAAGGGTCTTATCGGCCTTCTCCCGCCACGGCAGGAGACCCTCAAACAGCAGGTGGATCGCTGCCTTTTGCAGCTCAGCAAAAAGCCGAACGATCTGGAGCAGTACATCTATCTCGCCCAACTTTGTGACGATAACCAGACCCTGTTCTATGCCGTGCTCGCGACCGATCCGGCCCGCTTCCTGAAGATTGTGTACGATCCGACCGTGGGCACGGCCTGCCTGGAGTTTGGGCACATTTACCGCAAGCCGAACGGCCTGTATGTTTCGATCGATCAGCGCGGCAAGGTCAAGCAGGTGCTCGCCAATTGGCCCGTGAAAGACGTGCGCGTTATCTGCGTCAGCACCGGCGGCCGCATCCTGGGTCTCGGCGATCTCGGCACCAATGGCATGGGCATTCCCATCGGCAAGCTGCAGCTCTACACCGCCTGCGCTGCCGTTCCTCCCGAGGTATTGCTCCCGGTTCTGCTGGACTGCGGCACGGACAATCAGCAGCTGCTGGACGATCCGCTCTACCTGGGCCTGAAGCAGCATCGGCCGTCTACCGATGAGCTCGACTCCTTTGTGCAGGAGTTTGTGGACGCCGTGCAGGACCTGTATCCAAAATGCTGCATCCACTTCGAGGACTGGAAAGGCACCGACGCCATCCGCCTGCTTGCACGGTATGTCGACAAGATCAGCTGCTACAACGACGACATCCAGGGCACCGGCAGCGTCACCGTCGCCGGGCTCTACAACGCGCTCAAGATCAGCAAGGGTGCGCTGAAAGACCAGCGTGTGCTGTTCCTGGGGGCGGGCTCGGCCGGCATCGGCATCGGCAACATGATTGCCGCGGCCATGAAGCTTGAAGGGCTTACCGACGAGCAGGCACAAGCGCAGATCTCGATGTTCGATGTCGATGGCCTGCTTACACCGGAGACGAAGAACCTGTCGCCGGAGCAGAAAAAATACGCGCATCCGCACCCGCCCACCAAGGATCTCGTGGAGGCCATCAAGACCATCAAGCCATCGATCCTGATCGGCGTCAGCACCGTCAAGGGAACCTTTACACAGAAGGTCATCGAAGCCATGACGGAGCTGAACAAACGTCCGGTCCTGTTCGCCCTGTCCAACCCCACCGACCATGCCGAATGCACCGCGGAAGAGGCGTACAAATATTCGGGAGGCAAGGCAATCTATGCCGCGGGTGTGCAGTTCGACCCCGTGCAGCTCAACGGCAAGACGTATGAGCCGAGCCAGGCGAACAATTTCTACATATTTCCCGCGGTTGGCCTGGCAATCGTGGTCACCGAAGCCAAACATGTACCCGACGAGATCTTTATCGAGGCCGCGCGCGCGCTGGCCGACCAGGTCACACCGGATGAACTGGAAAGAGGTATCCTGTTTCCACCGCAGGGCAACATCCAGGCAAGCTGCGTCGACACGGCTACCAAGGCAGCAGAGAAAATTTTCGACCTGGGCCTGGCTCGCGTAAAGCGTCCAAGCTCTGTCAAAGGCGCCGTCACCTCATACCTGTACACGCCGGAATACCCGAAGGCGCCAACCTCAACCCCAGCCGTAGAACACGCCTATGCCGCCGCCGACTAAAACCGAGCCTATGGAAGCCAATGCGATGGTCGTTCTCATCGCATTGGCCTTCGCCGGCGGGTATGCCGACGCGGCTTCCTATCTGCTTACAGGAAGCTTTACAGGCCACATCACCGGGAACACGGTGCTCGGTGCCATTGCCTTGGCAGGGGGCAAGTTCGACGCATTCTGGCTTCACTTTACGGCTGTGGTTGCGTTTGTGCTCGCCACCGCCGGAGGCATTTCCCTGCCCCGGTTGGGAATGGGAAAGAACGCAACCCTCGCGCTTGCTCTTGTTGCGGAAGCGGGATTGGTCGGCATTGCGCCCTTGCCCACAGCACTCCACAGCTCCCACAGCAAGGTGTTTATGCTCGTCTGCCTGTGCCTGGCGCTCGGCTTTCAGAACGGAATCTTCAGCAAAAGCGAAGGCGTCTCTGTGCACGCCACCTATGTCACGGGGGACACCAGCTCTTTGCTGGTTTCACTGCTTCGACGCCCCGCCGCCCGCTCCGCCGCGAAGACCCCGGAGAAGCACACCACCGACAAAGTTCTCGGCGTCATCTGGCCGAGCTTCGCGGTCGGTGCTGCCTTTGCCGGTCTGGCTGTTCACTCGATGGCGACCCATGCTCTTTGGTTGCTGGAATTACCGCTTCTGCTGGCAACGATTTTTGCCTGGAACAGGGCATCCGATCCGCCGACCGACGCTTAGTCTAGCGTCCGAATTCGCCGAGCTGTTTGAGATCCGAGTCGTACCTGTTGCGAACCCTTTTGTGACCTTTTGCGAACTCTTCGATGGAAACAGCGTTGTGCGTCCGCTGATCGACGGCCTGTTGCCGGTACGGCGTTTCGGTGCTTCAATCGAACGTGTTGCGTAGATTCCTCTCCATTCTGTTGCTGGCCGTGTTCGGCCTGGCTCTCCTCGCTCCGCTGCTTGCGTTTGGAGCGGACGGAGATACGGGCCTGCCGGCCTGTTGTCGCAGAGGTGGAAAGCATCACTGCACCATGACCACGGATCAGAGGCAGTCAGCGGCCGGTAAGCTCATCCTCACGGCGATCTCTGAAAGATGTCCCTGTACCCCGGGCATGGCCGTGGCAACGTATCCGGACGTACTTTCCGTGCCTCCGAGCCAAGCCGTCTTTGCGGCGTTTGCCCGCCATTCTTTCGGGGTAGCGCAGACCGAATCGAAATGGCGTATTTCGCGCGACCGCTCGCGGCAAAAGCGCGGCCCCCCTACCCTTCTCGGCTAAATCTCCCGTTAGCAAAGCCGTCCGTGCGCGGTACGGACGACAGCTTTGCCGGTATCCCGGATTCCTGAAGGGGCCACAGGGTTGTGGCCGAAAGGTAGCCTCTATGCGCCGGTCTTTGCGCCCATGCATGCGCCCATGCATGCGCCGATTTTTGTGTTGCTTTGCCCTGGCTTCGCTGCTTTTCAGCCGGTTTGCGTTTGCCACTATCTTTGGAGAGGTCCGTGGGGTCATTCATGATCCGCAGCACCGTCCGGTGCATGGGGCCAGGGTGACGCTCCATGCCGCTCATTCTGCCCTGACCGCGACCACGCTCACCGATCCATCCGGAGGGTTCAGCATACCTTCGGTGCCCCTCGGGGAGTACACGCTGACGGTCTCAGAGCCGGGTTTCCGCATAGTCGAACGGAGCCTTACCCTGGCGTCGAACACGAGTCCTCTGCTGCATTTCGAGGTGCAGGTAGTCAACGTCGGCGAGACCGTGACCGTGACAAGCGACGGTGACGGGGCCAACATCGACTCGGTCACGCCGACGACCCTGATCGGACGCATCGACATTGCCCAGACCCCGGGCGCGGATCGAACCAACAGCCTCGCCATGATTACCGATTACGTGCCGGGCGCTTACATGACGCATGACATGCTGCACATGCGCGGTGGCCATCAGGTGAGCTGGCTGATCGACGGCATTGAAATTCCAAACACCAACATCGCCAGCAATCTTGCGGCACAGATTGACCCAAGGGACATCGACTATATCGAGGTTCAGCGCGGCAGCTACACGGCGGATATCGGCGATCGAACCTACGGCGTTTTCAACGTCGTCCCGCGTACCGGGTTTGAGAGGAACCGTGAGGCGGAATGGGTAATGACGGCCGGCAGCTTTTTGCAAACCGTCGACCAGATCAACTTCGGCGACCACACGGAGCGGTTCGCTTACTACGCCAGCCTGAGCGGGAACCGCAGCGACTACGGGCTTTCTCCGCCGATCGGTCAGGTCCACCATGACGCGACCAACGGCTACGGTGGATTTGCGTCCTTCATTTACAACCGCACCGCGAAGGATCAGCTTCGCCTGATCACGCAGCTGCGCAACGATTATTTTCAGATTCCCTACGACCCCGACAGCAGCAGCTTCGAAAACCAGCAGTTCGATTCAAGCGGACTACGCGACCACCAGCACGAGACGGACGGGGTTGTGGCTGCGTCCTGGCTGCACACATTCAACTCCACCACCGTGCTCCAGGTTTCGCCGTTCTATCACTACAACCGCGCAAATTACACACCCGATCCCAACGATACGCCGGTCGCAACGACTTCGGATCGAGGGTCCAACTACGCCGGCGCGCAAGCTTCGATCACGTCCGAAATTGCACACAACACACTGCAGGCGGGTGTTTATTCGTTTGGGCAGCACGACAGCTACCTGTTTGGAGCGGTGTTCAACGACGGCAGCGGAAACACCGATTTCGCCCTTCCCGATTCCGCTTCGGGCGGCGTCGTGGAAGCGTACGTTTCAGACAGCTACAAGGCTACCTCGTGGCTGACCCTGATCGGGGGTTTGCGGCAAACCCACTTTCAAGGTCAGTTTGCCGAGGATGCAACCAGCCCGCGGGTAGGTGCGGCGATTCGCGTGCCGAAGCTCAACTGGGTTTTTCGCGGCTTTTACGGACGCTTCTACCAGCCGCCGCCCTTGCTGACAGCGACAGGGCCGATCGTGCAGTTTGCCAACGCCAACAACACGGCATTCCAGCCGCTGCACGGAGAGCGCGATGAAGAGCATCAATTTGGTGTGCAGATCCCCTTCCACGGCTGGTTGCTGGACGGGGACACGTTCAAGACCCGGGTCAACAACTTTCTGGATCACTCCAACATCGGCGATTCCAGCATCTACTACCCGGTCACGGTGGATGGTGCCCTCGTGCGTGCGTGGGAGGTTTCCCTTCGTTCGCCCCGTCTCTGGCATTTCGGTCAGGCTCACCTTGCCTACTCCAATCAGATTGCGGAGCAGCGTGGGAACATCACCGGGGGACTCGTTTGCATCCCTGTCGGCGACCCGGCATGTGACGCCGGCTTTACGTACAGGCCCGTCGATCACGACCAGCGCAATACGCTGAATGTGGGCTTCAACGCCACGCTTCCCAGGCGGTTCACGGCATCGACCAACGTCATGTACGGCTCAGGATTTGTGAACGGCAACCCGGACCCCACGACGCCTTACCCCAACGCCTACCTGCCGCAGCACACCACGTTCGACCTCGCCGTCGGCAGGAGCTTCGGCGAGCGCACCACAGTTTCCGTGAACGCCCTGAACGTGGCCAATCGCAGGGTGTTACTCGACAACAGCCTTACCTTTGGAGGGTTCCACTTCAACGACCCACGTGAAATCTACGGTGAATTGCGTTACCGCTTTCACTACTGAGGTGGATGCGCAGTTCGCAACGGGCGAAATAGTTCGTCCTGAGAATAGCGCTAAGTTTCCGGGTGCTCGGCCTTCTTGGCCCGGCTCCACAGCGCATCTTTGGCCTCCAGCGAGAGCGACTCCAGGGCCGCCGGCCCGCCCGCAAACTCCTCCATAGCACCGAAGCGACGACGGAATTTGGCATTTGTGCGGCGGAGAGCCGATTCGGGGTCCACCTTGAGATGGCGGGCGAGGTTTACCGCGGTAAACAGCAGGTCGCCGACTTCATTTTCGATGGCATCGATTTGGTTCCGGTCCACCTCGGCCTGCAACTCGGCGGTTTCCTCGGCAAGCTTGCTGAAGAGACCGGTGGCGTCCGGCCAATCGAACCCGGATCGGGCCGCTTTTGCACCCAGCTTGGCGGCTTCCAGCACGGCGGGCATGGAGCGTGGAACGCTGTCGAGCGTCCCGGCCGGTGTGCCGCCGGCGGCCAGCGTTTCCTGGCGCTTGACCGTCTCCCACTGGCTCAGAACGGCGTCGCTGTCGGCGGCGTGCGCTTCGCCGAACACGTGCGGGTGACGCCGGATCAGCTTGGCGCTGAGCGCCTCGGCGACATCCCGGAGCGTGAAATGGCCGGCCTCTGCCGCCATCTGCGCATAGAACAAGACCTGCAGCAGGAGGTCGCCGAGTTCGTCGCGCAGCTCCGGCCAGGCGCGGCGTTCGATCGCGTCGAAAACCTCATAGGTCTCCTCGAGGGTGTGCCGTTTAATGGAATCGAAGGTCTGTTCCCGGTCCCAGGGGCAGCCGCCGGGGCCGCGCAGCTGGGCCATGATCGCGGCGGCGAGCGCGATGGCCGCGCCTGCCCCCTGTTGCGTTTCGTTAAGGAGCGTGATCGGGGAATCCGGCATGCCCCCATGCTAATCGGCGGGCGCGCCGCCCTGCATCGTGGGGGAGCCGCCCGCGTCTAACCTATGCCTGCCCGTTGCCGTCCTGCCGATGGCAACAAGGCTTCCCGCACGATGGATCTGCTTCAAAAAATTCGCACGCTCCCCACCGGCCCCGGCTGCTACCTGTACAAGAACGCCGAAGGAACGGTGATCTACGTCGGCAAGGCCAAGAACCTGCGTGCGCGGGTGCGTTCGTATTTCCTCGCAGCCAACCAGGCGCATGCCAAGACCGGTTCCCTGATGCGCGAGGCGGTCGATCTTGAATACATCACCGTCGCCAACGAGCATGAAGCGCTGGCGCTTGAAAACAACCTGATCAAACAGCGGAAACCGCGCTTCAACATCCTTTTGCGCGACGACAAAACGTACCCTTACGTGAAGCTGACGCTGGGCGATCGCCATCCAAAGGTGTTTGTGACGCGGCGCCTGCGCAAGGACGGCGGCGCCTATTTTGGACCGTATTTCCCCGGGAACCTGGCGCATCGCATTGTGGATGTGGTGCATCGCGCGTTTTTGATCCCCAGTTGCAAGGTCGATCTGAACCGCTACCATCCGCGCCCCTGTCTGCAGTACCACATCAAGCGCTGCCTGGGCCCGTGCGTGCAAGACCTGATCTCGCCGTTGGAGTATCGCGCGGTGATCAAGGATGTGCAGCTGTTTCTGGAGGGCAAAACCGGCGAACTGGAAGCGCGGCTGACCGAACGGATGTCGCGCGCGGCGGAGGACATGCAGTTTGAGCTCGCCGCCCGGCTGCGCGACCAGCTCGGCACGGTGCACCAGGCCGGCGAGCGGCAGCGCATGGACACCACCGACACGGACGATGCCGACGTTTTTGGCTTCCATTTCGAAAACGACATGCTCGCCGTGAACCTGTTTCACATGCGCGGGGGCAAGATTGTCGACCGCCGCGACCTGTTTTGGGAGGATCTGCCGGAGTTGGAAGACGCCGTCACCGCCTCGCCGGCGGAAGAGCTTGAGAACACGACGGACCTGGAAGCCGAACCGCGCCTGGAGCCGAACCCCGCTGCCCCGGCCCCGGAGATTTACGCGGATGCGGAGCCGGGTGAGCAGCATTCCGTGCTCACCTCGCCCTTCGATGCGGGGGACCCGGCGCTCGAAGCCGACTGCGGGCCACCGGCCGAGGTTTCCGCCGAAAAGCGGTGCTTTTCTCCGGCCGCCTTCTTTTCAGCGCTCTTGAAACAGCTGTATCTGGACCAGACCTACGTTCCTAAACACATTTACGTTCCGGTGGATTTCCCCGACCGGGCCATCCTGGCGGACCTGCTTCGCGAGCGCAGCGGGCACAAGATTGAGATAGCCGCTCCACAGCGCGGCGATAAACGTTCGCTCGTCGATCTGGTTTGCCAGAATGCGAAGCAGAGTTACGACCAGCGCTTTCGCGTGCTGCAACCCAGCGCAAAGGCCATGGCCGAAGCGCTCGGCGACGCGCTAAACCTCGCCGAGGCGCCCGAACGCATCGAGTGCTTCGATATTTCGCACATTCAGGGGGCGGAAACCGTCGCCAGCATGGTGGTGTGGGAAAAGGGTGCGATGAAGAAGGCCGACTACCGCAAATTTCAGGTGAAAACGGTGACCGGTGTCGACGATTTCGCATCCATGGCCGAGATTGTGAACCGCCGGTATGCGCGGCTAAAGGAAGACGGCAAGCCGATGCCCTCGCTGGTGCTCATCGATGGCGGTCTTGGCCAGTTGCACGCAGCCGCGGCCGCTCTCAACGAGCTCGGGCTCACGACGCAACCCTTGGCGTCCATCGCCAAGCGGGAGGAGATTATCTACCTTAGCGGGCAGGAGGACGATCCAATCGTTTTGGATCGGCGCTCGCCCATTCTGCATGTGATCCAGAAAATTCGCGATGAGAGCCACCGGTTTGCCATTGGATACCACCGCAAACGGCGCGAGATGCGCGACCGCGTCAGTGAGTTGGATGAGATCCCCGGCGTTGGCCCGCGCACCCGGCAGCGGCTGCTGGAGCACTTCGGCAGTGTGCGCGCGTTGAAGGCGGCCGCTGAACGGAACCCCGATGCTTTGCGCGCGGTGGTGAACGCCGCGACAGCGGACAAGATCCAGGAGCACTTTCGCGCCACAGGGGAAGAGACCACGGCGCGAGGAGCGGTCCAGGTGGACGTTCCCCTCGCTTCAATTGGTGTATCCCGCGGCTGATGTTGCGCCGCCCTGCCGGAACTCCGCACCGCCGAAGGGATCGCACGGAAGAAAAAGCTGAAAGACGGTGCCGCTTGGGCCTGGACCGACGGTTGAGCGCAGGTGCAGCAGACCGTGGTGCTTTTCGATGATGCCGTGCGAGATCCAAAGGCCGAGACCTGTGCCGTGGATGCCCTTGGTGGTGTAAAAGGCCTCAAAGATGCGTTTCTCCACCTCGGGCGGCATGCCGCAGCCGTTGTCGGCGATGCTGATGCGCATACCCGGCCGACAGTCCTTCCAGCAATGCGCATCATGGCTGCGGATAAGCAGACGGCCGCCGGTGCGCATCGCCTCAATTGCGTTGCCGACCAGGTTATTGAGCGCTTGCCGAATTTCGCCTTCGTAGCAGATGGCCGCCGCCGTTCCCTTGTGCTCGACTTCAAGGGTGATGCCCGAGTTCGCCAGCCGGCCGGAGTACAGCCCCAGGGTGGGTTCCAGCAACTCTTCCGCCGAAACGGCACGCGGGTTGGTGGACTGGCGATGGAAACGCAGGGTGTGGCTGACAATCTGCGACACCCGCCCCAACTCCCCATCGGCAGCTTCAAGGTATGACCTGGTTTCAGCGGGAAGGCCTTCACCTTGTTTCGCCAGATACAGGAGATTGGTGACGGCTTCGAGCGGATTGTTGATCTCGTGTGAGATGGAAGCGGCTAAACGTCCGACCACAGCCAGTTTTTCGCTTTCAATGAGGGCTGCTTCCGCGCGTTTCTGCTGGTCGATGTCGGAAATCACAACCACACCGCCGGTCACCACCGCCGCCTCGTTCAGAATGGGCGCGGCGGTGAGACCAACCCAGGCGCGGGTTCCGTCGCCACGCTGATAGATGTACTCCTCGATGGGCAGCGCTTGTCCAAGGGCCATGGTGCGCGCCAGGGGGTACTCTTCGCCGCGTACACGGCGGCCGTCCGGGTGGAAGGCTACCCAGCTTCCATAGGAATGTGTGTCCGGGGAGGCGAGCATGGGGTGCCGGAAAATTTCTTCCACCCGCCGATTGCCCAGGACGATTTCGCCGGAGGATTTCGCAACGACGACGCCCACCGGCAAATTGTCCAGAACGGCCTGCAAGGTTTCGCGTTCGTCTTTTAGCGAGGCCAGCGCGTCGCGCATTTCGTATTGGCGAATCCGTGCACGGAGGGCGGCCCTCACATTGCTGACGAGGCTGGCCGTGCGGATGGGCCGCTCCAGCAAAACCGGCGTTCCCAGCAGCTGCCACTTGGCTTCCACCCGTTCACTTTGCGCGGTTTGCCGACCGCTGCCGGTCAGCACAAGGATGGGGAGGTCGGACCAGGCAGGCTGTTCGTGTACAAAATCGGCAAGCGGCTGCAGCAGATCGGGGGTAAGGGCCTCCCCGGCGATCAGCAGCGGGCCGAGCGGCTTTTCGGCGTTCAACTCGGCCACGAAAGCGGCGGAACCGCAAGGCAGGGCGGGAACACCCTCCGCTTTCAGCACGCCCGTGATCAGTTCAGCGTCGCGACCGATGGGGGCGATCACACATACCTGCAGGCTCACCTAGATCCTTACCTGATCGGTGGCGGGCAGATCCGATGCATCGGGAACGCCGGTAAGGATCCCGCGAAAATTGGTTAATGGGCTACCTACATGAATGCCCTCCCCGTCGATCCAGAACTCACGCAGGGTGCGCTCATGCTGGCCCACGCGCTGCTTCAACACCGAAATCACCTGCCGGATGGCGCCATGGGCCTCGAAGTACCGCAGCAAAACAACGGTATCGGCCAGATAACTCACATCGATGTCCGTTTGCATGGTGCCGACCAAGCCATGCTGCGTAAGGATCATCAAGGTGATCACACCCTTCTGATTCAGAAAGGCAAGCAGCTCGTGCAATTGGAGGGTGAGATCTTTTTCACCGGGCATGGCATTCAGAAACCCGGTCAGGCTATCGATGACCACAACGCGCGTGTCTCGCTCTTCCACATCGCGGCGGATTTGCCAAACGAACTCGCCGGGCGACAATTCGGCGGGGTCGATCTGCGACATGGCCAGGGATCCTTGCGCGATTCGCTCCCGTACCGGCAATCCCAGTGCCTCGGCCCGCTGCTGCGCCGAGCGCAGGACCTCGTCAAAGGCGTACACGATGGCTCGATCGCCCCGCTGCGCGGCCGCACAGGCAAACTGCATGGCCATGGTGGATTTCCCTACACCGGTAGGCCCAACCACCAATGTGGCCGAGCCGCGCAGGATGCCGCCGCCGAACATGTCATCCAGAGAGGCGATGCCGCTCTTGACGCGCTCCCCTGGGAAGTCGCCCTGATGCTCGTTGGCGACCAGCCTGGGGTAGATGTGCACGCCCCCGGTCTGGATGGTGTAATCGTGAAAGCCTTCCCGGAAGGAGCTTCCCCGCATCTTCAGAATCTCGATTTGACGCCGTGTGATGCCGTAGCTGCGGGGCACCTTGTCCAGCCGCAAGACGCCGTGGGCGATGCTTTGCAGCTGCATGTCGCTGCCCTCGCCGGAGCGATCGTCCAACAAGAGAACGGTGGTGTCGCGACCGGCAAAGAACTGTTTGAGCGCCAGCAACTGGCGGCGGTACCGCATCACATCCGCGGCTAGCAAGCGAAGTTCCGAAAGGGAATCGATGACCAGCCGCGTGGGTCTTTCCCGATCGATCAGCTCGGTGAGCTTCTGGATGGTCGCGGCCAGCTCCACCTCGCTGGGATGAAACACCGTGTACTGCTGATCGGGACTGAGGCTTGCCTCCTCCGGAACGAACTCCGCGATGGAAAGCTCCCCGGGAAGCCAACCGTGCGAAAGCGCCGAAGCCTCCAACTCACGTTTTGTTTCCGAAAGTGTGATGTAGAGGGCATGTTCCCCCGCCCGGATCGCCGTTCGGATGAACTGCATCGCGATCGTCGTTTTGCCTGTGCCCGGGATGCCCTCAAGCAGGTACATTTGCCCGGCAGGCAAACCGCCCGACAGAATGTTGTCCAAACCCTGCACCCCTGTCGCGATCCGGGCCGGTTGCGTCGTTGAAACCATAGATCATCAGAATAGCTGGCGCGCGGCTGAAATTCCATGTCACTTCCAGGGAATTGCGGGGCCGAATCAAGGCGCATTCCGCCGCGAAACGCTCCACTCAGCGTACGTTTCGTTGCCCACGGGTCGTTCCGGCCTCCAGAAGGGGCCTCGCCCTGCCCTGCCCGGGTGAAAACAAGCGAAGAGAATAAAAAGTCGGGACCCGGTTTTGTCGCACACTTGTCGCACACTTGTCGCACACTTGTCGCACACTAGGGGAAGCGCATCTTGCGCGGAGGACCCTGTTGCTCGTGAACTCCCATCGCTGTCCTTTTCGGAAGTACGCCACCCTTAGCTTCACCCGCAGCTCCGCCCTTGCCCTGGCCTCCCTCCCCGGCCTCGCTTTCGTTGCGCCCCTGGCCGCGCAGACGCCCAAACCGGAAGCCAACGTCACGCGTGCCACGCTGAGCAACGGCATGCGCGTGGTGATCGTGCGCGATGCCCTGGCCCCGGTGGTTACGGTGGAGACCAACTTCATGGTGGGCGGCGATGAAACCCCGGCGGGGTTTCCCGGCATGGCGCATGCGGAGGAGCACATGGCCTTTCGCGGATGCACCGGCATGAGCGCCGACCAGACGGCCGCCATCTATGCGCAGCTCGGCGGCGATAACAACGCCGACACGCAGCAGAACATCACGCAGTTTTACGCCACCGTGCCGGCCGGCGATCTTGGCGTGGCGCTTGAGGCCCAGGCCGCCTGCCTGCGCGGTGCCGACAACACCCAGGCCGAGTGGGATCAGGAGCGCGGCGCCATTGAGCAGGAAGTTGCCCGCGATCTTTCCAACCCAACATACAAGTTTGTGGCGCGGATGAACGAAGACATGTTCGCCGGCACGCCCTACGCGCATGATCCGCTGGGCACCAAGGAAAGCTTCGACAAGACCACGGCGGCGATGCTCGGCGACTTTTACAAGCAGTGGTACACGCCGGCCAACGCCATTCTCGTGGTTGCCGGCGATGTTGAACCGGCCGCCACGCTCGCCACGATCAAGGGCATGTTCCAATCGATTCCCAGCCACGCCCTGCCGCCGCACCCGGCAGTAAATCTGCAGCCGGTGAAGAGCGAAACGTTCACATTGGACAGCAATTTGCCCTATGTTCTCGGCTTTATTGCCTACCGTTTGCCGGGTACCGACTCGCCGGAGTACGCGGCCGCGCAGATCCTGGCGGATGTTCTATCGTCGCAGCGCGGGGATCTGTACGCCCTTGTGCCCGCGGGCAAGGCGCTGGCCGCGCAGTTCGGCATCGCGGAAACCTATCCCAAGGCCAGCGTGGGCTACACCTTGATCGCGCAGCCTGCGGGCGTGGACGCGACCCCGGCGATGAATGCCGCGCGTGCCATCCTGACCACCTATGCCAAAACCGGCGTTCCGGAGGACCTGGTCTTGGCAGCCAAGCGCGGCGAGATCGCGGGAGCCGAGTTCCAGCGCAACTCCATCCCCGGCCTGGCCAATGAATGGTCGACCGCGCTGGCTGCCCAGGGCCGCACATCGCCCGAAGAGAATGTGGATGCCATTCGCAAGGTCACGGTGGCGGATGTGAACCGCGTGGCCGCGCAATATCTGCTCAACACCGGCACCATCACCGCCACGCTGAAGCCTGTGCCCACGGGCCAGGCGGTCGCCTCCAAAGGCTTTGGCGGCGCGGAACAGGTCACCACCCCGCCCACCAAGCCGGTCGCCCTTCCCGCCTGGGCCGCGGCGCAACTGGAGCAGCTGAAACCGCCGGCCAAAGCGCCTTTGCCTTCCGATGTCACCCTGCCCAACGGCATCCGGCTGATCGTGAAGACCGATCGCACCTCACCCACGGTGACCCTGGTGGGCGCGGTGAAGGGCAACGCGGATCTGGAAACGCCGAAGGGCCAGGATGGTGTTTCGGAGGTCCTGGACGGTCTCTACAGCTATGGCACAACCAGCCTGGACCGGCTTGCTTTCCAAAAGGCGCTGGACGACATCGCCGCCAATGCAAGCGCGGGCGGCCGCTTCAGTCTTTCCGTGCTGCGGTCGGAATTCTCGCGCGGTGTGCAGCTGTTGGCCGACAACGAACTTCATCCGGCGCTGCCCAAGGACGCCTTCGACGTAACGCGCGGGCAGACGGCGGAATTTGTCGCCGGCAATCTGCAAAGCCCCGGCTACCGCACCAGCCGCGCCCTGGAAACGGCGCTTCTGCCGCCGGCTGACCCCACCCTGCGGGAAGTGACGCCGGCGAGCCTCGGCAAGCTCACGCTCGCCGACGTAAAGCAGTACCATGCCCTGACGGTTCGTCCCGATCTCACCACGATCGTCGTCATCGGCGACATCGCACCGGAAGAAGCGCGGACGGTGATCGAGAAATGGTTTGGCGACTGGAAAGCCACTGGCCCCACGCCCGAAACCACCCTTCCGCCGGTGCCGGTGAACAGGCCCTCGGCCCAGGCCATTGCCGATGCCGAGCAGGTGCAGGATTCCGTTACGCTGGCCCAGGAACTGGATCTGAACCGCTTCAGCCCGGACTATTACCCGCTGCAGTTGGGCACGCATGTGCTCGGCGGAGGCTTCTATGCGACCCGGCTTTACCATGATCTGCGCCAGACCGCGGGCCTGGTGTACTCGGTCGATGTGAGCCTTAGCGCCTCCAAGACGCGGGCGACGTACACGGTGGACTACGGCTGCGATCCCGGCAATGTTTCCAAAGCGCGCAACCTGGTGGAGCGCGACCTGAACGGGATGCGGGCGGAGGAGGTTTCCGCAGCCGAATTGCACCAGGCCAAGGCTCTGCTGCTGCGCGGGATCACGCTCGGAGAAGCCAGCGAGGAATCCGTCGCCGCCGGTCTGCTCGGCCGCGCGCAGCTGGGGTTGCCGCTCGATGAATCGCGCCGGGCCGCGGAGCGCTACATCGGGCTGAGCGCCGCGGAGGTCAAGGCGGCCTTTGCACGGCATGTGAATCCCGGCAACCTGGTGCAGGTGGTACGCGGACCGGCACCCAAGTAGCGGCCATTGCAATTTCGGTTGCGGCGACAAAGGCGACCTGCGATTATGTCGCATGGATTCACACGGCTTGCCTCTAGGTGCCCCGAACGGATGTGGCTCGGATTCGGTCGGCTCGCGATCTGCTGGCGTGCGGTCAGGTGAGGGGAACCCGGCGGCTCGCGCGATGAACGCAACGGAAGCGGCAAAGGCCGTGATTGCTGCCGGTGCGCCGATTCGCGTGGAGGCTATGCCTGTGCTGCCGGGGAGCCCCTTGGACCGGCGCCGGTTTTCGGCCGTCGCGGCCGCGGTGTCCGCTCTGTCGGCGGCGGCGCTGGTCGGCGGCTGCCGCTCCGCCTCCACCCCCGCGCGCGATGCAACGCTTCTGCATAACCGCGCTGTACGTGAAGCTGTGGCCGAACTCGAAAGCACCATGAACGCCATGGATGAGCGCCTGGGTCAGTTCAACGCTGAAAATTGGCAGGACGCGCTTTCCAACCTGGGAACCGCGGCCATTCGCATGCACAACAGCATCGATGAGCTGAAGCGCGCGTTGGGCTACGCGGATGCTCCCTAGCGGGTAGCCTCCGGGTGTAGCGAAACCGCGAGCACGGTACAGAGATCCTTCGCTACGCTCAGGATGACGGCGGACACCCCACCTTTACGCAAACAGGTTGAAGCAATGGAAGTCTCGGACGCGTCCGGTTGCTGTTGGTTCTCCCACAAGCGTTAGGGGTTGGTCTGCGTCTCAAACCAACGCCGCATGGCATCCGCGGCGATGCGGAGAGAGATGCTTTGAATCTCGTCGCCGACCACCTCGCACAGCATGACGGAGTCACTGACCAGGCCATCGCCGCCGGCCTCCACAAAGCATGGAAGGAGCCGTGGTACATGGGTATCGCGCTTGTTCTCTGTCGCCATCAATTTCGCCCTCTCCACTTGTCAACGGGGATGAGCACTTGTATACGGCGACCCGCAGCGGGAACGACATACAACTTATGGGCAAGTTCCGATCGCGAGCCTCCCAATCACGATCGCCTGCCCGGCCCCACCGCAGCGGGTTCGAAAGTTACACCAGCGCTGCACCCTTCACGGGTTTGGGCACGGTCTCCTCCATGCTTTTGGAAACGGCACCACTGCCCCCCTTCAGGCTTTTCCCGTGGGGGATCTCATCGCCTGCAAGTTCCTCGCCCAGGAAAGCCGACAAGCGGTACCTCGCCCGCTCCATACGCTCGCATTCCGAACGCACGGACGACTCGATTTCGGCCAGTTCCGCTGCTGGACTGCGGTATCCATCCTCGCCTCCGAGGGGACCCGCAACGCCCAGCAAAGCCGGCAGTTGGAGGCTGCACAGCAGCTGCTCGAAGCTCTCCTTGTTCACATACAGGGCACCGTCGCTCCTGTTGACGCCGGTCAGCCAGCGGACGTCTCCATCGGCCCAATACCCTTCCGTATGAAGGCTGTCGAGCGATATGCGTCCGGCCAGCAGGAGCCGTACCTTGGCGGCGGCACGCCACGCATCGTCGCCGTGGAAGCCGATTTCGGCAAAGCTGTCGGCCAGCCCGGCGCGTAGTTCCATGCTGTCGAAAAGGGCCTGCGGATCGGCGGTTCCGGGCAACCCTTGCAGCAGCAGATAGGCCATCAACGGGGCCCATGTGCGCTCCAGCGCCACACCCACGCCTGCCCCCGGAACAACCTCGCGAACGGCCTGCGGCCAGGCGGAAGAGAGCTTCCGGGCCAGCGTCGGCATCGCCAAAGCCGCTTCGGCCAGCGCCGCCAAACGCCGCTTGTACACCTCCGCACCGGCTCCGAGGTCCTTCCCGAACTCCGCTCCCTGCGTTTCCGGAAGCACCTCCGTGAGCCGCCAGTAGAATTCGTTGGTACGCTCAAAAAATGCCGGGAGAGCGGACGGCGCATCGCGCTGGACGGCTGCGGCCGGGGCCGCGGGCACCGGAGCCGATGCTCGTTTCGCCGCGCGTTTGGCCACATCCGTGGCCGGGGCAACGCCCGCCTGCGGCTTCTGCCCCTTCGCTGTTTTTTCGGGCTTCAGCGCCGTTTCATCCGACACCGGCTGCACGGTCTCGCCCAGCTTTTGCGCAGATTCGGCAAAGGCGCTGATCGCGTCGCGAGCCAAAGCACGGCGCAGCGCCAGGTGCAGCGGTTGAAAGCGCAGCTTGGCCAGCGCCCGGTGCAGGTCCGGCACACCCCCACCCCCCAGCGCGTCGCACAGCCGATCCCACGGATATTCAGCGGTGGAATGGAGATCGCGCCAGTCCAGCAACACGGCATATTGGTATCCGCGCAGATCGATGTGCAAGCCGTGCTCTCGCAGGTCGCTTCCCCGGCGCAAAAACTCCAGCCCGCGGGCATGATCGCGGAATGCCAGGATGTTGTCCCAGCCGCCGGGCAGCGCCAGGCCTTCGCCCAGGGTGCGTTGCCGCAACTCGCCGGAGCCTTTATCCATGGAGGCAGCCGAAACGTGAATCGTTCCGCCCGTGCTGTCGTACGCGTTGTTGTACAGCACCACCGAGCGTTGATCGCCGCAGCGGTTGGAATAGGCAAACACATTCTCGTTTACGGTGCCGTAGCCGGTCCAAAAGTCGTACAGCACGAAGTTTTCGCTTTCGGCAAAGATCGACCGCTTCTTCAGCAAGGGGGCGATCTCGGCCCGATGCCGCGACACCAGTCCTTCGTCGGGCCACTCGGTGTATTTCGGCATCTTGAATTCCATGCCGTAACGCTCCGTATAGCCTTCGATCTGCCCGTGCCCAAACATCGGCAGCCCCGGCAGCGTGGCCAGCATGGTGGCGACGCCGAAGCACTTGTCGCCCGATCCGAACTGGTCGATGGTTGTGCGCTCATCGGGGTTGGACATGAAGTTCACATAGCGCTTCAGGATGTCGGGATCGAACTCGATGGTTTTCTTCAGATAGCTGCGATATTTCGCATTTTCCTCATCGCGCAGCATATTCATAAACGCCGAGTTGTACACCCGGTGCATGCCCAGCGTGCGCACGAAATAGCCTTCCAGGAGCCAGAACGCTTCCGCCAGCAGAAGCGTTCCGGGCACCTCCACGGCCACGCGGTCCACGACCTCGCGCCAGAACTCGGCCGGCATCAGCGCATTGAACTCCTCGTCCGACATCGCATTTTCCGCACGCGATGGGATCGATCCGCCGACCCCCGGAAGTGGAAACCAGAGGCGCTGCACATGCCGCTTGGCCAGCACCATCGCCGCATCGAAGCGAATGATCGGGAACATGCGGGCTACATGCAAAATCGCCTGCATCACCTGCTCGCGCACATAGGCCTTGGAGTAATCCAGCTGCGCCGTATCGTTCCACGCGAACGTCGTTCCATCATTGCCGTGGTAGATGTAGCGGGTCGCACCGTCGCGGTTGTCGCGCACACGAAAGGCCACCGCGGCATCGGTCTGGTCGTAGTAGTGGTCGTCGATTTTGATTTCGACCCGCGAGTCCGCGCTCAGGTCCGGTCCGTTGAAGCTGTAAGCCGGGTACGGGCTTTCCCAACGGAACACAAACCACTCCGGATGCTCGATGACCCAGGGGGAATCGATGCCCATGTGGTTGGGCACCATGTCGCTCGCCAGCCGGATGCCGTAGCGCCCGGCGCGATCGCGCAGGTCCGCATAGGCCAGGTTGCCGCCGAGATCCCCGGCAATGTTGTACTCCTTGAGCGAATAGGCGGAAGCGACGGCATCGGAGTGCCCGCGCAGGTGCTTGATGCGTTCGGAAGCCACCGAGCGCTCCCAAAGCCCGATCAGCCAAAGCGCCGTCATGCCGCGATCGGCCAGCAGGCGCAATTCCTCGTCCGGGATCATGTCCAGCTTGTGGATGTGCCGGCCGTACTTGCGCGAAAGCTGCTCCAGCCAAACATAGGTGCTTTTGGCCATCATGACGACGTTGGGCATCCATGCCTGGTCGGCGGAAAACGCCTCGTATTCATTGAGCGGCGCCTGGTAGTCGCTGGCGTACCCTCGCCGCACCCGTCGCCGCACACCGTCCGCGCCGACCTCGTACAGATCGTCGAAGCCGATGTATTCGTCGCCTTCGAAACCTTCGCCGCCAAAGCCCGGAGCGCCGTGGCGGTACTGGTCCGGCCCCGGCGGGTTGAAGCGCATCCAAACGGCAATTTCTTCTTCTTTGACCGTGTCAATCGCCAGCAGAATCGTCTTCAGCATGGCGCCGAGATCGGCATCGAGGAACGGCTCCCAGAAGGTACGGATGTAGTCCAACTGCGCCGTCAACGAATCCGGGCTCAACCGCATCGGTGCCACCAGTGCGTCGAGCAGCGTGCCGATTGCCGGTGCCAGCCTGGGACGGGTCTCGAAGTACGCCGGCAGGTCCTTCACCACCGCCTTGTAGGCCGTTGTATCCGTCAGGCCCTTGTCGTCGAAGAGTTCCCTAACAGCCTGAAAAGCCGGATTGGTGTTGGCCAGGTGCAACAGCATCAGCTCTTCAAAAGCCGCTTCGCGGTTGGGCAGGCCCTCGGTGATACCGGCGAGCCATTGCCGCGCGGAAAGTTTGCCGGCATACACATCGGCGTTGGGAAAACGTTCCGTAAACGCCAGCAGCAGACGATCCACCGCGCCTTCGCCCACCTGCGCGCCGAACCAGCGCAGGGCGGCCGTCAACACCTCGGGGTCGGTGGTTCTCCGATACCCGGCCACCATGGCGTGGCTCAGCTCGTCGATCAGCCCCATCGCAAACAGGGCACCGGCATTTACCAGCCGCTTTGGGTCTTCGACGCCGCCGTTGTCCGCCGTCCGTTGCCGGTTCAGTGCCAGCGCCAACTTCCGGCTGCCCGCCACGTTCGCAAACACGACATTGCCCGTGTAGCGGAACAGGAGGTCGTCGATGTTCAGCTTCTTTCGAAGGGACCCTGCGATATGAAATTCCATGGTGACTGCCTCTAGCGTAACCCGGGCCCGGTGGAAACCTCCCGCACATGCCAGCGAACCACCGGCTCGTACAGGGTGCCTTGATGGCCCGACATGGTGCTTTCCTTGTGAGGGTCGGAGACTCCCCTGGGGATGCCTAGGGCTACCCTGTGTCAGTATGGGGTGTCCTCTCGACCGCAGCAAACAGTTCCCCCGCTTGCGCAGCGGAGAGATCCGGGTTTGCCTTCGGTCGACATGACACTTACACCTGCTCGCCCCGCCCTTGCGCGCCGCCGTTGACCGGGCACAATCGGAGGTATTACGTTAGCCTAGAAGTAAGGAGGATGGTATGGAGTCCGCACTTACAAGCAAAGGTCAAATCACGATCCCCAAAGCTGTTCGGGATCACCTCCATCTAAAAGGAGGGGACAAGGTTCGCTTTTTCTACCATCCGGACGGTCATGTAGCCATTTTGCCGGAGGTTCCAATTTCCGCTCTGAAAGGCATGCTGGTGCCCAAGTCGGGGATCCATGTCTCTGTCGAAGACATGAACGAGACCATTGAAGCGGGGGCGACGGAGGAATTCAACGCGGGTACGGAGTCGCATAGCTGACTATGACGGGCATCGATACCAACATCCTGGTTCGCTATTTGGTACAGGACAATCCGGAGCAGACGCAAAAAGCTGTTGCGTTTATGGATCGGCAACTCAACAACAACAATCCCGGATACATAAGCAGCGTGACGATGGCAGAAACCGTTTGGGTCCTGACCCGAAGCTACGCTTTTCCGGACCGGGAGGTAGCCGACGCCGTGGAGCGTCTGCTCCAGGCAGAAGTACTTGTGGTCGAAAACGGCGACGAGGTCTTTACGGCGGCCGCTGCCTTGCGAACCGGGCGTGGAAAGTTTACGGATGCCTTGATCGGCGCACTGGCGGCTTCGGCCGGATGTGAGTCGGTCGTGACCTTCGACAGGAAAGCAGTGCGACTCCCTGGGTTCAAACTGCTGTAAGTGGGCAGCTTTCACGCAGACCTTCTCGACCCGGGGAGCGGCTCGGCCGGCAATGCGCATACAGCGGGAGCTGACGTACCCTATCTAAGCCATGCCGCGCCGGGAAAGGGCGCCTGAAGAACGATGTCCGCCCCCTCAGTCGCCCCGCTCCTCCCTGCCTCCAACCGCCGCCTCGACCCCGCCCCCCCTCCTACCAGCAACAAGCACCTCGTCCGCTGGGTGGAGAAGATGGCGGAGTTGTGCCAGCCCGACCGTATCCATTGGATCGATGGCTCGGAGGCCGAATACAACGGGCTTTGCGATCAGCTTGTGGCCGCCGGTACCTTTACGCGACTCGACCCGCAGCTCTGGCCGGGCTGCTTCTACGCCCGTTCCGCGCCCAACGATGTGGCTCGCGTCGAAGATCGCACCTTTATCTGCTCGCTTTCGAAAGACGCCGCCGGCCCCACCAACAACTGGGAAGACCCGTTCACCATGCGGCGGAAGCTGAAGGGTCTGTTCCGCGGCGCGATGCGTGGGCGCACGATGTATGTTCTGCCCTTTTCGATGGGCCCGATCGGCTCGCCCATGTCGCAGATCGGCGTGCAACTCACCGATAGCGCCTATGCCGTGGTCAACATGCGCATCATGGCCCGCATCGGCGCGCCCGTGCTGGCGGAAATCGACAAGGACAACAAGCGCGTTGTGCCCTGCATGCACACCGTCGGTTGCCCGCTCGCGCCGGGTCAGGAGGATGTTCCCTGGCCCTCGAACGACACCAAATACATCGTGCATTTTCCCGAAACCCGCGAGATCTGGAGCTTCGGCTCCGGCTACGGCGGCAATGCGCTGCTTGGCAAAAAGTGTTTTGCCCTGCGGATTGCCTCGAACATCGCTCGGGACGAGGGATGGATGGCCGAGCACATGCTCATTCTCGGCATCGAAACCCCGCCTGACGCGGCTGGACGCACGGAAAAGACGTACCTCGCCGCCGCGTTCCCCTCCGCCTGCGGGAAAACCAATCTCGCCATGCTGATTCCGCCTGCCGGCTTCGAGGGCTGGAAGGTTTGGACCGTCGGCGACGACATTGCCTGGATCAAGCCGGACGCCGCCGGTCAACTGCGCGCCATCAACCCCGAAACCGGCTTCTTCGGCGTCGCCCCCGGCACCTCCGCCAAGACCAATCCGAACGCCATGGCCACCCTCAGCCGCAACACGATATTCACCAACGTTGCCCTCACCCTGCGCGACGGCCGGCCTGAAGGCGTCTGGTGGGAAGGCATGACGGACAACCTACCGGCCGATGTCGACATGCTCGATTGGCGCGGCGACCCGTGGACAGCCGCCAGCGGCAAACCCGCCTCCCATCCCAACGGCCGCTTCACCGCACCCGCCGCGCAGTGCCCCTCCATCGACCCGGATTGGCAGTCACCCGAGGGCGTACCCATTGCCGCCTTTGTCTTCGGAGGCAGGCGGCCGACAACGTTGCCGCTCGTCTACCAGGCCTTCAACTGGGTTGCCGGCGTCTACCTCGGCGCCACCATGGGTTCGGAAACCACGGCCGCCTCCAGCGGCAAGGTCGGCGAAGCCCGCCGCGATCCCATGGCCATGCTGCCCTTCTGCGGCTACAACATGGGCGATTATTTCCGCCACTGGATCCGCATGGGCCGCGGCCTCGAAAATACACCTCAGATCTTCCACGTGAACTGGTTCCGCAAGGATGCCGAAGGCAAATTCCTTTGGCCCGGCTTCGGCGAAAACCTCCGCGTGCTCAAGTGGATCGTCGATCGGGTCCGCGGCCGCGTTCCGGCGCGCGAAACCCCGATCGGCTGGACTCCCCTCTTTGGCGACGTTCACTGGGAGGGGCTGCCCTTCCCGCGCGAGACCTTCGAAACGCTCGAAGCCGTCGATACGGCAGCCTGGAAAGAGGAAGCCATGGGCCACGAACGGCTGTTCCTCCTGCTCCATAGCCACCTGCCGCCGGAGATGGTCTACGAGCGCGAACTGCTCATTTGCCGGCTGTAGGCATGGACACCCAGGGAATGATTGGACAGGGTACAGTGCGTGTCGGCATCTCCGGTTGGCGATACGCTCCGTGGCGCGGCGTCTTTTACCCGCCGAAACTCGCCCAGCGACGTGAACTGCAGTTTGCCGCAACCCGTTTTCCCAGCATCGAGATCAACGGTACCTTCTATTCCCTGCAACGCCCGTCCAGTTTTCGGCAATGGGCCGCGGACACGCCGGCATCCTTTCTTTTCGCCGTGAAAGCGCCGCGCCTGATCACGCACATGTTCAAACTTCGTAACGTAGAGGGTGCGCTTGCCAACTTTTTCGCCAGCGGGTTGCTGGAACTCGGTCCCAAACTGGGACCCATCCTTTGGCAATTTCCGCCGCAGTTGAAATTCACACGGGAGCGCTTCGCGGCGTTCTTTCCTCTCCTGCCGCGTACGCATGGCGTAGCGGCATCGCTGGCCCGGCTGCATGGTCCTCGTCTGGTGGGCCGTGCAACAACGCAGCCCCTGCCTGAAACATCTGCCCAGCACACAATTCGCCATTGCGTAGAAATTCGCGACGAAAGCTTCGCCGATGCGGGCTTCATCGATCTGCTGCGTGAACACGACATCGGTCTTGTCGTCGCTGATACCGTTGCATGGCCACTGCTGTTCGACATCACGAGCGACTTCGTTTATTGCCGCCTGCACGGCTCGGAAGAGCTCTATGCCAGCGGTTATGAACATGAAGCGTTGGAACTTTGGGCCGACCGCGTCGCCGGTTGGGCGACCGGCTCACCTTCTTCCACTCCGGCGCTCGGCGCGAATGCGCGTAACGACCGGCGCGCTCACACTACGGAGGCACAGCCCAGACCGCGCGATGTGTTCGTTTATTTCGACAACGATATCAAAGTACGTGCGCCCTTTGACGCAGAGGCACTCATCGAGAAGGTCGAGGCCCGGATCGGACCCTTAGACTAAGGGGATGGGCCATGAACTATCGGCTCTTGTTCTTCTCGCAGAAATCCGCGCTTGAGGGCCAAGGTTTCATGAGGATTGTCATCCTGAGCAACCCGAAGGACCTGCTGTTCGCTCTCGTGCCTCGAAGCTCGAGGACAAGCCGGTCTCTGATTGCGTTCAGGAGGACAAAGGGAGCTTGCACTTCCGGGTAATTTGCCCCTAGACTAGCTCACCTCGATCTGTTGCAGAATGCCATCCCAAAGCGCCAGCCTCGCCTCCATGGCCGCCTCGGCGGCGTCGCTCGCCTCCGCCCAAAGTTTGGGATTTTCGCCGCACAGGTCGGCCACCATCCGCAGCGACAAGGGACCGTGCTCGTCGCCATCGACTTCGATGTGCCGTTCCAGGTACCAGAGAAAGAGTCTGAGATCGCCGGACATCTTCTGGTTCAGGTCGCGAACCAGCGAACGAAACATGCTCGGAATCACGTCTTCCCGGCCGAAGGTGAAGGCCGCCGCCTGCGCCGCCAGGGAACCCTCCCGAATCACGCGGAAGGTGTTTTCCATGAAGCGCTTTGCCGGCCGGGGGACACCGCGCACCACCATCCAGGACTCCCAGGGCAGCGATTTCGCCCCGTCACCCTCACCCTCTTGCCCGTCCCGTGCACTCGCTGTTGCATGGAGCAGGCCGCGGATAGCCGCCGTGCTGGCACCCGCTCGCTCCATCGCTTCCAGGTACAGTTCAAAGTGGCTGGCTGGACGGCCTTCATACAGGTCCGACTCTTCGCCGAGCACGATCTCGTTGATGAAGCGCCGGCTGGCTGGAAATCGGGTTGGCACCCACGGCGCATCCACACAGGTCAGATCCCGTTGCAGCGATTTCAGCAGGCTCATGAAATCCCAAACGGCATACACATGCGATTCCATGAAGATGCGCAGATGCGCCGGTGTGCGAATGCTCGGGTACAACGGATGCGCGGCCAGCCGCTCACGCAAGGGCGCAAGCCGGTCTTCGATCGCTTGGGTGGAGGTCGCTGGAGACGATGCTGCGTTCATCATTCACCTGATTAGACTGAGCTTTGGGCCCACGGGACACAACTCTTTGGTAACCTCGCACCCAAGCCGGGCAGCGTGGCCTCCGGGCGAACGGAACCATCGAAGTAAACACCTGCCTCAAGCGTCACTTCAACACTGGACGTTGCCGCAACACCGGCGTTCGCCCACCCCGGCGGCCGCTCGTTCCCTACCGACCGTCCTTGCAAGAACGATCGGCGAAAATAGAAGCTCCGCCCACCAAGGGAACACGCGCATGACCGTACGCCAGGCACTCGCCCATGCAGGGGAGGCGATCGATCGCCGGGACGCCACCGTTCTTCTGTGCCATGTGCTCGGGCGGGACCGCGCCTGGCTCCACGCCCACCCCGATGACGCGCTCGATCCGGCGGCCTTGGAGGCCTATTTCGGGGCTGTCGCCGCACGCGGAACCCGGAAACCGCTGCAATACATCACAGGGCACCAGGAATTTTACGGGCTCGATCTGCAGGTGTCGCCGGCTACCCTGATCCCGCGGCCCGAAACCGAACTCCTGGTGGAGGCCGTCCTCGATTGGGCCGGCGAACTCCACCCGCAACCGACGCCCGCGCACCCGCTTCGCATAGCCGATGTCGGCACCGGCAGCGGGGCCATTGCGCTTGCGCTGGCCGCCCACCTGCCCTATGCCGCTTTGCACGCGCTGGACCTCTCCGCGGCTGTCGGTCCGGTCGTTGCAGCGAATGCCGCCCGGTTTGGCCTCGGGGAGCGCGTCCGTTTCGCCGAGTCCGACTTGCTCTCCGCTCTGCAGGCCGCTCACGAGGGAGGCCTGTGTCTCGATGCCGTGGTTTCCAACCCGCCCTATATTCCGGAGGGCGACCGCGCGGATCTTCAGCCCGAAGTGCGCGATTTCGAGCCGGGCACGGCCCTGTTTGCCGGCCCGGATGGGCTTGCGGTTTACCGCCGTTTGATCCCCGCCGCCGAGGCTTTTCTCCGACCGGCCGGTCTTCTGGCCATGGAAATCGGCTATGGCCAACGCCCCGCCCTGGAGGAATTGCTGCAGGGATGGAACGACGTTCGTTTTCTGGAAGATTTCGCGGGGATACCGCGGGTTGCCCTCGCCTTTCGGCTTGCATCCAGGGCTTAGGGCGCGCCCCGGACCTTGTCCGCAAGCACCTCAATATGCATCCGCGAGACGGCGGTGACCGCCAGCGCCAGGGCGACCGCCGATTCAAGCACCGCGACCGGCCAGTCGCGGCCGACTCGCCTGGCACCCCACGATCGCACCGCGTAGCCACCCCACGTCCCGATCGCCGCTCCGGCAACGCCGGCCAGGATGCCCCCGGCCAGGGGTTGAAGGATCGACGTGGCTCCCAAGGCTCCCACAAGTCCGCCAAAAAGGAGGCGTGCAGCCGCCGGCCCCAAAGCTTTGCGGCTCGGCGTCCTCGGCAGCGTGTCCCCTATGTACTCGCCTGCGGCCAGAACACTAAATGAAACGGCTGAAACGAGATACGTCGACCAAACAGCCCATCCGCGCTCCGGCAGCCAGGCCAGCCACGCCGCCCAGCACACCACGGCCATGCCCGTCATGGTGCGCATCCCGGTCACAATTCCGAGCAAAACAACCCAGTCCATCCCCGCGCCTTCCCGTTCTTTGCGTTTCCCGGGCTCCATTCCCAGGCTTCATTCCCAGGCTTCAGTGGATGGCTCCCGTAGGTGGCTAGCGCGAGAGCACGGCCTCGCGTTGCTCGGTGCGCAGCTCGGATTGCAGGTCGGATTTCAGCTCGGGTTTCAGCTCGGAGCGCAGGAAGCCGTACAGCGGAAAAGCGTCGGCCATTTCGCGGACGCGGCCCCGAATGTTGCGGAGCCGAGCCTCATCGTTGCGTTGGGTCAAGGCTTCCGCGATCCAGGCTGCAATGGTGCGCATTTCCTCCGCGCCCATGCCGCGGGTGGTCAGCGCCGGCGTTCCCAGCCGGATACCGGACGGTTTCAAGGGCGGATTGGTGTCGTACGGGATGGCATTTTTGTTCACCGTGATGCCTGCCAGGCCAAGGGCGCGCTCGGCTTCCGAACCCAGCGGGCCCGCTCCCCCCGCGAACACGTCGAGAAGCACGATGTGCGTCTCGGTGCCGCCTGAAATCACGCGGAAACCCTTTGCCGCGAGAGCTTCGGCCAGAACCCTGGCATTGGTCACAACATTGGCGGTATAGGTGCGAAATTCCGGGCGCAGCGCCTCACCGAACGCCACGGCCTTGGCCGCGACCACGTGCACCAGCGGACCGCCCTGCTGGCCTGGGAACACGCTGCGGTCGATGCCGGCCGCCAACTCCGCTGTGCTCAAAATCATGCCGGAACGGGGCCCACGCAATGTTTTGTGTGTCGTTGTGGTCACGATGTGGGCGTGCGGCACAGGCGAAGGATGGGCGCCAGCGGCCACCAGGCCGGCAAAATGCGCCATATCGATCAGCAATTTGGCTCCCACTTTGTCCGCAATTTGCCGCATACGCGGAAAATCGAATTGCCGCGGATAGGCCGAACCGCCCCCGATGAGCAATTTCGGCTGCTCTTTGGACGCGATCGACTCCAGTTCGTCGTAGTCGATGGTCTCGGTATCCCGACGGACGCCGTAGCTGGCGACACGGTACAGTTTTCCGGAAAAGCTCAGTTTATGGCCATGCGTCAGGTGCCCGCCGTGCGCCAGATCCAGCCCCAGAATGCCGTCCCCGGGCTGAATCACGGCCATGTAGGCGGCCGCGTTGGCCTGCGAGCCGGAATGGGGCTGCACATTGACATGCTCGGCCCCAAACAGCTGCTTCGCCCGCGCGCGTGCCAGGTCCTCGACCACATCGGCGTACTCACAGCCGCCATAATACCGCTTGCTCGGATAGCCTTCCGCGTACTTGTTGGTGAATACGGACCCGGTCGCCTCCAGCACGGCGCGGGACACGAAATTCTCGCTGGCGATCATCTCCAGCCCGTCGTGCTGGCGAAGAACTTCGTTTTCAAGGGCATGGGCGATCTCCGGATCGCTCTGTTCCAAGGTCTGTTCCAGGGTCTGTTCCGAATTTGCTTCAGAGCTCATTGCGGGTTGGATGGCCATACGGCAAGTCTAACGCGGGAGTCCAACCGAGGTGTTACCCGCCGTGCCTCAAAACAGGACGCCGTGTACCCAGTCGTGGTATAGCGCACTTCGCCCTTTGCGCCGATGTTTATAGGGAACCCGGAAGTGCACCCCTCGCATGGGTGTTTCCGGTTGCCGTTTTCGCTCGGATGTACCTCACGGCGGAGACAGGGGAGAACGATTTTGGCAGCTCGCGTGATTACATTCCGGTCCGCACTTCTTCCGGCGAAAGACGATGCCTGTACCTACATCGACTCCCTTCCGCAATATCCCTGGCGACAGGGAACCTCTCGATCCTATAAGGTGCTCCCCATGTTCAGCCTCACCCATGATTTCTCCTCAACGGATAACCTGCCCGCCGCCGGTTCCACCGCCTCTATGCTCGCCAAGGTGCAGTCCGAGTGGATCGACCGCTACGTTGAGGTGGAAATCGAAGGTCTGACGCTGAAACGACTGGGCTGCATCTACGTTGCCGCGGTGCGGCAAACAAAGCTTCGCATGCTTGCGGGTGTGCGCTCGTTCTTCCATCTCAATCCCGCGCACTAACCAACCCTCCCTCCAGCCGCCGGAACCACCCTCGGCGTCTCCTACCTGAACGGGGCCTCCGCGCGTCCCTGCAGAACGACGCCGGGACGGGAGGCCTTCCCGCCCTCCTCTTGATTCCGCTTGATTCCGCTTGCCCGATCATCGCTGCGCAAGCCTACGCTGGGTGCCGCAACCGGCGGAACTCCCGCCAGACAAACGATCCCAGGTACCAGCCATCGATGTACATGTAGGGCGCTTCCCCGGTGGTGTAGTGACCACAGGGCAGCACCTTGGCAAGATGCGGGACCCCACGCTTTCGGAATGCTTCCAGCAACGCCAGCGATCCCCTCAAGGGAAACGTAAGGTCATATGGTGCATACACCACAAGCGTGTTGCGCCGGCTTTCCCGCGCAGTCAAGGCAAAGCGGTCCATAAAGCTGGATGGGCTGATGCACGCGAAAATTTCCCGCGTCATCTCTTGATCCAGACCCGCGCGTTCCAGCGATCGATGCACATGGCGCGTGCTTTGGCCCTCCCACACCACATCGCCGAACGACATGGACGCGTGATTGAACGCGCACAAACGCAGCCGCGGATCCATGGCGGCGGCCAGGAAGCCGTAGCATGAGCCCAGGCTCGTGCCCAGGATGCCGATCTGCTCAAATCCCTGCGACTCCAACCAATCGCAGCAGGAGCGAATGTCCGCAACACCCTGCCGCGCGGCTTCGATCGTGCGCCCCACGTTGGCACTCACCGCATAATCGGCACGTTCCAACTCCGCCGGTCGCCGCACATCGTGATATGGCTTGGACAAACGCAAACTGCTGACGCCGAATTTGGCAAACATTTCGCAAAGTGCATTGTGCGAGAACGCATCCGCATTCCATTGGGGAAGAACGATCATCGCCTGCCGGGGGCCGGCACCGCCACCTTTGCGCCGCTTAGGTTCGGCCGGGTACCAGCGCGCGTTCGGTCGATTGTTCTCCGGGTACACCGTTTGCACCGGCGAGGTAAACCGCAGGAAGGGCACCCGCCGCAGCTCACCCGATTCCGCCCGGCGCTTCCACTCCCGCTCCTGCGCGAGGGTTTCGGGCCGGATGTTGGTGGGATACAACTCCGGGTGCCGCGCTTCCAGGGTGAAATCCGCAGGCGTTTTGTAGGCGAACAGGCGCTCCGGGTCGGCAACCAGATCGCGGTTGAGCCCCGCCATGGCCTCAAACGGGGTAGCTTCCCCGCGCTCCACCCGCGCCGCCGCGGCGGCACCACACACATCGGCCAGATGCTCGAAGCCCCACTCCAGCGTGCGTTCCACGCGGTTTTCATCACGCATCGTCAGCGCGGTTTCCCACGCGTACATCCACCGTGCATACAGCCTGGAGACCATCAGCCCAGTTTACCGTCCGGCGTCGGCTGGAGCCGCCGGTGTCCGCGCAGGCCGCACAGGATTTCATACGGGATCGTTCCTGCCCAGCGTGCGTGATCTTCGGCGGATACCCCCTCGCCGAGCAGAACGGCCTCCGCGCCCAAATCGACCGCAATGCCCCGGGCGCTGTGCTCGGAAACGTCGACCACCGTTAGGTTCATCGAAACCCGGCCGACCACCGGGGCGCGCACACCGGCAATCACCACCCAGCCATTGCCTACCCCACTCGAGGCCTCGCGCCGCAGGCCGTCCGCATAGCCGACCGGCAGCAACGCCAGGCGCATCGGTCGCTCCGCGGTGAAAGTCGCGCCATAGCCGACAGATTCCCCGGCGACGATCTCGCGCAACCCGGTGATGCGGGTCGTCCAACGGGCAACCGGGCGCACCCTGCCGGCCAGCTTGCCGGCCAGGTCCGCTCTTGAGGCACCGGCAGTCTCGGCAGAGTGCCGGAGCGCAAGACTGTATCCATAGAGGGCCAAACCGGGCCGCACCATGGGACGCGCCCCCAGCGAAGCCGCCCCCTGCCGAAGCCAGGCGAGGGTGCTCCCTTCATCGACGGCCGAGGAATTGCCCAGGTGAACAAACCTCGGCCGCACACCCGCTTCCCTCACCTGCGCGAGCGCTGTGGCAAACCGATCGCACTGCGTGGTCGTCTGTTCGGAGCCTGAGATTTCCGATGAGCTCAGATGGCTGAAAACACCCTCGCAGCGCAGGCTCGGCGAGCGTTTCAGCCGCTGCAACCAATCTCCCAACGCCACTCCGGGGGCAATCCCCTGCCGCGCCATCCCCGAATCGATTTCCAGGTGGATTGCGACGTTCTTCTCGACACCGATCGGCAGACGCGACGTCGCCTCTTCCAGGGCCTCGATGTGCTGGAGGGTCCAAACGACCGGCGTCAGCTGCGCGGACACGATTTCTGTGGCTTCGGCCGGCTCGAAGCCGCACATCACCACCAGATGTGGGCTCTGGAGGCCTGGATTTCCGGTGGTGCCGGGATTTGCGGTCATGCCCCCCCGCAAAGCCTCTCGCACAAAGCGCCCTTCCTCGACGTCGCCCACACCCAGCCAGCGCACCCCGGCCCCGGCCAGCACACGCGCGCACAGGTCGGCACCATGCCCGTACGCCTCGGCTTTGATCACCCCGAGCAGCTCCACCTCGGGGCCAACGGCGTCCCGAACGGCACGGGCATTGCCGATCAGCCGATCGGCCGAGATCTCAATCACGCTCTTCAATCGATGGGGCCCATCAACGGCCGGTTGCCGCACTCCATTATCGCCGGGGCTTTCCTCAGGCGAGGGCGTGGGTAGAGCAACGGTGGCGCACAGGGTCGCGGCCAACTTATTCCGTGGAAGAGAGCCGCCCGATGTTCGGATCCAGACGGCTTGCGCTCTGGAACGGAAGCATCCAGCCGGGGTACTCCGGTGGCAGCCGGCTCACGCTATCCAGCCTGCCCAACTCGTCAGCCGAAAGTTGCAGATCGACGGCAAGGAGGTTGTCGTCCAGCTGCTCCAAGCGCCTGGCCCCGATGATGACCGAGGTGACGGCTAGCTGCTGCAACAGCCATGCCAGGGCCACCCGCGCGGGCGAGCAGCCATGGGCCTCCGCGATAGGCCGCATCACGTCCAAAATGCGCCAGACGCGCTCCTTATCCACCAGCGGAAAGTCGAATTCCGAGCGCCGGGAACCCGCGGGTTTCTGGATTTCGCGGCTGAATTTACCCGAGAGCAAACCGCCGGCCAAGGGACTCCAGACCAGCAGACCGGTTTTGGTTTCTTTGAACATGGGGACGAACTCGCGTTCCAGGTCCCGTCCGGCAATGGAGTAGTACGCCTGGAGCGTGTCGAATTTTGCGTAACCCTTCAGCTCCGCGGTGGCGATCGCCCTCGACAACTTCCACGCTTCCCAGTTGGAAGCGCCGACGTAGCGAACCTTGCCGTGTTGCACCAGGGTATCCAGGGCGCGCAGGGTCTCCTCGAGCGGCGTGACGGCGTCATTGCCGTGTATTTGGTAGAGATCGATGTAGTCGGTGCCGAGCCTCCGCAGGCTGGCGTCCACCGCATCCAGGATGTGCCCGCGCGAGGCCCCCATGTCGTTGTGTCCCGGGCCTGTGCGTCCGAAGACCTTGGTCGCGAGGACGACGTCCTTGCGCGGGATCCCGAGATTTTTGAGCGATTGCCCCAGCGTCTTTTCGCTTTCGCCCTCCGAATACACGTCGGCGGTATCGAAAAAGTTGACGCCGGCCTCCAGGCAGCCTTTTACCAGATTGTCGGCGCCGGCCTGATCCACTTGCCCGATGGCGCCCCAAAAGCCGGAGCCGCCGTGAAACGTCATGCAACCGAAGCAGATCGTGGAAACGAGAAGACCGGTGTTGCCGAGTGTCTTGTACTGCATCGGGGACCGCCCTTTGCCGAGGCATCGGCTGCGTGATTGGATGCGCGGAACCCCACTCACTCGTTTCACCGGGAGGTCACCTCGGTGCACCCCGACGTGACCTTTTCCATAACGGGCGAGCCCCCTACACTCACGACATTGCTTCCGGGTGTACTTTCAATGGCCCGTTCGTTGCAGAGGAGGTCGCACATGCTTGCAGAAATCACACGAAAGACGATTTTTCGGGTCAAGCAGCTTCATCTCGCGGGCGGGCTGTGTTTTTTCCGGAAGCTGTACTGGCGCGCCCAGGGCATGCAAATCGGGCACGGCAGCAAATTCTCCACCGTCACAGTCACCTGGCCGCACAAGGTAGCGCTTGGTGAACATTGCAGCCTGGAACACGACATTTACCTCAACGCCGCCGGTCCCTACAGCGACGGCGTCAGCATACAGTTGGGCGCGGGTTGCTTTGTGGGCAAGGGCTGTGAATTCAACATTTCGCACCGGCTTACGGTTGGTGAAAACACACTGATTGCCGCCGGCAGCCGCTTTATCGACCACAACCACGGCATCGCCGCCGGTGCGCCCATCAAGGGGCAGCCTGAAACCTCGGCGCCGATCACCGTCGGGCCGGACGTCTGGATTGGGGCCAACTCGCTTATTCTGCAAGGGGTTACCATCGGCGAAGGAGCCGTAGTGGCCGCCGGTTCGGTGGTGACGCACTCCGTCCCGGCCTTCACGATCGTGGCTGGTTGCCCGGCTCGGCCGATGCGCGACCGCCGCCAGCTCCGGGGCACCGGTGCCCGTGGTGTCGGCGCCCAACTCGTCGCAGAACTTGCCGACATGCTGACGGTGCCGCCCACCGCTGGCAACGGAATGACGGGGCAGATGCCCTCGACCGCGCGCAAAGCGGCGTTGATCAACTGAGCCCCGCAAGTAGGGAGCCGAGTCCTGCTGCGAAGGAAGGGTATGGATCCCGATTTGTCCGAGTGAGACTGCGCCTCGTGGGGCTACGCCTTCGCTGGTTAGCCTCGAACGGGGGCGTTGCTTTCGCGCAACGGTCGCCGTAGCATCGCCTCAGCATGGCCGTCACTTCCAACCAACCCTTCCCTGCCGACTTCCCTGCCCGGGTGGCGGGTGGCTCTGGGCGCGGCGGGGGAGAGGAGCGCCTGGTCGCCGGTGGCGCGTTCGACGACGACGCCCAATTCGAGCTGAAGCTTCGGCCCACGCATTTGCGCGAGTTTATCGGCCAAAGCCGCGCCAAGGAGCAACTCGCAGTCGCGCTTGAGGCCGCAAAATCACGCAGTGAAGCGCTGGATCACGTTCTGCTGTTCGGTCCCCCGGGCCTGGGCAAGACCACGCTGGCCACCATCATCGCCAACGAGCTCGGCGTCGGGTACCAGCAAACGTCCGCGCCGGCGTTGCAGGTGCAGGGCGATGTGGCCGCCATTCTGACCAATGTGAAAAATCGCCAGGTCCTTTTTATCGACGAGATTCATCGCCTTCAGCCCATCATGGAGGAAAAGCTGTACACCGCGCTGGAGGATTACAAGCTCGACATCATGATCGGCACGGGTCCTTCGGCGCGGATCCACGGCGTCAAGCTCGATCCCTTCACGCTGGTCGGGGCCACCACGCGGCCCGGCCTGCTAAGCTCGCCGCTGCGTTCCCGCTTCGGCATCCTCCTCAGGCTGGAGTTCTATACCGTCGACGAGTTGCGTTTTATCGTCGAGCGTTCGGCCGAAGTCCTCGGGGTGGGCATCGACCGCGACGGCGCCGCCGAAATTGCCGTCCGCTCCCGCGGAACCCCGCGCATTGCCAATCGCCTGCTACGCCGCGTGCGCGATTTTGCCCAGGTGCGCGCCGCCGGCCACATCGATCTCGCCACCGCACAAAAGGCGCTCGACATGCTCGACATCGACGCCCACGGCTTCGATGAACTCGACCGGCGCTTGCTGCGTACGATTATCGAAAATTACGACGGCGGTCCGGTCGGCCTGAATACGCTGGCAGCCGCGCTGGCCGAGGAGGAAGACGCCCTGGAGGCTGTATACGAGCCGTTTCTGATCCAGATCGGCTTCCTTGCCCGCACCCCGCGCGGCCGCATTGCCACAAAACTCGCCTACGCCCACCTGGGAATCACCATGCCAACGCGTGCGCCCGCCCCGCTGCTGACGCCCAATCTTTTTGAGTGAATCTCGGAGTGCATCTCGGAGTGCATCGGGGCCCCGGAGCACCTTTCGGTGGACATGGACTAAGCAGGCGACAAAAGTGCGGTGGGCAAAGATCGCGGTGCCGGCAACCTGGATGCCGAAGCTTCGCCATCGGCCGTATTCATCGTCCATGCACCGGTGCTGGCATAATGACGTGAGCGTGCATGCAGCCGCGCCGCGGAGATCGCCCGGATGTGCTTTTCAGCTACAGCGAATTTTGTCGGAAGTGCCGTGCTCGGCGTCATCGGCGTTGCCACGGTCCGCGAGGTCAAGCACCGCCGCGAGATCCTTTTTGCCTCCATGCCGCTGCTCTTCGCCGTGCACCAGTTTACGGAGGGCTTTGTGTGGCTGGGACTTGATGGGAAGCTCCCGCCGATTGTGGCTCACGATGCCGGTGCCGCGTTTATGCTTTACGCGCAGGGTTTGCTGCCGTTGCTTTTGCCGCTCGGTGTATTGCTGTTTGAGAAAACCGCGGAACGCCGCCGCTGGATGTTGCCTTTTGCCCTGATCGGCGGCGCGCTTACGGTGTATATCCTTTGGGCACTCGCGGCGTATCCCACGCAGGTGTACGTTCGAGACCACAGCATCGTCTACTACAACCCCGCCACACACGAGGGAGTTGTCGCCGGGCTGTACGTCCTGGTGACCTGCGGAGCGCTGCTGCTTTCCGGCGTTCGCCCCATGGTTCTGTTCGGCGTGGCGAACCTGACGATCCTGATTGTCACCTTCGCGGTAAAGGAGTACGCCTTTACCTCCGTTTGGTGTGCGTACGCAGCGCTGGCGAGCACCATGCTTTGGTGGGGTTTTCGCCGCAGTCGTGCCGAACGACCTTTCGGCTACGCAGCGGCCACCTAGACGAGTTCGCGCAGTGTCGGGACAGGCCCACTGCGTCGCCATGCCATCTTTTCCGCCCACCAACAGACAATCGGCCCCCCTTGGATGGAGGGCCGTTGTCGATTTCCTTTACGTGAGGCTCTAGCGAGGTCCATACCCCTGGCCACGACCGTAGATGTGCTGCACACCCACGTCGTAGCCACGACGGAAAGCCATGCGGTAATCACGGCGATCTGGCCGCGGGATGAAGTGCGGGTTCCGGTACTCATCGCGGTTGTTGACGTTCGGTGGCCGATGGTTTTGGAAGTCCCGGCGTGCACCTTCTACGCCGTCGTGAAAGCCGCGCTGCATGGCCTCCCGAAACTCCGGCGGTGCGGACTCCCAGGACTGCGCCGGACCATAGCGATCCGGCCGCGGTGGCGGCGGACCGTAGTATTGTGCCGAAGCGGCACCTGCCATCAAGGTCAGCGAGAGAACCGGTGCGACCCAGGCAGCCAAGCGCGTTGTACGTGTCATTTTCATAACGTTCTCCATCCAGATTTCCGATAATTTTAAGGTGTGCCGGCACCCTTCTGTTGCATAGCTGAACCCACGTTTCTCCGGCAAGTTGCCCATGCTCCAGGAGAACTGCTTCAGGCCCCTTCGTTTTGCTGGAGGGCGGCCGTTAAGACACCTTTCGCCGCGGCCAATCGGGCTTCGGCATTGCCGCGATCGATCCCGAGCCGCAACATCGCGATGGCGACCTTCACCTCGTTCCCCGCCTGGCGCAGAGCCACCGCCGCGGCCGCCCGTGTGCAACCGGCGGCCTCGGCCACAATGCGTTCGGCACGGTCCACCAGCTTGGCGTTGGTCGGGCGCACATTCACCATCAGGTTGCCGAAGGTCGCTCCGGTGCGCACCATGGCGCCGGTCGAAATCATGTTCAACACCAGCTTGGTTGCCGTTCCGGCCTTCATGCGGGTAGAGCCGGTGAGCACCTCCGGCCCGGTTGCCGGCGTTACGGCCATCTCCCCTGCACGCGCCAGGGCCGACCCAGGCACACAGCTCAGCCCCACTGTCAGCCCGCCCCTCCGTTTGGCCTCGACCATTGCGCCGAGCACATAGGGTGTACGCCCACTTGCGGCAATGCCTACCAGCGTGTCGGGCCGGCGATCGGTCGCAAACCCGGCGGCCCCGAGATCGCGAGCGCCCTCCTCGGCCGAATCTTCAGAGTGCTCGCTGGATAAGCGCAGCGCCCGGTCGCCGCCGGCGATGATGCCCTGCACGAGGTCGGCCCCGACTGAAAACGTGGGCGGACATTCACTGGCATCCAGCACACCGAGCCGCCCGCTGGTGCCGGCCCCCATGTAAAACAATCGTCCGCCGCGCCCGAAGCGCTCCGCCACCGCATCCACGACCGCAGCGATGGCCGGCAGTTGCGCCCGCACGGCCTGGGCCACGAGCGCATCCTCATCGTTGATCACGGCTAACATGTCGAGCGTGGACATCTGATCCAGCCGCGCGGACGCATTGTTTCGCGCCTCCGTCGGCAAAGACGCGAGTTCCTCAAACATTGTCATGCCGCAAGGATAAAGCGTTTACGGGCTAGCCAGAGGCATGAGAGACCCTCGAATGCCAACGGAAGCACCTTTGCTCCGCAGGCGCGCCGAGTGGTCGTACACAGCCGCACAATCGTGTGGCCGCCATGTCCGAAGGTGCTAGGGTCGAGTTGGGCCGGTAGCCCCTATGCTGGTTTGCCATGACCCGTTCCGGCTCCGTCTACATGACTCCGCACGCCTTTACCGAACAATATGGATCGCAGCTTCGCCAGGCCCTGCCCGATCTTGTGGATCTGCCCATGATGAAGCTGCATATGACGGCGGGCATGGCCAACGGCCTGAACTGGGGCGAAAGCCTGCAGTATGCGCTGCAGCAACGCCGCACTATCTCGGCAATACGCGCCGAGGTATGCGTACGGCGGCCGGGCAGCTTGTCCGACGACTTACCCGCCGGCATCGTCGCTGACTGAGGTCGGGTCATGGAACCGGTGCAGGTTCAGGGCCGCCGGCGCAGAGATCGCTGCGTCGACGGCCCCCGGGTTTACTGTTTGGCGGTCGCGGAGGACGGCGCATACACCGCAGTTCCCGCGTAGTTCACGCTCACGGTCACCGGGTGCGGTACGTTGGCAGGGAGCAGCAGACCGTATGCTCCTTTGCCGGTTAGGGCGTACTGACCCAGGCTCGTGCCGTCGACCGTGAGCGTCGTATTTCCGTCGGGGATGCTGCCCGACGCGCTCGTCACGATGACGAACATGTAGACCTGAGTCGGGCTCAACGGGCACAACGTCACACTCATGAATGTGGTCTCCCGGGCCGGGGCCGGGGGGGGTGTTGGGGTCGGGGTCGGTTGGCTGACCGGAGGCGCGATGGCGGCGTAAGCACCTGTCTCCAGCGCACCCAGGCTCGGCGGATTGGGCCGCGTCGCATCGTTGTAGTCGACTGTCAGCTGTGGAAGCACGGCGATGCCGGCTCTCACCGCCGGACTTCCCGAAGTGAGGTTGAAGTTGTAATTGTCTAAAGCCGCCTCGTTGGTAAAGCTGGCGGGCTCGCCGGAGAACTGTGGATCGGCGCAGATTTCCTGCGTCGATGTGCCGGCGGCAGCGTAGGGGTTGGTGTTTGCGGCGCAGGAGCCACGGAAACCGTAGTACAGGTTGTTCTGCCGTGTGATCCTGCCGATACGCGCGGTCGAACTGTTGCAGCCCGCACCGCAGTACATGCCGGGGCCGCCGAACTGGCTGCCCAGGTTGTAGGTGGCGGGATCGTCGTAGCCGCGGAAAATATTATCCGCAAAGGTGTACGTCGTGTTTCCGCAATTCTGAACACCGTTCTGCGTCGCGCATTGCATGTCGATCGTTGTGGGGGCATAGGTCACCACCGAGTTGCCGGCAAACAGGGTATTGTTGCCGTTATAGCTTTCAAAGCTGATCCCATCGCCCGCGCGACAGAACTGGCTCAGGTATCGGTTGTACCCGGAAGGCGCACCGGGTAAGGGGGCCTTCATTCTCAAACAGTTGGCCAGGATCAGGTTGTTGACCACCGTCGCCGTCGAAAATGCCGGACCCCATTTCGGGTTGCCGCCCATGTTTCCAACAAACGATGAGTTCGTGATGTTCAGGCTGTAATTTCCTGTATCGACATGGCCAAAGTCGGCCCCGTCCTGGGTGTTGTATTGGAACAGGCTATGGTCGATCGAGACATTCAGTCCCGTTCCTGCCGGTGTACCGATTCCATCGCCATACCCACCGCTGCTTTGGTCATAGCAGGACGCAACGGGAATTTTATCGACGAACGGGTATTGCTGGTTGCAACCGCTGAACTGAATGGTCGAATAGTGCATTGTGAGCGTGCCGTTGACACTCGGTGTGCTGCTGCCGTCGTCAAAGTCCCAGCCCGCCATGCCGTTGGTATCGATGTTGATCCGGTTCGCGGTCACCGCGCCGCCGATTGGGCCGATGATGCCGCGATCCGTGTGGCCGTGAATCCACATGTCCTGCAAGGTGAGCCCCGCCGTTCGCTGATCGGTAATGACGCCGTCGCTGTCGTAATCCTGAAGCCCACCATCCGCGGTTGGAATGTGGCAATCCTTGGCGACCGGCGATCCATGCACGACGCAATCGGAATGCCGCGTCAGTTCCAGGCATTCCACCTGCACGTTTTGTGTCCCGGTAAGGTTCAGAACGGCATAGGTGCCATGGCCGCCGAACAGCTGCGTCATCTTGGTCGGGTCCGCTGCGTTGCCGATGCTGCAAGCCGCGTAGTTTTTGCCCAGAATGCGCGTGGGCTGGGACGGTGTGCCGGAAGGAATGGATGGATTGAAGCACCCATAAGGGCCGCCGCCGAAGCCGTAACACCAGGACTCGTTCCGCCCCGCATCGCTATCCCAGCCCACACGCCACGGCTGGGAGTTGTCGAGGATCACGTTGTCGCCGCCGGCGATCACCCATTGCAGCACGCCATAGGTGGCCTGGTCGTCATAAAGGAAACGGTAGTCGTTGAAGGCGCAATTCTCATTTTGGCCGCCATCGCCGGAGTAGGGGGCGTTTGCCTTGCCGTTGCACTGGGCGGAAAGTCCGGCGGCGACGCGGTTGGCGGTGTATCGCGTGCCGCCGTCGGCACGCACATACCAGGTTGTCTGAGCTGAAAGGCTTGCAGTGAAACCAAGGCAGCAAAGCAGGGGAAGGAAGAATGCTTTGAGTATCATCTCCATCCATGAGAACACGCCTGCGCTGAAAAAATTCTCGTGCGCCTCAGGATTGCACTGGTTCAGGGGCAAAAAAGGAGACCTGGAACGATTTTTTCACGAATTGGGCAACTAGTTCGGCCTTCGCCAAAACCCCATCGACGCGCCGAAGCCCCTAAGAACCCTGGCCGGCTCGCTCAGATCGACATGGATGTGAGTACAGACATCGTTTGGCGGCGCGACCCGACAAATTGTGCGATGTTTTGTTGACAAGTGAATCTTGATGTCGTTAGGCTGCCCAACGACACAGTAACCAGCTGAAACCTGTATGCGTAAGACTCAGGGTGACGCCGTTTTGTAAGCGATTACAGGACGCACCTGCTTTCAGCGCCTCGGGAATCGTTTTGGCTGGTGTTTTCGGAGGCTCCATGAAGCAGAAACTTTCAGCCCTTACCCGCGCCACGGGGCTCGTGGGAAGATTGTTTGCAGCGATTTTCCTGCTATTCAGCATGTCGCTGCTGCACGCGCAAACCAACCAGGGGCAGATTGCCGGCAACGTTCTGGACAACACCGGGGCCGCGATCGCCAATGCCACAATTACGGCCAAGGGGCTGGAAACGGGATCGGTGTACACCACCAAATCCACCTCGGCGGGCGACTACCGCTTTCCCTCCATCCAGCTCGGACGGTACACCTTGACCACCGTTGCACCGGGATTTGAGCAAACGGTGAACACCGGCGTTCTTGTCCAGGTCGGCAGCACAACTTCGCTGGACATCAGCTTGAAAACAGGGGGCAGTGCGGAAACCGTGACTGTCTCCTCGGATGCGCCGGTGGTCGAGTCCGAATCCTCGGACGTCGGCGGCACGGTCACCTCTCGCGAGGTTATCGAGCTCCCGCTCGCCCTGGGCGGCGTGGGTGCGATGCGCTCGCCTGAAGCCTTTGTGTTTCTCATTCCCGGCACGTCCGGTCCAGGCACGGGCAACAGCAACAACGGCATTTTCGTTTCGAAAATCGGCGGCGGCCAGAACTTCGGCAATGAAGTGCTGCTCGACGGCGCCAGCCAGACGCGCTCGGAAAACGGCTCTTCGTTCGACGAGGAATCCCTGTCGGTTGAAGCGATCTCGGAATTCAAAGTCACCACATCCACACCCGCGGCTGAGTTCGGCCGCACCTCCGGCGGTATCGAAAACTTCGTCACCAAGGCCGGCACCAATCGGTACCACGGCACCGCCTTCGGCATTTTCCGCAACGAAGCCTTGGACGCCAATGACTGGTTCAGCAACGGCAAGAAGGCGTACTACAACTCCGTCGGCAAACCCGCGCAAGCCAGCGCATTTCGCCGCCCCTCCGACAAACAATATGACTTCGGCATCAGCGCCGGCGGTCCGCTCAGCATTCCGCACGTCTACAACGGGCATGATCGCACCTTCGGTTTCTTCTCCTGGGAGCAGTACCGACTCACCTCCGGCGGCGTTGCGACCAGTGATGTTCCAACGCTCGCGGAGCGTGGCGGCGACTTTTCCGATCGCCTCATCGGCGGTGTGAACAATACAATCAACCCTTGCGACGGCACTGCCATCCTCAACGGTCAGATCTTCGATCCAGCCACCACCCAAACCGTGGGCGGCATCCGTTGCCGCACGGCCTTCCCCGGCAACATCATTCCGGCGGCACGCTTCAGCAAAGTTGGCGGCAACATCGCCGCTTTCTACCCGACCCCGACCACCGGCGCGTTGAACGCCAACTATTCTCTAGCGAGCGCGGGTACACTCGCCAATACGACCTACACAGTGCGCATAGACCAGAATGTAGGAACCAAAGACAAGCTGTTCGGTTCTTACAGCTCACGGCAGAACACCCGTTTGTCCAACACCGACTTCAACTCCCTTCCCATTCTTACCTTTCCGGCCCCGGTCGATCCCAGCGTTCAGACCCAGGATTTCATCACGCACTTTGGCCGTGCAGGTTGGGACCACATCTTCTCGCCCGCCGTGCTCAACCACTTGAACGCCGGCTATAACCGCTCCAACTCCATTAACGGATCGATTGAAGCAAGCACGGGCATCAACTACAACCCGCAGCTCGGAACGCCGTTCTCCGCCGGCTTCCCGCGCGTGGATGTCGGCGGTTACCGATCGCTCAGCCGTAACCAATTGGGGGATAACGTCGATAACGGTATCCGCATCAATGACTCCGTCAGCTGGCAGAAGGGCCGCAACAGCTTCAAGTTCGGCGTGGATTACCGCTACCAGCAGTATTCCCCGTTGGGACAGGACAACATCAACGGCTACCTCAGCTTCCAGGCCAACCAGACCAAGGCCACCCAGACCGGCGTCTACAACGCAGGCACCGGCAACGGCTTCGCCAGCCTTCTTCTCGGCCAGGGCGATTACGCCTCCTCCACCGTTCCCGCCAGCCAGCCGCGTTGGATTTCCAACTACTGGGCGGGTTTCGCGCAGGACGATCTCAAGGTCAACAACAGCCTGGTGCTGAACATCGGCGTTCGCTACGACGTGGACCAGCCGCGGAGCGAGGCGCGCAACCGCACTTCCAACTTCGACCCCACCGCCATCGATCCGAAGAACGGCCTGCCCGGTGCCCTTGTTTTCGGCACCACTTGCACCAATTGCAACCCGCGCTGGGCCAATACGTGGTTCAAGGACGTTGCACCCCGCATCGGTTTCGCCTACTCCCCCTCATCGCGTAACAACACGTTCGCGATTCGCGGAGGATTCTCCACCCTTTACGCCGCTTTGCTGTACTCCGACTTCGGTGGTTCCACCATCGCCGGTTACTCCGTACCCACGATTCAATCTTCCGACGGTTTCGATCCGGCGTACGCGGTTGACGGCGGTGTAAAGCCTTCGATCATCGGGACCAACCTAGATCCGGCGCTTTTCGACAATGGCAATGCCAGCGCACCCACCTCGTTCAGCAATTACATCAAACCCTCCTACGGCCGCCCCGCGCAGGTAAACCAGTGGAATCTTCAGATTCAGCAGGAACTTGCCAAGGACATGATCATGACGCTGGGCTATATCGGCTCTGCGGGTTCACACCTGAAATCCGGCATTGAAAACATCAACAACATACAGCCTTCAAACTTTTCGCGGGGCGATGCGCTGTCCAATTACAACCTGGGTGCCAACGGCGTTGCCTCGCCCTACGCGGCCTTTAACGGCAACGTGCAGCAGGCGCTTCGTCCCTTCCCCCAGTACGGCTTCATTGCCACCGACTGCTGCCTGCAGAACGTCGGTCACTCCTCCTATGAAGCGCTAATCGCCTCGCTCGACCGGCGTTTCCGCGGCGGCCTTAGCCTGACCGCTTCCTACACCTGGTCCAAGAGCATCACCAACGCCGATTCCGCGCTGCCCGGCATCAACGCCGGTGTCGCTCAACTACAGGATCCATTCGATTCCAAGAGTCAGAAGTCGCTTTCCATCCAGGACATCCCGCACACCTTTGTGACGAGCTTCCTGTATGAACTGCCCTTTGGCAAAGGGAAATCGATGCTCAACTTCAGCAACCCACTCGCTCGTTCCCTGATCAGCGGCTTTGAAATCGGCGGCGTGCTGCGTTATCAGTCGGGTCAACCGACGTCCTTCGGTGGTGCAACCGGCATCCCCGGCTGGGATAACTTTATCGCCTTCGATCGCATTCCCGGATCGTCCTTTGTCAGCAAGGCACGTGCGAGTCACATCGATCCTTTCCGCAACCTCCGTGCCAATGGCAAGGTCCTCGGTCCCGACCCCAACGTCGATTCCGAATACAACGGTCTGCTTCGTACCGACAACCCCGGCTACAGCGGCCTGCAAACCAACCCGGCGCTCTACGATCAGAACGCGGGATCGAATCGTATTTTGAGGGCTAAGAAAGTTTGTGTAACCGGTCCTGCTTTCGATCCCACCTGCGACAACGGTGCCTATCAATTCGGCAACATACCGCGCGTCACCGGGGAAGTGCGCAACTACCTCTACAACAATGAAGACTTCAGCTTCCTGAAGAAGACGCCCCTCAGCGAAGGTGTCCTGTTCATTTTCAAGGTGGAAATGCTGAACGCCTTCAACCGCCACATCTTCGCTTCGCCGGCCACCAATCCCTACAATGGCGACGGGTCGGTGAACAACTTCTTCGGCGTACCCACCTACACCATCGACGGCCCGCGCAAAATTCAGCTGACCGGTCGCTTCACCTTCTAACCCTCTCTCCCTGTGGTAGCTTCGGCAGAAGGCGCATCCCGCCTTCTGCCGTTTTTTATGCACACCATTCCAAGCCTCGGCATGGCCCTCGCCTTGATTCTCTGCGCGCCTTCCGCAGAGTCGGTTGCCACGCGCACTCCCGTATCGTCCCCTCAATCAAGTGCCCCTCCCGCACCCTCCCCCGGCCCTGCGACAACCAGCTGCAACGACCGGGACGAGGCTATCGCCCATGCACTTCGGCTACGCCGAGCAGGCCGGGGTGGGGAGGCACTCGCCTGTCTCGAGCAGGCCCGCGCATCGTCGCCGAACGACCCTACGCTGCTCACCGATCTGGGCGTCCAAGCGTACGATCTGCACCGTTTGCCCGAGGCGACCGAAGCGCTGAACGCCGCGCTCGCGCTGCAGCCGGGGTCCCCGACAGCGCAATATGCCCTGGCCCGCGCCGAAGCCGACAGCGGACATACCCCGGCAGCGGAAGCCCTTTTCCGCGCCTATCTCGCGGAACGGCCGGACGACGCCTCCGCGCACTACGGCCTGGGTCACCTGCTGCAAATGGGGCAACGCAACGACGAAGCCGCCGCGGAGTTTCGGCGTTCTATCGACCTGCGGCCCGCGCAAACCGAATCCTTCTACCAACTGGGGCAGATGGATCTTGACCTCCACCATGACGCTGAAGCACGCGAGTTTTTTGCCGATGTGCTGAAGCGTTTTCCGGCGCACGGGGGCGCCCTGACCGGTCTCGGTATCCTCGACTTCCGTGCCAAGAACTACCCCGCCGCACGCTCCAATTTGCAGGCTGCCCTGGCCGCGAGCCCCGATTACGCGCCCGCACACCTGTACCTGGGCTACACGCTGGCACGGCTTGGAGATGGGGAAGGATCGGCCCGCGAGCTTCATCGCGCGGCCGAGCTCGCCGCGATACAGCAAGGGAAATCGGCGCCGATCGGCATACTCACAAATCCATGATCCCATCCGCTGCACAAACGGCTACAGCGTAGGCCTGCGGCGCCGGATCAGCGCTCGCTTTGCCAGAAACATGTGCTTCAACACCGTACGAAGAATGAAGGCAGTGACAGCTAGCTACCGCTTTCGGTCACACCCGACACGTGCGGATGGAACTCTGTCGCCGTTGTGTTGCCAGGCGCCAGGGCGCGACGGCCGATGATGCGCAGAATCGCGACCACGGGCACCGACACAAGCGCGCCCACAACGCCGGCAATCTCGGCACCCGCGAGCACTGAAAAAATTTGCAGCAAGGGGTTGATCTCAAGCGATCTGCCCATGATGCGCGGAGCGTTGACGTAATCCTGGGTCAGCCGCCAGATGGCAAGAAACAGCACCAACCAGACGGCATGCGGATACCCGGCCAGCACCGCAATCAGCAACACGGAAACAGCCGCAATCGCCGGACCCACCACGGGAATGAACTCAAGAAAGCCCGCCAACGGGCCCAGAATGAAGGCATAAGGCACACGCATCAAACTGAGCACCACCGTGTAGGCCACAAGCGTCAACCCGGCGAGAATCACCTGCGACCGGATGTAGCTGCCCAACATCACGTTCACATCGTTGAGCAGACCACCGATGAGGCTCCTCTCGTTGGGCGATCGTCCCAGGGCCACCGCACTTTTCGCGATGCCTTCCCCGTCGTTGAGAAAGAAAAGACTCAGGATCGGGATCAGGATGAGCCACCAGATTTTCTGCGCCGGTTGGGCCAATTTGGCAGCAAACGCCTTTGCATAATCGAGCAGATTGGCTCGATGGGTGGCGAGAAACGCCTGGATCTGCTGGATACGTGCGATGCTCCAATGGTGTTTTTCGCCAAACTGCATCAGCATCTGGCCGGATCCCAGGCGATTTAACAGCGAAGGCAAGCTGGCGGTCAGGTCTTTTGCCTCGTCTGCGATCTTCGGCCCGATCAGAAATCCAACGCCGGCAAGAACTGCGCCAAGAATCAGGTAAACAACCAGGATCGCTTTTCCGCGCCCGCGAAGCGGGCGTTCCAGCTTGCCGACAGGCGGCGCAAGAAAATACGCAAACAGGATAGCGAACAGAAACAGCGTCAGCGTGTCTCGTGCTCCGCGAAGAAATCCGATAAACACGACGAACATCAACGCCGTAAACAGAACACGGGCCGTCTTGGCGTCCCAGAGATTGGTCAGGAAGTTCCCCTGCGTGGGGAAATTCGGTGGTGCTTCATATTGTGTCGACATAGTGTGTTCGATTGGACGCGTTCTGGGGCACAGGCGGGCCACTGAAACATCGTTTAATCGTACAGATTGTCGATACGCCGATCCGTCGCCCAGGGATGCGTCGGCTCGGACCGGAGTATGCGCAATGGCGAGAGGGGCGAATCCCGCCCAGACTGAGTCCGCTGGATTGCACCCGCCCAAAAGCCGGCCGCTTTAAAGCTGCGTTCGCTCCACCGTAAGAACTTCACGCTGCACATCCGCTTCCAGGGTCTCCCGTTTGGTCTCGACCGTTTTGCGGACGTAGATCTCCTCGGTTAGAAACAGGGCCGTACGTGTGAGTAGCCGCTCTTCAAACACCGGGTAAATGCTGGTATCACCCTCTTGCCGCACGTCGGTCCGCGCTGGGACCTCCACATCAACGGGAATCCTCGTGATCTCCCAGCGCTCTCGCGTCAGGTCCACGTGGACCTTCTCCGCAACCTGCTCGGTTGTCGTCACCAGGCGCACAGTTTCCATCGGAACGACCCGCTTGGTGACCACCAACTCCTCGGCAATCACGGGAATTACGGTATTTACGTCCGTCGCGGCAACGCTGACGACCTCCTCCTTCACGGCAAATGGCTGGTCCGAGCGAACCGCCCCCAGCAGAACAGCGGTAGGGATGGTCACAGTTTGCCCCGGCGCGATTTCGACGGAGGTCGTGGAGGCTGTTGGGTCGAATGGCCCTGCGGCCACCAGCATATTCTTCTGCATGGAACTACGATCTTGATCTGACATACCCACCTTGTGGACCGATTGGGAGGCTGTGCGCCTCGCGCTTTACGAGCGGTTCTTCTCCGCGTTTATCTGTTCGACCTCGACCTCGGTATGCCGAACAGAATCATGGATCTCCTGCGTTCTGTCTAGGCCCACCGTACCGATCGAAACCTCTTCCACCACGCGACGGCGCTTCTCCACAAAGGCCACTTCACCCATGGCTGTAAATTCAACCACCTTCCGCTCGAAGGAGAAATTTGTTCCCGTGGAGATTTCCTCGGCGACGCGCCGATCGTCGGTCACCACGACACCGCTCGGTCGCCGTGCTGGACGGCCTCCATGGGTTGGGCCCGATACTCAACCGATTCGTCGTTGTTCGCAAACCCTGGTTTCACGAGAGTGTTCCTCATTTCATCCTCCTTCACGCTTGCTGCAGGAGCCTCGCTACCCTTTGACGTTTCACGCCGTATAGCTGTTGGGAGTCGATGAGAGCAGGTATTCCTCTCAAGCCCCCATCCACATCCCCATCCAACGGCCCTGGGCTTGCAGAAGACGGCGATGCTCCTGGATGACTCTGCATGGAAAGCCGCGGCTAAGCTGAACTGGACCAACAGCAACCAGGCGGCGCGCCTTCGGGTCGATACCTATCGATACCTGCAGAACGCCCCTCTTGCGAGTTGTATGATGCCGACTTTGGGCTGCGCACCCGTTTCGGCAAGGAAAGATTTTCAACAGCACACCCCAGATTGCATTTCCTTCGATCAAGCTTACGGCTTCACTGGCCCGGCGTAACGGTCGTACCAGGCAAACCAGCGTTCATACCGGTCGCGAATGAAACTTGGCCGCGTAAACCCATGAAACTCCCCCGGGTACACGATCAGTTCGCTTGGCACTCCCACACTTTTAAGCGCCTCGAACATCTGCTCACCGCCTACCAGCGGAACATTGAAGTCTTTGTCGCCACCCATGAAGAGCGTTGGCGTCGCGATGCGATCGGCATGCAGCAACGGATACGAAAGCTTAATGTAAGCGTCGAGATTTTTCCACGGCGGCCCCAGCTCATTCTCGTACTGCAGGATGTATTCGTCCACCCCGTAAAAGCCCAGCAGATTGCCCATGCCCGCCCCACTCGACGCGGCCTTGAAGCGCTTCGTGCTCGCAATGGTGTAGTCGGTCAGGATGCCGCCGTAGCTCCAGCCGCCGATCACCAGCTTTTCCGGATCGATCTTGCCTGTAGCCAGCGCACCGTCCACGGCCGCCTGTAGATCGAGCACTTCCTTATCGCCCCAATCCGCGTTGATGGCTTCGCTGTAGGCGTGACCGCGCCCCGTGCTGCCGCGGTAATTCACATTCAGCACGGCATAGCCATGCGCGGCGAACAATTGACGCTCCGCACTGAATCCATGCGCGTCCTGCGCCGTCGGCCCGCCATGGATGAACAGCAGCAACGGGACTTTGCCGCCCGGCTTGGCCCCCAACGGCATCGTCAGCAGGCCATGCACCTCGTTGCCGTCGGAGGCCTTCGCGGAAACATCCTGCGTGGCCGCCAGCGTCAGCGAACCCATCAGCGCATCGTTGTGATGCGTGAGCTTGCGAAGATGCGCTCCCTGCGGCTTCCCGTCCCGTACACCTTCCAGTGCAAAAATCTCCGGCGCACTCGCGTCCGTCGTCCAAAGCAACGCCGTATGCCCCGCTGCCTCGCCGATCGACGACGCGTCCCCGGAGTCCTGGATCAGGCGTTCAATCGTCGCTTTTCCATCGAACGACATCTCGACCGGGTATTGCTGCCGATCGTCCTGCACCACCGTCAGCACACCCTTGCCATTTGCCGCCAGCACGGGCGCACCCACCCATTGATCCAGCTTCGGCGCCAGCGGTTCCGGCGCGCCGCCCGCTGCTGAAATCAGCATCATCTGCGGCATGTTGTAGATCGAGTAATGCGGCGTCACACCCTGTCGATACACAATGCGCCCCGAGTCCGGCGTCCACACCAGCGGCCCCTCATCCGGCCCCGGGAAGCTCGTCAGCTTGCGCGGTTTCGCTCCACCCGCGGGCACTGCAATCGCATCCACTACAAAAAGATCGCCATTATCCACACGATCCGGATCCGGCGCAGACTGATTGCTCATGAAAGCGATGCGCTTGCCATCCGGACTCCACGCCGCCTCTGTTTCCGCAAACGCCGTCGCTCCACTCGGCGGCGCATCCGTCAGTTTGCTCAGCTTCTTGGTGGCGATCGTGAACAGATAAAGGTGCGGCCGCTTGTCGGTCAGATATCCTTCGATATCCTGCTTGAAGTGGAAGCGATCCAGAACGATGGGCTTGGGTGGCTTGGGCTTGGCACCCTTCTCGGGCTCAGGCTCTTCACGCTCCTGGATCGTCAACAACAGCTGCTTGCTATCGGGCGACCAGCGAAATTCCTGCAGCTCGTTCTTCACGTCCGTGAGCTGCATGGCCTCGCCGCCACGACGATCGAGCACCCAGACCTGCTTGCCTTTTGCCTCGCCCTCACGGCCCGAAGTAAACGCCAGCCAACGCCCATCGGGACTCCATCGCGGTTCGCCCGCACCCTCCTTGCCGCGCGTGAGCTGGATGTCCTCGGTCCCATCCCAACTCACCATCCACAGGTCGGTCAGGTTCTTGTCGTCGGCGGTATCGACGTGCGAAACGGTGTAGGCAATCCATTTGCCCTCCGGCGACACCTGCGGTCCGCCCACGCGCACCATCCTCGTCATGTCGTCCAACGTCATCGGGTGCGGACCCGGCGAGGCGGCAACCGGTGCCGGAGCCTGCGAAAACGCCTTCAACACACAGAAGAAAACAGCGACCAGCAGAACACCTCTGCGCGCCGCGCGACCGGGACAAGCCGTCATCGAACCCATCGAGTGAACTCTCCAACTCCACACTTCCCGGTTGTCTAAAACTAAAAGTCGTACCGCAACGCAAACTGCATGCGCCGGGGCGCCTGATTGCCGCCGAGCAACGCGCTGGCCGTACCCAACGTGGGGCTGCTCAGTTGACCATTGATGGAGAACGGATCGAATCGGTTGGTGTTCGTCACGTTGTACACCGCCCACGAGAACTGAACGCCCCCATGCTCGGCAATTTTCCACGTCTTCGTCACGCTGCTGTCGAGATCGATATAGCCATCGCCCCGGAAGAAATTGCGCTCGCCAGCCTCGCCCGGATACGGCAACCGGACCGGTCCGCCCGTCTTGATCCCGGCGTTGATGACGTCGGAATCCGCGAAATAAATCGGATTCCCCTTGGCATCAAAATGCTTCTGAGCCTTCACATTTCCTGTAACCACGGCGTAAGCTGCCTGTTGCCAATCCGTGGTCCAGCCTGGCTCATTCAGAGAAAAAGGCAAACCGCTGGTGGCACGAAACACGCCGGCATACCGCCATCCGCCGACAACCGCATCCACCAGACGGTTCGCGCCTCCCAGCAGCGCTTGACCCTTGCCCACAGGCAACGCATACACCGCATCCACGGTAATGATGTGGCGCGTATCGAAGTCCGAAACCGCACGGTTCAGATACGGCTTCCATGTGTTGATGATGTTGCTGTTCGCCGCAGCGGTGCTCGTAACCGTAGGAGACGAAAACTCCGACGTACGCTCCGCATCCGAGCCCATGTCGATCGACTTTGAAAACGTATAGTTCACATCCGTTTGCAGACCGTGCGACAACGGATGTTGCAACGTGATCTGCAGGGCGTTGTAGTAACTCATGCCGATCGTTGACAACGCATAAAGCGAAGAGAACTGGTTTTGCCAGAACTTCGATTGATGTCCCGCGGGGCATCCATACACACAGTAGAAATCGATGTCCGCCAGCGATGTGGTCTCGCCAAGGTTGTAGCGATAGGGTGCCCATTCATTGGTATAAATCGCCTGCGTCGCACTTTCGCCGTTGTAGTCCACGTTTTTCATAAACGGAAATACATCCTCGAAATACGGGATGGGCGCAACGCTGGCGCTCGCCTTGCCGCCATTGGCATCCACCGCCTTTGAAAGCGCCGTTCCCGCCGTGTAATAGTCACCGCCGCCCTGCGGATCGTTGTAGTCCACCGGCTCTGCAAGGTCCAGGTTCTGCAGCAGGTGCCGTCCCATTCGTCCGACGTACGCCAGGTTTAGCGTAAAACCGCCGGGGATTACCCGCTGGATCGAAAAGTCCGTCGACTCCGTATAGGGCGTCTTCAGCCGGTTATCCAAACCCCATGTAATCGCAAACTGGTTTTGCGGATAGATGTACGGGAACGTCGTGGTGGCCGGTGCCGCGCCATTGCTGAATGGCAGCACCTGTCGACCGGTAAACCGGGGCGAGCCCTGGTAGGTCTGAACGCCTGCCGTATTTGTCACACTGGTTGAAAGCCCGAACGATCCGTTCTGATCGAAAGTGTTAATCAAGCCCTCGCCATAGTGGTCGTAATAAATACCGAACCCAGCGCGCACCGAAGTCTTACTATCCGGCGCATAGGCGATCGCCAGCCGCGGCGCGATATTGCTCTTCGACTTCGGCCAGTAGCCCGGCGTTCCGTAGTGCGGTCCGCTTGGCGCAAAGGAGAGGTTCGGCTCATAAACCTGCCCTGCCAGCGCCGCGGTTTCCCGTTCGGTGAACCATGCATGCGTGTCGATGGTCGGGGTAATCTGCTGTCCGTTTGTCTCGTACGGCGTTTGTAGAATCGTATGCCGAAGGCCGAAGATGACGTTCAGATTCGGGCGCACCTGCCAGGAATCCTGCAGGTAGTATTCAAATTCGTTGATCTTGAAATGGCGATTGATGGAAGCGCCGTCAGGCAGCAGCGATCCAGCGGTTTGGCTGGTCACCTGGTAGTTATACTGGTTGGTCACCGAGGGAACCGTGCCTATCAGATTGGCAAACGCGATCTCGTACGAGTTGATCGAGCCGCTATCCACCGCCGCACCGTTGATTGCACTCGGGTCCGGCGGATTGCCGGCTAGCCAGTACGGATTCGACGATGCAGAATTGTACGAGTTGCTGTCCGACGAGCGGTTGATGTGCACCAGGCGCCAGTTCCCGCCGAGTCCGATCGTGTGCTTGCCGCGCGCGATCGTGAGGTTGTCAACAATGTTGTTCGTGGGCACGTTGATGATCGTCGATCGCGTCTCCGCCGTGGCCGCGGAGAGAAACCGGAAATCCACATAGTCGCCCTTGCCCACACCGGATTGCCCATACCCCTGGCGGATGTACCCGTAGCGCACATCGTTCACGATGCGCGGCGTGACCGTCCACGTATAGCCGAAGATCATGCCCTTGCTGTTATCCTCCAGCACGGACGAGGCTGGCTGCCCCGGAAACTGCTGCGTTCCCGCCAGCGTGTCCTTCTGCAGACCGCCGCGGCCAAAAAAATGGTGTGCGTTGGACGGGGAGTAATCCAGCCGCACAATGCCTGTGTTCAAGGTCTGCGGCGCCGGCGAAGAAAACGTGTAGGAACCCGTATTCAGACCATCGCCCATGGTGCTGCCGTTTGCAGTCGGCTCTGAGTTAAAGTAGGCCAGGGCATTCGGATTCGGCCCCGGTCCCGCTGTGTACGCGCTCGTTCCGCATACTGTGCAACCCGCATCCAGCGTGGCCACCTGCGCCGGCGTCAGCGCAACCGTGTTGCCGCCCGAGGTGTATTGCAGCACGCCCGCCTTGTACAGCGCTGTCGGCGTTGTCCGCACCACCACCTGGCTTTCTGCCTGGCGCGTACCCTCGTAGTTGCCGAAAAAGAAGAGCTTGTCCTTGATGAGGAAGCCGCCCAGATCGCCGCCGAAAATGTTGCGGATCAACTTCGGCGGACGGTTCGCCTCGCCCGATTGCAGCTGGCCCTGCTTGTTGAAGTAGTTGTTGGACACCGTATTTGACGGGCGAAAATACTCATATGCCGCCCCATGATACTTATTCGTTCCGCTTTTGGTGATCATCGTCACCTGCGCACCCGACGACCGGCCTTCATCCGCGTTCGCGTTGCTGGTCACCACGCGAAACTCCTGGATGGAATCCTGCGTTTCGCGCAGCACACCGAAAAACGCCAGTCCACGCAGCTGATCGTTGTCGTCCACGCCATCCAGCGTGACGTTGCTCTGGTCGGAGCGCTCCCCATTCACCGCACCGCTGCGGCTGTCCTCCTCGCCCACATTCTGCGGCGGCTGCACATAAAACACGCCCGGCTGCAGCGACAGCAGATCCGGCACGTTGCGCGTTTCGGTCGGCAGCGCCTGAATCGTTGCGTTGTCGAATGCGTTGCCCAACGTGGCATCCGTGTCGTTCAGCGTTTGCGTACTTTCCGTAACGCTCACCACTGTCGTGGACTCCACGCCCACGGCAAAATTCAGCGTCGCAGGCTGGTTCACCAGCAATTCCGCTTGCCTTATCTGTTTGCCGAACCCCGGGGCCGTTGCCGTAATCGTGTAGCGTGCCGGCGTAATCTGCAGCAGCTCGTATTCGCCCTGTCCGTTGGCCGTCGCCTGCAAAGTCTGGCCGGCGGCCGGGTTGACCAGCGTCACGGTCGCGCCGGGGATGGCAGCGCCGGTGGAATCCGCCACCACGCCGCGGATCGAGGTCGTCGCGTTCTGGCCATAGGACGAGGCGGCGCCAAGGGCAAGGGAGATCGGACCGATGGCACGAAAAAGTCGCATGGAACCTCCTGATAAAGCCGCTCACGCCAAGCAGGGTGCAATCGCTGCGGGCACGCACCGTGAGGGGCAAATTGTTGAATTGATGAACTGATCTTTATGTACAGGGTTGTTACACGTTTTGCAAATTCGCCTGCTCTGCCCCCTTTTCAAACGGCGTACGCCTTCTTCGCCCCGCTCAGGAGTTCGGGGGACAGCGGGGACGAACCTGTCGCACACGGAAAGGCCCGGGATTCCCGGGCCTTTTTTACGAAAGCGGATCCTTCAGTGCGGTCGACCTCAGGCGACGGCCTCGATATGGGCCTGCGCCTCGGTCGGCCTGATGCGGTATCCGCTCCAACCGTAATAAATGATGAACAGGTAGCAGAGGAACGGCAGCGCGAGTGAGCGATGGATACCGAACCGGTCCGCCAGGTACCCCATCAACACCGGGATGATGGCGCCACCGACGATGGCCTGCACAAGCAGTCCCGAGCCCCGTCCCGTCAACGGTCCCAGTTCCGCCACCGCGAGCGTGAAAATGGTCGGGAACATGATCGAGTTGAACAGCCCGACCGCCAAAATGGTGACCAGTGCAAAGTGCCCCGTACCCAGCAGCGACGCCAGCACAAGCACACCCGCACCGATGCCGCTCCACGCCAGCATGCGGTTGGCCTCCACGCGCTGCATCGCCGCGGACCCGGCAAAACGGCCCACCATCATGCCCGCCCAATAGAACGTCACCAGCTTCGCACCCTTTTCCAGCGGCATGCCGGCAATCAGCGGGTCGTTGAAATATTTAACAAGAAAGCTGCCGATTGAAACTTCGGCGCCGACGTAAATGAAGATCGCAATCGCACCCAGATACAGGTGCGGATGGTTCCAGATACTGTCCTGCTTGGGGTCCAGGGCTCCGGGCCGGAAGTCCTGCGTCACTTCAAGCCTTGGAAATTTGTACAATGCCACGGCGAGCGCAAGCACTGCCGCCGCCCCGGCAATGGCGAGGAACGGCAGCTTGATACTGCCTGCCTGCTGAATGCGATACGCGGTCAGCGCCGCTCCCCCGACCGGGGCTGCGGTCGCCGCGGCGGCCCCGCCTAGAATCAATGCGCCGCCCACGTACGGGGCCACGCTGTCGCCCAGCGTGTTGAAGGCCTGCGTCAAGTTCAGGCGGCTGGACGCGGTTTCCGGCGGCCCCAGGATCGTCACGTACGGATTGGCGGCCACCTGCAACACCGTCACACCGGCGGCCAGAACCACCTCCGCCCCGAGAAAGAAAGCGTAGGTGGCCGCGCTCGCGGCGGGCACAAACAGCAGGGCTCCAATGCCCATCAAAATCAAGCCCACCACCATCGTGCGCTGGTAGCCGATCTTTTCGATCAATTTGCCGGCCGGCAGTGCAAAAATGAAGTAGGAACCGAAAAAAGCCAGCTGGATCAGCGATGCTTCCACATAGCTCAGCCCAAAAATCGATTGCAGGTGGGGAATCACCGCATCGTTCAGAACGGTGCAGAAGCCCCAGGCGAAAAACAGCGTCGTCACCATGGCCATCGCGCTGTAGTTGGTGGAGCCAGTGGATCCACTAGATCCAGGAACCGAAGAAACACTTCGAGCGTTGCCTACACTTGTCATTGCCATCGCAGATCGTTCCCAACCTCTCAATGCGGCATTATCCGCCCGGCCGTACAGAAAACGCTATACCGAAAATGCAAGCCGCCCAAATGCTGAAGTTTCGGCCTGAATTACGCGATCGCCACGCTGATCTTCACCACCGACGAAGGCGGAAAGACAAACTGCAGCGTCGCCCCATTCACCTTGACCGGCGCCGTCCTTGTCACCACATTGTTCGGTTCCGTAAACGTGTTGTGCGTGTGGGTGTCCCCGCCGCCCAGCACCTGCGCCGTCGCCGAAACCGCCGTAGCTCCACGCAGCAGAATCTGCGTATCGAGCGCATCGGTCAGGTGCGGATTGGCGGCCGTCAGCGTCAAGGTGTTTCCCAGCCGCGAGGCCGATCCATTCAACCCCCAAAGCCGAGCCTCCGCCGAGCGTCCCCGAGGCACCGGCGCCTCATCGCCCACGGGGCTCAGCTGCCGCTTCACCTCCGCACGCGGGTAGTGGATGGAGGGCGCGGAAAACTCCAACCGCACGCCCTCCGCGCCCATGTGGTCCTTGTACATGTCGAACACGTTGAAAACCGGCGTCGTAATGAAGTGGTCCTCGTGCGACAGGAACAGCGAATCGATGCAATTGATCAGCTGCGCACACGCCGCCATCGCGACTTTCTCCGGATTGCGATTGAAGATGTCCAGCGTCAGCGCCGTCATCACCGCATCGCGAACCGTCAACTGCTGCCCAAGCACATGCGAGGGATCGACCTTTGTATCGCTGAACCGGTACCACGGACCGTACTCGTCCACAATCAGCTTGACGCGATGCTCGCGATCGTAGGCGCCCATCACCGTCCAGTGGTCGTTGATGATCTTCTCCATGCGGTCTGCCACGGCATACCCCGGGTACACATCGCCCGCCTTGAACGCCAGCGCTTCCGGCAGATCCGTGTAGTAATGCAGCGACCATCCAAACGGCGGCCGAGCCCCGCGCTTGCCGAAGATGTTCTCGAAAAAGCCCCGCGTCCAGTCCAGGTCATCCTGGTTCGGCCCTGAAGCGATCAGCTGCAAGTCGACACCATAGCTCGGCACCCAGGCCGTGTAACGGCGATACTCGGCCGCATATTCCTCCGGCGTAAACGAGCCCCCGCAGCCCCAACTTTCATTGCCCACGCCCCAATACTTCACGTTGTACGGCTCGCGGGATCCACCTGCCGCGCGAAGGTCCGCATACGTCGTGCTCCCGGCCGGTGCGTTGCAATATTCCACCCACTGATCGAATACATATGCCGGCAAACTGCGCACATTGGCTGCCAGGTAAGGCTCCGCTCCGGATAGCTTGCAGAACCGGACGAAGTCATCCGTTCCGAACTGGTTGGGATCGAAGTTGCCCGGCCCCAGCGGCGCCGTTGCCTTCGAATCCGGATCGTCCACCCAGAAATCCGTGCGCCGCGGACGCTTGTCGCGCGGCCCCACACCATCGCGCCAATCGTAGCTGTCGGCAAAACAGCCGCCCGGCCAACGCACCGCCGGGGCCTTGATCTGCCGCATTTTCTCCACCAGCGCCGTGCGGATTCCGTGCGTGTTCGGAATTTTCGACTTCTCCCCCACCCAGATGCCGTCGTAAATCACGGCCCCCAGTTCCTCCGTGAAATGGCTATAGATGAACGGGGAGATCGTTCCCGTCGGCTCGTCCAGAAGCACCTCGATGTGCGCATCCGCACCGGCGGCCCACACCGGGCGCGTCTTGACCAGGACAGCGGCGCCGGCAAGCGCCCCGCTCCGCAAAAATTGCCGTCGCTGCATCGGAACCTCCTGGAAGTGAAAATACGGCGCCGTGACCACTAGTTGCAGGGCAACGTTTTGCAACCGCTTACAAACAAGTGCAGAAATTCTAAAGGTGCGTCGAGGTCAGTGCCGTTGCTGAAAGCTTCCACACCTTATAGCGAGACATACACACGGCAGTCAACTGCCTTGCCCAGGGAGACCAACACCCTGCTCCGCCGACGACCACTCGAACAGGTTACGTCTGGCCGTAGGTCGCACTCGCCCCGTGCTTGCGAAAGTAGTGTCGGTCCAGCAAGGCCTGCGACACGGCCGCCGCATTTGCTTTTAGGCTGATCGTGCGAAAGGCCATCCTCGCCACGGCCTCCAGCACGTCCGCATGATGTGCCGCCTCCTGTGGCGTTCGTCCCCACGCAAACGGCGCGTGCCCGGCCACTAAACATGCGGGTACGGCCATCGGATCGAGCGGCCCATGTCCGGTTTCACCTCTGAACCGCCGCAGGATCGCAACCCCGGTTTCATGCACGTATCGTCCCCCGATCGCTGCGTCTGAGAGCGGCTCCGTCACAGGCACAGGGCCATAGAAGTAATCAGCATGCGTTGTGCCCAGCGCCGGAATGGGCATCCCTGCCTGCGCAAAGGCGGTCGCAAATTCCGAGTGCGTGTGCACCACCGCGCCAACGGACGGGAACTCGCGGTACAACAGCGTATGCGTATCCAGATCCGAGGATGGCCGCAACGTGCCCTCCACGATGTGCCCGTGGAGATCGGTCACTACCATGTGCTCCGGCCGTAAACCGTCGTAGTTCACCCCGGAAGGCTTGATCACGACCAGCCCCGCCGCGCGGTCCACGCCGGACGCATTGCCGAACGTACCCTGCACCAGCCCTCGCTTCACCAGTTCCAGGTTCGCTTCGAGCACAGCCTCTCGCAATCCCCTCAGCAGCATCGGCTTCCCCCCTCCCTCTCAGCAAACGCTTACAGCACCTTGTACGCCGCGTCGCTCCAGAAAAGTTCGCGCCGCAGCTGCGGAATCCGCGTTTCCGCATCGATGCGCACAAGTTCGATCCCGGCCATCTCTGCGAAATCTGCCATGTGCTCGATCGTGAGCGCCTGCGAAAATCCCGTGTGATGCGCGCCGCCCGCATAGATCCAGGCCGCGGCCGCAACCTTCAGGTTCGGCTTCGGCAGCCACAGCGTTCGCGCCACCGGCAGCTTCGGAAACTCCTGCTTCGGTACCACCGCGTCGACCTGATTCACGATCATGCGGAACCGGCTGCCCATGTCGACGACTGACGCCACCACCGCGGGCCCGGCCGGCGAGGTAAACACCAGCCGCACCGGGTCCGCCTTGCCGCCGATGCCCAGGGGGTGCACCTCGAGCGACGGTTTGCCCGCTGCAATCGATGGACAGATCTCCAGCATGTGCGATCCAAGCACCAACGATTCGCCCCCGCTTTCAGCCAGATCGTAGGTGTAATCTTCCATGAACGAGGTCCCGCCCGGCAAACCTTCGGCCATCACCTTCATGATGCGCACCAGGGCCGCGGTTTTCCAATCGCCCTCGCCGCCGAATCCGAATCCTGAAGCCATCAGCCGCTGCGTGGCGATGCCCGGCAGTTGCCCCATCCCGTGCAGATCTTCAAACGTATCGGTGAACGCACCGAACCCACCCTCGGTCAAAAATGCCCGCAGCCCCAATTCGATGCGAGCGGCCACGGCCAGCGAATCGGCCCGGTCATGCACCTTCCCAATCGTGTATTGCTCACGGTATTCCGCGACAAGCGCGCTCACCTCGGCATCTGAAACCTGCGCCATCCGGTCGGTCAAATCGCCGATGCCAAACCCCGAAACGGTGTAGCCGAAAACCTTTTGTGCCTCTACTTTGTCGCCTTCCGTCACGGCTACATCCCGCATATTGTCGCCAAATCGCGCCACCTTCAGATGCTGCGATTCGTTCCAGCCGGACGCCGCGCGCACCCATGTGCCGATCTCCGCAACCGTCTCCGGGTCCTTCCAATACCCAACCACCACCTTGCGCGCCAGCCGCAAACGAGCCGTAATAAACCCGAACTCGCGATCACCATGTGCCGCCTGGTTCAGGTTCATAAAATCCATGTCGATGGAACGGTACGGCAGCTCGCGATTGAACTGCGTATGGAGGTGCAGGAACGGTTTGCGCAGCGCCGTCAGGCCGGCTATCCACATCTTGGCCGGTGAAAACGTGTGCATCCAAAGCACCAGCCCAACGCAGTTTTCCGCATTGTTCGCCTCGCGGCACAGCGCGGAAATCGCCTCCGGGGTGGTCAGCACGGGCCTCGGCACGACGCGCGCCGGGATGCTTGTCTCCCCGTCCAGCGAGGCCGCGATCGACCGCGCGTTGGCCGCGACCTGTTCCAGCGTCTTCGGCCCATACAGATGCTGACTTCCAGTAAGGAACCAGATCTCCCGCGCCGCCGCGTCTGCCTTCACTTCGTCCATGACTGCTTGTCTCCGGCCCATCTCACGTCCGGGGTCCGACCGGACAGCGATTCTCTGTAGGCATACAGACATCCTCATGACCCCGTGCCACCGTTCCTGACAAACTACCAGCGATGATGTGTTTCTGGCTAGAAAGCGGTTTCATACGGCGCTTTCAGCTCGCCTCTACCGCTGAGTGCGGCCACGTACAACCTCCGTGCCGGTGGTCAGGTTACAATCCATTTCGTCGCTCGAGATTTCGCGGGGCCGCGTCCCGGAACTTTCGAAACGGGTCGCCGAAAGCGCTTTCACGACAGTTCCCCGCGATTCCTGAATTTGTGCGAGTTGCAGGTGAAACCCCGTGAGCATTGTTGCAGGCGTAGATTTCGGCACCCTAAGCACGCGCGTCACGCTGCTCGACAGCGAAGGGGGCCGCCTCGGCACAGCCTCCGCCACGTACCCTCTGAAGCGCACGCGCGACGACCCGGATTTCGCCACGCAATCCCACGACGATCAGATGGGCGCGCTCACCAAGGCCATGCGCCAGGTTCTCGCCGAAACCGCCGTCGACGGTGCGGAGGTGGCTGCGCTCGCCCTGGACACGACCGGGTCCAGCGTCATTTTCGTCGACCGGAACATGCAGCCGCTCGACGATTACTATCTCTGGTGCGACCACCGCGCGCTCCGCGAAGCGCAACAAATTACCGCGCTCGCACACGAACAGAAACTCGAGGCCATCGAGTGGTGCGGTGGTGTTTATTCGCACGAATGGGGCTGGGCCAAGCTGCTGCATTGGCTTCGACATAACCCGGACAAGCGCGATCGGTTCGCCTCCGCCTTTGAGCATTGCGACATGGTGGCCGCGACCCTTTGCGGCATCCGAACGCCGTCCGAAGTGCAACGCAGCGTTTGCGCGATGGGTCACAAATGGCTTTGGAACCCACGCTGGGGCGGCTATCCGCCGCAGGCGTTCCTTTCCGCGCTCGATCCGTTGCTGGACGGCATCCGCGAGAACATGGCAGGGCAGGTCCTGACCTCCGATCGACTGGCCGGCCACCTTTCCGCGCCCTGGGCCGAGCGCCTGGGCCTCCGCCCCGGCATCCCCATTCCGGTCGGTGGCTTCGACGCGCATTGGGACGCGGTCGGCGCCGGCTGCCGTGAGGGCGACGTCGTCAACGTCGTCGGCACCTCCACCTGCATCATCGCCATGGGTTCAAAAGCCGATCTTATCCCCGGTGTCTGCGGGGTCGTGCCCGGCAGCGTCGATCCAGGCATGGTCGGCATCGAAGCCGGCCTTTCCGCCGTGGGCGACATCTTTGAAGCCATTGCCCGCCGCGCCGCCACCGATGTACGCACCCTTGCGAAAGGTCTCGAACAGTACCGCCCCGGCCAGACCGGCCTGCTGCGCCTGAGCTGGGACAATGGCGACCGCACCGTCCTCGTCAACTCGGAGTTGGGCGGGGTCACCCTAGGCTGGAACCTTCTTCACACCGCGCAGGACGAGCTCTTTGCCGCCATCGAAGGCACGGCCTTCCACACCCGCATCGTGCTCGAACGCCTCGCCGAAGGGGGCATCCCCATTCAGCGGGTGATCAACGCGGGCGGCATCCCGCAAAACAACACCGTGCTCAACCAGGTCTACGCCGACGTGCTCAACAAGCCCGTACTTGTGCCGGACAGTCCCCCCACCAGCATCGGTTCCGGCATCTTCGCCGGCGTGGCCGCAGGGGTATTTCGGTCGGTGAGGGAAGGCCAGGAGCGCCTGTGCCCGAAGCATCGCGTCTATACACCGGATCGTGACTCCACCGCCGTCTACGAGCGACTCTTTCAGCTCTACCGCAAGATGTATTTCGGTCTGGGCCAGCGCCATGCTCCTGCTGTCGCCCTCGGGGATGTGCTTCCCAGCTTGCGCGAAATTGCCGGGGAGGTGCTTCGTTCTCAAAGGCCGGAGCAGGAGCCGGGGCAGGAGCCGGAGCGGGCACGGCTGCCGCCCTCGTCCGTGTAGTCCACCACGCAGAGGACGGCATTCCCATACCGAGGCACACCATGAACTCCCAACACGCAGCGGCCGCCGATTCCGCCGTCCAGCGCAGGATTTCGCCTCGGTGGCTGCCGAAGCCTGGGGACGCTCCCCTGCGGCGAACCTGTCGAGCGATGGCTGGAACCGACTCGCTCGGCAACATCGCAGCCGCCGAACTCCGGCGTGGACACCTGTGAAACCATAGCCCCATGGCAGAAGGTGAAAGGGAGCGCCGGCTCACCGCAACCGTGGCTTGGCAACATCGAGATTTCCGCCTCTACTCCGCCGCCCGCTTTCTCGGCGTCATGGGTTCCGAGGCCCAATCCGTAGGGGTCGCCTGGCAGATTTACCAGTTCACGCACTCCGCACTCGCGCTCGGCTACACGGGCCTCGCGCTTTTCCTTCCCGGGCTGTTTTTCACGCTGCCCGCGGGCCACGTCGCGGATCTTTTTGATCGTCGCAGCGTCATTCTTACCTGCTACGCCCTGCAATTCTGTGCCACCGTCGCCTTGTTTGCGCTCACGCTGCACGGCATCAGGAATATTTGGCCCGTGTACGGCATTCTCTTCGTCATTGGGCTGGGCCGCTGCTTTTCCGGCCCGGCGGCCGCTGCGCTCGTGCCCACGCTCGTGCCCAGGGAACATTTCGTCAATGCCGTTACATGGGGCGCCAGCATATTTCAAACCGCGAATGCCGTCGGTCCCATGGTCGGCGGCCTCCTGTTTACCTTGACCCTTACCGGCCGTCTGCGCTCCCTGGCGGGCGCACCGGTCGTGTACGCCTTCACCGCCGTTTGTCTGGTGGCCTTTCTTTTGCTGGTGACGCGCGTACAACCACGCGGGGCGGCCGAGAAAAGGGGCTTCTCGCTCCAGACCATGCTCGCCGGCTTCCACTACGTTACCGGTACGCGCCTTCTGCTCGGTTCCATCTCGCTCGATCTGTTCGCCGTTTTGCTCGGCGGCGCCGTCAGCCTGCTGCCCATCTTCGCCTCCGACATCCTGCACCGGGGTGCCCACGCGCTCGGTTTCCTGCGCGCCATGCCTTCGCTCGGCGCGCTGCTTGTCTCGCTTTCGCTGAGCGTTTTTCCCATCAAGCGCGATGCCGGCAAAACCATGCTTCTGTGCGTGGCCGGCTTCGGCGCGGCCACCGTCGTCTTCGGCCTCAGCCATAGCCTTTGGCTCAGTTGCCTTGCTCTTTTCCTTACCGGCGCAACGGACATGGTCTCCGTCGTCGTTCGCTCCAGCATTCTGCAACTCGCCACGCCGCCGGAGATGCGTGGCCGGGTCTCCAGCATCAACTGGCTGTTTCTCGGCGCCTCCAATGAGTTCGGCGAGTTCGAAAGCGGCCTCACCGCGCATTGGTTCGGTGCCGTTCGCGCGGTTGTCCTCGGGGGCATAGGGAGCCTCGCCGTGACCGGCCTTTGGAGCGTCTTTTTCCCTGCGCTGCGGCGCGTGGACAAGCTCTCCGCCGAAGACCTGATCGCCGCCGAACTAGCCCTAAGCACGGCGGAGCCCGTGGATTGAGCGCAGCGGCGTTCGTGGATTAAGCGCAGCGGAGTTCGTGGATTCAGTGGGTGCAGGTGGTTTGTGCGACCCCACCAGCTACCAATCCCCCACCACTAAAGCACGCGGTTCGCCGCAATCACCTGCTTGTAATATTTCGCACTTAGCTTCGGCGTTCGCTGCTGCGTTTTAAAGTCTACATACACAATGCCGAACCGCTTTTCATACCCGTCGGCCCATTCATAGTTATCGAGCAGGCTCCAAAGAAAATACCCCTTTACCGGCACGCCCTCATTGACGGCGCGGTGCAGATTAGTCAGGTAGTTGCGGAAGTACATCACGCGATCGGTGTCGTAGATTTGCCCGTCGGCGGTGAGGACGTCGTTGGAAGAACAGCCGTTCTCCGTGATGTACAACGCCTTTGGCTTCCAGATGTCGTAGATCAGCTTGGGTCCCCAGTACAGCGCTTCCGGGCCCACATACAGCCACGGGCTAAACATGTGCGGAAATGAAGACGGGGGCGGAATCACGGCATACCCCGCTTCGTTGTCGGCGGCACGCACATAGGTTGGGAAATAAACATTCACGCCCACAAAGTCCACCGGGGACGAGATGATCGCCAAATCCTCCGGCGTAAATTGCGGTGCATCCGCACCCAGCTTTCGCAGGTAGCGCTCCGTGTATTTGCCACCCAGGATCACGCCGAGATATTGCGCATTCTCCTCCCACATCGCCGTGTGCGCCGCGGCAACATGCTCCGGGGTTTCCATCACCGGCACCGTCGAGAGCGGAATTTCCGCCAGCCCCACGCTTGCATCCGGTTGCGCCGCCCGAATGGCCCGCACCGCGAGTCCATGTGCCAGCACGGCATTGTGCGTCAACTGCGCCTGCCGTTTCGGCCCCACCTTCAGCCCCGGCGCAAACCGCCCTTCACCATAGCCCAGCTCCGTAAAGGTGCGGATTTCGTTGGTGGTCATGTAGTGCTTCACATGATCTTTCAGCTTGCCCGCGATGTAGCCCGCATAGTGTCCAAAGGCCTCGGCCGTTTCGCGATTTTCCCAACCGCCCCTGTCCTGCAGGGGCTGCGGCAGATCCCAATGGTAGAGGGTCGCATAGGGCTCGACGCCTGCTTCCAGCAGCGCCTCCGTCAAGCGGCGATAAAAGTCCACACCCGCTTGATTCGGTGCTCCTGTACCGGTCGGGAAGATGCGGCTCCAGGCGACCGAAAATCGGCAGGTCTTCAAGCCCAGGTCCTTCATGATCGCGATGTCGGACTTGTAGCGGTGGTAGAAATCGTCAGCCACGTCGCCCGTGTCGCCGTCGTGCGTCTTGCCCGGGATGTGCGAAAACGTATCCCAGATCGTGGGGCCGCGGCCGCCTTCATTCACCGCACCTTCCACCTGGTAGCTGGCCGTTGCCGAACCCCACAGAAAGTTCTGCGGAAACCCGCGTGGCGGCAAACCGGTGCTCCCGGCCCCCTGCGCATTCAAAACGCCCCCAAGCTCCGGAACCGACAAGGCAGCTGCCGAGCCGCCTACAAGATGTGCGAAATTTCGCCGAGAAATCTTCTGATTCACTGTACCCACGCCGTTTTCTGAGCCTCACGAACCCGTCATTGCCTTCGCTCGAATCGCCCGCAGCAGAGTACCGCAGAGCGCATACGGCTGTCTTGCGTAAAAGCGCAGGGCCGCTCGGTTTTGATCACGAATCACCTTGCGCGTTTGGGACTCGGAACATCATTCCGTAGGTCCGAAGTCAAGCATCCACCAGATCCCGAACTTGTCGGTCAGCATGCCGTAATACGCTCCCCAGAACGTGTCCTGCAGCGGCATCATCACGATCCCGCCTTCGCTCAGCGCGGCAAACAGGCGCTCTTCCTCCTCGCGGCTGCTGCACTCGATCGAAAGCCCCACATTGCGCCCCGCGGGCGTCGGCGGCCGTCCAGCCGGCGTGTCGGAAGCCATGAGCAGAACGGAACCGCTGGTAAGCCGTGAGTGCATCACCAGGTGCGCACCCTCGGTCGGCGGCTCCGGGGCCTCGCCCCAGGTCATCACGTTCAGATCACCACCGAACGCCTTTGCATAAAATTCCATGGCTTCGCGGCAGTTACCGTTGAACATCAGATACGAATGGATCGCCTTCATCGCTCTCCCCCTTGGCCCCTATTTCCATTCACCAATCACCACCACTAGCGAAACAGCAATGGCGCCACCGCAATCAAATTCTCGCGCCACACCAGCCACGTGTGCCGCCCCGGCGTTTCCACCGCGGTGATCGGCACCCCTTTGCCCTTGGCCCAGGCCACAAACGCACGATTCGCCGCAATCAAGCCGTCTTCGGTGCCGCAACCTACCCAAAGCAGCTTCAATTTCGCCTGGCTCGCCGCGTAGCCCGCCGCCATGGACGGGAACTTTTGATCGAAATGTTCACCCTGCACCGCCGAGCTCATGCCGGCCACGTACTTGAACGTCTGCGGCTGCGTAAGCCCGAGAGTCAGCGACTCCAGGCCGCCCATCGAAAGCCCGGCAATGGCGCGGTGTCCGCCATCCCGGGCGACATTGTACTCGCTTTCCACTGCCGGAATGATTTCGCCGGTCAACATTTGCGAAAACAGGGACACATTGTCGTCCACTCGCGCCGGATCCTGCCAGACACCAAAGCCGCTCGTCACGAATTTGTAGTCGCCATACCCTTGCGGCATCACGACGATCATCGGCACGATTTGCCCTGTGTGCAGCAACGAATCCAAAATGTGCTGCGCTTCCCCCGTTGCGGTCCAGCCAACCGCGCTCTGGCTCCATCCGTGCAGAAGGTACAGCACCGGGTACCCGCCCGGCCTGGCCGGATCGTAGCCTGGCGGCGTGTACACCACGTAGGATTCCTGGTTGAGCGGCAGGTTTCGCGCGATCTGGGTTGTATAGACATGCATCGAAACGTTCCCATGCGGAATCGCCTGCAACTCCCATCGCTGCGGCACCGATCCCGGCACGAAAATGCCCGAGCTCAACGAAACGAGGTTGGGAACCGCCGTCGGCTCGAGCGGATCCCGCATCTCCAGACCATCGACATCGAAGCTGTAAATGTAATGTTCGGGCTTCAGCGGCGGTGTCGTTGCCGTCCAAAGGCCAGTGGCATCCTTGGTCATCGGCAGTGGCTTGGCCATCGCGTCGATGTGCACAACCACCGCCTTCGCCCCGGCATTTCCGTACCGGAAAGTGATCGACCCATCCGGGCTGGCCGCGGTCTTCATGTCGGGTTTCGGTGTCTGCGCGGGGGACGGCAACGCAAGCAGCGCAAAAAGGAGAACGGAGAAGCATCGCATCGCGTCCAAGTGTACGCCCCTCCCCGCCGCCCCGGTCCATACAAACCAGGTGAACCGACTGAAACTAATCGACCGGCGTACCCGCATCAACCCGTATTGCGCAGCCCCGCACTGATGCCGTTGATGGTCGCCGTGATCGCCCGATCCAGTACATCGTTTTCCGCTCCCGGATCTTTGCGTTTGCGCCGCAACAGCTCCAGCTGCAGCAGGCTCATCGGGTCAACGTACGGATTGCGCAAGCGAATGGAATTGGTCAGCACCGGATTGCGCTCCAGCAATTCCGTCTGTTCCGTGATCGATAGAATCATGCGCCGCGTCCGTTCAAATTCTTCCCGCAGCATTGAAAACACGCGCTCGCGCAACCGCTCGTCGGCCACCAGCGAACTGTACAGCGCCGCGATGCCGAAGTCCGCCTTTGCCAGGGCCACCTCCACATTACGGACGATGTCGATGAACAGGGGAAAGCTCGCCGCCATGCGCCGCAGCAAGGCCAAACCCTCCGTATGTTCGTGCGCAAAGGCCTCCAGGGCATGGCCCACACCAAAGTATGCCGGAACCATGATGCGCGATTGCATCCATCCGAACACCCATGGAATGGCCCGTAAATCCGCCATGGAGCGCCCTTGCCCAACGGAAGCCGCGCTCGCATCGACCCGCTTGGCCGGCCGCGAACCGATGCGCGCATGCGCCAGCTCCGCGACCGGCGTCCCCTGCTCAAAAAACGCAAACACCTCCGCGTCGCCAACGATGCCCCGCTGATAAAATTCCAGCGACCGTGCTGAAAGCTCATCCATGGCGGCTTCCCATGCAGGCTCGACGGCCCCGGTCAGATGCGTCTTTGCGTCGGCTTGCGCTTCATGGAGATCCGGCCGCGCCAGCGCTTCATGGAAATCCGGACGCGCCAGCGCTTCATGGAAATCCGGCCGCGCCAGCGCATCCACGGACGCCGCGATCATCAGTTCCAGGCTGCGCTCCGCCAGCACAACATCGCTGTATTTAAAGTTCAGCACCTCGCCCTGCTCCGTCAACCGTAGCTCGCCGTTGAAGCTTTCGAGCGGCTGCGCGAAAATGGCGCGATGTGTCGGCCCGCCGCCGCGTCCCACCGCGCCGCCGCGCCCATGGAACAGCCGCAGATCCACGCCGCACTCCCGCGCGACCGCGTGCAATGCACGGTGCGCCTTCCAAACCTCCCAGGTCGACGCAATCATCCCGCCGTCCTTGTTCGAATCCGAATAGCCGAGCATCACTTCCTGCCGCCCACCCCAGCTGGCGAGCAGCGGCTTATACGCTTCGCTCGTCCACAACGCACGGCAAATGGACGGTGCGTGTTGCAGGTCCTCAATCGATTCAAACAACGGTACCGGCTGCAAACCCGCATCGGCCCCGCCGTCCGCCGTCGCACTGCCCTCCACCTTAACGCCTGCCATTCGCGCCAGCCAAAGCACACGCAACGCATCTTCCGCCGAGCTCGCCCCGGAGATCACGTACGCTTCCACCGACGCCGGATCCAACGTCTTTAGCCGCGCCACCTCCCGCATCGACGACAACACCTCCGCCGTCGCCGGGCCCGGCGCCCTGGGCAGCGTCAGCTCACCCGCCTCGCCCTGCCAGGCCGAAAGCTCCTCCACCGCCGCCGTGTGTACGCGTGCATGCTGCCGCACGTCCAGCGTGTGCAGATGCAGCCCAAACGTCCGTGCGCTCACCAGCAGCGGATCCAGATACAGTTCCGCCAAACGCTCCCCGCGATTCTGCGCCAGCGACTCCCGCAGCATCGCCAGGTCCCCCAGCAGCTCCTCCGCATTTGCGTACAGCGGCAGCGTTGCGGCGTCGGAAAGCAGGAGGTTGCGATGCATCGTCACCGGCGGTTTGCCGCCCAGCCGCAACGTCATGCATGCAATGGCCAGGCGCACCGCTTCATGCGGAAACCGCTCCGCAAAGGCCGTGTGCCCGGAGGTTTCCAGCTGCCGCAGGTACACCTTCAACCGTTCCGTGAGCGCCACCGAAATCCCCGCCTGCCGCGTCGAAGAAGCCACCTGGTCGAACACCTCATGCAGCTGCCGGAGGTAGTGCTCGCGCAACAGCGCACGCGCCATCTCGACGGCCTCCCCCGTCGTCTCCCCCGTCACAAACGGATTGCCGTCGCGATCGCCGCCGATCCAGGACCCAAACCGCACCGTCACCGGCAACTCCGCAATCGACGTCTTCCTGGGCGTTCGCGTCGCCGCTGCTGCGGCATCTGCATCTGCATCTGCATTTCTGGCTGTCATCCCCGAAGGAAATCTGCTTTTCTGCGCCGCAACGCGATCCTCCGGCACCGGCAGAACCGGAAACTCCGCATCGAGCGCCGCCGCGATTTCCCCGTACAGCACCGGTACCGTTTGAAACAGCGAGGCCTCGTAAAAGTCCAGCCCCATTTGGATTTCATCGCGCACCGTGGGCTGCGCCGAACGCACATCATCGGTTTGCCAAAGCGCCGTGATCTCCGCCAGCAATTGTTCTTCGAGCGCCGCCATGCGGGAAGGCGGTGTGCCTAAAACATCGAGCTGCTCCAAAAGCTCCGCAATCGCTCGCCGCTTGAACATCACACTGCGCCGCGCCACTTCGGTTGGATGGGCCGTAAACACCGGGACAACGCACACTCTTTTCAGCAGCTCCAAGGCACGTTCGCGCGTGTATCCCGTTTCGCGCAAACGCCGCAGCGTTCCGCGCAGACTGCCCCGCTGCGGCGCGGCTTCGGCGTCCAGCAGCGAGGACCGCCGCCGCCGCTTGCGGTGGTTGGTCTCCGCCAAATTGATCAGCTCGAAATAAAACGCAAACGCCCGTGCCAGTTCATACGCCCGCTGCGGTTCGCGCGCTGCCTCGCGCGCCAACGCCTGCGCTTCCTCCAGGTGCCGCTGCGCGGCAAGGGCATCCCCCGCCGCCTGGGCCTCACGGCGCGCAATGGCGATCCGCCGCAGCCCCTCCACCGTCTCAAAAAGCTCGACGCCGGCCTGCTCCCGCAGCACCTGCCCAAGCAGCGCCCCCAACGACCGCACATCGCGTCGCAACGGCACCTGCTTCAGCTCACCCGAGCGCGCTTCCAACTCCGCTAAACGATCCGACCAACGCCCTGGCTGCCAATGGGATGGGGACATACCTAAATCATGCCACGAACAACCCTGTGCAGCAGCCGGGAACACAGAGCTTGATGCTGACTACGTCACTTGTGCAGCACAAAGGTAAGTCACCATAAAAGAGGCACTCATGCGAATCAAGGTCCGCCGGCTGCCCATCCTCACGACGTCGCATGTCGCTAAGCTAGCGATCACTTCCGCCTAGACTCATCGAAACAGCCTACCGCCGCCCCGCCTCATACACCTTCAACTGCACAAAGGCGGCCCGCAGCAGCGGCGTTTCGATATCCCCAGCCCGCGCCAGCAGATCCCCAAGAATGTGATCTGCCTCTACCGGCGCACCCTTGGTCATATCCCGGTACATCGACGAGGTCAGCGCCGAACTTTTGTCCAGCAGCCGCTCCGTATGTTCGGCGAGCATGGCCTGGTCCGGCGGATAGCCGTTCGCCCGCGCGATTGCCGTGCATTCCCGAATGACTGCCCGAACCAACGCATCGCCTTCCGGTGCCGAGGCCGCCTGCCCCGTCGTTCCCCGCGCCAGTACGCAAACCGTTCCTATACTCGCCAGGATCCACCACTTTTGCCACAGTGTGGCGATGATGTTCGGCTGAAGGATGGCGTCAAAACCCGCTCCACGCAGCGCCCGGTCCACGGCCTCGATTCTTTGGCTTCGATCCCCGCGCACCTCGCCGTAGCTCATCTCCGCCAGCGTCGTTTTTTGGTGAATACGCCCGTCTGCGTCGGTGTCTGCGACGATCCGCACCGATCCACCCAGCACCCGCTCCGCCCCAAACCGCTTCGCCAACACCGCGATCTGGCGCATGCCGTTCAGGATCGGCAGAATGACGGTTTCGGGCCCCACCGCCGGCGCGATGTCCTCCATGGCCCCGTCCATCTGGTACGATTTCGTGCTGATCATGACGAGCGCAAACGGCTCCTGCCCCGGCGCGGGTTCACGCAATTCCTGCGCCGTAAGGACGGGCGGCCGCAGCGTCAAGGTCCCGTTCGGCGTCAGCAGGGTGAGGCCATTTTCCCGCACCGCCCGCGCCCGGTTCTCGCGCAGCAGAAAGGTTACGTCTCGTCCTGCCCGCGCCAGCATGCCGCCGAAGAAGCCGCCCGTCGCCCCCGCACCTACTACCAGAATCCGCACCGATCTCCCCTTGCCGCGTAAACGTAGTTCAGTTGTCCAAACTCTCAAATCAGACGACGGCTCGACCGAAGCGAACAGAGTCGGCGTATTGGAGAGACCTGCCCCACCAACCACCGGAACCCTAAGCCGTTGCCTGCGCTTCCAGTTGCATCGACAACTCTTCCCACTCCGCCGTGATGAGCGCATGCCGGTCCCGCAATGCGCCAAGCTCTGCTGCCAACAGTTTCGCCGACTCGGCCGTGGTGTAATTCGCTTGTTGCGCCTGAGCTTGCTCGATCCGCGCCTCCAGTTGCGGCAGTTCCTCTTCAATGGCCGCCACGCGCTCTTCCAGATGCTTCAGCTTCAGCGGATTCACTTTTTTGACGTACACCTTCGGCGTGCTTACCACGGGTGAAAGTGAGCCTTCGATCTCGTGCGTCGACGCGAACGGCTCCAGCGTCTCCGCCACCACCGGGGCAGCCGCCGCAACCGGGGCAGGCTCTTCCGCCTTCACCCCTACCTGCTTCACCGCTTTGAACATCCCCGTAGCCGGATCGATGGTGCTCCCCGTCGACGAATCCGTCTTCATCCGGGCCGCTGCCTCCGTGGTCGAAGCCGGCGCACCGCCCGTCTTGCGGTGGGTGTAGTCCTCGTAATTGCCCGGGTAAATGTGCACCCGGCGCTCTTCCACCTCGAACACCCGCGTCGCCAGCCCATCAATGAAGTAGCGGTCGTGCGAAACGAACAGCACCGTCCCCGAAAAGTTCCGCACCGCTTCCAGCAGCACATCCTTGGCGCGCATATCCAGGTGATTGGTAGGCTCATCGAGCAGGATGAAATTGGCCGGCGACACCAGCATCTTGGCCAGCGCATAGCGGTTGCGTTCCCCGCCTGAAAGCACGCCCAGCCGCTTGTACACGTCATCGCCCGTGAACATAAAGCAGCCCAGCAGCGAGCGCAGCGTCACCACGTCCACGCGCGGGTTCGACCCCGTGATGTCGTCCAGCATCTGCGCATCGCCGTCCAGCACCTTGTACTGGTCCTGCGCAAAGTAATCCGCCGCCACATTGTGCCCCAGCTTGATGTCGCCCCGCGTCGGCTTTTCGAGCCCCGCCAACATGCGCAGCATCGTCGATTTGCCTGCGCCATTCACACCCACAAGCGCGATACGGTCCCCGCGCTCGATGGTGAATTCCACATCTTCCAGAACGCGCTTGGTCCCACCGGTCGGCGTCGGGTAGTGCTTCGTCAGGCCCTTCACCTCCATCACGGTGCGTCCACTGGAGGGCGGCTGCGGAAACGTGAAGTGAATTGTTGCTTCTTCGTCCGGCACCTCGATGCGCGCAATCTTATCCAGCTCCTTGATGCGCGATTGCACCTGCTTGGCCTTGGTCGCCTGCGCACGAAACCGGTTGATGAACGCCTCAAGATCCTCAATCCGCTCGCGCTGGTTCTTGTACGCGCTCATCAGCTGCGTGCGGCGCTCTTCCTTCAAGGTCAGATACTTTGAATAATTCCCGTGGTACACATGCATCCGCTTGTTCCAGACCTCCACCGTCTTGCTCACGGTCTGGTCCAGAAAATAGCGATCGTGCGAGATCAAAATAAACGCGTTCTCATAGCTGTGGAGGTACTCCTCCAGCCAGTTGCGCGACTCCAGATCGAGGTGATTTGTCGGCTCGTCCAACAGCAGCAGGGAAGGCTTTTGCAGCAGCAGTTTGGCCAGCGCAATACGCATCTGCCAGCCGCCCGAAAACTCTTCCGTGCGCCGTTCCCAGTCCTCTTTCGAAAACCCCAAACCGCCCAGCACCGCGCCCACCTGCGCATCCAGCGTGTAGATGTCGTGGACATGCAGCAGCTCGGCAATTTCGGAGTACCGGTCCGCGGCCGCGGCATATTCTTTCCCCTTCGGGTCCGCCTCGCTCATGACGTGCGTCAGCGCTTCGTACTCGATTTCCAGCTGCAGCAGCTCGTCGAACACGCTCAGGCATTCCTCGAACACCGTTCGCCCGGAGAGCGCCAGCCCATCCTGCGGCAGGTATCCGAGCGTGGTTCCGCGCACCAGCGTCCGCTGCCCATAGTCCAGGCCCTCGACGCCGGCAATCATTTTCAGCAGCGTGGATTTGCCCGTTCCATTGCCGCCGACCAGCCCGGTTCGTTCATTGGGCGTGATCAGCCAGTTGAGTTCCTCAAATAAGAGCTTGTGGCCAAAGCGCTTTCCCGCGCCAGATAATTGCAGCATCGCTTCTCTATTCTCGCAGACGCTTTTCCGTCCCTCCGTGCGCAAAGCCGCCGATCCGCGCTGGGGGTTCGCGGTACATTCGCTACAGCATGGACGCCCCCTCCATCCTCTTCCGACTGCCCCCAACCGGCTCCCCGGCACGGCGGGGGTTTCCGTGGAAGCTCCTGCTATCCGCGCTGGCCATCGTCGTTCTCGGCCTTGTTCTTGCCGCCGAATACATCCTCCACAACGCCGAACCCATCCTGCGGCAGCGCATCGTCGAAACGCTTGCCGCCCGGTTCCACGCGCCCGTCGCGCTTGACTCGCTGAGCCTTTCGCTTTTTCGCGGGGTTGAGGTTTCCGGCTCCGGCCTCCGTATCGGCTACCGCGGCGACACACTCCCTGGCACGGCCAAGCCGTCGGCGCCGCCCATACTCGCCGCGCCATCGATGATCGTTGTGCGCCATTTCGCCTTCCGCACCGGCCTCCTCGGGCTTCTGCGCGAAAGCCTTCTTCACCAGCCCACGCGCGTCGCGTTTGCCCGCGTCGAAGGCCTCACCGTTCACCTTCCGCCCCCGGCAAACCACACCGGCACGGCCGACGCCGAGCGCCAGCCCGGAAACCTTGCCATCATCGTCGAGCAATTCGAGTGCCGCGACGTAAAGCTCTATATCGATTCCGCCCAACCCGACCCGGGGAGCGAAACCCGACCGAAGCCGCCGTTGGAATTCTCGATCCCCACCCTCGATTTGCAGCACGTCGGCCCGCATGGGGCCATGCGCTACGACGCTCACATCCTTAACTCCAGACCCAAGGGCGAAATTCACGTCGTAGGCCACTTCGGCCCATGGGGAAACGGCAAGTTCGACAACGACTTGAATGCACCGAGCAATTCAGCCGCACGGAACAACGCGCCCGGCCAGACCCCCATCGACGGCGTTTACACCTTCGATCGCGCCGACCTCGGCACGATCCGAGGCCTCGGCGGCACCCTCTCCTCCACCGGTCGCTTCACCGGCACACTTGACCGCCTGGTCGTCGACGGCCGCACGGATACCCCCAATTTTGCGCTCGGGATCGCCAACCACCCGACCCCATTGCACACAGACTTCCACGCCGTGGTGGACGGGACCACCGGCGACACTTCCCTGCAACCCGTTCACGCATGGCTGGGAGGTTCGCTGGGAAGCTCGCCGGGAAGCCCGCTGGCCGGCTCCGCCTTCACCACCACCGGCAAAATCGTCCATGGTAATGGAGGCCACGACATCCAGCTCCAGGTGGACGTCCCGCATGGCCGCGTGCAGGATTTTCTCCGTTTGGCGATCAGGACCTCGCCTCCCCTCATGACCGGCACCCTGGCCATGCGCGCCGCGGTGAACATCCCGCCCGGGAACGTTCCGGTTGCCGAAAAGCTCACGCTCACCGGCACCTTCACCCTCACCGGTGTGCAGTTCAGCAACCCGTCCTGGCAAAGCCGGATCGCCGCGCTGAGTCACCGGGCCCAAATATCCGACCAACTTCCGGGCGGGCTCTCAGCCGCGTCCTCCGGGCCGCTCCCCGCCGCCGCCGACCCGGCGAACATCCGTTCCCAGATCTCCGCAAACCTCCATCTCGCGGGGGGTGTCCTCGCCGTTTCGGACCTCCATGCCAGCGTTCCCGGCGTACATGCGCTCATGAACGGCGTCTACTCGGCCGATGGCAAACTGTTCGAATTCAAAGGCCATTTCCGCACCGACGCCACCGCGTCCCAAATGGTCGGTGGATGGAAGGGCCTTCTGCTCAGCCCATTCGACCACTACCTGCAACGGAACGGCGCCGGCGTTGAGCTTCCGGTGGAAATTTCCGGCACCGGCGGCGACCTCCACCTCGGCCTCGCGCTGGACGGAACCGGGGACAAACCGGAAGCTCTTCTAGCCGACATCCAGACCAAAGCCCGCGCGAAACGAGACGTTCACGACGCCCGCGGTCTCCTCGCGGAGGCCGTCGCCGAAGACACCGCCGCCTCCCACGCCCCCACCCTCGAAGAAGCGCAGCGTCACCACAACAACGCCGTCCGCCTGCGCGCCAGGGCCCAACACGAAGCCGACGCCAGCACCAACCCCAACCACTAACTGCCAACCACGCCCCCACACCCTCAGCAACCGCCGGAAAGACGGGACCCGCGCCCCCCTGATACCGTGTAGAGATGCCTTCTCCCGGCCAAGGCGAGCTGTTTCGGGAAATTCCCAATCCGCCGCAAGCGGGTGGCCAACCGGCGACTCCACCGGGGTCGGAGGTTCGCGCCTCAAATCTCGCCCCGGTCTGGTTGCAACGCATTTCACTCGGCATGCTGGTCATTTTTTGTTTCTATGTCGGCGGCCTGGTTGCCGTTTTGCCCTGGTCGCCCCGCTATTGGGACTCAAACGCCTGGATTACCGGCCACCCCCTGGCTGCCGATTGGCTCCTGCGCGGCTGGGTCCGCGGCCTCATCAGCGGCCTCGGCCTGCTCGACCTCTGGATCGGGCTCAGCGAACTGTTGCATTACCGCGACGCGCGGCGGTAACGGTTCAAGCGGAATTCCTGCCATGTGAGGGGGGCGTTCACTTCGGAATTTGCCCCAGGCTCTGTGAAGGGGGTCAGCCGATTCATGCAACAGATGTTTTTGCTCGGTAAGGGAAAGTTGGAGTGGCGGGAGGTCGTCGTTCCGCGCCTGGAAGGCCCGCTTGAGGCACTGGTGCGTCCGTTTGCGGTCCTTTTCAGTGCATGACTACGTCGAGAGCTCGACCCAGGTGAGATGTATTTATGCTGCAAAGACAAGAGTTGACCAGGAGTTGCGTCATCGCGGGAGCGTTGTCGCTGAGCATGTTCGCGGCTGGCCTTTGTCAAGCGCCGGCGCAAACCACGCACGCAAGCGTGAAACGTACATCCACGGGCGGCCTTGACCCTGCCGCGTTTTGAGCTCTTGCTTGAAACCCAGAACATCGGCGCGAGTGCGAGCCAAAGCAAGATCGTCGCACGGCGCACGTTGTGAGACCCAAAAAACTGGCATCCGTGAGTGTTGGCGATGAACCCGTGAGTGTCGCCGATGCAAATCGATCGTCCGCGTTCGCGCTTTAACGGGGTAGTCCTAAGCTGCTAAGCTGAGCCTAACTTCCGTTGTTGATCGCTGAAAAGGAAAGAGCACGATGACGCGTGGGCTGGGGACGGAACAACGACAGATTGGAGCATCGGGTGAAACATCGTTAGGGACAGGTCACGTCCCAGCCCCCCTGGCGCGCTGGATTTGGGCTTTGGCGACGGGGGCGATCCTGATTGTCTTGGCCGAGGCACTCAGGGTGTCTTACGCCTGGCCCCTCGTGCATGATGCACCTTTGATCCACTACGTCCTGTTTTTGATGGCGCATGGTATGGCTCCCTACCGGGACATCATCGAGATCAACCTGCCGGGAACGTATGTCCTCGATTGGCTGGAGATGCATATCCTAGGTGGTGGCGCGCTTGGGCTATGGCTATGGGACACGCTAGCCGGCTTGGCGGGGCTGCTTGCAAGCGCGTGGATCGTAGGGAAAAACCGACGTTTGGTCGGAATCGTGGGTGGGGCGCTTGCGTACCTAATCCACGAGCGCGATGGCGCTAAGAACCTGGGCCAGCGAGACTGGATCAGCGCGTCGTTGCTCCTGGTGGCGCTCGGTTGTCTGTTCGAGGCAAAGAGGCGCCGGCAGCCCGCGTGGATGGCAGGCTTCATGGGACTCTGCGCCTTAACGGCTTCCATCAAGCCACCAATGATCGCGATCGGGCTTTTCTTTCTTGGGGCCATATGCTTGCTGGAATGGCGTGACAATCCACTGAATTGGGCGAAGCGTTCGGCTGAGATGGTGGGCTGGTCGCTTGCCGGGTGCCTGGCGCCGGTCGCGATGGTGGTGATCTTTCTGGCGCACTGGGGTGTCACGCGCGAGTTCCTGGCCATGGTATTGGGACTGGATCCGTGGTACGCGAGCCTGGCACAGAAACCGCTCCTCGTCATGATCGTTCATGCAAGGCTTTTGCTGCTGTTGCTTGCCAGCGCGGGGATTCCGTTCGTGATGAACAGGTCGTGGCGACGATGGGAATCGGATTTTCTTGCGCTTGCCGCACTGCTTTGCAGCGCTTTGTTCTTGATGCAAAGAAAGGGTTGGTCCTACCAGTTATCGGAGGCCATTGCCTTCGCGTCGTTGTGGGCGATGTTTGAGCTTCATCTGGCGCTGAAGAGCACAGGCCGCCGCAGCGTGCCGGCACGGATCACCGCCCTGGTGATGATTCCCGTTCTGGCGATCGCTCTACCCATCCTGTTGCTTCGGGTCCAAAGCCGGCAGCTGTATTCGATGACCACGCTGAATCACCTCGAAGGCGACTTGACTCGCCTGGGAGGAAAGCAGTTGTCAGGCAAGGTGCAGTGCCTGGACATGACCGCAGGGGGCTGCATCAACGTGCTGTATCGAATGCAACTCGTCCAGTCTACGGGCTTCATTTACGACTTTTACCTGTTCCCGAAGACTTCCAACGCGGTGACCCGACCGCTGCAGCAGACATTCATGGCACAGCTACAGACACGACGGCCCGAGGTGATCGTGTTGAGTTCTCATATCTGGCCCGGAGACGAGCTGGGATACGGGGAGATCGCGAACCTGCCGGCCTTTCAGAAACTGCTGCAGGGGAGTTACAAACTGGACACAGTCTTCCACGCAAGCCCGGGCGAGGCGGGCTACAGAATCTATGTGCTGAATAGCCCGAATAGCCCGAACGCGAACGTGCCGGCAAGCAACCACGCAGCGGATATCCCCAGGGCGGCCATGTGACCGGCAGAAGGCTTTTCATCTGGCTGGTCAGTGTGATCGGTGGCATTGCCATCGTGGTGATACTTCGTTCCAAGCTCCACTTTGACATGCAGCTGTTCTGGTGGGAGGTGCGCCAGGCGGATGCCAGGCGGATCGGCCTGGCGACGGCGCTGATCTATACCTCCGTTTGCCTGCGTGGGGCGCGTTGGGCCACCCTCTTGAAGCCCGTGAAACGGGCTTCCAGCCTGAGTCTTATCGGGCCGCAGTTCATCGGTTTTACCTGCGTTTCTTTGTTCGGCAGCCTGGGCGACCTAGTCCGGCCCTACCTTGTGGCAAAGACGGTAAAGCTGCCACTTAGCTCGCAGATGGCGACTTATACCATCGAGCGGATGTTTGATCTGGGAGCGGCAGCGCTGATCTTTTCCGCGACACTGCTGGCGGCTCAGGGGCATGCGGGCACCGCGCACCGGCAAATCTTTGTGCACATGGGGCTGGCGAGCCTGGCGGCAGTCGTGCTCATTCTCTGCATGGCGTTCGCCGTGCGCGCTCTGGGCGGGAAGATGGCGGACGGCATAGAACGTGCCCTGAGTGGACCGGCACCGAAGCTGGGGTCCAGCATAGCCATGAAGCTCCGCTCGTTTCGCGATGGGTTGAATGTGATTCACTCATTCGGTGATTTCCTCTCGGTGCTGGCGATCTCTCTTGCCATATGGAGCCTGGTAGCGGCGGCATACGTGCAGGTGGTCCACGCGTTTGTGAAGATCCCTCAACTGGCAACGCTGAGTCTTTCTCAGACGATGCTGCTGGTAGCCGCCAACATCGGCGGTTCGCTGGTTCAGTTTCCGGTCATAGGATGGTTCACCCAAATCGCGGCCACGGGTACGACGATGCACGAGGTCTTTGGTGTGCCTACCGAAGCGGCGACGGCGTGTGGAGCCGTACTCCTGGGAGTGACTTTCCTCTTTCTAATCCCGGCAGGGCTGGTGTTCGCGCTGTTCATGCGCGTGTCGCTGGGCACGGTCCTAACGGCGAGCGAGCAGGTGAGCGAATAGGCGAGAACCCTGACGGCAGTCCCAGTCGAGGTATCGCAAACACCAGGATGTTCGGTGGCAGCGCGATTCGTCAGCAGTACACCCTTCTGCTTTCAGGTCGCACGCTATGACGTTCGTGACGACCCGCAAGAGCGCCGGATGATCAACTCGACAGGCAAAACGACCTGCGTGGCACGCTGAACGGCTTCTTCGCCTGTTAAATGTGAAAAAAGCAAACCGGCACCGATTCGGCCCATCTCCGTTGCAGACTGCCGTATGACCGTGACACTCGGCTTCAGGAGGTCCGCCGTTTCAAAATCATCGAAACCGACGACAGCGACCTTGTCCGGAACGCGGACCTCGAGTTCTGAAAGCGCATGCAATGTATGTCGGGTGATCAGATTGTTGCTGCAGAAAAGTGCAGTCGGAGCGTCTTTGCCAGCCAGAAGCATGCGCATCGTAGAGAGCATCTCTTCCTGTGTTGCGTTGCCATGCCTCGCTATTTGCATCAGGCCGGCGCGTCGTATTGCCTGCTGGTAGCCTTTGAAACGCACATTCAGGGTATAGATCTGAGACGATAAGCCGAGATACCCGATGCGTTTATGTCCATGCTCAATCAGGTGATTGACGGCGATCCGAGCACCGCTTTGGTTCTGAACCACGACGCTGTCGAAACGGCTACCCGCAATCGGACGGTCCAGCGTGACCACCGGTATGCCGGCGAATTCGGGCTCGGTGAGCCGTGAAACGGGCCCCGCCGAAGGAATCACAACCAGACCTTCCACATGCCTTCGCAGCATAATGGCGGCCTCGTTATACTCGGTCTCGGGATCCTCATAGGACATGGCGATGTTTACCGAGTAACCTTGTTCTTTTGCGACCATGCTTACGGATTGTGCGCAGACCGCGAAGAACGGATCGTGAATATTTGGAACAATTACACCGATTTGGCGGGATCGCTGCTCCCGCAACGAGCGAGCCACTTCGTTCGGGCGATACTTCAGTTTCTCGATGGCTTCGAAGACGCGCCGTCGCATCTCCTCGGTCACATGCTGGTGACCATTGATGACCCGGGAGACGGTCATTGTGCCGACGCCGGCGAGCTTGGCTACGTCAATCATTTTCGCTGGTCTGGTCAAACTAGGCAGCCCCTTCGCTATCCGTAGCTCGTTTTTCACGACCCGAACACGAACTCTACCTTTTCATGCAGAGCCAGCGACGGTCAATGAGAGCGAGTCGATCGAAGACCCAGAACGGACGGGGAAAGCGCGCCTTTACGGCATCGACAACCGTTTGCCATCTCACTTGAGCCGGATCTCCTGCGGTACGGAGTTCCATCCACGAAGGGCAATCACAGCTCTGCCCTTGAGCGAGCGACTCGGGAAGCTGACGTCGATGCGGCGCGTCTCTCCCGGCAACAACGACACGTAGTTATCGGAAAAATAGGTCGGCAGAACACGTTTGCCGTCCTCGTCGAATAATGTGAGCTTGTTGGCAAAACTGATACTTGTGCCCGCATTGGTCAGTTGCAGCACCATCTTCTCCTCATCGCCACTTCGGGTTGCAGAGCCGATCAGCGTCATGTGTGCGGCTTCAAGCCGGGTCAACTCGCGATAGCCGGCAGAGGTCGCCGCCAGCCAATACAGGTTTCTGGAGAGCACTTCACCCGACGCTGTAGACAAGTCCAGGGTGACGACCGTCATGCCTTTGGCGAGATAGGGGGCGAGATTGAGCTTGATCGCGTGTGTGATCGCATCCGTCCCTGCATCCGTTTTTACGTGCGATTCGGAAAGAAGGTTAGCAGCGAGCGAGAAGATCTTCGCCGTGGCCGTTAGCCCGGGTCTAGCCATGGTCGTTGTGTTGACGACGTCCACCTGCCCGTTGCTCAAATTGAGTTGGATGTGTACCGGTTCGCAAGCCTTTTTCGTTCCGTAGTACGAGGCCTGCGTATCGTAATCGGAGCTCAGGATCTGCCACATCGTGCTCGGCCACGCGGGCTGCGTCATCCATAGCAGGCGTCCGCTGTTGGGTGCCCAAAGGTTCGCGTTCATGCCCTCGAAGATGGCGCGATGATCGACATAGTTCAGCATCTGCGCCTTGCGTTCAAAGTCCGAAAGGCTGGTCGCCGCACCGAACTCGGCCTCGAGTTCGGCCATGAAGGGCGCCACGCCGCCGTTACCGCTCGCGTGCCAGTCGTGATATGCCCATACGTCGTCGATGGGCCACTGGTCTTGCTTCGGAGTCGTGCTCTCAAACGACTCCAGGGTAGACATCGAAGGCGTTCCCGTCTCAACGGAGAAGCCGCGATTCAGCGCCGTGTAGTACAGCACCGGATCCTGGTAGCTATAGGGTCCACTCTGCTGCAGATTGATCTGGTTGGAGCTCGGCGAGTAAAACCGCGTTCCATCGAGCGTACGAACAAGCTTTTCCAAACCTATATTCAGGATGGGTTGCGGCACGCCTTCATTGCGTCCGCACCAGAGGACGATGGAGGGGTGATTGCGAAATCGCTGGATGGTGTCGCTGGCGTTCTCGAGAAAGAGGTGCGGATCCTCAGCCTCGATGTTGTAGTTCTGGGTCGATTCCCAGAAGTCGTTCCAGACGAGCATGCCGTATTCGTCGGCGAGGTCGAAGAAGGTCTCCTCTGTGTTCTGGCCCACCCAGTTACGAATTATGTTGAGATTTGCATCGCGATTCAGCCGAAAAAAAGGCTCGAGGTGTGCTCGCGAGACCCGCTTGCGCGAGTCGTCCATACCCCAGTTGCCACCGCGAGCGGCGATGCGCACCCCATTGACCCTGATGACGAGATAAGGTGCCGGTCCCCTATCGTTTACCTTGGCAATGGCTGGGGAGTTCTCTGCTCCCGGCATAAGCGAGGACACGAAGGTTTGGTAGTGGTAGTCATCGCGCTTGTCCTCCGGCACATGCAGAGCGATCGCATCGGCGCTCGGAATCTCCCGCATGCCTTCATGGCTCACATTCACGATCGGCCCGTTGGCTCCAATGGCTGCGGAGGGCGTGAACTCGACTCGGCGCAGGTGGCCCGAACTGTCGAGCAGACTCAGCTCATAGCTGATCTCCCGCACACCGAAACGCACAGTCTTTGCATCGGACGTGTTCCCTCCGGAGCGAACATCTAAAATCGCGGTGTAAAGCTCCGGCTTGCCATAGCCGTTCGGCCACCAAAGGCGCGGATGTTGCAGGTTCAGCTGAGAAAATTCCGCCGGCAGGAGCTTCACCACGTTCGCACCCGGGGCCAGGGTTACGTCCTTGTGTACAGCCGTCGCTTCAATCGTGGCATTTACCGTGGCTTCTACCGGCCTATCCGAAAAGTTCGTCACCGGCACAGAGATTTCAATGGCGGCCTGCGATGTGTCGTGACTTTTGAACAAAGAAATCACCTGCGCATCGCCGATCTTCAGATCGCCCGTGACCCCAAGCGTCACCGGCTGCCAAATGCCGCTGTCCCGATCCCGAATGGCGGGAATCCAGTCCCATCCTTCGGTCGCCAGAAACGTCGGCCCGTCGAGCTCCATGATTCCGCCGTTCTCTCCCGCGCCGCCCAATATCGATTGCTCATTGGGGATGCCCGGATGGGGTGGCGGCGAGATACGCACGGCCAGAACATTCTTTTCGCCAGGCTTCAGCAGGGCCGTCACGTCGAAGTTCCCGCGACGAAAGGCGCCTTTCATTGTGCCCAGCGACGTGCCGTTCAGCCACAGTTCGGCTTTGTAGTTGATCCCCTGCAGCGTCAGTTGCACATGATGGCCCGGCGATGCGAGGGCAGACCGCATCGCGGCCGGCACCGAAAATACATTCCGATACCAGTACTCCTGCTTGTTCAAACTCTCAGGGATAGCGAGATTGTTCAAACCGTAGTCAGGGTCGGGATACATGCCATCATCGATAAGCGTCGTCAGAACAGTGCCAGGAACTGTGGCCTGCATCCAGTCTTTTGCGGGGAATGCCGGCGCGGCGATTTCCTCGGCACGGGCCTCGACCATGGGGGCCTCGCGCATCGTCCAACCGGCGGAAAAGGTCCACTCGCCGGCTCCGCTCGCTGTCAATGACTCGCCCAGAGGAGCGCGCCAGATCGCGACAGGCTGCGAGAAGGGTGCGCGGCTGGTGGGAATCGTCGCAGGATCTTGCGGTTCGCGATACCCGGCTTGTCCATGGGTCTGCACGGGCCACGGCTTGGAACCCTCCGCGAATGGGAGCAGCGCAAAATTCGGTGGCGATTTCCAGCGCTGCTCGACTTCAGCTTCGGAGAGAGCTCGCCGCAGTAGGAGGAAGGAGCCGATCTCGCCGCCAAAGTGCGCCCCCTGTGCATTGACGAGCACAGGAGGCGCCATTTGCAGCACCGGAGACGGCGTGCCCAAAGTCAGGTTGCCCGTGGCCGTCAGCGCACCATCGCTGTAGAGGTGAAAGCGTGCTCCGTCGAAGGTAGCCGTCACAAGGTGCCACTCTCCGGGGGCAAAGGAGGCCGGCCCGGTCAACTCATTGCCCTCGCCCATCCAGAGCGAAACTTTTCCCCGTTCTACAGCGAGGTAGCGTGGATACTCTCCCGAGACGTCGCCGAGACCGGCCAGCAACTCGCGCCCGCCTACCGGATCGCTCGCTTTGAACCAACACGACAGCGACCATGCCGAACCCGGCAGCAAGACCGTGTCATGCGTGTCCGCGAGCGGCGTCCTCAGGCCAAGGCCATCGGCGAGAAACGCTCCATTGTAGGGCCCATACTGCGGCGGAATATCGCTCTTGCCAGTTTGTGCACCGACCGTCGCTGCGGTCGCCAAAACAGCAACGGCCAGGCCACGAACAGCGCGCCGGACGATCGGCTTCGGGCGTTGTCGCGATGATCGATGCGCCCGCTCCAAGGTACGTGAAAATTTGCGCATCAAGCGATCTCCTCTGAGGGGGTTGAAGGCGGTACAAGCGCCGAGGTTGAGTGGAGCGGCTCTGGCAAACCTGGTCGGGAGCAAGCAAAAGAAGAGCGCTGCACGCCTCGGAGCCATTGCTGCGACCGCAACGGTTCTGAACTTCACGGCAAGCCGAGAGCGCCGATTTCTTTCGTTGGGAAGGATTGTGGCGCGGCCTGAAAGCTGGGCAGCAGCGCGGCCCCCAACAAGCCGGCCGATTCCCCCAACAGCGCCGGGCAAATGAACGTGCGATCTTCTTCCACCGATTGGAGCTGCGTCGGTTCTCTCAGCCGGTAGACATAGCTGTACCGACGCAGGGTAGAGAACATCGCCTCGGCGAAGAGCGGCCAGGCTGCAGCTACCCCGCCGCCGATCACAAGCAGCGGAAGATCGAGCGTGTTCGCGAGGCTCGCCAAGCCCAGGCCAACATAGTGACCCATCCGCTCGAATGCCTGCTGTGCGCTCTTGTCGCCCCGCTGCGCGAGTTCCGCGACCTCAAGCGGCGTGCATCCGTTTGCCCGGCGTACAAGCGCCTTCAGTTCCGGTGAACATACCGTGGAAGCTGCGGCTTCCGCGGCTAAGCGGATGAGGCCCTTCGCCGAGGCATACAGTTCAAGACAGCCTCGGCCGCCACAGGCGCAAGGCGGTCCATCGGGGTTTACAGAGATGTGTCCGATCTCACCGGCCATGCCCACCTGGCCGTGCCAAATCCTGCCATTCAAGACGATCCCGCTGCCCACACCGGTGCCCAGCGTGATCATCGCCATCGACTCGACTCCACAGGTTCGGCCGGCACCCAGCTTCCACTCCGCCAACGCGGCTGCGTTCGCGTCGCAGTCCAGGGTGACCGGCAATCCCGTCGCGTCCGCCAGCTTCGATCGCAGCGGGTAGCCTTGCCAACCCGGAAAGTTCGGCAACAACTCAAGCGATCCGGTGCGCAGGTTCAGAGGTCCCGGACTTCCGATGCCGATGCCTTCCACCTCGAGGGCACCCCGATGCTCGTCCAGCATCGCCCTGACCGCGCCGGCCATGTCTCCCACCACGGCATCCGGCCCCTGCGCGGTTCGCGTCGGCATCGAGCGACGGCTCAGGCAATGCATCCTCGGCCCATACAGCCCCACGCGCAGGTTCGTGCCCCCCAGATCGATCCCGATGGTGGACCGTTCTTTCACGGAGTTCATTGAGGCCGCCTCCGTGCAGCGGGTCTGTGCCCTGCAGGACGCCTTGGCACCGCGTGGTCAGACCGGGTCTCCACAGAATAACCCCCTCCCGTCCACCCTGACTGGGAGGGGGAGTATTGTCGGAAGCACGTCCGCGAATCAATTGCCATTAGATGGATAACGTTATCAATAAAGTGCATCCGTGGCAAACTGCCCTTGCACAGTACGGCTGACGGGCTCCCAATCAGGTGTTGATGCTTTTCCTGGTTCAAGCTTCGCGCTCCAACTCATGTCGATCATGATCAAAAACGGGGCAAATTGAGGCTGGTTGCACTGTTCTGGCTTCCGTTCATGGCCAGTTCAGCCCGGTCTACGGCGATCGTTCGACGACGTCGCGAAGAATAAAGCTTGACAAGCGCTCGCCGGTCTTTCTATAGTTCGGCGTCAACTTGATAACGATACCAAATGATCTGAGCCGGGCGAACCATATCGGAAGGACTGCAGACCACCGCTTTCGCGGTGATCTGCGCCTACCGGGAACCGCAGAAGATGGCCCCAACAGTTTCCCGATACGAGGCACGAACCATGAGACACATGAGACACACGAGACCCATCCGAAAGCTACTTCTACTGAGCGCCCTATGCACCACGCCGCTCTTCGCGCAAAGTCCAACCGGAGCGCTGGAGGGTGTCGTCGCAGACATCTCGGGAGCCCTGATTCCCAACGCCAAGATCACCATCACAAACACCGCCACGAACGAATCCAGGGTCGTGGCCACAGACAAGTCCGGCCGTTTTCAGGTGCCGCTCCTGCTGCCGGGCACCTACAGCGTGCAAGCCGAAGCGGCCGGCTTCCGGCAGGATCGCCAGGACAACATCAATGTCGAAGTGCTGCAGGATCACCCGGTGAACTTCAAGCTGGCTCCAGGCAGCCAGGGCGACACGGTCAATGTCAGCGCCACCACCGCCGATCTGCAGACCGAAACCTCGGCAACCGGCGAGGTCGTGACGGCCCGAGAGGTCCTCGATCTGCCACTCAATGGACGCAATCCGTTTGCGCTTGCGGAACTGGCGCCAAGCGTGAACACCACGGGAAATGCGAACGGCGCGTCCACGCCTCACATCTCAGGATCGCGCAACGCCAACAACGAGCAGGAGCTGGATGGCCAGACCAACATTCTTCCTGAGAACAACGTCGGCAACAGCTCCAGCGCCTATCAGCCCATCGTTGATTCGGTGCAGGAGTTCAACGTGCAAACCAGCGTTTTGCCTGCGGAGTACGGTCGGTTCTCCGGCGGTGTGATCAGCCTGATCACCAAGTCCGGCAGCAACAAATTCCACGGCTCGGGTTTTTTCTTTGCGCGTAACGGCATCTTCGAGGCGCACAACTACTTCCAGACCGGCCCGAATCCCCCGCTGAGCCGCTATCAGGAGGGTGGAACCTTTGGCGGTCCGCTCATCAAGGACCGCACGTTCTTCTTCGTCGCGTATGAAAAATCGAACCTCACGCACGGAGACACGGCCACCTTCCTGGTGCCGACGCTTGCGGAACGGGGCGGCGACTTTTCCGCCTCGGGGTCGACCATCTATGACCCACTTACGGCGACGCCGACGGTGCTGCCAAACGGCGGCGGCACGATCTATACCCGGACGCCCTTTTCCGGCAATGTGATTCCCTCCAGTCGCTTCAGCAAAGTGGCCCTCGCCTCACTGGCCTACTACCCCATGCCAAACGTCGCCGGAGACGGCTACAATTTCAGTGCGACTGGAAGCGATACCGACAGCTTTTATCATTTCGACACGCGCATCGACCACAACTGGACCCCAAACTGGCATACGTTCGTCCGCTTCTCGCACTTTGCGGACTATAACGTACCCTTTAGCGGCTTTAACAATGTCGCCTCCGAAGGGTACGGAGGACCCACGACCTCCGGCTCCTACAGCTTGTCGTATGACAACACCTTCACCTTCTCCCCGAGCCTGTTGGGCGAGGTTCGATACGGTCTCAGCCGCGCATCCTCCGTTCGGGTGCCGTTTGGCGGTAGTTTTCCGCTGACCAGCCTCGGCTTTCCCGCCAACCTCGGGCAGGTTGCCAATCTCCAGGTGTTTCCCAACTACCAGTTCGGCAACGGTTTCTCGAGTCTCGGTTCCAGCGGCTACGTGGCCTTGCTCGAAAACCCCACCGCCCATGATGCCAATGCCAGCATCATCAAAATCACGCATGGCAACAATTTGAAATTCGGCGGCGAATTCCGGAAGCTGCTACTCAATTTCCACCAGTACTCGCAGCCTTCAGGGCAGTACGGCTTCGGCCAAAGCTGGACACAGCAACAATTGAATCTCAACACGGGATCCGCCGACGGCAACAGCTTTGCTGACTTTCTGCTGGGTCTGCCGGACTACGGCTACATCTCGCACGACATCACCACGGCGCAGGCCAGCTCGTATATCGGCTTCTATGGCCAGGACGACTACAAGGTCACCTCAAAGCTCACGCTGAACCTGGGCCTGCGCTGGGATGTGGAGCTTCCTCGCACGGAGCGGCACAATCAGCTGACGTACTGGAACGCCAACGCCGCTTCGCCCATCCAGGGCGCCGTCACGGCAGCCGCGGTCTCTCCAGTTGTGTGCCCCGCCTGCTCCAATCTGCGCGGCGCAATGGAGTTCGTGACGCAGCCCGGTTCACAGTATGGCCGCAGCCAGGCCCCCATCCAGTGGAAGGACTACGCTCCCCGTATCGGCGTTTCCTTCGCACCCGACCAGAACACCGTGATCCGGGCCGGATTCGGCATTGTGTATGCCCCTTCCGCGCTGCAGGCTGCCGGCACCACGGGCGACGCGGGCACCCAGGGCTTTGCGGGTTCGACGAACTTCTCGTTCACCCACGATGGCGAACACACGATCAACACAACGCTGGACAATCCAGCCAAGGACGGCTTCAGCCTGCCTCAGGGCGCAGCCGGCGGCCCGGGAACCTACATTGGCGCGGCCATTGGGGATTCCTTCTTTCCTTCCGTGCGCAACCCGTACTCCATCCAGACCAACTTCAACGTCCAGCGCGCGCTGCCGCTGAATAGCATTCTCGAGATTGGATATATCGGCAATCGCGGGCTGTTCCTTCCCGTGGGCGATCCGGGCGTACCGTACGACCAGCTGCCGACGAACGATCTCGGCCTTCGCAACAGCCTTTTCGACCAGGTTGCCAACCCGTTTTACGGCATCATCACGCTGCCCGGCTCCAGCCTCGGCTATTCCACGGTTTCGCGCAATCAGTTGCTGCGGCCTTTCCCGCAGTACACCAATGTAACGGCAGTGCGCAAACCGGGAGCAGACTCCAACTACCAGGCGTTGACGGTCAGACTCGACAAGCGCTTCTCGCAGGGACTCAGCTTCACCATGGCCTTCACCGGCTCCAAGGTCATGGACACCGCATCGGCTGCCGTAGGCTACCTTGGCCCCCAGAGTTCAACGTATGCCAACCAGTACAACCCGCAGGGCGAATACGCCGTTTCAGCGTACGACGTTTCGCGGCAGTTCGTCACCAGCTTCACCTATGAGCTTCCCTTCGGACACGGACAGCACTACCTTTCCGGTTTGCATGGGGTAGCCAATACGCTGCTCAGCGGCTTTCAACTGAACGGCATAACCGAATACAACTCCGGCAATCCGATTGTGGTGGGTTCCGTATCGGATAACACGGGTCTGCTCGGAGGCGGCCAGCGTCCGAATCTGAACGGAAACGCGCGGATCGCCAACGCGAATAACAATCAGTGGTTCAACACAGCGGCCTTTTCCGTGCCTCTTCCGTTCACCATCGGCAACGCACCCCGCACACTGCCGAATGTACGTGCACCGGGCTATACCAATGCGGATTTGTCGATCTTCAAGAACACCTACATCGGAGCGCATGAGAAATACAATTTGCAGCTGCGACTTGAAACCTTCAACACCTTCAATCACCCCTACTTCAGCGCCCCGGATGCAAACATCGGGGACGGCTCGAATTTCGGCAAGATCACCGGCACCGCCGGCGACCCACGCGATATTCAACTCGCGGCGAAGTTCTACTTTTGAAAAACGCACGCCAGGCTTGGAGCCCGAACGGATACGCCGCTCTCGGGCTCCTTTCCAGCTTTGTGTGGCAGAGTCGAAATGCTTGGCATATCGAGTGGGTGATATGTATTCCACCAAGAAAGAACGGGGCCTTCGGTTCGCTCAGGATGATAGAATGTATGCTGCGGCTTCTCCGCTGGTGCTCCACTCCGCTCCTTGCGCTCCTCCCATGGACGGCGTACGCGGGTACACGCGCTCTTGCCCCCGTACCCGCCGAGATCGCCTCTACGCACTTCGTCGTGACAGTGAATGGGCAAACGACGCCGGTGATGCACGCCGCCGTCAATCTTTACTTCCTCAATTTTGAGGCTCGCAAGCACATGAGAATCTCCGTCATGGCGGACAGGGATGACTTCTGGGCCAAGGGCGTCGAGGTGCAGCCGTGGCGGCTGGGCATCCGTCCACAACGCAACGGCCGCACCCTCACCTTTACGCTCGACGGCCCAGCCAAGATCTCCATCTCGCGGCCCGGCGACTTCCTCAGCGATGCCGAGATGCTGTTCCTCTTCGCAAACCCGCCCGAAAAGAACCCGCCGGTCGCTGCGGCTTCCGGCAATTTGCGTTACATCGGCCCGGGCGCACATTACGAGAACATCGACGCCGCCACCGGGGACAGCGTTTACCTCGCTCCGGGTGCGGTTGTCTTCGGCGCGCTGAACGTTTGGCAGGTCGATCACGTCAAGGTCTTCGGCCGCGGCGTCATCGTGTACGACGGCCCGCAGAACCCCGCCGATGACGATGGCTGGATGCACAAACGCAACTGGCACTGCATCGTGATGGACAACGCGCACGATATCTCGATCGAGGGCATCACCTGTGTCACGCGCAGCCGCACGTGGCAGATCCAGATGAAGGATTCCCGGAACGTCCTCTTCGAGAACGTCAAGGTCATCGGCGCCAACACTGGCAACGCCAATGCCGACGGCATGGATTGGCTTGGCGGTGGCGATACAGTCGTGCGCGACAGCTTTTTTCGCGCTGCCGACGACATCTTCGCCCTGCAGACCAGCTGGGAAGGCTACGGTCCGAAGGCCTTCGCGGTCGAGGGCCATCCCGTGACGAACATCACCGTGGAGAACAGCGTTCTTTCCACCAGCATCTCCAACATCGTGCGCGCCGGTTGGCCTGGAAAGAATTTCGAAGGCGGCCACTTCACGATGCGCGACTCCGATGTGCTGCACATGGGGCTGGGGGGCTGCGGTGTCCCGTTCGCGCTGATGGAGCTGTGGGCCGATCCCTCCGGCCGCGGTCAAAGCAGCGGTTTCGATTTCCGGAATATTCGCCTGGAGGACTGGAATTCGTTGGTCCAGCTGCGTCAGCCCTCGCCGGGCATTCGCGGCGTTCACTTCACCGACGTCATGGGATTGGAGCAGCCGTCGCTGGTGCCCTCTGTGCTGAAGGGCAGCGTGAGGGATGTTTCTCTGGACAACACCGTACTCGCCGGAGCGCTTGCCACGAGCGACTCCGAGCTGCCGCTGGAGGTACGCGATGGCGCCGCTCAACCCTCCTGGATTGCAGGTGGGCCGACGGTACGCATCGCTACAACGGCAGGTTTACTCCGGCCCGGCGAGCGCGTTCACTTTGAAGCCACGCCCGACGGTGCCGCGCAGGATCTGCGATACGCCTGGACCTTTGGCGACGGATCGCACGCGACTGGGCGCAAGGTAAAGCACAAGTTCCCCGACGCCGGCGGAACGCTCTGGGATGGCTCGGGACGCTTTCGCGTGCTGCTGCATGTGTCTTCCGCATCGGGCCGCAATACCTGGGTCGGGGCGCCCGTGGTCGTTAGCCAGTCGCTGCGTCCCGCGCAGGCCGATGTGCCTGGCAATCCAGGACTTCTCTACCGGTACACCGAAAACGCCACCGAAGGACAAACGGCGAGCACTCAACGGGGGATTGCAAACACGCTGGATCTTGGGAAGATTCCGCATAGCCCCGAACAGTACAAGGTCGTCTTTGAGGGCGATCTCGATGTGCCCAAAGATGGCGGCTACGGCTTCCTCGTAGTTGAGAACGACGAGGCCACAATCGCCATCGATGGCGAGACGCTGGGTGTTTCGCCATCGCCCTTTGCCCAGGTCTGCGGCCTGGCCGGCAACGCCGCCCGCGCGATCACCGCGAGGGTGGCCCTCGCCAAAGGCAAGCATCACCTGGAGATCAGTGAGACCCACACAACCGGCGCAGACGATTTCCGGGTTCTTTGGCAGCAACCCGGTTCCACGTTTCATGCCATCCCCGCCGAACAGCTCTCTCATCGGGAGCAATGAATGCCAGTCACGCCGCGCTGCTGCCGGTGTCACTGAATGGAGAGGTGCTCGCGATCTGCAACTGGCCTCATGGAGGCAGCTGTCCTCGAGACGTAACGTGGATCTCTTTTGAAACTCCGGCAAAGTCCTATACTGCGGAAGAAGGTGGAATGAGTAAACCTCGCCATGACGGATCCTCACTCAGCCGAAGGACCTTCCTTGTATCTTCCGGTCTTGCCCTTGCTGCGTCGGCGTCAGGCAGCGCGTCCGCCCATGCAGCTGCGACCGCGGGGGAGTCTGAAGAAAAAATTCCTGCCCAATCGTCAGGCCCGAGTGACCCGGTTTCGTTGGTGAACCTTCTCCAGGGTAGCGACTCCACAGCAGTCTTCTCACGGGGCAACACCCTGCCCATCGCCGCTCGGCCCTTTGGCATGGCGCATTGGACACTGCAGTCGCAAGCGGATACGCCATGGATGTTTCAGCCCGGAGAGCGCCGGATCCAAGGCTTTCGTTCCACGCATCAGTTAAGCCCATGGCTGGGCGATTATGGATCTGCGACCTTTCTTCCCTTCTGCGGACGGATCAATCCAGAAGCTGCAAAACGGGCGAGCTCGTACAGGCCTGAAGGTTCGCTGCTGTCACCGCACTGCCTTCGGCTGCACCTGATGCGTTACGGCATCGACGTGGAGCTCATCCCGACCGAGCGCTGTGCACTGCTGACTGCGACCTTTACCAAAGCCGCCCTTCCGGGTTTCCTGTTCGACATCCCCGGTGACCGCCCGCCCACAGTGCAGCACGATGCTGTGGATCGTACGATCTTCTTCACCTCCACGGAAAACCAGGGAGGCGTGCCGGAGAACTTCGCGACGTTCTATGTCCTTCGTTTTGAGGCAAACTGGAGCAGCTTCGAGTTGAAGCCGATGCAGGGCCATAGCGTAGGCGTAGTCCAACTATCGCCCGAGGGGAACACTCTCCGTGTTCGGATCGGCACGTCCTTCATCTCCTTCGAACAGGCGCAACGCAATCTGGATTTGGAGATAGGCGCACGTTCGGCCGACGACCTTCGCAGTGAAGGGCAAACCGTCTGGAATACGCATTTGCGACGCGTAGAGACCGGCGGCGGAACACTGGCCCAACAACAGACCTTCTACTCCTGCATGTATCGCACGCTGCTGTTTCCACGCATGTGGCATGAACCGGACGCGCACGGAGCCATGCAGCACCGCAGCCCATATAACGGGCAGGTGGTCGCTGGCGTGATGTACGCCGACCACGGCTACTGGGACGTGTATCGCGCGTGGTATCCCCTCATGACGATCCTGTTTCCGGAGCGGCTTGCCGAGATTCTCCAGGCGTGGGTCAACGCGTTTCGCGAAGGTGGATGGCTTCCGCAGTTCCCGTGCCCAGGCTATCGCGCCTGCATGACCGGCAGCCTCATCGATTCGGTCTTCGGCGATGCAGCCGCGAAGGGCCTCCGCGGATTCGATTTGGAGACGGCCTATGCAGGGCTGAAAAAGCACGCCACGGAGCGAGGCAATCCGGATGCAGGCTATGGCCGGCGAGGCCTCGAGGAATACCTGCGCTATGGCTACGTTCCAGCCGGCCTTACACCGCAGTCCGTAGCCGAAACCGTAGATGCAGCCTACGGTGATTTCTGCATCGCCCAGGTAGCCAGGGCGTTGGGCTATCACGCTGACTATGCCATGTTTATGCAACGTTCAGAAAGTTGGCGTCAGCTCTTCGATCCCGCGACAGGCTTTCTCCGCGCTAAGACCGCGGACGGCCAATGGCTGGAGCCGTTCGATCCGGTTACATGGGGCGACCCGTACGTGGAGGGCTCGGCGTGGCAGCATCGATGGGATGCGCCGCACGCCGTTCCGGCCCTGCTGGCTGCGCTGGGCGGAGAACAAGCGGCAGTTCAGGCGCTCGATCAGATGCTCTCGATGGCCCCGGACTTCAATGTCGGCTCGTACGGCTTCGAGATCCATGAAATGTCCGAGATGGCGGCGATCCACTTCGGCCAATACGCACATGGCAATCAGCCAGTCCACCACGTCCTTTATCTCTTTGCGGCGGCGGGTCGGCCCGACCGTACCCGGCACTGGACACGCAGGGTGATGCAGGAACTTTATACGCCCGAGAGCTTCGCCGGTGACGAAGACACAGGCTCGATGTCTGCATGGTTTGTCCTCAGCACCCTGGGCTTCTATCCCCTTTGCCCTGGCAAACCGGAGTACACCCTGGGTGGGCCCCTTTTTCCAAACCTGACGATACATCTGCCGCAAGGCAAAACTCTGCTGATCCAGGCAACAGAGACGAACAACGAACACGTCGCTGTGAGCTTTAACGGTCAGCCTGTGCTTTCGTCCCGCATCGCGCACGCAGATCTCATGTCGGGAGGGCGCCTCGACTTCAAGTGATGCCGCGCGAACCGCCAAATCTCTTCCTGGTATAAGGAATCCAAGGCAAGGATGCCAGCTACCTGGCTTTTGCGTAAGTTGTTCAAACATTGGAGCCGACGAACGGACTTGAACCGTTGACCTGCTGATTACGAATCAGCTGCTCTACCAACTGAGCTACGTCGGCGTTCCAACGTCATTCTATCGGGAAGCGTGGCGGTTGGGAAGCCACGGCGTGTTTGCCTGCTGCACCTTTGGCGGGACGGGCGTGAGTGACCGATCGTGTCTGGAAGTGCGGCAACGTCGGTTACGGCTTACCTCGTTCGCCGGACGAGAAGATCGGTGTCGGGTTCTGCGGATCGAGGTGCAGGCTGAGGAACTCCGCTTCCGTGGCGGCGGGTTTGCCTTGCAGAATACGCACAATGGCCCGGCCGCCGCCTAGAAAAATAGCCAGCAGAAGCGCCGCACCGCCCAGCAACAGGGCAAACAAAATGACGTTGGCGAAGAGGCCGAAAGTCTTGCGCGTTTCGATGACGTCCGGTGTGGGCATCGCCTTATCCGTGCTCAGGATCTGGCGCAGGTGCGTATTTTCTATCAACGCCTGTGCCGCATCCGGGGAAAACGTGCCGTTGGCAAGCACCAGCAGGGATCCTTCGCGGCGCGTTTTTGCGTTGCGAAAGCCCGTGCCCAGTCCGGAAACCAGTGCCTGGACGGAGCGTAAATGCGCACCGGCGATGGCCGGCGTGGGGTACAGCAAAAGGGTCAGCGTTTCCGCCCCGCGACGGTCGTTGTACACCGCCGCCGCAGCCTCCAGGCTCTGGTTCCAGCCCAGGCCGGCCGCGGGCAGAACGCCGCCTTCGGCCATGTAGCTCGCCGGCCCTAACGCATACCGGAGGCTGCCCGGAACCAGGCCTCGGCTTGGGAAAAGGGTCGGCAACACGGGTTGCAGCGCCTGGCTTCCCCCCGCGATGGGCATGGCGGCAGCCAAGGCCTTGAGCGCGGGAACATCTGCCGCCGAGGCTGGGAAGGCGACCGCGACCGCGGCCCCGGTGCGGAACAAAACGCCACCGCCGCCTTCAAACGCCTGCGCCCCCACGCCCTTCAACTCATGCATGCCGGGCTGAACCAGCATGGAAAGGGCGGCAGTCGCGCCGGAAACGTCCTTAAACTCCGTCGCTTCCACGTGCATCGTCCGGCTGCCTGGCCCAGCGAAGTTTTGCACGACCGAACGCTGCGGACCATCCTCTTCCAACGCGCCCGTTTTGGCTTCCGCGAGCGAGAAAGCGGGTTCGGGCACGGTGGCACGAGGATCGGAACTGGCTCTCCAGGTGTTCGCAAAGGCCGTTGGCAAAAGAGGCGGCGCAAGGTTCACAGCCGTTTGCCCCGCCGCCGCGCTGCTCTGCCCAGCCGCGGGCATCGCGGTTGCGGACATTGCCAGCAACGACAGCACGCAAGCGATACGACCAGAGGTGGCGAGAGGACGAAGGCTCATACGAGGGTATGACTACACCAAGGGCAAAAAGGTCGCAGATTCAGCGGTAAGTCGAACGCCGTTAGCGCTGCGCGCGTTCCATCGCCTTCGACTTCGGTGCAGCGCCGTCCTTTCGGCCATTGATGGCGCCGGCATACCGTGCTATGCCGTTATAGAGGCTCTCCGCCACGCGCTCCCGGTACTCCGGCCGCCGAAGCTCGGTTGCATCTTCCGGGTTCGTTACAAAACTGATTTCCGCCAGGATCGACGGCATGTTCGCCCCGATCAAAACGACGAACGGCGCTTTCTTCACGCCGCGATCCTTCAGGCCGCCATTGCCTCGTTTCAGGCCGTTGTAGAGCGACTGGTCCACGTCGAAGGCAAGCTCGCGGCTCTCATCGATCTTGTCTTTCAACGCAATTTTTTTCACCAGGTCGCTGAGCTGATTCACACCCTGCGAACTGACCGCGTTTTCGCGGCTGGCCACCCCCATCGCCTCTGGATCGGACGTGAAGTTCAGGTAATACACTTCCACGCCGCGCGCGCCCGGGTCCCCCGAGCTGTTCGCGTGCACGCTGATAAACAGGTCCGCCTGCGCCTTGTTGGCGATCGCCGTGCGTGTTTCGAGCGGGATAAACGTGTCGTCGGCGCGCGTGTAGACGATCTCCGCACCGAGGCGGTCGTGCAGCAGCTTGCCCAGGCGCAGCGACACATCGAGCACCACATCCTTCTCCTCAATGCCGTCCGCGCCCAGTGTGCCGGAGTCGTGGCCGCCATGGCCGGCATCGATGACGATGCGACCGATCTTCAGCCCCAGCGCTCGCATCAGCGTGCTTTGGCCATCGCTGGTGGGCGGCGGCGGGGCGATCGGTGCCGCGTTTGACGCGGTGATGTCATCGGTCGTGCCCGTGGTACTTCCCTTGCGGCGAACCGGGTTCGGATCGGTGCGATCCGCTTTCCGATCTCCCTTTCGATCCGCTTTACGATCCACGACCGACTCCCCCGTCGGATCGGCGGTCGCCGCGACAACCCCCGGTGCATTGCCCAGCGCCGCCACCTCGCGGCTGCTATTCGGCGTGGCCGAGGTGACCGTATTGGGGACGGGCTTCGCGGTCGTCGGCTTGGCGGTGACCACCACGCGAGGGCGTGCAACGGCGGTCCGGCCCGGTGTACCGGCGGTCTGGCCCGGCTCATCGGCAGTGCGCTTCGGTGGCAGACCGAAACCCGCGCTGCCATCGGTAACCGGCATCGGCGGCAGGGTGGAGCTCGCTGCCGACCGCACGGAACCTGCCGGCCCTGTGCGCTCAACCGGCGCAACCGGCTGGGCTTTGGTATCTGCCGGAATCATCGAATCTGCCGAAGTCACCCTGGCATCGGCAGTGCGGCTCGCGGCCGGCTCCGGTTGCGCCTTCCCTCTCGCCGCCGGCTCCGATTCAGCCACGGATCGGGTGTCAGGCGTCACACGGCTGCGATTGGGAGCGTTCTCCCCTGTCGAACTCCCGCTAGGCGGCTTGCCGTGGATGTCGATGATCAATCGGTACGGATTGGGCAGCAGAAACGCAGAATACTCCGCCACCGGCTGCACATCCAGAACCACGCGCGTGACATCCGGGCCCGCCTGCGCCGCGCGAATCGTGCTCAAAAAGCCACCATCCGTTACCGCAAACGTTTTGTCCACGAGCCCGCGCGCGAGCTTCGCCCCATGCAAATCGAAAAAGATGCGGTCCGGATGTTCGGTGCGCGCGGCCTTGTACTGCACCTCCCCGCCCAGGTCGATTGCAACCCGCGTATAGCTCGCCGTGGACCAGTGCCGGATGCCGGTCACAATGGCCGGAGCCGCACCCTCCGGCAGCCGGTCGTCCATCGGGCTGGCCTGTACCAGCTCCAATGGCGAGCTCTCCCCGGGCGCCTGCACAGGGGCAGACACCGGTACGCGGCTCGCGGCAGCGCCATCGCTCGCAGCGTCCCGCGCCGCGGCTTTCGGTGTGCCGGACATTGCCGAGGCCGACGCCTGGGATGCCGCTGCATGCGGATACCGCTGTTTCAACTCCGCCCGCACCCGCCCCGCCTCGGCCCGGTCCTCCGCGCCACCCGCCTCCAGCAACTGCAGCGCATGCACCAGAGCCGGTGCGGCCAAGGAACTCTCCGGGTAAGCCCCCGCCAGGAATTCGTACTGCCCCGCAGCCGCGCGCAGACTCTTGCGATCGTTCAACTCACGGCCCTGCTCGGCGAGCAGCTCGGCAACCTGCTCCACAGCTCCCGGCGCATGCAGCGACGCGGGGTTCCCATGGTAAATCGCCCGAAACTTGTCCATGACCTGCGTGAACGCTTCGCGCGTGTGCACGTCCGCCGGTTCAGCCTCAAAGAGTCGCCGCGCCGCCAGCGCCGCCAGCCAGGAGTTTCTTTCAGCCATCGAACTCGTTTGAGCCGCCGCGAACTGCGGGCTGCGTGAGGATCCAGCAGGACTTCGTTGGGCTGCCGCAACCGGCGGGACGCAGGGTAGCGCCAGGCATAGCCCAAACGCACAACCCCGAACCTTTCCCCCACGAAAGCCGGAACCGCACCGCCCACACCGAAAAAGACCTGCCATCACACACCAAGTGTAGGCGGCTGACGACGCGCGACGACCGCCAATCCGCCCCGGGTACTCAGGGATGCACTGCCTCAAATGGGGCAGCCAGCGACTCCGCTCTTCTTGGTTGTCATTCCCGAAGCCGGGGTCCCCATTGAGCGCTCTTGCTCAATGGGGTGGGAAGGGAATCTGCGTTTGCGTTTGTCTGACCGCAACCGCCCGCGACAGCGACTCCGCCCTACCCCAGCAGCTCGCCCACGATCCCCGGTGCCGCCGCAAGCGCCGCATCGAGCGCGCCCAGGTCCGTGCCGCCGGCCTCGGCCAGGTCCGGCCGACCGCCGCCCTTGCCGCC
>CAXTBI010000004.1:0-4043 GCA_964242195.1 uncultured Acidobacteriaceae bacterium
GGATGACTATGAAGAGTAAGTACAACAATTGAGAGCAGGTCCGACAATTCACAGCAGGGACTACAGTTCAGAGCAAGTACGACAATTCAGAGCAAGGACAACAATTCAAAATCAGGATGACATCTAGTTAGGCATCAGCACGGTGTCGATGACATGGACCACACCGTTGGACTGGTACACGTTGGGGGTTGTGATCATGGCGGTTCCGCCCTTGGCGTCCGTGATCTTGATCATCTTGCCATCCATGGAAAAGGTCAGGGGCTCTCCCTGCACGGTATTCAGCTGGTAGCTGCCATTGCCCTTCTTGATCTCGTGCATGAGCTTCTTGGCATCGTAGGTACCGGAAACGACATGGTAAGTCAGGATCTTGGTCAACGTGGCCTTGTTGTCCGGCTGGGTCAGGGTATCCACTGTTCCCGCAGGCAGCTTGGCGAAGGCATCGTTGGTGGGGGCGAAAACCGTGAAGGGGCCGGGGCCGTTGAGCGTATCCACCAGGCCGGCGGCTTTCACCGCCGCCACCAGGGTGGTCAGGTTCGGGGCAGCCGAGGCATTGGCGGCAATTGTCTTGGACGGGTACATCGTCGCTCCGCCCACGGTCGGGTCGGTCTTCTGGGCCGTTCCGCTCAGGGCGGAAAGGGCCAGTGCGGAGGCGGCAAACAGGGTAAGCAAGGTCTTTTTCAAAGGGTCGTTCCTTCCAAATACGCGAGCACTGTGAGTTTTACCCGCCTCGCGCTCGCCGAGAGACAGACACCTTTGTAACGCCGCTACCTCCGTAGTGGATTGCCTTCTCCCCCAAAAGCACACGGCGGAGGCTCCAACAGGGTGCTACCCGTTGCTCCTGGGCGTTGACAAAGCGAGAAGTCCGCCGTCAACTGATGTGGAAGTGGCCGTCGCGCATCCAACCCGCCTTTTTCCGAAACCCATGGTGCGCGCCGCGAAATCGCCGGTGCCCGCAGGACCGGACGCAACGGAACGCGGTCTGCTGTATGTGGGTATTTTTAAACTGCTAAAGGCTATCTTTTTTGTTGCGATCGGCATGGGCGCGCTGCACCTGGTGCATCGGAACTTCGGCGAACTCGTCGTTCGCCTGGTGGATTCGCTGCCGATTGACCCTGAAGGCCGCATCGTCAGCATGGCCATGGACAAGGCCGACCTGATCAACGGTCACGATCTGCGCCGCATCGCCGCGGGCGCCATCATCTACGCCGTGCTTTGCCTGATCGAGGGCACGGGCCTGCTTCTGCGCAAAGGCTGGGCCGAGTACTTCACGCTCATTCTGACCACCCTTGGTCTGCCGCTGGAGCTGTTTGAGATTCTGCGTCATGCGACCTGGTTCAAAGCCGGCGCCCTGGTCGTGAATCTCTTGATCTTGCTCTACCTGGGTTGGGTCCTGAAGCAGCGCCAGCCGCGCGATCTGGCCGCACGCGCCCAGATTTAATCCACCCAGTTCCAATTTGGTGAATCAACCGGCACAGTTGGCTTAAACCACAGCGATCTTACGCCCAGCGTTTGCCGATAGAGGCTCCGAAGCCGGGTAAACCGCGTTTTTCAGGTGTTTGCCCGCGTATTCGCCTTTTCTTCGTATCACCAATGTTGTAGGCGGACAAGCTGTTTTTCGCCCAGGGATCGACCTAATTAGCCCCGATCTGTGGTAGTTGGGTGAGGTTTATCCACAACCTGGCGTAATTTCCACAAAAGTTGCAGAGAAACGCCGGGCTGAATGGCATTTTGCTCTCGACATTGCGAGTGGCGTAGCGCATCCTTGGTTCAACCGGTGGTCAAAAGTGGTGAAAAGAGGTCAAAAAGGGTTTGAGGGAGATGAAAGACAACAACTACCCTCTCCAGCCCGGGTCCAGACCGTACATCAGCCATCCACGACCTGCCAGCGAAGGGAAATGAGATGAAACTTCGTGGCAGCCAGATCACACGGGTGGACGAGAAGGGCCGGCTCAAGGTGCCGGCCGAGTACAAGCGGCAGTTGGACGATGCTGGGGCGGTTGAATTTTTTATCACCAGCAAAGACGGGGAGCGGGCAGAGGTTTACCCGATGACGGAATGGGAACGGATTGAAACGGCATTGGATGCGATTCCCTCGACGAACACGGCCAAGCGCAAGTTTCTGGACGTGACGAACTACTACGGCCAGGTTGCCACGTTCGACGCGCAGGGCAGATTGCTGATTCCGCAGACCTTGCGGGAGGCAGCCAAGCTGACCGGCGATGTGGCGGTGATGGGCCAGAGAAACATGCTCGTGGTGATCAACGACGAGCGCATCCGGTCCGGTTTTGAGGGTAACCCGCTGAGTGAGGCCGATTTTGCCGAGCTGGCCGCGGCGGGTGTTTAGAGTTTGGAGTCCCCCAGGGGACGCATGAGCGGGAGTTCGATGGTGCGACCGCAACATGTTCCGGTACTTCTTGAAGAATGTCTTGACCTTTTGAACGTGCGGCGCGGGGGAACCTACGCCGACGCCACGCTGGGGCTGGGTGGGCACGCCGGGGCGATTGCCCGGAAGCTTGGGCCCGAGGGCACCTTGATTGCTTTCGATCGCGACCCCGAGGCCATGGCCGGGGCGCAGGCGAAGCTGGCGGAACTTGCCGGCGAGCTGGGGGCGGAGATGCCGAGGGTGCGCTATGTAAGCCGTCCTTTCTCGGAGATAGCCGAGGAGATTGCCCCGGGCAGCCTCGACGGTTTGCTGGCCGATTTCGGTGTCAGCAGCCTGCAGCTCGATCAGCCACAGCGTGGCTTCAGTTTTCGGTTCGACGGACCCTTGGACATGCGGATGGATCCGCGCGAGGGGCCGACGGCCGAGCAAGTGGTAAATCAGGCGGACGAGGAAGATCTCGCCAACCTGATTTACGAATTCGGAGAGGAAAGGAGGTCGCGGAGAATCGCCAGAGCCATTGTGAGGGCCCGGCCGATTACGACAACGGCAGAACTCGCCAAAATCGTATCGGTCGCGGCCCCATCAATGAAGGGCGACAAGATTCATCCCGCGACAAGAACCTTTCAAGCTCTGCGAATTCAGGTGAATAGGGAACTGGGGGAGATCCAGTCGCTGCTCGACGTGGTAACGAGAGAGGCGGGATCGTCGTTGAAACCGGGGGGGCGCGTTGCCCTGATCAGCTTTCACTCCCTGGAAGATCGTTTGGTCAAAGACAGTTTTCGTGCCGGGGCCAAGGCGGGCGTTCTGGAAATCCTGACCAAGAAACCGGTGATTGCGACGGAGGGCGAAGAACGATTCAACCCACGATCGCGAAGCGCCAAGTTGAGAGCGGTGGAACGGCTAAGGTAATCGAACTTAGGTAACGTTACGTAGTTATGGATGTACCGGAAAGTTGTAGTGTTGCCGGTTTTTACACAGGATTTCCTTGTAGGAACCAATGAAGGTACTTCGCAAAGGGTGCTGCAAATCCCTTTTGCGGAGGAGTGACAAAAGCAGCAAAGAATTGCAGTGCAGCGGAAATTGGCAGCGGGCGAGGCGAGCGATGGAGCGCAATCACACAAGACGGGCAAGCAACGGGCGGCCGGCATCGGTAGCCGTCCTGAACCGGGACCGGTTTGAGGCGCAACGTATACGCCGCCGCGGTCCCATGCCGGAGATGTTCTTTGCCAAGCACATCGACAACAGCCGCATTGTGAAAGCCGACGACCCGGAACGCCGCCGCGAGATGCGACGTTTCACGCTGACCATGGGGATTTTCTTTTTTCTCACGATGGTGTATGTGTGGCAGCATTTTTCAGCCATTGAAGTGGGCTACCGGGTGGAGGCGCAGAAGACCAAGGTGGAGCAGCTGCGGGAGCAGAATCGCCAGCTTCGCCTGAACGAGGCCCAGCTGAGCGACCCGGGCCGCATCGACCGGATTGCACGCCAGCTTGGCCTGGATACGCCGCTGCCCGGGCAGGTGGTTCGTCCGGAAGGCGATGCCGGTGCGCAGCCTGTGTTGGCGCAAATGCATGTACCGGCGGATCCCGGTTTGAATCCGTGAATCTCCAGGCCTGCAGGTTTTGCAGACGGATTTAGAAGCCCGCTTGTTTTGTAAGCC
>CAXTBI010000004.1:4143-105425 GCA_964242195.1 uncultured Acidobacteriaceae bacterium
CTCCAGGCCTGCAGGTTTTGCAGACGGATTTAGAAGCCCGCTTGTTTTGTAAGCCGACTGGGCGCGCACCTTCATCGCCGAACCCAAAACATTGCCCCATGGGGCCTTTACCTTCCTGATCGGCTGCAGAATGAAATTGAAGCAGACCCCCCGGCCCACGTTCAAGCCCGCCGCCCGCACCGGCGGACCGCTGACCGCACCCATTCGCCGGGTGCGATTCGTCTGGGTTTCGATTGCATTTTGTTTGTGGGTGGCGGCCATCGCCTGCCGCCTCACCTGGCTGCAGGTGATTAAACACGACCATTACGTAAAAACCGCGGCCAAGCAGCAACAGCGCGGGTTCGAGATCTCGCCGCGCCGCGGTGTGCTCTACGATCGGGATTTGCGTGAGCTGGCCATGACGGTGCTGGTCGACAGCATCTATGCCGTGCCCACGGAGATCGGTGACAACAAGCCCCAGGACGCGGAGATGCTGGCCAAGATCGTACACACCGATCCGCTCGACAGCTTCACGACCCGCAACCGTATTGAAGCGCGTTTTGAGGCTTCGCGAAACTTTGCCTGGGTCGCGCGCAAGGTCAGCCCTGAAACCGCCGAGCGCATTAAGGAGTTGAATCTCAAGGGCGTTTATATCCAGAAGGAGTTCAAGCGTTTCTATCCGAACGACGATCTGGCGGCGCATGTGCTCGGCTATGTCGGCACGGATGATGAGGGCCTGGGCGGGCTGGAACGCGAGTTCGATCAGGATTTGCACGGCGAACCTGGGCACATGCTTACGGCCGTCGATGCCAAGCGCCACGTCATGGGCTCGGAGTTGAATGAGCCGTTGCCGGGTGAGAACCTTGTGCTTTCGATCGACAGCAACATCCAGTACATGGCGGAAAAGGCGCTGGATGAGCAGGTTGCCAAGATGAAGGCGCTGCACGGCACGGTGGTCGTGCAGGACCCGCACACCGGCCAGATTCTAGCGCTGGCCGTTTCGCCCCGCTTCAACCCGAACGATCAGCACCACATGGACGCCGATCTTTTGACCAACCTTGCGGTCAGCGACATCTATGAGCCCGGTTCTACGTTCAAGCTCGTCACCTATTCGGCGGCGCTGGATGGCGCGGGGGTGGAACCCACGGACAAGGTCGATTGCCAGGGTGGAGCGATGACCATGTATGGCCGCACGCTGCACGACGACAAGTCCGATCATATGGGCGTGGTCACGGTGCTGAAGGCGTTGGAACAATCGAGCGATGTCGGCGCGGCCAAGATGGCGTTGAAGGTCGGACCGGACAAATTTTATAATTACATGCGGGCGTTCGGTTTTGGCGACCGTACGGGCATCGAGTTGCCGAGCGAAACGCGCGGGCTTTTGCGCCCCGTGCGCAAGTGGGGCTCCACCAGCATTTTGTCGCTTGCCATTGGGCAGGAAATCGGCGTAACGCCGGTGCAGCTGGTGACGATGGTTTCAACCATTGCCAACGGCGGCACCTACATCCCACCGCATATCCTGCTGCGATCCACGGACGAGATGAAAGGCGACGCGCGCTTGCGGGCGGAACCGTACCATCCGGAGCGCGATCTCCCAGACAAGCTGCCGGACGGTTCGCACCGTGTGATTCGGGAGATTACCGCCGCCAAAATGCGGGCGATGATGCAGGGCATCGTGCTGGAAGGAACGGGCAAGACCACCAAGCTGAACGGATACAGCTCCGCGGGCAAGACCGGGACCGCGGAAAAGGTCGATCCCGTTACGCATACCTATTCGCACACCAAGCTGGTGGCCAGCTTTGCCGGGTTTGCCCCGGTGAACGATCCGGCGATTGCCATTGCCGTGGTGATCGACACGCCTACGGCCGGGAGCGAAAACATGCACTACGGCGCGACCACCTCGGGCCCGGTGTTCCAGGAAGTGGCGCAGCAAATTCTGGAATACCTTGGTGTTCCGCACGATCAGCCGCTGAAGTCCAAGCAGCAAATCGAAGAAGCCAAACGTGAGCCGATTACGGGCGACGCACCCAGCGGTGGGGAAGAGGTCGCCGATCTGAATGCGTTGTTTGAAGAGATCAACAGCCTTCCCCCCGACGATCCGCTGCGAGCGCCCGCCACGGCCGCAGCCATGGCCGCGAATCTGCAGGCCGATCGCGCACAGGAGACCGAGGCCGGGCATCGGCGACCGCGTAAGAATTGGTTGGACCTGCCCGATCGCGTGCTGGCCGGCTTCCACCGCAGTGGAAACACGACCTCCGTGATGCCTGCTGAAACAGCCGCCCTGAGCGCACCGGACAAGCCCATCAACGGGCCGCACATCGCACCCGAGGTGGAGTCGCGCGGCAACGGCGCGGTGGTGATCGATGCGGGCAAACGTGTGCCCGTTCCCGACTTCACCGGGGCCGGTTTACGCACTGTTGTGGAGCACGCGGGAGCCGCGGGTCTGCGGGTGGAGACTGTGGGCAGCGGCCTTGCTCGCGAGCAGGCGCCGACCGCGGGAACCATGGTGCCTTCAGGTACGGAAATCGTAGTTCGTTTTGCGCGTTGATGGCCCCGCGCGGGAACGCACGTAGGATCGAACTATGCAATGGGCAGAGGCACTGAAGAGCGTGAACACGGTTGACACCAGCGGCCGCGCCGACATCGATGTACGCGATGCACAGTACGATTCGCGTCGTGTGCATGCCGGCGACGTGTTTGTGGCCATGCGTGGGGGAAGCGCGGACGGCAACCGGTTTGTGCAGGCAGCCATACGGGGAGGTGCGGCGGCCTGCCTGACGGATTCGCCTGAAACGTTTGCGGCCATGCGTTCTGCGCAACCGGAGTTCGCGCTGGGTCTGGTGCAGCATGGACGGCAAGCTCTTGCACAGGTCAGTGCGGCGGTGCTGGGTCATCCCGAACGCGCGCTCGCCCTCACCGCGGTTACGGGCACCAATGGCAAAACAACAGCGACCTTTTTGTTGGAGCAGCTGTTGCGCCGTGCCGGCCGGAGAAATGTGCTGATCGGCACGGTGGAAACGCACGTGGGCGACGAGGTGCGCCCCAGCGAACACACAACGCCGGAAAGCCGCGACATCCTTGCTCTTTTTCGCGATGGTGCCGCTGGCGGTTGCACGGAAGCCGTGATGGAAATGAGCTCCCATGCGCTGGAGCAGGAGCGTGTCTGGGGCCTGCCGGTCGATGTGGCGGTATTCACCAACCTGACCCAGGACCATCTCGATTATCACGGTTCGATGAATGAGTATGCCCGTGCAAAGGCGCGGCTCTTCGCCGGTGTCGGCACGCCCGCGCCCCGTGTAGCCGTCGTGAATGAAGACGATCCGTGGAGCTCGGAGATGGTGCATGCCTTCCGCGGTCAGGAACTGATGCGCTATGGCACCGATGCGTCCTACGGAACCCATCGCGCCCTCAACGTTGAGCTCAAACCGGGAGAGATGCGCTTCGACTTCGCGGCCCCGGAGGCGACCGTGCACATTCAAGCGCCGCTGAGTGGACGCGTGAATGTATACAACCTGCTGGCAGCCATGTGCGCGGCCCTGGCGCGCGGGCTCACGCTGGAACAAGTGGCCGCCGCGACACCGCATCTTCGGCAGGTGCCCGGTCGTTTCGAGGTGGTGCCCGGGTCCCGCGAAGCCGGCTTCACCGTGATTGTCGACTACGCGCACACCGACGATGCGTTACGGAACCTGTTGCGTCTCGCGCGCGAAAGCGTGGCAGCGAGCGGTGGCCGCGTCATCACCATGTTCGGTTGTGGAGGCGATCGTGATCGAACCAAGCGACCGAAAATGGGCCTGGCCGCCGCTGCCGGGAGCGACCTCGTGATTGCCACCAGCGACAACCCACGCAGCGAACGCCCATCGGCCATCATTGAGGAAGCGATGTTCGGCGTGCGCCAAACGAACACGGCGTTTCTCGTCGAAGAAGACCGCCGCGCCGCCATTGGACTTGCTTTGCGCGCGGCGCGGCCCGGCGATATCGTTCTGTTGGCCGGCAAAGGTCACGAAAAGGAACAGATCTTCGCGGCGGGTGCCGTGCCTTTTGACGATGTCCACGAGGCGGCAGGGGTGCTGAAGATGCTCAAGGAGGAAGCGCACGCGTGAAGCTTCCACTCGGAAAGATCGCCGCGTGGATTCACGCGGAAGGCGATACGGACTGCGATGCCGTTGCCCAGGGTTACAGCATCGATTCGCGCACGATCGGTGCGGGCGATCTTTTTTTCGCTGTACGCGGGGAGCGTGCCGACGGCCATGAGTATGTGGGTACCGCGTTGAGCAACGGTGCGATCGCTGCGGTGGTCAGCATGCGCTGGCTCGCGCCGGCAGAGGTCGAGGAAGCGCATCTGCTCCGGGTTCCCGATGAGGACGACGACTGCATTCTTGCGGCGATGCAGCGCCTGGCGCGCGCGGTGCGGCGCGCCTGGGGCGGTCGCGTGATCGGCATCACCGGCTCTGCGGGTAAGACCACCACGAAGGAGTGCGTGGCGGCCGTGCTCGAAACGCGGTTTCGCGTGCTCAAGACGGAAGGCAATCTCAACAATCATTTCGGTTTGCCGTTGCAGCTGCTGCGCCTGGAGCCCGAACACGAAATTGCCGTGCTGGAGATGGGGATGAATCACGCCGGCGAAATTGCCGCCCTGGCACGCATCGCCGAACCCGACTGGGCCGTGGTTTCCAATGTGGCCGCCGTGCATCTTGAGCACTTCGCCGACGGCATCGAAGGCATCGCCGCGGCTAAGCGGGAGCTTGTGGAAGCGTTGCCGGCGGAAGGCGTTGCGTTCCTGAACGGCGATGACGAGCGTGTGGCGAAATTTGCGTTTGCCATGAAGCGGGGCAACGAGGGAACAGTGCTGTATGGCACCCGCGCAGGTTGCGATGTGCGCGCGACGGAGCTGGAGGAATTGGGCCTGGCCGGCACGCGCTTCCTGGTGGAAGCGGACGCGCAGCAACAGGTTGTTGCGTTGCGGCTGATGGGTCGCCACAACGTGCTGAACGCCCTGGCGGCGGTGGGGGTGGGGGTGGCCAGCGGCTTGTCATTGGCTACATGTTGCCAGGCGCTGGAAGCCCTGCGGCCCACGGCCAAACGCGGCGAGCTGCTGGAATGGCGGGGCGCGCGACTTATCAACGACTGCTACAACTCGAATCCGCACGCGCTGTGTGCCATGATTTCCACGCTGGCCGGAAGCGCCGCCGCGCGCCGCATCCTCGTCGCGGGGGAAATGCTCGAGCTCGGGCCCGAAGCGCCCACCCTGCACGCCGACTGCGGGCGCGCCGCGGCACTCGCGGGTATTGACGTGATCGTCGGTGTGCGTGGTCTCGCGCAGGCGCTTGTCGAGGCAGCGACCACCGCCGGTGCGCATGCGCTGTTTTTTGAAACCCCGGCCGAAGCGGGTGAGTGGATGCGTGACTTCCTGCGCGCCGGCGATCTTGCCCTGCTCAAAGCCTCGCGTGGTGTGCGTCTTGAAGGCGCGCTCGCGGTGCTTGAACCCCTTCCGGTTCCCCTTGCGGAACCCGGCAGCGGATTGGGGCAAAACGGCCCCCATCCGGGCATAAGATAACCGTGATTCGTGCACCGGGGGACGTTCTCCCACGTTCGGCGCATTGAGCGCATGGAGGCTCCTTCGTTGCTTTTCTGGCTGCTTTACCAAAAGCTGTTTCCCTACTTCCGGTACTTCCGCGTTTTCCACTACGTCACGCTGCGTTGCGTGCTCGCGAGCCTCACCGCTCTGCTGATCGGGCTGTTGATCGGACCGTTCGTCATCGATCGTCTGCGCCAGTTCCAGATCGGCCAGTACATTCGCGAAGAAGGTCCGCAAAGCCACCAGAAGAAAGTCGGCACACCCACCATGGGCGGTGTGCTCATCTGCATTTCTATCCTTGTGCCCACGTTGTTGTGGAGCGATCTTTCCAATCCTTTCGTGTGGGTCGTGAGCTTTGCCATCGTGGCCTTCGGCGGAATCGGGTTTGCCGACGATTACATCAAGGTCGTGCACAAACGGAACCTTGGCCTTACGTCAAGGCAAAAACTGTTTTGCCAACTTGTCGCCAGCACCGTCATCGCGGTCACACTGTTGTTTCTTCGCGCGGAGGGCATGTATTCCACACGCCTTGTCGTGCCGTTCCTCAAGAAGTTTCGCCCCGATCTTATTTTCGACAGTCTGCTGCACACGCACCTATGGCCATTGGCGTTTTTGCCGTTCGTGATCTTCGTTGTGCTGATCATTGCGGGTTCCAGCAACGCGGTCAATCTCACCGACGGCCTTGACGGCCTCGCCATCGGCTGCACGATCATTGCGGCCGGCGCGCTGGCGGTGCTTACGTACGTCAGTGGGCATGTGGTTTTTGCCGACTACCTCGAAATTCAGCGCATGCCCGCCGTCAGCGAGCTCACCATCTTTTGCGGTGCGATGGTCGGCGCCAGCATCGGCTTTCTTTGGTACAACGCGCATCCAGCCGAAATTTTCATGGGGGACGTGGGTTCACTCGCGCTTGGCGGCGCCATCGCCACGGTCGCCGTGATCATCAAGCAGGAATTGCTGCTGCCGTTCATCGGCGGTGTGTTTATCCTTGAGCTCTTCAGCGTGATGCTGCAGGTGGGCAGCTACAAGCTCCGTGGTGGCAAGCGCATCTTTCGCATGGCACCGTTGCATCACCATTTTGAACTTGGCGGCTGGTCGGAGGCGAAGGTGATTGCCCGCTTTTGGATCCTGGCGTTGGTCTTCGCGCTATTTGCGCTGACGACATTGAAGCTGCGCTAAATTATTTTCTTTTGGTATAACTTTTGTATGTGTAGAAGGTGAGCGCCTGGTCATCGGTCCGAAGGTGAAGCCCCGCTACACGATGGCCGAATTGCTGAAAGCGTCCGATTACGCGGCGCCGCGATCCGAGGAAGAAACCGAGTGGCTGCAAGGGACCCCGGCGGGTAAAGAACTCCTGTGAATCGGGGAGACATCTACATGGTGTCACTCGATCCGACACAGGGCCATGAGCAGCGCGGTCATCGTCCCGTTCTTATCGTTTCACCGACGGCTTTCAACGAAGTGACCAACCTGCCGCTGGTGTTGCCGATTGCCAACGGCGGTGAATTGGCAAATCGCAGCGGTTTCGCGGTGCCTTTGGCGGGGACCCGTACCACCGGCGTGGTGCGTTGCGATCAGCCCCGCGTTTTGGACCTTGCCGTCCGCGGCGGAAGGCGGGTGGAGGCAGTTTCCGCTGAGCTTTTGGATGACGTGCTCGCCAGAGCGGGGACGCTGTTTCAGTAGTTCGCCAACTCCGTGCTCACCTGAGACAATGGCCCTGCAATGAACCCAACCGCTGCTCCGCCCAGACTGCCCGATCTCCCCGATCTGAAAGACAAGCGCGTTCTCGTTGTAGGCCTGGGCAGGAGCGGCGTGGCCGCGGCCCGGTTCCTGAAAGCGAAAGGGGCCCGCGTGACGGTCAGCGATTCTCGGCCGGCGGCGCTGATTTCCGAGCTTTCGACGTTGCTGGACGAGGGCATCATGGTGGAAGCGGGCAGCCATGGCCTGCTTACCTTCCGCCGGCAGGACCTCATCGTCATCTCTCCCGGCGTGCCGGGCACCGTACCGGAGCTGCGCACCGTGCGCTCACTCGGCATGCACATCATTGGCGAGCTGGAATTGGGCGCGGTGTTCCTGCAAGGCGAAATCGTTGCCATTACCGGCTCGAACGGCAAAACCACGACCACGGCGTTGCTGGGAGAGATTTTCGCCGCGAGTGGCCGCCCGACGCTTGTGGGCGGCAATATCGGTCGTCCCGTGGTGGAGATGGTGGCCGAATCCAGCGCCGAAACCTGGAGTGTGCTTGAAGTTTCCAGCTTTCAGCTTGAAACCATTGAGCACTTTCGGCCGCGGATCGCGCTTGTTCTCAACATCACGCCCGATCACCTGGACCGCCATGGCAGCTTCGAGAACTACCTTGCCGCGAAGGCCCGCATCACGGAGAATCAGACCGCGGCCGACTTCCTGATTTTGAATGCGGAAGATGCGGAGACGCAGCGGATGGCCTCCAAAACCGATGCTCGGATCTTTTGGTTCAGTTCGCGCCGTGCGATCAAACAGGGGGCCTTTGTGCACGGGGAAGGCATCTATTTTCGGGCTGCGGAGGGCGGGACGCCGGAACCCGTGATGCCGGTGGCGGAGATCCCGCTCCTCGGCGCGCACAATGTCGATAATGTTCTGGCCGCCATCTGTGCGGCGCGATTGGCCGGCATCCCTGTCGAGGTCATTCGTCGCGCCGTGGTTGCGTTCAAGGCCGTCGAGCATCGCCTGGAGTTTGTGCGCGAGTTGGACGGCGTACGCTTCTTCAACGATTCCAAGGCCACCAATGTCGACGCCACAAGCAAGGCGCTCGCGGCGTTTCCGGGGGGCGTTCACTTGATCCTGGGCGGAAAGGACAAGGACTCCGACTACGCCACCCTGCTGCCGTTATTGCACGAACGGGTCAAAGCGGTGATCATTATCGGTTCGGCCGCGGAAAAGATTGAGACGCACCTTGCTCCGTTCGCGAGGATAGAACGGGCGGGCACCCTGGACAGGGCCGTGGCCCTTGCCTACAGGGAAGCCGCGCCGGGCGACGTGGTGCTGCTGGCCCCGGCCTGCGCCAGCTTCGACCAATTTGAAAATTACGAGCAGCGCGGAAGCGTGTTTAAGCAGCTGGTTGCCCAGCTTGAGACTTCCCCGGAAGGGAAGGGCGTTGTAGGTTCTAAGTTGTAAGTTGTACGTGACTGTTGCCGGTTCCCCGGGTCGGCCCGCCACTTACAACGCACAACCTGGAACGCACAACCTGGAACGTACAACGTAGATCCTCTATGGCAAAGCGCGTCGGTGTAGATAAATGGCTGTTCGGCACGGTGCTTTTGCTCGTCCTGTTCGGCCTGGTGATGGTGTTTTCCGCCTCTGCCGTCATGGCCAAGGCGACGCTCGGCTCGCCCTATGCCTTTGTCTCCAAGCAGGCGGTCTGGGTGTTGCTGGGCATCGTCGCACTGTTTGTGCTGATGCGCATTCCGTACCGCACCTACAACAACCCCAAGCTGATTTTTCCCATGATGGCGGTCACCGGCCTGTTGCTGATGGGCGTGTTCGTGCTCGGCGGCAAGGTGAATGGAGCGCACCGCTGGCTTGGCTTCGGCGGCTTTTCGCTGCAGCCTTCCGAGCTGGCCAAACCCGTCATCATTATTTTTCTTGCATGGTTTTTGCAGACGCGCATGCACGCGATCGACAACATCAAGGAGACCATTCTCCCGGCTGCTTTGCCGCCGCTGGTATTTATCGCGCTCATTCTCAAGGAGCCGGATCTCGGTACGGCGATGGTCTGCGCCGCCGTGCTCCTGCTGATGCTGTACCTGGCGGGCATGCAGATGAAGTGGATTGGCATTGCCCTGGCCTGCGCCGCGCCCGTGATGTATTACATGCTGTTCCATGTGAAGTTTCGCGCCACGCGCATGAAGATTTTCATGGATCCGGAATCCGATCCGCGCGGTGCGGGCTTCCATATTCTGCAATCGCTGATCGCGGTCGGCACCGGCGGCCTCCGCGGCAAAGGCTTGATGGAAGGTGTACAAAAGCTGTTTTTCCTGCCTGAACCGCATACGGATTTTATCTTCGCGAACATTGCCGAAGAGCTCGGTCTGATCGGCACCCTGTGCGTCGTTGCAGCCTTTGTCGTGCTCGGCTACCGGGGCCTGCGCGCGGCCTTTCTTTCCACCGATCCGTTTGCGCGCTTTCTCGCGTTCGGTCTTACCACGGCTATCCTGGTGCAGGCTTTTTTCAACATGAGCGTGGTGCTTGCGCTCCTGCCGACCAAGGGCATTCCGTTGCCGTTCATCAGCTCCGGCGGTACGAGCGTCTTTGTCACGCTGGCCTGTATGGGCGTGCTCCTGAACGTCACCCGCGAGATCGATTGAGCCCCGTGCCGGATGGAAAGCAAGTGAGTGGCAAAGGGCGCATTCTGCTGTTGAACGGGACGTCAAGCGCGGGAAAGTCCACACTGGCGGCGGCGCTTAGATCCAAGCTGGAGCCGCAGTTTTGTTACTACGCTTCGGATCAACTTGCGGACGCAGGGTTCCGTCCGCTGGCGCCGGAGGTGCGATACGCGGGCAGGGACCTGTTCTTTCAGGGGTTCCACCGCTCGATCGCCGCGTTTGCCGGGGTCGGGCTCGATCTTCTAGTCGAGCACATCGTGGAGGAACAATTGTGGGCTGACGATCTGCATAACCTGCTGGCTCCCTTCGACACGTTCTGGGTCGGCGTTCATGCACCGTTGGCGGAGCTTCAGCGAAGGGAACGATTACGCGGGGACAGAGATATCGGTGAAGCCGCTTACCATCTCCGGACTCATTTGTTTTGCAAGTATGATTTCGAGGTTAACTCAACGAGGCCCCTCGATGAAAACGTGGAGGGTATCGTGCAGGCCTGGACGTCAAGGATGCAGCGCGGATGATCTCTTCCGGTCCGGTACCAAACACGAGTAGGCCCTTGCGCATCGTTATTGCCGGCGGTGGAACCGGTGGCCATGTCATTCCGGCGCTGGCCATCGGACGAGAGTTGCATGAGCGCCACGGGGCCGAACTTCTGTTCATCGGCACTGCTCGGGGCCTGGAAACAAGGCTTGTCCCCGAGGCCGGTTTCCGGCTGGAGCTTGTGCGTTCCGGGCAGCTAAAGAACGTGAGCCTGTCTACACGTGCGAAAACCATGACCGATCTGCCGCTCGGCATGGCGCGCTGCACGGCGCTGCTGCGGCAGTTCCGGCCACAGGTCGTGGTCGGTGTGGGCGGGTATGCCAGCGGACCGGCGGTGCTGGCGGCCGCGCTGCTGCGCATTCCCACGCTGGCCTATGAGCCCAACGCCGTCCCGGGCCTGACCAATCGCATTGCGGGGCGCTTCACGTCTGCCGCTGCCGTCAACTTTGCCCAAACTCTGCCATTTTTCCGCAATGGCGAGGTCACCGGGGTGCCCGTGCGCGCGGAAATTTTTGAGATTCGGCCCAAGCCGGCCGATGCACCGCCACATCTGCTCGTTACCGCCGGAAGCCAGGGTGCGGCGATCTTCAACGACATGATGCCGCGTATTCTGAACCGGTTGCTGAGCGCCCTGCCCGCGCTCACGGTCGTTCACCAGGCCGGCGCGCGCCATTTGGAGGCGACGCGCGCCGCGTTTGCGGCCACCGGCGCCGACCCCGCCCGCTGGCGTGTGGAGGCCTTTCTTACCGATATGCCCGCGCAGTACGCCGCGGCGGACCTGGTGCTGGCGCGCTCGGGCAGCACCGTCGCGGAGCTTTGCGCTGCCGGCCTGCCCTCATTGCTGGTCCCGTTCCCCGGGGCCGCCGACGATCATCAGCGTAAAAATGCCGAGGTGCTCGTCGCCGCCGGGGCCGCGACGATGCTGTCCCAGGCCGAGGTCACGCCGGAATCCCTGGCAAGCGCTTTGCTGGATCTGCTGCTCGATAGGAACCGCCGGGCGGCGATGTCGGCCGCGGCCCGGCGGCTCGCGCGTCCCGGCGCGGTGGAGCGCATCGCGGCGAAGGTTTTATCGCTCGCCGCGTCCGGGAGCTAACGGGCGAACTCATGGGGAGAGCGCGCCTGGGTAGCGTGTTGGGCCGGCGCGTGGACGGTCGAAGCATCTTCCCGAGCTCCAAGCCCGCAACCGGTTGCCCCCACGATAGGGCTGCCGCGTCCCCCATAAGGGGCAGTGAAGGCCCAATCGATGTTCGCCCGGGCTGCATCCAAGTGTGGGAGCATAGTTCTTTGGCCCCTTGCGGTCCCTTACCGCCGCTCCGGAGTGCAGCACGTGATGAACCTGATGGCGGCAGTGGATCACCATGGATACGCGGCCACCGCGGCAATCCTGTTCTTCTCCTGTTGCGGGTTGCCGATGCCGATCTCCGTCGTCCTGCTCATCGCGGGAGCCACGGCGCATGGTGGCGGCTTGAAGCTGGGCCTTGTGATTCTGTGTGCCGCTGGAGCGGCGCTGGTGGGCGACTCGCTGATGTTTCTGGGCGGACGGCTTACGGGATGGTGGCTGCTGGCCGGCATCTGCCGCATCAGCATGAACCCGGAAACCTGCATCTTCGGTTCGGCCAACTCCTTTTACCGGCGCGGGTCGAAGACGCTTCTGTTCGCGAAATTCATTCCGGGGCTGGCCACCGTGGCGGCACCGCTTTCCGGCAGCCTCAACATGGCACCATGGCGATTTCTCACGCTCGACGGTGTGGGTCTTCTGGTCTACAGCACGGTGTGGAGCCTTGCCGGATTCCTGTTCGCTCCGTTTCTGCGCGACATCCTGCGCTGGCTGGAGCGCATTGGGCATTATTCCGCGGCGACCCTGACGGTGGTCGTGGTCCTGTACGTTCTTTGGCTGACGATGAGCTACCTGCGCGACACGCGTTTCAGCGCTGTGGAACGCATCTCGGCCAGCGATCTGCATGCGAGTCTGCAAACGGCCGTCAACGACCGCGTGGTGGTCATCGCGGATGTTCGATCGCACGGGTACTATGACGCCGGTACGCAGCGAATCAAGAACTCGATACGGGTCGAGCCGAACCGGCTGAGGGAAGAGCTGGTGGCGCTTCGCGAATTTATGGCGCCGGAGTGCGATATCTACCTGTATTGCTCCTGCGCGCGGGATGCCACCAGTGTGCGCGTGGCCAAGATGCTGGAAAAGGAAGACTGCCGTACCAAGGTGATCCAGGGCGGCTTGCGTGCCTGGGTAAAGGCAGGCGGCCCGCTGGAGCCAGTGCCCGAGGGGGATGTCGAACGCTTGCCCCAATTTGACTAAGGGTCCTGGCCATCGTTTGCGTTCGGTGGCTGGACATCGGTGGTTCTGGAGGTGGCCTGAACCAGATGCTTGAGAAAACCCATCCAGGTAACGGCCTCGGCACGGCTTTGGCCCAGGCTCCCAATGAGCTGGCGCACGACTTCAAGGCGCGCATTGGCGGGGAAGCGGCGAGCGTAGCCGGAACCTTGCATGAGGTCGAGCAGAAGCTGGGTGAGACGTTCCCGGTCGGCGGCGGTGGCCGCGGTTTGTTGGGTCACGGGTAACGCGCGTTCGCCTTCGAAGCCTTCGCGGCTAAGTTCATACAGGCACACGGCGACCGACTGTCCAAGGTTCATGGAAAGATGTCGGCCCTCTGGTGAAAACAGTGGGATGGTGAGGAGCAGGGAACAATGGCTCAGTTGCTGGTTGGTGAGGCCGGTTTTTTCAGAGCCGAAAAGGAGGGCAACGCGGCTGCCTGTTGCGGCGGGAACCTCTGTTTCTACGTCCAGCTGCCCCTCTTTGGGCCCCCGGGTTCCATCCAGGCTGATGAGTTCTTTCCGAAGTTGTGGAGCCGCGTCGCGGAGCCCATGGACGGGGAGACGAAGGCCGCGTTCCCCTATCGCGGTAGTGCCGACGACCAGAGTGCAGTCGGCGATGGCCTCTGCCAATGAGGCGAAGAGGCGGGCCGAACGCATGACTTCGCCGGCACCGACGGCGGAGGTAGCCTCGATCTGGCTAGCCTCCATTTGGGCAGCTTCGAACTGGGCAGCCTCCATTTGGGCAGCCTCGAACTGGGCAGCCTCCATTTGGGCAGCCTCGAACGGGGGAGCGAATGGGTTGACTACGCGCAGATGGGAGAAGCCGAAATCCTGCATGGCGCGGGCGGCGGCACCGATGTTTTGCGGGTTGCGTGCGCCGACTAGCACGATGGTGAGCCGTCGGCGAGCCTCGGCAGTGAGCATACCCAGAGTTTAGTGGTTTCAGGTTTCAGGTTTAACGTTTCACGATCTACGTTTCGGATGCGAGCATCCCCCCGACCGCGTGAGTGGTGCTTTTCTGATTCAGCCGTTATTTGGCCACATCGTGCTGGACCGTCTTTGCAAGGGCTGCAGGGAAGGGGCGAATAGACTGGAAGGGGACGCCATGGCCGACAGTTTTGCCCAAACCGTGAAGCAGCAGACCGACATCGTGCGGGTTTTGGGCGACTATATCAAGCTTCGGAAGTCGGGGGCGAACTGGTCGGCGCTTTGCCCGTTTCACAAGGAGCGGTCGGGGTCGTTTTACGTCTATCCGGGGACGAGCAGCTATTACTGCTTTGGCTGCCACGAGCACGGAGACGTGTTCAGCTTTGTGGGCAAGATCGAGGGGCTGAGTTTCCCGGAAGCCGTGCGCGCAGTGGCGACCAAGATGGGAATCGCGCTTCCGAAGCGGGAATGGAGCTCGCCGGAGGAGGCGAAGGAAGCCTCGCTACGGCGGCAGCTGGTCGAGGTGTATGAGGCGGCAACGCAGTATTTTCAGGGGAATCTGCAATCGCCCGAAGCGGCGCGGGCGCGGGAATACATTGCGGGACGGGGCTTGTCGCCGGAAACGGTGAAGCTGTTTCGCCTCGGGTATGCGCCGGAGAGTTTCAACGACATGCGTGACCGGCTGCAGAAGTTTTTTCCGGCGGAAGTGTTGCGGGCGAGCGGCCTGTTTCACAGCAAGGAGAACGAGGACGGCAGCCCGGGGCCGATGTACGCGCATTTTCGCAAGCGGGTGATGTTTCCCATCTGCAATGAGAGCGGGAAGCCGATTGCGTTTACGGGTCGCTTGCTGGACACGAACGATCCGAAGGCCGGGGGGAAGTATGTGAACTCGCCGGAAACCCCGCTGTATACAAAGGGGCACGTGCTGTTCAACCTGGACAAGGCCAAGGCGGGGATCAAGGAGACGGATAGCGTGATCCTGGTGGAGGGGCAGATGGATTGCCTTTCGGTCTTTGCGGCGGGCATCGGCAACGTGATTGCGACCAGCGGGACCAAATTCACAGAGCACCAGGTGCGATTGCTGGGGCGATTTACCAAGCGCGTGGTGCTGAGTTTCGACGGCGACGAACCGGGGATCAACGCCGCGGAAAACGTGCTGGGACCGCTGGTGGAAGAGGGTTTCGAGGTGCGCGTTGTGGTGTTGCCGGATGGGCTGGACCCGGATGCGTTTCTGAAGGAGCAAGGGTTGCCGGCGTTTGCCGGGATGCTGCGCAATGCGGTGCCGGCGACGGATTTCTTGATCGACCGGGCGCGGGCGCAGTTTGGGGCGCGCACGCCGGAAGCGCGGGTAAAGGCGCTGAACTTTTTGCTGCCGCACATCCGGCGCATCCCGAATCGCATCGTGCGCAGTCAGGTGACGGAGAACGCGGCGCAGAAGCTCGGCATTGAGAGCTCGCTGGTGCATCAGGAGTTGAAGCAGGCGGCCGAGCAGCGGTTGGAAAGCGTGCGCGCGCCGCAACCGCGGGCGGTCAGCGAGGTGGAACGGATCCTGCTGTGCGCGTTGGTTCTGCCGGAAGCGGATTCGTCGCGGCGGCTGGCGGCGGACAAACTGGGTGCGCACCCGGAGTGGTTTATGGAGTTGCCGACCGCGGCCGTGCTGGAGTCGCTGGTGAATGGGCCGGCGCCGGAGAACCCATTCGATGCGGCGCCGGACGAGGGCTCGCGGGCGTTGCTGGCGAGTGCGCTGCATGTGTCGAGCGAGGTGAGCGGGCCGGAACATGAGAGCTCGCCGCTGGGGGTGGAGAGCGCGCTGGAGACGCTGCATGAACGCTACTCGGAACGGCGCGGGCGCGAGCTGCGGGTGCAGATGTCCGAGGCGCAGCGACGCGGGGACAACGAAATGTTGTTGCGGCTGATGCAGGAACGAATGCAGCTGGAGCGCGAGCGGAAGGCGTTGCATGCGAGTCAAGGGCAGGGCAAGCCGGGAGGGAGGTGAGCTCCCCGGGAGCAGTGCTTTGGGTCGGCGCGCCGAAATGACTGGCGATTTCAGGCTGGCAATGCCACCTTTGCGTGACGCGGAACGGGGGCGGAATGAGCTACCGTGGTCGGCAGGAGGTGGCTGTTGCCGCTGGATCCGAACGCTCGGTGCACGGTGTGCATCCCCACGTACAACCAGTCGGTGTATCTGCGTGCCGCGGTGCGCAGTGTGGCGGAGCAGACGGCGCCGGTACGTTTGCTGGTTTCAAACGACGCGAGCCCGGATGACACGGCCGAGGTGATCGCCGAGCTTCAGCGCAGCTTTGAGCTTCAAAGGACGACTCAAGGGGCGTTTGAAGGGGTGAACCACACGGTGAACCGGGGCATCAGCGGTCACCTGCAATGGATGCTGCGGGAAGCGCAAACACCGTTCATTCTGCGCCTGGACTCGGACGATCTGCTGCATCCGGGGTATGTGGAGCGGCTTTCCGAGTTGTTGGACCGGTATCCGCAGGCGGGTTATGCGCATTGTGCGATCCAGGAGATCGATAGCGCGGGAGGGCCGCTGCAGCAACGGCGGCTGGGTCGCGTGGAAGCCTTCCAGGATGCGGAAACGAGCTTGAAGAAGTCGGTGCAGGGCTACCAGGTGACGGCGAATGTGCTGCTGTTCCGGCGCGAGGCGCTCGCCTCGGTGAACTTCGGGGCGGGGTCGGCCGGGGTTGATTTTGTGGAGGATTACGATCTGAGCGTGCGGCTGGCGGATGCGGGGTGGGGCAATGTGTATGCCGGCGAGGTGCTGGCCTCGTACCGCATGTGGAGCGGGGACTCACGCCCGGTCGTGGGCCGCAAGCTGAAGGAAATTCAGGGACTGACGCAGATCTTTTCCGGATCGCTGCGGGAAGCCTTCAACCGCCGTGGGTGGCCCTTGGCGCCGTTGCAGCGCCGGCGGGCGCAGCGGGCGCTGGCCTGTGCGGATGTGCTGGATCGTGGGGAGTTTCGGGCGGGGGAGCGTGAAGAGATGACCGCCGCCCTGCTGGCGCTGGGCGGACGGGCGTCGCTGCACCGGGTATTCGGGACGGGCACGGGAGCGCTGGCCATGCGGCGTGCGCTGGCGGCAAGGGATGCGGCGCGGCTCGGGACGAAGCGATGGATCAAGCAGACGGTTTTCCGGCGTTGATCGTGTCAGAACAAGACATCTCCGAGCTCCCGGGTGATGCTTTTGAAGGCGAGGGTACATCTTTCCGGGCAGAGAGCCTCCCCCGTTGCTCCCTTAGATTCAAGGGATGAGACCAGCTTCCTTCCACGGTCCGGTCATGGGCAACGAGGTGGGCGGAGAGCTCGGCAGAAAAGATGGGGATGTAGGGAGATGTCCGCCTTGGACCATGGAACACGCCGTCGACTGATGCTGGGGTTCGTTTCCGGCTGGATCAGCCGTTTGGCGGGCTCGATTGTTCAGCTGGTGCAGGTGCCGATCATGTTGCATTTCTGGTCGGTGTCGCTGTATGGCGATTGGCTGCTGGTGAATGCGATTCCGAGCTATCTCAGCTTTTCCAACATCGGCTTCGGCTCGGTTGCGGGCAATGAAATGACGATGCTGATGGGGCGCAAGGACCAGGAAGGGGCTTTGCGCGTTTTTCAAAGCTGCTGGTGGCTGATCGCCCTGTTGTGCGGCGTGGTGACGGTGCTGTTTGCCGGGGCGCTTTATGTTTTGCCGCTTTCCGGCTGGCTGAACCTGACGGCGATGTCGCCTTCCGATGCCAAGTGGGTGATTTTTTACCTTGGGCTGGCGGTTTTGTTTGGGCAGCTTGAGCAATTGATCGGGGCGGCCTATACGTGTGTGGGGCGGTACCCCTACGGCAGCTTTGTGAAGAGCGTGATGACGCTTTGTGCGTTTGCCCTGATGCTGCTGCCGGTGGTCATGGGCTGCGGTGTGCGCACCACGGCGTTGGTGCTTTCCTGCGCGAACGGAGTAGGCACGCTGATCTTTTGCGTGATGGTGCGACGGGATATTCCCTGGATTCGGTATGGATGGAGGAACGCGAGCCTGGGCGAGATTCGCCGCCTTTCCGGGCCGGCGGTGGCGTTTATGGGATTTCCCATTGGCAACGCACTGAATTTGCAAGGAACGCTGCTGGCCGTGGGGCACATGCTGGGGTCCACCGATGTGGTGATTTTCGGTACAGCGCGGACGGTGTCACGCATTGCGTTGCAGATGGTGCAGATGGTGAACCAGACCTTTTGGCCGGAGTTGGCGAGTGCGTTTGGCGCGGGCGATCTCGCGCTGGTGCGCTCACTGCACCGGCGGGCCTGCCAGATGGCGCTGTTGATTGCGGGTGTGCTGCTGTTGGCGATGACGACCGTGGGGCCGTCATTTTTGGCGCACTGGACGAGGCACCGCGTGCCGCCCAGCCCGCGGCTGCTGTTTGCGCTGATGGTGAGCGTGTTTTTCTACTCGCTGTGGTCAACCAGTTCCACTCTGCTGGCGGCGGTGAACCAGCACCGCCGATTGTCCATGTTTTACCTGCTGGCGACCAGCGTGACGATTGCGATTACGGTAGTCGCGGCAAAGTTTTACGGGCTGATGGGGGCGGCGGCTTCGCTGGTGGTTTCAGAACTCATTATGGATGGCTATGTGCTGCCAGCGTCGCTGCGATTGTGCGGGGACACCTGGGGCGAATTTTTGCGTGCGATGGTGCATGTTCCGCAGGCAGTGCGGCCGGAAAACCTGCGGGGGAGACTGCGTGGAAGGGGCGGGTTGCTCTTGCCGCAAGCGGAGCCGGAAGGATGATCGCGAGGGCAGGTTGGCTCGGCCAGGATGCGTTCCGGGCGGGTTGGCCGTATGCTGAAAGCAGCATTTTTCCTTTAGGGAAACCCGGGTACTTGATGAAGATTGTCCGCACTGCCCTTTGTATCTTCCTCCCTTCGCTGGCCTTCGCGACCGTTCATGCACAAAAGGTGTACACCCCTGAGGAGTACCGCAAGGCCGAGCGGTGGATGATCTACAACACCCAGCCGCTGGTGAAACATACGGTGTCCGGGATCGCATACCTGCCAGATGGGCGTGTGTTTTACCGCGACCCGGACGGAACGGCGACGCGCTATTTCATCGCCGATCCGAAGACCGGAACGATCGTGCGGGCGTTCGACAATGCGAAGCTGGCAGCGGCGTTGAGCAAGGGCAGCGGCTACGCGGTCGAGGCGAATCACCCCGGAGTTTCGGCGTATACGCCCGATGCCGGGGGATTCACCGTGGATCTGTACGGTGCAACGTACCAATGCAATCCCGACGCCACTATGTGCAAGGCTGAAGCGAAGCCGTCCGCGCAACAGCCGGCGCAGAAGGCCAACGGGCAGCCGCCCGCGACCGGGGGCAGCGCCACGCAAGGCACGGGCAACGCGCAGATGACGGTGAGCCCGAACGACCGCACACGCACGCAGAATGTGGCGACGAAACCGGGAGTGACGCGGCCTTCGCGTCCGGCACCGGGGCGGAGCAAGGCACCGTTTGATGCATCGCCGGACAAGACGATGGTCGCGTTTATTCGCGACTGGAATCTCTGGGTGAGGGACCAGCGCAGCGGGGAAGAGCGGCAGCTGACCACCGATGGCGTGAAGGATTTCGGCTATGCCACCGACAACGCCGGGTGGACGCATTCGGAGGCGCCGATCCTGGTGTGGTCGCCGGATTCGAGGAAAATCGCGACGTTTCAGCAGGATCAGCGCAAGACCGGTTTCATGTACCTGGTGCCCGTGACCAATCGGCATCCGGACCTGGAGCAATGGCGGTATCCGCTGCTGGGCGACAAAGATGTGACGATGATTCAGCCTGTTGTCATCGATGTGCCGAGCGGCAAGGTGACGCGGTTGAAGATGGAGCCGGAGCAGCATCGATCGACGCTGTGCGACGACGTGAGTTGCCGTGGCGGCGCGGGTTGGGATGACGTGCAGTTTGCGCCCGACGGCAAGCACCTGGCTCTTGTGACGACCAGCCGCGATCACAAGGACGAGGAATTGCGCGTGGCCGACACGAATACCGGCGATGTGCGCGACGTGTTTCACGAACATGCCGACAGCTATTACGAGAGTGGGCAGGATAAGGTGAACTGGCGATATTTGCCGGAGAGCAATGAGTTTCTGTGGTACTCGGAGCGCTCCAACTGGGGGCAGATGTATCTGTACGATCTGCGTACCGGCAAGTTGGAGAACGAAGTCACGCACGGCGATGGGCCGGTGACACAAGTGCTGCGTGTGGATGGCAAAAATCGTGTGATCTACTTTCTCGCGACGGGCAAGGAGGCCGGGGAGGATCCGTACTTTACGCACTATTACCGTGTGGGATTTGACGGCAAAGGGCAGACCTCCCTCACGCCCGAAGCGGCGGACCATGCGGTGACGCCGGCCGAAGATGGATCGACGTTTGTCGATGTGTATTCGACGGTGAACACGCCGCGCGTCGCCGTTTTGCGCGACAACGGGGGGAAGGTTCTTGCCACGTTGGCGAAGCAGGATATTTCAGCACTCCAAGCCGCGGGATGGAAGGCGCCCGAGCCGATCATAGTAAAGGCTCGTGACGGCAAGACGCCGCTTTATGGCTTTTTGTGGAAACCGACGAACTTCGATGCTTCGAAGCGGTATCCGCTCGTGGATTACGTCTATCCGGGGCCGCAGACGGGATCGTGCGGATCGCGGAGTTTTTCGCCTTCGCATGGGGATGACCAGGCATTGGCCGATCTGGGTTTTGTGGTGGTGTGTATCGACGGCATGGGCACACCGCTGCGGTCGAAAAGCTTCCATGATTTTTACTCGCACGCGGAGACGATGGGCGACGACACGATTCCCGACCAGGTGTCCGGGATCAAGGACCTGGCCGCGCGCGATCCGTGGATCGATCTGAACCGTGTGGGCATCTGGGGACACTCGGGCGGTGGCGGTGCCACGGCCTCGGCGATGTTCACGTTTCCCGATTTTTTCAAGGTGGGTATTGCCGAAAGCGGCAACCACGACAACCGCGAGTATGAGGACGATTGGGACGAAAAGTACGGCGGGCTGGAGGTGGGCAACAATACCCCACAGGACAACTACAACGCCCAGGCCGCGCAAAACCATGCCAAAAATCTGAAGGGCAAGCTGTTGCTGGCACATGGAACGATGGACGACAACGTGCCCCCAAACAACACGCTGCTGGTGGTGGATGCGTTGATCAAGGCGAACAAAGATTTCGACCTGATCCTGTTTCCCAATGCGCACCACGGGTACGGCGAGGCTTCGCAGTACATGACACGGCGGCGGTGGGATTATTTTGTGAAAAACCTGGCCGGAGGTACGCCGCCGGCAAATTACCAGATGCAGCCGTACGCGGCGTTGGCGGGGGCGTACTACGTGGATGGACCGGCGGATGCGTCCCAGGCGAACCTGGATGAGGATGACCGGGGCCGTTAGAGCGAACACCTTTTGGTCGACAGAAAAGCGTGCAAAAAGGAACGCCGGATCGCGGTCAACCTACTTCGCGCGGATCCAAAAGAGCGGCTAAAATAGTACGTTACGTTGGCGAAACCTATGCGGTGCCGGCGAATGTAGAATTCGGTATGTGAAAAGGACTCGCGAGAAGTTCGTGATCGTGAATCCGCAACCATACACCTCGTCTTCCTTGCGTGTGCATCACAGGGAGGTGCGTTAAGTTGTTGCTAGACCTGATTCTGTACGAGTTCGAACAATGAATGAGGCAATGATGTGCCCTGATATGGAAGACCGGCTGCGCCAGGCAGAACAAGCGCTGGAGCGCAGCGAGCGGCTGGCCGTTGCAAGCAGGTATGCCGGCGCTATCATGCATGAGGTCAACAACCCTTTGGAAGCCATCACCAACCTGGTGTATTTGACCAAAGCGCAAAAGGATGAGCCCGAGCAGGTGCTGCAAAACATGCTCGTGATCGAAGAGCAGCTGGAGGCTCTGGGACGGGTTACGAAGCAGGCTTTGACGTTCCACCGTGAACAGCCGGAGGCCCGGGACATGGACCTGGTGCACATAGCGGAGTCCGCGCTGAAGCTGCACTCCGACAAACTGGCGCGTCACGGCGTGCAGGTTCACCGCCGGTTTCGCGGGCCGGCGATAACCAAGGTGTACGGCAGCGAAATACTGCAGGTGGTCTCCAACCTGCTTTTGAATGCGATTGAAGTGCTGCCGCCAGGCGAAGGCCTGATCTACATCTGCGTAAAGACCTGCCACGAATGCGTTCATCTGACCATCACCGACAACGGTCCGGGGGTACCCAAGCCGTTTGAAGCCAAGCTGTTCGAACCGTACATCACAAGCAAGGTATCGGGTACGGGGCTTGGCCTGTGGCTGTCGCGCCGCATCATGCACAAGCACCGTGGATCGCTTCGTTTCCGAACTTCCCGGAAGGCAAAGGCCAGCGGAACGACGTTTCGGCTGACCTTGCCGGCACAAAAGGCCGCCTAGACCAGTTCTCCTGAAGATGATTAGCGTGGCACCCGGCCGCCGGGGGAAATCCTGGCCCTGGCCGCCCCTGCCGATTGATGTCGATCGCCGATTCGCAGAGCGTTCCGGTCACCGAGAAAACGCTCGCCCGAAGAGGTGAAGGAGTCGCGGGGGTGCCAACCGCACGGGGGTGGCCCTCCGCTTACAACTTCCGCCTGATTGTCAAGACCCGACCCTGACCGTAGGGTGCAAGTTGGGACAATCGGAACGACGTACCTGGCGTAAGCAGACTCATGCCCCGGCGAACTTATGTACAAATCGCAGCAGCCCTCCTGATTGCCGCCACGAGCACGTGGTGGACGCTCGGGATGGGTTCCCACGGCTGGTTGCCGTTCTGTCTGCTGTTGCTTGCCTGCGTTGCCAGTTCAGGGCTGAAAGTGGAATTGCCGAACAGTGATGGCAGCATGTCCGCCACCTTTCCCTTTCTTCTGATCGGGCTGGTTATCCTCTCGCCGTTTCAGGCCCTGGTGCTGGCCGCCTCGTCTGTTTTCGCACAACGCCGAAAAGGTGTGTACACCGCCCTGGCTGCTTGGCAGCTTGGCTTCAATGTAGCCAATGCCATGAACGCGACCGCCCTTGCCTATGTCGCCTTTGCCACGTTGCACGGGTATGGCATGGCATCCGCCCCGGCCCTTGCCATCGCCGCCGTTGCCTATTTTGCCTTGAACACGGGTGCGACCGCTTTGGTGATGGCGTCTTCCAGCGGTGCCCAGCCCTACAGGTTATGGCATGACGAATTCCGATGGTACCTGCCGTTTTATATTCTGGGGGCCATTCTGGCGTCGGCAGCAAGCTGGCTGAACGCGCGCTTTGGATGGACGACCGCTCTTTTGCTGGTTCCCGCCGTGTACATCGTGTATCGCGCGTACAAGAGCCAGGTTGCGCAGACTCGCGAACGGCAGTTCCACCTGGAAGAGAACGAAGCGCTGCATTTGCGCACCATTGAGGGCTTGTCGATGGCCATCGAGGCCAAAGACCAAAACACCCACGACCATCTGTTCCGTGTTCGAGCCTATGTACAGGCCGTGGGTCGGGAATTGAAATTGGACAAGCTTGCCATGCAGGCCTTGCAAACCGCTGCATTTCTGCATGACATCGGCAAACTCGCTGTCCCCGAGCACATTGTGAACAAGCCCGGTAAATTGACGCCGGAAGAGTTTGAAAAGATGAAGATCCACCCCGTTGTAGGGGCCGACATTCTTGAGAGGGTGCGGTTTCCGTATCCCGTGGTACCCATCGTGCGTTCGCACCATGAATGGTGGGACGGCAGCGGCTACCCTGACGGTTTGCGTGGTGAGGAAATTCCCATCGGTGCCAGAATCCTGACGGTGGTCGATTGCTTCGATGCGATGGTGTCGGACCGGCCTTACCGTCAGGGGATGAGCACCGAAAATGCGCTCGGCATCATTCGAAATCTGGCGGGCAGACAATTCGATCCCCGTGTGGTCGCGGTTTTTGAGGCTTGTCAAGCCGCCGCGGATCGCCAAACCGAATCTCACGCCAACGGTGTCTTCACCGCCCTCAATACAGAGATCGATGTTTTCCGGGGAGATGCACCCGGGGCCGGTTTCGAAGCCGGTTCGGCTCGAAGTGAAACGGCCTCTTCAGCGGTGGATCGGCCATCCTTTCGCGAGGAAGGAACCCAAAACCTGGCTTCCCTGAGCCTGGTCGCGGCGGCAAGTCAGGAGGCACAAACTCTGTTTGAAATGAGCCAAACACTCGGAAATTCGTTAAGTCAGGAGGAAACGGTTTCGGTAATGGCCTCCCGTCTGCACAGGCTCATTCCGTACGATCTATGCGTGGTCTACGTCCGGCAGGGAGACTCCCTGGAACCGCGGTTCCTGGATGGGGAGGGCACCCGTTCCTTCGCTCGATCGGCCCTGGCCTTGGGCGAGGGCGTTTCCGGGTGGGTCGCACAAAACGGCAAGCCCCTGCTGAACGGAAACGCGAGCATCGAGCCGGGCTGTGCGCTGCCGCCGACCGGCGCTCCCCATCTCCGAGCCGCGCTTTCCATTCCGCTCCTTGACCTCCAACAAAAGGTCTTTGCGGTGCTTACGCTTTATTCGGGGCAGGACGGTTTCTTTCAGCGTGACCACATGCGCATTCTGCAGGCCATGGAATCGAAGCTTTCGCTTTCCTTGGGGAACGCTTTGCAGTTTCGCCGGTCGGAGGCTGATGCGGAAACGGATTTTCTTACAAATTTGCCCAATGCCCGGAGTCTGTTCCTCCATCTGGAAGCCGAGTTGCAGCGTTGCGGCGCGGAAGACACGCCCCTTACGATCGTGGTTTGCGATCTGAATGGATTCAAAGAACTGAATGACCGTCGTGGCCACCTCGCCGGCAACCGTATCTTGAGTTCCGTCGCGCGGGAATTTGAGCTTGTTTGCCAACCGGGCGACATCGTGGCGCGTATGGGCGGCGATGAGTTCGTCCTTCTTCTGCCGGGGCTGGGCCGGGAGAAAGCGGCAGCTCGATTGTCGGAGATTTATCACTCGGTCGATGTCGTCTCGCGGCGCGCCCGCCCTGGGGTGCAGGTCAGCACAAGCCTTGGTTCAGCCCATTACCCCGCGGACGGGAAGTGTGCGGAGGAGTTGTTGGCTACGGCGGATCGGCGCATGTATCGGGACAAGGCACGCTTTTACCAAAATGCGCGGTCGGAACGGGCCGCTTCAGACGAAGTTTCCCCGGTGCTGTCCGCATGAAGGCGGGATTACGATTTCTCTCGCGGATGGGTCGTGTGGTCTCGCTTGCCCTGCTGGCCGCGCTCGGTTCGGCTGTTCTGATGAGGTACGCACCCGGGTATCTGGCCGACAGCCGCGAACTGGACGCGGGGCACGCGCAGCAGGTACGTGCACAACTTCACCGGATCGAAGCCGATCAGGCGACGTTGCCCAGTTTGCTGGGACGGCAATGCAAAGCCTGGATGCATGGCGACCTGGGACAGTCGCGGCATTACGACGTGCCGGTCGTCGCACTGATGAAGGAAAGGTGCGCTCCTACACTTCGGCTTTTGGCCTCCGGCATGGCTTTGGGATGGTCCCTGGCCGTGGCTTTCGCGGTTCCGCTCAGCATGGGACGCCGGTCCCGCGGCGAGTTCCTGGTGATGGCCGGCACCGCGACCCTGCTGGCTGTGCCCGTCGGTGCCCTTGCCACATTTTTTTTGCTGTTGAATACCGGTGGACCTGCCCTGACCCTTGGGCTGCTCGTCGCCGTGCGTGAGTTCAAGCTGCTGTATAGCCTGCTGGTGGCCGGGTGGCGTGCACCACACCTGTTTCACGCACGGGCTCAGGGATTTTCGCCGTCCCACTCCCTGCGGGTCCATCTTTTGAGCAATCTTCGGCCGGAATTGCTGAACCTGCTGGGCATGTCCGCCATCGTTGCGTTGAGCGCGCTTGTTCCGGTGGAGGTCATCTTCGACGTCCCTGGCTTGGGCCAGCTTGCCTGGGCTTCGGCGATGAATCGCGATCTGCCTGTACTCGTGGCGACAACGGCCCTGATGGCGGTTTGCGTCGGGGCGATCGGGCTTTTTCTCACGCAGGACCGTTCCGAAAGCACGGGAATATGCGAGTAATCGCCAGGGTTCTGCTTGCGTTCCTGGTTGCCGGCGCCGGGGTTGCCCTGTGGCGTTCCCCTTGGGGTCCTGCCGATCAGGACCGGGTGCAGGTCTCGGCCGGCGCGACTTCGGCACATCCGGTCGGTACGGACGAACTTGGGCGCGATCGGCTGGTGCGCACAGCGGCCGCTCTGCTCCTGGGAATCGCGGGTTCGGTGGCCGCCAGTGCGTTGGCCACGGCTCTTGCGCTCGCGCTTGGGGTAGCCGCGGCTTTGGCCAAACCATCGCTGGGCCGGCTGATCCTTTATGCCGGAGACCTTTTCCTTACCCTGCCCTGGATTTTTCTCTTGATGATGCTTCGGTCGGCTTTGCCGTTGAACCTGTCCCCGATGCATTCCGCGGCCGTCACATTTGCCTTGCTGGCGATTTTGGGCGTGCCCGCCTTCCTGCGCTTTCATTACACGCGAACGCTCGCCATCAATCGCTCCGAATGGGTGTTGCAAAGCTACGCTGCCGGCCTTCGGAATGCGCAGAGAGTGCGCGGGGTGATCCCACATTTGCGGCCTCTGATCGTGACGCAGTTCCTGCTGTACGTCCCTGCCTGCATCGTCGCTGAAGCCAACCTCGGCACACTCGGTCTGGGGATCGGAGAGCCCGTCTCATCGTGGGGTTCTATGTTACAGGCCCTTCAAAGTGCTGCCTTTACGGGCACCTCATGGCTTATCTATGTTCCGCTTGCCTCCCTTGTGCTGGTGCTCGCTTCCTTGGAAATGCTCACTTCCGGAAAAGCTGAGGAGACATCTTGAAACGTTCGCCGATCAAATATTTTGTACGCGTTTCCGTTCTTTTGGGTGCTTCGATTTTGTCCCTGCTCCTCCCCTTTTCGGGGCGAGCCCAAGGCAGCGGCAAGAAGGAGATTGCCTGGGCGATCGGCTACGATCCAAAAACCTTCGACCCAGCCAAGGTGGACGACCAGGCATCCGAACTGGTTCGGTACCTTACGGGTGGTGTTCTGCTTCGGCTCAACCGCGGCACCCTGCAGGTCGAACCGGCCCTGGCCGACAGCTGGACCGTGAGCCCGGATGGCCGTTCCGTCAGCTTTCATCTGCGGCCCAACCTGCATTTTTCCAACGGTGCATCGCTTACCTCCGCCGATGTTGCCGCGACCCTTCGGCGGGTGCTGTTGCCCGCTACCGCAGCGCCGGTTGCCGAAGAGTTTCTGCAACCGGCCAAGGTCACGGTCGATTCACCGAACAGCGCTGCCGTTCGGGTTCATCTTCCCGAACGAGTGGCATCGATTGCTGCCGTTTTCGACGAAATCGCAATAGAGCCCATCGGCCATCCCAACGATGCGCGAATCACCTCCGGCCCATTTACCGTGGCTGACTACAAACGCGGCCAAAATGTACACCTCGTTCGGAACCCCTTCTACTGGCAACGTGCGGCGGACGGTACGCCTCTTCCTCGCCTCGATGGGGTGCGCCTGGACGTGCTGGACAACCGGGAAGCCGAAGAGCTTCGCTTCGCACGAGGCGAGTACGCCCTTTTACAGAATGTTCCGCCCGATGGATTTGCAGCGCTGAGCCGCCGGACACCCGGTGCCGTTCATGACCTCGGCCCCTCGCTCAACACGGAGCAGATGTGGTTCAATCAGGCGGCCTCCGCACCCATTGCCACATGGGAGAAATACTGGTTCAGCAACACTGCGTTCCGGCAGGCCGTTTCCCAAGCGATCCACCGCGCGGACCTGGCCCGCGTTGGCTACCTCGGCCACGCCACGCCCGCCAACGGATTCGTTTCCCCCGTCAACAGCGCCTGGTACAACCGTGCGCTGCCACCCATTCACGAAAGCGCTTCCGACGCACTGAAGCTTTTAGAAAGCGCGGGTTTCCGAAAAGGAGGCAAGCAGCTTTTCGATCGCGAAGGGCATCCGGTACGATTTTCGCTGCTCACCAATACCGGCAACGGCGCCCGCGCCAGGATGGCGGTGCTGATCCAGCAGGATCTGGCCGCTATCGGCATGCAGGTGAACATCGTCACGCTCGATTTCCCGGCGCTGATTGACCGCCTTATGCATACCGGCGACTACGAGGCCGCTCTGCTTGGCCTTTCCGACGTGCAACCCGATCCGAGCAGCATGATGAATATCTGGCTCAGCTCCTCACCGAACCACCAATGGAATCCCGGTGAAAAAACGCCGGTGACGCCGTGGGAGGCCGAAATCGATCGGCTGATGCGAACCCAGGCCGAAGCGAGCGATGCCAAGGCCCGCCACGACGCCGTGAACCGCGTGCAGTCGATCGTTGCGGCGCAACAACCCTTTATCTACCTCGTTTACCCCAATGTGCTTTGTGCCGCATCGCCCAATCTTGGGAACCTGCACCTTACCGTGCTTCAACCGGACGTGGTTTCCGAGATAGAAGCCGTCAGTTTGAAGGGAAGTTCGCGTTGACGGCCCCTGTGCTGGAAATCAATGTCAGTGCCGGGTACCGGCAGCGGACGATCCTCAAGGATCTCCAACTAACCCTCCAAGCGGGCGAACGATTCGGTTTGCTCGGCACCAGCGGCGCGGGGAAAAGCACGCTTCTGCTGGCCCTGCTTGGGCTGCTGCCATGGCGCGGTGGATGGGCCAGGGGCGAGGTTCTTCTCGCGGGAAAGAATCTTCTTGCGTTGCGAGAAAGGGAAGCGCGCCGTTTCCGGGGAAAGGTTTTGGCGCTGGTGCCGCAGAGTCCAACCGGTGCGCTCAATGCCGCAATTTCGCTGCAAACTCATTTTCAGGAGGCCTGGCGAGCGCACGAGGCCCCGGGCAAGAGCCGATTGGAGGAACGGCAGGAACATCTGCTGCGCCGTGTACAACTGCCCACGGATGCGGCCTTTCTCAAGCGCCGTCCCGGGGAGATCAGCGTGGGGCAGGCGCAGCGTTGTGCGCTGGCGTTGGCTTTGCTGCACCGTCCGGCGGTCCTGATCGCGGATGAACCCACAAGCGCGCTCGATCCTGTGACGCAAGCCGAAGTGCTTGCCCTGCTGCGCGCGGCGAGTGAGGAGGACGGTACCGCGATTTTGTTCGTCTCGCACGACCTCTTGTCCGTGCTTCGCCTATGCACCCGCTTTGCCTTGCTACATGAAGGGGAAATCGCGGCCACCGCACTGGCCCACCAGGCTGATGACGTGCAGCATCCGGTACTGCAGCGCTTGTTGCAAACCCTGCCCGTGCCCGCCCGTGTTCTATTGCAGTACACCGAAAGGCTTGCTCCTGCCCCTTAGGTCGTACGGGAAACACAATCATGGGACTTTCGACCGAGGGTAATGACACGGAAGTCGCGTTGGAAATGTAGGCACCGGCACCTATTGTGGGAGTGTGCTCGGGCCCCAAAATCATACCGCGATTGTCACCGAGCTCCCGTATCCACGGCGGCCTCGGTGAACGCGAGTTAACGCTGCTTGGAGTAATATGCCGTATTGCATTCATCCCTCTCGTTTCGCCCTGGCCTTTGCCTTCGCCGGGGCAGTCTCTTCCATTGCTTCCCATGCAAGCTGCAAACATATCAAGTGCTCTCCCGATGTCGCTGCAGTAACTTCCTCGAACGTTCCCGTCATTATTCAGTATGATCACGCCCTTTCCCCCGCTGAAGTCGGCAATCTTCAGAGCTTGGGCAAGCTATCTCGCCATCTGCCTTCGGTTCATGGGATTGCCATGACGGTTCCGGCTTCCAGCCTGACGCGGATTGCATCCTCTCCAGGGGTCACCTACCTTTCTCTGGATCGTAAACTCGCCGCTCGCCAACAGGCCACACCGGTCGGCACCACCCCAGAGTTCACCGCCGAACCCATCCATGCAGTCTGGGCGCAAGCGCAGGGCTACAACGGACAGGACATTGGCGTCGCGATTATCGATAGCGGTATCACGCCGGTGGACGATCTGGGCGTGAAGGACAAGGGAGGCAACCCTCACAGCCGCATCGTGTATAGCGCCAACTTCGTTCCGAATGAGACGGTGACGACCGACGCCTACGGTCACGGAACGCATGTAGCCGGTTTGATTGCAGGCAACGGCAGGGATTCACTGGGAGGCGGCTATTCACGGACGTTTCTTGGCATCGCTCCGGCCGCGAATCTAATCAATTTGCGAGCTCTGGATGAAAACGGTGCCGGTTCCGACTCAACCGTCATCGCCGCCATTGAAGCAGCTATTTCCTTGCAGAGCGCTTACAACATCAGAATTATCAATCTCTCGCTGGGCCGCCCGATCTGGGAAAGCTACCAATTGGATCCGTTGTGCCAGGCCGTGGAACAAGCCTGGAAGGCCGGTATCGTCGTGGTTGTGTCTGCCGGCAATGATGGCCGCGACCTTGCGTTGAGCACGGAGGGCTATGGGACCATTGAAGCTCCGGGCAACGACCCCTACGTGCTTACGGTGGGCGCCACCAACACGGTGGGTACTGCCGTTTTGATGGACGACGTCATGGCGAGCTACAGCTCCAAGGGACCTTCGTTCATCGATCAAGTCAGCAAGCCGGACGTGGTCGCGCCCGGCAACCTGGTGACCAGCTTGCTGTCGCCTGGATCCAATCTTCAGTTGGCCAACCCCGCGTTTTATACGCCGCAGAAATGGTATGTCGCGAATGGCACAAGTGCCGCCTCGACGGCCTACTTCCCCCTGAGTGGCACCAGCATGGCCGCGGCTGTAACCAGTGGCGCGATTGCCGATCTGCTCGAGGCAAAGGGTTCGCTCACGCCCGACCAGGTAAAGGCGCTGATCATGACGAGCGCCAATAAGAACGTCATTCCCCAAAACAACGTGGTGACGGATGACGCCAGCGGCACCAGGTACACGGACCACAACGACGTGTTCACGCAAGGGGCCGGCTACCTGGATCTCCAGGCCGCCATCAACAACAGCCATAGCACCGACACTGGCTTCTACGGCTACGCTCTTTCGCCCATCGCCAGCTTCAACGCGGGAACGGGAACGGTCACACTGGTGGCCGACTCGAATTCGCTTTGGAGCAAGGGTGGCCAGTCCTGGCAGGCAGTGGCCATCGCTCTCTACGGGCAGAGCGGCTTTGTAAGCTCCACCCCTTCCACGGTACTTTGGGACGGAAACGATCCGTCCGCCTTTACCGCACTTTGGGGCAAAACGGCGCTTTGGGGGAAGGCAACACCGGACGCGGCCACCGCGCTCTGGGGCAAATCGGACGACTGGGGCGCCAGCACCTCTTCCGGGTCCACCGCGCTCTGGGGCAAAACTGCCCTTTGGGGGAAAGCAACCGCCGAGACGCGATAAGCACACGGCGGCATGGACCTCTGGAACCGAGCAGGACACGCGGCGGCTGTGTCCTGCTTTCCTTTTCCGCCCGCAAACGCCTGCTTCAAACCGGCGGTCTCCAGCGTGGTTCCAGAATGGGATAGCAGACCCTTTGGGGAATGCACCGAAGGTGGACTGTCGGCGGGGATGGTTTTCTCGTATTCTCTTCTATGTGATGGATCGAACAGGTTTGAGGGTGACGGATGAGGAAGTGGTCGCGGAGTTCGGCCGTGTGGTCGTGCTGTTGCAGATGGCAATTAGAAAGCCGCTGTTTCAGCGGCTGATGGCGGAAGCGAGTCACAAAGGCTTGAATTGGATTGAAGCGCTCGAATATGTGGTAGAGAAGGTGGCCTGCTAGCTGCATCGCTGGTCGCATGCGGTTTCCCTGTTAAACCTCATCGGCCGGCACGGGTTTCTCTGGCGCGGCCCCGAGTCGCATGAAAAGGAAGTAAACCAGGCCTGAAAGGAAAAACCCCACAAACCACGCATAGCTATACAGAAAGGCCAACGCGGGCACAACTCGTCCGATGAGTGCGGCAACCACACCCAGGGCAAGCGATGCCATGGCAGCGGGATTGATCCCGCTGCGGTATTCGTAGCTTCCATCGCGTCGGTACAACGACGGGGTGTCCAGGCGTGTGTGCCGAAGGATGAAGTAGTCCACGACCATGATGCCGGCAACGGGTCCAAGCAGGCCACTGTAGCCCACCAGCCAGCCGAAAACGTAGCTGCCGAACGTCGCCATCAGCTTCCAGGGCATCATGGCGAGCCCCAGGAAGCCTGTGATCAGGCCGCCCGTACGGAAGCTGATGTACCGTGGCGCAAGGTTCGCAAAGTCGTTCGACGGACCCACAACGTTGGCCCCGATATTGACGTTCAGCGTGGCGACGAGCAGAGCGATCAGCCCGAGAAATGCGACGAACGGTTGGTGAAAGCGGCCGAGCAGGACGACAGGGTTCCAGATGGGCTCCCCGAAAACGACCGTGGAGGCCGAAGTCACGGCAATGCCCAGGAACGAGTACAGCACCATCGCCACGGGTAAGCCGAAGCCTTGGCCCAGCAGCTGAGACTCCTGGTTTTTCGCATACCGTGTGAAGTCGGGGATGTTCAGGGACAACGTCGCCCAGTAGCCGACCATGGCGGTGAGCGATGGCCAGAAGAAGCGAAGAAAATCCTGCCGATTCGTGAATTTGCTCGGGGCGGCCAGCATGGGGCCGAAGCCACCGGCTTTGCGCAGCATGAAACCGAGCAGAAGAAGGCTCATCAGGACCATGAACGGCGCGGAAAAGCTCTGCAGAAAGCGGATGCTTTCCACGCCTCGCCAAATGACCACCATGTTGAGACCCCAAAACCCAAGAAAGCAGATCCACAACACCGCCGGCATCCCGGCCGTGTGCGGGGCGAGCACGTTCACCATGGCAAAGATGGCCTGCCCGCCAATCCACGACTGGATGCCGAACCAGCCGCACGCAACAATTGCACGCAGCAGAGCCGGTACATTGGCGCCTCGCGTTCCAAACGAAGCACGCACAAACACCGGGAAGGGAATGCCGTACTTCGCACCCGCATGGGCGTTCAACAACATCGGTACCAGCACAATCAAGTTGCCCAGAAGGATCGTCAGCAGAGCCTGCTTCCAGTTCATGCCGCCTGCGATCAGCGAAGCCGCGAGCATGTAGGTGGTGACCTCCATGGACATGCTGAACCACAGTGCGATGAAATTGTAGGTGGTCCAGGTGCGCTGCGCGGGCTGCGTGGGCGCGAGATCGGCGTTCCAAAGGCGCGGATCGGGTGCGGGCCGGGTCTCGCCAAAGTCTTGCTGGCCGTTGGGTACTTCGCTGGGGAGAGCGGGTGCGCTCATGCCAGTCCGCCGGCGTTGGCCTCGCGCCGCAGAAAGCGGCCCCGGCCGGCTTTGCCTAGAAACGCACCGGGTCTTACCGTGTTGTCCACCATCAGCTCACCGCGCGAAAACACCTTGGCTGCGTTGCCTTTCACTGCCCAGCCTTCGAAAAGGTTGTAGTCGTTCGCCATGCATTGCGTAGCGGCCGTGATCGTGTAATCGGCCTCCGGGTCCCACAGCAGAACATCCGCGTCGAAGCCTTCCGCGATCGTTCCTTTTTGCCGGTCCATGCCGAAGATCCGCGCCGGATTGGCCGCGGCGAGCGCGACAAAGCGCTCCGGTGCCAGGCGTCCGCTGTTCACCCCGAAGTGCCACAGGATCTGCAGGCGATTTTCAACGCCCGGACCGCCGTTGGGGATCTTCGCGAAATTGTCGCGACCCAGGGCCTTCTGCGCCATGGTGAACGGGCAGTGATCGGTGGAAACCACATCGAGCGTGCCATCGGCCAGCGCCTCCCAAAGCGGGGCCTGGTGACGCTTTTCGCGCAAGGGCGGTGTAAAGACGAATTTCGCCTCGTCCCAGCTCCTGCCGGGCATTTGCTCCTCGATTGAAAGCACCAAGTACTGTGTGCAGGTTTCCGCCAGCGCGCGTGCGCCGCGCCGTTGCATGTGCTTCAACTCGGCGAGCGCGTACTCATTCGACAGATGCACGATGTATACCGCGGCACCAGCCATGTCCGCCAGCGCGATCGCCCGGTGCGTGGCTTCAGCCTCGGCTTTGGGGCTGCGCGAAAGCGCGTGAAAGTGCGGGGCCGTCTTGCCCTCGGCCAACATCTGCGCCACCACAATATCGATCGCACTGCCGTTTTCCGCGTGTATGCAGCAAAGGGCGTTCAGTGCCGCGGCTTTTTGCATGACCTTAAACATCAGGCCGTCATCGACCATCAGCACACCGGGATAGGCCATAAAAAGCTTGAAGCTGGTGATGCCTTCGGCGACCATCTCCTCCATTTCGCGCAGCCCTTGTGCACCGTCGCCAGGGCCCCCACCCGGATCAAGGTCGGTGATCGCCATGTGCAGCGCGTAGTCGATGCAGGCCTTGCCCACCGCCTTCGCACGCCAGATATCGAAAGCCTCGCGCATGGTGGAACCCTGCCGCTGCAGAGCGAAATCGATCACCGTCGTTGTGCCGCCGACCGCGGCCGCCATTGTGCCGGTCCTGTAATCGTCGGCGGAGGTCGTTCCGCCAAAGGGCATGTCGAGATGCGTGTGCACATCGATGCCGCCCGGCATGACGAGCAGGCCCGTGGCATCCACAACTGTGTGCGTGCTCGCGTCCAGCGCAGGGGCAACGGCAACGATGCGTTCACCCTCAAGAAGCACGTCCGCACGCTGGGATCCTGCCGCGTTGACAACCGTTCCGTTCTTGATCAGCGTTCCCATTTGCGCCCGACCTACCTTTCTGTTGTCATCCCGCAGCTCTCGTTGTCATGTGCAATCTGTTGTCATCCCGCAGCAACGCGGTGGGATCTGCATTTCTGCGTAAAGCTACGGCGTATTCGGATTCAGATCCGTCGGTGCCGTCACGCCTTCGGGCACAATGCCGGCAGCCACACGCTCGTCCCAACTCTGCACAGGGAAGCCATTCTCCACGCGTTCCATCGTGATGCATTCGGGCACGGGGCATACGAGGGAACACAGGTTGCAACCCACGCAATGGTGCTCGTCCACCCGCGGGATGCGCCCTAACGGCGCACGGTATGGACCACGCACGTCAGATTCGTTCAGGTCGAGTTTGGCAATGGGCGTCATCGTAATGTGCCGTGCACTTCCCTCCGCAACCATTGCGGGCGTACGTGTGATGTCCGGCGCCGGCAGTGTGCGATCGGTGTGAATGCATTGATGCGCGCCATCCCAGCAGGCTGTATAGCAAAGCTGGCAGCCGATGCAGAGCTCTTCGTGAATGCGCGCGACCACCTGGTAGTTCAGGTTCAGGTTTTTCCACGGACGCATATGCGGCAGGCTCAGGCCGCGAAAATCCTCCAGCGTTCGGTAGCCCTTGCGCCGCATCCACGCGAGCAGACCATCGCCCATGTCTTCCACGATGCGGTAGCCGAAGTGCATCGCCGCGGTGCACACCTGCACCGTCGTTGCGCCGAGCAGCATGAACTCCGCGGCATCCCCCCATGTCCCGATCCCGCCGATGCCCGACATCGGCAACGCGGCTTCGGGATCGCTCATCACCTGCTCCACCATGTTCAGTGCAATCGGTTTCACGGCGGGTCCGCAATAGCCGCCGTGTGAGCTGTAACCGTCCACCACCGGCCGCGGTTCCAGCGTTTCGAGATCGATCCCTGTGATGGAGTTGATGGTATTGATCGCAGAAAGCGCATCGGCGCCACCCAGTTTCGCCGCGCGGGCCGGCATGCGAATGTCCGCGATGTTCGGCGTCAGCTTCACGATCACCGGCGTGCGTGCCCGCTCCTTCACCCAACCCGTGATCTGCGCGCAATACTCCGGCACCTGGCCCACGGCGGAACCCATGCCGCGCTCGCTCATGCCATGCGGGCAGCCGAAATTCAGCTCAAGCCCATCGGCACCGGCACCTTCGGCACGCGCCACCATTTCGTGCCAGGCTTCGCGTGTCGATTCAACCATCAACGAGGCAATCACAACGTGTTTCGGATAGCGCCGCTTCACTTCGGCAATTTCGCGCAGGTTCAAGTCCGTCGCGCGATCGCTGATTAACTCGATGTTGTTCAGCCCCATCATCCGCTGTCCATTCCAATCGATGGAACTGTAGCGCGAGCTGACATTGGTGATCGGTGCACCGATCGTCTTCCACACCGCGCCGCCCCAGCCCGCGTCGAACGCACGCATGATCTGCTCACCACAGTTGGTGGGTGGGGCGGAGGCCAGCCAGAAGGGGTTCAGACATTCAATGCCGGCGAAACTTGTGCGCAGTGTCGGACCTTCGCTGGGGAAGGAGTTCGTTCCATTCAAATCACGCATGCGTCGCACCGAGCCACGCCGCCATCGCAATCCCCGCACGCTTGCCGTCGGCCACGGCATCGACTACCTCGCGGCCGCCGTTCGTACAGTCCCCACCCGCAAAGTAACGCGGATTTGACGTCTGCCCGGTGCGGCGATCGATCAGGATGCGTCCGCGTTCCAGCTTCAATCTTTCCGTGCCGACTGCATCGCCCGCGAGAAAGTTTGAATGCGTCGATTGCCCAATCGAAAGCACGATGCAGTCTACGGGAAGCGTCGTTATCTGGCCGGGGATGGGAACCATCGAACCATCGGCACGGCTTTCGAGCGCCTGCAATTCGAGGCCTTCCAGCGCACGGAGGAACAGCGATCGCTTCAGGCCGACCGGTTGCACGTTCCATAGAAAGCGCACACCTTCCGCCTTGGCATGCTCATACTCAAAGGCGAAAGCGGACATCTGCTCCGGGCCGCGACGATAGGCAAGGGTCACCTCGCGCGCACCCAGCCGCACCGCCGCAATCGCGGCATCGATGGCCGTGTTGCCCGCGCCGACCACGGCTACACGCGAAGGTGCCTGTGCGAGCTTGCCGGTTTTATAATCGGCAATCCAATCCAGCGCATTCGTAACACCGTGGATATCTCCATCCTCCAGATCCAAGCGATGAATCGCGCCCAGACCAACGCCTAAAAAGATGGCGTCGTATTCCGCTTCAAGCTGCGGCAACATCGCCGCATCCACGGTCGTATCGAGGCAGAACTCCACGCCGAGCTCGGCAATCCGATCGATCTCTCGCAGGCTTTCACGCAGCGGCAACTTGTACTCCGCGATGCCGTAGGTGTTCAATCCGCCGGGCAGCGGGCGCGCATCGAAGATCGTCGCGGCCACGCCCCGGCGGCGCAGCTCCGCCGCACACGCCAGCGACGCCGGCCCCGCGCCGATGAGGGCAACGCGCTTACCCGTCGATTGACCAGGAGAAAACGGCAGCGGCGCTCCGCTCGCATCCATCCAGTCCATCGCGTAGCGCTGCAGGCGGCCTATCTGGATCGGCGGTTCGTCCCTATGCTGGAAAACGCACGCGCCTTCGCAAAGCACGGCAACGGGACAAGCGCGTGCGCAGCTCCCCCCAAGAATATTCGCATCCAGAATCGTGTGCGCCGAGCCCTCCAGATTACCGGTGCCGATCTTCTTGATGAACCGCGGCACATCGATGTGCGTCGGGCAAGCTTGCGTACACGGGGCGTCGAAGCAGAAAAGGCAGCGATTGGCCTCGGCCAGCGCACCCGCGTCGTTCAACGGCGGATGGGAGTCGGGGAAGCGCGCGGCGATCCCGGGGGCGTCGGGCGCCTGCGATTCGAAGCTTGGGGCATGGCTCATGCGGGGGCACTCCATGTCGGGATGAAGACTGATTATGCACCAGAGGGGGCGGCGGGATGCGGTGTACGGCCTCCTTCCGCCCATAAATCGATACCGCCGTCGCCCGCCAGCCAATGCATGGTGGATTCGGCCGCGCGTCCGAACGCCTCGGCCGCCTGCATCAGGTGCAGCCGTTCGCTGTCCTCCTCGCGATGGTGACTCAACCCGCGCAACGACTGGACAAACAGCATCCCGGTAGGCACGCCCAGCCGCGCCACCTCCGCCGCATCATGCAGGGGGCCGGACGGCAGGCGTTGTGTTGCTCCTGTCATCTCCAGCGCGGCTTCTTCGATGAAGGTCATCAGCTGCGGATGGAACGCGACCGGCTCGATCGACCAGATCTTCGACCAGGCCACTGTGCAGCCTTCCTCTTCCGCAAAACGCTCGCTCGCGGCTCTGGATTGCGCCAGCATCGCCGCCAGTGTCGCGGTGTCGAGATCGCGCAGGTCCAGGGTCGCCTCGCACCTACCCACGATCGCCGTCGGGATGCCCGGAAACGTCTTCACGCTTCCCATGGTGGCCACGGCGTCGGTGTGCTCCCCGGCGACCCCGCGAATTTCGAGCGCCAGCTTCGCGCAGGCCGCCAGCGCATCCCGGCGCACGTTCATGGGCGTAGAGCCTGCGTGCGCTTCCTGTCCCGTAAAGGTGATCGCCCACCGTTCCACACCTTTGGTCCCCGTCACCACGCCCAGCGCCTTGCCCGCACGCTCCAGCACGGGGCCTTGCTCGATGTGCAGTTCAAGATAGGCACCGATGTCCCTTTGCTCGTTCGCGGCCTCGGCGATGCGGCCGATCTCCACGCCACAGCTGCCCAGCGCGGCCTCCATCGTGACGCCGCTAGCGTCGGTACGGCTGCGGTCGGCTTCGAGGGTGTGCCTGCCCGCAAAGGCCGCGGAACCGAACAGGCTGCGCCCGAAACGCGCACCTTCTTCATCGGCCCAATCCACCAGCTTGATCGTGCAGGGAGGCCGCCCGCCGGTACGTTTGGCAATGGCTTTCAAGACCTCAAGCCCGGCCAGCACACCCAGGCAGCCATCCAGCCAACCCCCGTTCGGCACTGAATCCAGGTGCGATCCCAGCACCAGCGCACGTCGGCTCTCGCCGGGCAGCGTCACCCAATGGTTGCCGGCAGCGTCGTGGTGATGCTCCACCGGCAAGCCGTCCAGCTTGCCCTCAAACCAGGTGCGCGCCTTGTTCCACGAGGGCGTCCAGGCGACACGTTGCGCGCCATTGTCGTCGGCGGTCAGGCCCCGCAGCTCGTCAAGATGTGCCAGTACGGCATGGGCATCGATCATGCTCCAAGCTCACGCCGCCGGCGCCGCATTGTCAAGCCGAGGGGCAGGCTGCCGCTTCGAGCGCATCCTATCTCGGAAGGAAGCAAGGACCGGTATGAAAGCGATCGTGCTGCACGAATATGGTGGACCTTCCAAGCTGCGATACCAGGATTTTGAGGACCCAAACGCGGGACCGGGCGAGGTCCGGATTCGTGTGCTTGCCGCCAGCGTCAATCCGGTGGATTGGAAGATGCGTTCCGGTGCAGACAAGCAGCGGTTCCCTTTGCAATTTCCCGCAATTCTGGGCCACGACGTTGCCGGGATCGTGGACTCGCTGGGTGAGGGCGTGGAAGGCTGGCAGGTGGGCGACCGCGTTTTCGGGGTGGCCGACCGTACCTATGCCGAGCTTTGCGTGGTGAAGGCCTGCGACCTGTCTCCTCTGCCGGAAGGCCTCGATGTCCCCCTTGCCGGCGCGGTACCGTTGGTCGCTCTCACCGGGGATCAGCTGATCCGGGAGGCCTGCGAGGTGCAGGCGGGGCAAACAGTTCTGCTCAGCGGGGCCACCGGCAGCGTCGGTCGCTGTGCCTTGTTCGCCGCTCTCGAGATCGGTGCGAAGGTGATCGCCGGTGTACGGGCGAAGCAGAAGGACGAGGCCCTCGCATTGGGCGCTATGGCCGCCCTCGATATCGACGACCCTGCCGAACTTGCGAGTCTTGGCCGGGTCGACGCGGTTGCCGACACGGTTGGCGGCAAGCTTGGCCCCGCGTTGCTTGCCAAGGTCAAACCCGGCGGCGTGTACGGCACGCTCGTGGAGCCGCCAACAGGCGAGGTAACCCACCCGCTGGTCCGCCTCAAGCCGATCAAAGCTCAGCCCAATCCCGCCACCGTCGTGCACTACGGCCAAGCGGTTCGCGACGGAAAGCTCAGGCTCCCGGTCAGCGAGGTTCTGCCCCTGTCGGAAGCCGCCACAGCTCACGCCAGGGCGGAAAAGGGCGGCGGGGGCAAATTCATCCTCCTACCCTGATTCTTTATCCCCCCCTGTGTTCGCCTGGGCCTTCATCAGGTCCGAAGTTGTCATCCTTAGCGCAGTGAGGGACCTGCTTGCGGCCTTGTGCTCCACGCGGACACGTCGTGGGGCGCAAATCTCGACTCTTCTACAATCGGTACGTGATTGCCCATCTCCGAGGCCAGATCCTCGCCAAGACACCGGCTTCCGTCCTCGTCGATTGCGGGGGTGTCGGCTACGAATTGTTGATCTCTGTATCCACCTACACCGAGCTGGGCGAACTCGGCGCACCGGTCGCCCTGCACGTCCACACCCATGTGCGGGAGGACGCGCTGCAGCTTTTCGGCTTCAAGGAGCCGACCGAAAAACGCCTCTTCGAGAAGCTGCTGACCATCTCCGGCATCGGCCCCAAGCTGGCCATCACGGTGCTCAGCGGCATCAGCGCGGAACGCCTGGTGGGGGCTATCCGGGGCGGCGATCACGCCACCCTCACGAAGGTGCCGGGCATCGGCAAGAAGACGGCCGAGCGGGTTGTTCTGGAACTCAAGGACAAACTCGACACCCTGGTCGGCTTCCCATCGGCCAGTGAGCCCGCCGTGCCCTCCCTGGGTGCGGTCGCGGAAGATGTGCTGAGCGCGCTGCTGAACCTCGGCTACAGTCGGCCCGCCGCGCAGAAAGCTTTGGAAACCGCGGCGAAACACAAAGACGATCTGGCAGACTTTGAGCGGCTGTTTCGTGCGGCGCTTGCCGCCGTGCGCTGACAAGTGCGCTCGAACGGGTCGCCAACGTGTTGCCGCAACCGGCGATCAGTCGCAGTCAACGTAGAGTTGCCATCCTGAGCGCAATCGATTGTGATCGCGGAAGCTTTACGCCCGCCGCCGGTAGCGCACCGCGAACTCGTAACCCCTGTTCGCCGGATACAGTTCAGACACCAGCCGCAGCCGCTCGGCCAGTGCGCCTGGTGCAAGCAGTGGGTAGTCGCGCTCGCGCAGCTCGCTGTAATCCAGATCCAGCACCAGCGAAAGCAGGTAGATCGCCAGTGTGTCGGAAAACGCGCTCTCCACAAAGACCTGCTGTTCTTTTTCGTCGATAGCGACGGGCACCGTGGCGCCTTGGAGAGCCACGACGTTCGATTTGCCGGGCACCACTCCACCGAAGGATCGATTTCCCAACGGTGCACCCTGCCCAAAGGCGCGACCGCGTCGACTGCCGGCGCCGCCCGCTGGAGCGGCTTCCGCTTCGGTGGCGATCGGCTTGCCCAAGGCCAGGTGCCGCGCCTCCCAGGCATCCAGACTGGTTTCGCCGCGGGCGCCGCTCAGGGCCTGCTCCCACGCCAAGGCGGCGAAACGCTCGGGAACACCGGCGGCGTCGATAAACGCATGGGCCACGTTGATGAAAAATTCAAAGCTGAGGGCAAAGCGATCGCCCATGAGCCGCGTGGAGATGAACACACCACGATGCCCCCTGCCGAGCTCTTCTTCGAGCTCGACATTGCGATGGCAGATGGCCGCCTCACCCAGGTCTTCCGTCCAGGATGGCGCCACCATGGCAGCGTCGGCGGACTCACCCCGGCTCTTTCGCGTGGGGGTTTCCGCCGGTTCCGGCTCACGAAGAGCCAGCGGCACAAAAAAATAGGTGTTGGTGTTCAGCTTGCCCGCGACCGAGTCCGGCACCGCTTCCAGCATGCGGTCCAGGTCCGGTCCCGGCACCCCGGTCTCGCCAAACGTGGCAAAACGCACACCGTTGGCGGAGCGGCGTACCTCGGCCTCGCGCGCCACCTGCGAAGCCCGCACCAGCGTTACGCCCGTGCCCCCTCCCGTGTTCATGCTTTCGGCCATGGGGCTATTCTACTGGAGATGACCTCTCCCCATCACACGGAGCGTGCCCGCCGCGAAGGAACGCTGCTCGGCATCCCTTTCGGCGATCTTGGCTGGTTTCAATCGTTGGTGATTGCGATCGCGGCAGGGTTTATTGCTTTTTTTCTGGTGACCTTTGTGTCCATCGTCTCGCTGCTGGTCTACACGGCGAGTGGCCACGGCAACGTGGATTTCGCGGTCAGCTACAAGCGCGTGGGCCTGCCCGTGGGACTGTCGATGTTCATCGTGGCTGCGGGCTTTCTGCTGTTTCAGTACATTCGGCGCACCCTGCGCGGCGGCCGTCCCTTGCCGTGACGCCCGGTGTGCACGGCACTGCGCTTTTGGCGGAGTGGGCCCGGTATTTCCCTGTTTTTCCTCAGAAAAGCACCAAGGGAAGCACATCGCATGGCCCAAAGGCGGTAGAAGCCCAAGAAAAACGCATATTCGTTATTGACAAGGGGCGGGGAAAGGGTGGATGGTGAACTCGGCGCGGTGCAAATATCCGCGTAAACACTGGCCATTCAAGGGCAAAGCAAAGCGTCGGACAAAGCTCAGACACAAACGCGGACCGTACTTCCCCAACAAGCGTGCAAAGGAGCACACACTCACAATGGCTAAAGGCATGACCAAAACGCAGCTGATCCGCTTTATGGCAGAAAAGCTTGAGCTCACCAGCAAACAGAGCGCACTTTTCTTTTCCACGATGGCCGAAACAGCCGTGAAAGAGACCAAAAAGAACGGCGAGTTCACCATTCCCGGCATCGGCAAGCTGGTCAAGGCGGAACGCAAGGCACGCATCGGGCGCAACCCACAGACGGGCGAGGCCATCAAGATCAAGGCCAAGACCGTGGTGAAGTTCCGCATCTCGAAGGCTGCCAAGGATTCCATCGCGCCCGTGAAGGAAACCAAAGAAAAGGCCGGCAAGGAAGCGGTCGCACCGGTAAAGGAAAAGGCCGCGTCCAAAAAGGCTGTCGCCGCCTAGAAATATCGCTCACCGATGCCGGCTCGTAGCTTGTTCTCGTGAGCTCTCAACTTGTCATCCTGAGCAAAGCGAAGGACCTGTTTTTGTCCTGGTGCCTCGGCACCACGGCAAAAGCAGGTCCTTCACTGCGTTCAGGATGACAAGCCTGGACGAGGCCTGTGCGTTCAAGATGACAAGTGTGGCGACGCGTAGGCGTTCAGGAAGGAACAGGTCTACGGAGCCAGTTTTTCTCGTAGCGTCGCCGCCGCCATTTCGGGCGTGATGTCGCGTTGCGGCGAGCCCAGCAGCTCAAAGCCGACCATGAACTTGCGCACCGTCGCCGAACGCAGCAGGGGCGGAAAGAAGTGCGCGTGCAGGTGCCACTCCGGATGCAACTCGCCGTCCGCCGGTGCCGGATGGAAGCCCATGGAGTAGGGAAACGGCGTGTCGAACACGCGGTTGTAGCCGGAGGTCACGGTCTTCAGGATCGCCGCCAGACCATCGCGCTGCGCGGGGGTCAACGCTGCCATTCGCGCGACCGTTCCCCGTGGCAACAGCATCACTTCGAACGGCCACACCGCCCAAAAAGGTACCACGGCTACCCATGTGTCGTTTTCGGCGACGATCCGTTCGCCAGCCGCCAATTCCATTGCGAGATACGCCCCCAGCAGCGTCCGGCCGTGCTCGGCGAGGTACGCGGTTTGCGCCGCCAACTCCATCGCCGGTTCGTCCGGGATGTGTTCGGTGGCCCAGATCTGGCCATGCGGATGCGGGTTGCTGGCGCCCATCATGGCACCGCGATTTTCAAAAATCTGCACATAGCCGATCTCCGGCCGCGCCCCCAATTCAGTTTCCTGCGCCGCCCACACCTCCACCACGCGGCGTATGCTTTCGACCGGCATGGTGGCCAGCGTAAGGTCGTGGCGCGGATCGAAGCACAGCACACGGCACACGCCGCGCTCGGTGGCGGCGCGCAGCAAACCGGCGCCGCCCTCGTCCATTTGCGCTTCGGGCACACCGGGCATCAGTGCGGCGAAATCATTTTCAAATACATACGTTTCCGTGTACGGGGGCGTCACGTGGCCGCCCGCGCGGGTGTTGCCCGGGCACAGATAACAGGCCGGGTCGAAGGGGAAAGCGGCCGGGGCGGCCGGTGTTTCGGTTTGCCCCTGCCACGGGCGCTGCGTGCGGTGCGGCGAAACAAGCACCCATTCGCGGCGCAGCGGATTCCAGCGGCGATGCGGGTTTTCGAGCAATACCGGGTTCATCATGCTGTTGCTCCTGTCCCTTCCGCGTTCAGGCCGTTGCGCCGCATGGCGCCATCCACGGCCTCGCACACATAGACCGGCGCCTCGATGTTGTACCGCTCGCGATACGCTCTCTGGACTGATTGGCTGAACGCCTCCGCATGCTCGGCCGCGACCAGGTTCACGGTGCATCCGCCAAATCCGCCGCCCGTCAGCCGTGCGCCGAAGCACCCCGGCTGCCTCACCGCCGTGTCCACAAGAAAGTCTATTTCCGGGATGCTCGCCTCGAAATCGTCACGGTAACTCGCATGGGCTGCTTGCAGTGCTTTGCCGAGCTTTACGGGATCGCCGGTCAGCATCGCCTCGCGCGCTTCGCGCACACGGGCATTTTCCGTCACCACATGGCGGCTGCGCATGTAGGCCTTCCGATCGATTTCCTCCTTGCATGCTTCCAGCTGTTCCACCGTGGCATCGCCCAGATCGCGCAACGCCGGAAACCGGGCGCGCAAAATCGTCTGACCGCGCTCCAGTTCCTCCCGCCGCACACGGTACTCCCCTTCCGCGACGGAGTGCTTCACATTTGAGTTCACAATGATCACCCGTGTGTCGGCCAGTTGGCCCGCGTTCATCGGCAGCTGCTCGGACCCCAGATCGCGCGTGTTGATCAGCAGCGCATGCCCGGCTTCCCCCGCCGTCACGATGAACTGGTCCATGATGCCGCAGGGCGAGCCCACATAGCGGTTCTCCGCGCGTTGGCAGAGCAGGGCGATTTCCGCCGCCGGCAACGAGCGGCCGCTGTGCCCGAGCATGGCGACCGCACTGGCCACCTCGATCGAGGCCGAAGAGCTCAGCCCCGCGCCCGACGGCACGTTGCTCTTCAAGCGCAAGGCGAAGGGCGGCGGCTCGATACCCAGCGCCTGCAGCTCCCGCAGCACACCGACCGGATAATCGCTCCATTCGCCGAGACGGCCGGCGCGATCCTCCACCCCGAGATGCCGTTCCGCGGGAAAAGCTTCGCTGCTGAAGCTGTAGCCTTCCTCCCCCGGGGTGATCGAGGCTTCGGTATAGAACGGAATCGCGATCGGCAGCACAAGGCCCCCGGTATAGTCCGTATGTTCGCCGATCAGGTTCACGCGGCCTGGCGCTGAAAAGGCTTTCATCCGTTCTCCAGGCGAATTTCCGGAGGAGGAGGAGGAGGAGGTATCGGTCGATGGTGTCGTCAAGGTGCTCCCCAGTCTAGTCATCCAGTCCAGTCAATTATGCCGCGCCCCGAGGGAATCCCTCAAAAATGAACCGAGAAAGCTGCTTGCGCCTGCCCGGCAAACAGGTTCCCCTCATAAGTGATGCCCACGCGACGTGTATTTCTCCGAACTGTCACCCTTGGCGCCGCCGCGACCGCTTTGCGGTCAACCCTGGAAGCGCAGCCTATCACCACATTGGATGATGTTTCTGCGAAGCTGGCCGCCCTGGAGCAAAGGAGCGGCGGCCGCCTGGGCGTAGCCGTGTTGGATACGGGCACCGGCGCCACCGCCGGCCATCGCCTGGCGGAGCGATTCGCCATGTGCAGCACCTTCAAGGTTTTGCTGGCGGCCGCGGTGTTGCGCCGCGTCGATGCGGGCAGTGAACGGCTGGATCGCCTCCTGCCCGTGCCCGCGAAGCCGCTCGTGCCGCACTCCCCGCTCACCGAACCGCATGCCGGGGGAACAATGACGATCGGTGATCTTTGCCACGCGGCCCTCGTTGAAAGCGACAACACGGCCACGAATGTCTTGCTGTCAAGCCTCGGCGGACCGGCTACGATCACTCAGTTTGCGCGATCCATCGGCGATCCGGTGACACGTCTCGACCGCACCGAGCCCAGCCTGAACTCAGCCGTCCCGGGCGATCCGCGGGACACCACCTCGCCTGCCGCCATGGCGGGGGATCTGCGACGCCTTCTGCTCGGAGATGTGCTGGAGCCCGCTTCGCGCGCCCGGTTGAAAAGCTGGATGGTCGAAAACCGGTACGGCCTCGATCGCCTGCGCGCGAACCTGCCCGCCGGCTGGGGAGCAGCCGACAAAACGGGGTCGAATGGCGAAACCACGAGCAACGACGTTGCCGTCTTCTGGCCACCGAATCGGGCACCCCTCGTCGTCACCGCGTACCTGACCGAGTGCCCCGGCAGCGATGCGCACCGTGCGGCTGTTCTGGCGTCCGTGGGCCGTTTAATCGTTGGTGCCGTGCAGGCTGGTTGAGGCACGGGACCCTGAAAGCGCAACCCCTGGCATCGCCGATTCAGCGCGGAACCTCGCTCCTGCCTGTGATGTTGAACTCGGCTGCCTGCGTTCCGGCGGTCTCGTCCGGTTGCGCCGAGCCGACGGTTAGACGGTAATTTCCCGCGAGAACCGAACGTTTTCCCTCGTCGTCAACGCTCGATAGCGAACGCGGCGAAAGCGCGAGAGTAACGTCGCGCCTTTCACCCGGTCCCAGGTGCACACGCTGAAACCCAACCAGGGAGCGAATGGGGCCGCCGATTTGCGGCGTTTTCAGGTAAGCCTCCACCACTTCGTCGCCGGCACGGGCGCTGCTGTTGGTGACCGTGACGGTGGCCGAAAGCGGCTGGCCCGCGATGAGATTGGCCGCGGACAGCTTCAGGCCATCGTAGCGGAAGATTGAATAGCTGAGGCCATAGCCGAAGCCCCAAAGCGGCTTTCCGGTGTAGTAGCGATAGGTGCGGTTCCTCATCGAGTAATCGGTGAAGGGCGGCAGGTCGCTTGTGCTTTCATAAAACGTGACAGGAAGCCGGCCGGCCGGGTTGTTTTCGCCGGCGAGGGTGCGTGCGATGGCCGTGCCCCCCGCGACGCCGGGGTACCAGGCCTGCAGGATGGCCGAGGCATGCGCCTGCGCCCACGTCAGCGCCAGAGCACTGCCGCTGAGCGAGACCACAACCACCGGTTTGCCGGTGGCAGCCACGGCCTCCAGCAGCGTTTGCTGCGCGGCGGGGAGGGCGATCGAGGTGCGATCGCCGCCGAGAAAGCCGTCGATCTTGAGCGACATTTCCTCGCCCTCAAGCTGCGGCGACAGACCGACAAAGGCGACCACCAGGTCGGAGTCCTTTGCCGCTGCCACGGCTTCGGCGATCTGGGCCTGCGCGGGCGCAATCCAGCGCAGCGTGGCGCCACCGCCGGCGAGGTTGCCGGAGTGGCTGTAGCCCACCTCGATGCGGTGCGGCTGCGTATCGGGCAGATCGATCTCGATGGACGCCGCCCTGGTTCCGGTCATGAGCGGCGGCGCGGTTGGCGAGGATCCCTTCGCAAAACTGAAGTGGCCGATGTCGAGCTTGTCCGCACTGAGCGAGCCGGCGGAAAGCTGCTTCCCATCGAGCGAAAGCCGATAACTCTCCTTCGGGGAATAGGGGAAGGCTTCGCCGCCCTGCACGATGAGGGTGTAATGCCCGGGCGCGGGGGCCTGAAACGTTCCCGTCCAAAGCACGGAATAATCGTGCGTGTGCAGCTCCGGCACGGGAGCGGCGTCGCGCCAATCGTTCTGGATGTCGGGTTGCGTGAGGCTGGCGACAGGCGTTCCATTCCAATTCGTATTGGCAAAAAACTGTGTCCGCAACCCCGATCCAAACGCCGTGCGCGGCACCGGCACCGTAAATCCTGTGGCCAGGGTGGAGCCCTGCGCGTAGCGAACCGTGGACCCGGGAAACTGTTGCTGAATGCCATCGAGCGGATACACGGGGTGCAACGATGTGCCGTTGTAGTTGCCCTCCAGCGAAGGCAGCAGCGCCGCCGTCGGGCCGACGACGGCGATACGGGCCGAAGCCTTCACGAGCGGCAACGTGCCGTCGTTTTTCAGCAGCACCATGGCTTCTTCGGCAGCCTTTTGCGCTACGGCACGATGCGCGGGGGAGGCGTTTTCGGAGTAGGGAATTTTGCTGTACGGATTTGTGCCCGGTGTATCGAGCAGGCCGAGCTCCGCGCGGGCGGTGAAGAGGCGTTCGGCGGCGGCGGTGACGAGCGTTTCGGACACCAGGCCCCCGCGAACCGCGTTGCCCAATGTGTTGAAGCCGGGCGACCACATGGAGCAGGAAAGGTCCGTGCCGGCGGCGAGCGAAACCGCGGCGGCATGGGTGATGTCGGGCGCGTTGCGGTGCCCTTCGGTTACATCGACGATGGCACCGCAGTCAGACACCACAAAGCCGTGAAATTTCCAGGCATCGCGAAGGTGCTCCTGCAGCAGCATGGTGCTGTCGCAGGCGGCCTTGCCATCGATGGCGTTGTACGCGCACATCACCGATTTCACGCCGCCGTCGACGACCGTGGAGCGAAACGCCGGGAGGTAGGTTTCTTCCAGGTCGCGCGGGGCCACGTCGACGTTGAAGACGTGCCGCTGCGACTCGGGTCCGCTGTGCACGGCGAAATGCTTGCTGGTGGCGATGGCCTTGGGATGCTGCGGATCGGGGCCTTGCACACCTTCAACGAACGCCACGCCCATGCGCCCGGTCAGGAAGGGATCTTCGCCGTAGGTCTCCTGGCCGCGGCCCCAGCGCGGATCGCGAAAGATGTTGATGTTGGGCGACCAGAAGGTGAGCCCGTAGAAGATGCGGTGGTTGCCCTCGCGCTGCGCCTGGTTGAACTTCGCCCGGCCCTCGGTGGAGATGATGTCGCCGACGCTGCCCAGCAGAGCCGTGTCCCAGGTGGCGGCGAGGCCGATGGCCTGGGGAAATACCGTGGCATAGCCGCTGTTGGCGACGCCGTGCAGGGCTTCGCTCCAGGTCTGGTACTCGGGGATGCCGAGCCGCGGGATGGCCGGCGCCCAGTCTTCCAGTTGCGAGGCTTTTTCATCAAGCGTCATGCGCCGAACCAGATCGTGCGCACGGGCGGCGGCGGGCTGCGCTGCATCGCGGTAGAGCGGGGAATCGGCTGCGGCGGCCTGGGCCGCGGCGGTTGGGGCGGAGCCGCCGCATGCGGCCAAAGCGAGAGCGGGAAGGGCGAGTGAAAGCGTTTTCATGCGGGGCTGCTCCTGGTTTTGAAGGAAGGCTCGACACAGGGAACCAACCGAACCGTTCTTGGGTGTGCGACAACCGAACTCTACACGCGACCATCGGACGCGGGCAAGGCGCACGGCGTTCCCGGTCTCTTCGCCGGGTTCAGCGACTTGCTTTCAGCGGCCGCCGCCGATATGCCCCAGCCCGACGCCGATAAAGTAGGTGACCACACCTTCCACCGCGCCCACCAACGTCATTTCCAGGCCGCTGCTCCACCAGGAGCGAATGGTGATGAGGGATTTCGCGGCGCCGACCGCGAAGTGGGCGAGCAGCGAAATAACGGCCGCGACGATCACGGCGGGAATGCCGGCCATGAAGAAAAAGGGAATGATCGGAACAAAGGCACCGACCGCCGTGGAAAGAGCGCCGGAGGTGGCCGCGGTCAACGGATTTCGCAGGCCCTCCGCGGACTTGTTTAGGCGTTCCCGTGCCAGCGCCTCCACCAGTTGCGCGCGGTCGGCCGCGAGATGATCGACGAAGTGCTCGGCGTCTTCCTTGGGAAAGCCCCGAACCTGGTAGGTCAGCGAAAGAATTTCACGCGCTTCCGGTTCATTGCTTTCGACGGCCTCCCGTTCCCGTGCAAACGCGGCTTCGTAGATTTCGCGCTCGCTTTTTGCGGCCAGGTACGCCCCTGAACCCATGGAAAGGGCGCTGGCAATCATGCCGGCGATGCCCGCGATCAGCACAAAGTGGGAGTTGCCCAGGGTTGCCCCCGCGACTCCCGAGACGATGCCGAAAATGGAGCCAAGGCCGTCGTTGATGCCGTAGATCGCGTCGCCCACCCAACCCGAAGCCTCGCGCTGGCCTTTGCTGCGCGCGTCGAGCAGCTCGGCGAGAGCCCGCTTCGCATCCTCGATGGGACTGCCCGTCTCGCCCGGGGAGTTTCCCAGCAGCGAGCCGAGGGTGCGGTAATGCTCGGTTTCGTCCGCGATTACCTCCTCGAGTATGGCGATCGAGGGTCCGTCGCCGAGCGCAACGAGCTGCTTGTGATATTTCGCGATGTCGCGGCTTTCTTCAATTTCGAGGCGGCGCAGCTTGACCGCGGACCCTGATAAAAGCGTCGCGAGGTTGTCGGCATCGCCCTCGGGTTTGCCACGGTAAAGAAACGGGGAGGCACCCAGAGCGCTTGCCCGGCCCGCCCAGAGCTCGGCATGGTGGCGTTCCGCGGCGGCCAGGCCGCGCAGCGCATTGCGGCGGCGAGCGTCACTCTCCGCCTGCGAAAGTGTGAGGTAGGTGTGGTACCCCTGCATCTCCGTTTGCCAGTTTTCTTCAAGCACGCGCAAAAGCGTGTCTTTTTCCTTGGGGGTCATGGGGCCGATCACACGGAAGTTTCGCTCAGGTGAAAGAAAGTCGTCCAGCCCATCGTAAGGCAGGGCAAAGTTTCGCGCGAATCGAGGCGAGCTTCCCAGGTACGCGGTTGCTGTCGCGGGCTGCGGTTGCGCTCCGTCGGACTTCCGCAACACACCTGCACTAGGATGTGGAAGGGAGAGCGTTGGGGAAACAGGCTTGGCGTTGCGCATGGACATTTCGATCCATAGGTTTTGTCCCGGGCGCGCCCCCAAAACATGGGGGAAGCAAACCCTGTTGCGGGTTGCGCCCCTTCTTTTGGCAGGCGTGGCGCACGCGCAAACTGGCGGACATTCCACCCTTCGATTGGGGGACGCGATTCGGTTGGCACAGTCCAGTCCCGCGGCCCATGAGGGCCAGGACGCCCTGGACGCCGCGCACGGAGCGGTGGTGGGAGCGGGGCTTGGGCCCAACCCACGCCTGTATCTGCAGACGGAAGATGTGCGGCCCTGGGCCCGGGGCTTCGATTTCCCCAACAATACGGAGGATTACGGATATCTTGGGCAGTTGTTTGAACTGGGCGGCAAGCGACGGGAGCGGCTGGACGTGGCCCGGGCGCATCAACACCAGGCCGAAGCGGAACAGGTTTTGCTGAATCAACAAATTGCTGGCCGTGTTGCAGCGGCGTACTGGACTGCGGTCGCGAATGCTGCCATCGCCAAGCTGCTCGAGGAGGATGTGACTGCCGTGGATGCGATGGTCGAGTACAACCGGAAGCGTGTGGAGGCCGGGGCGATGCGGGGTGTCGATCTGATTCGCTCGGAAATTGAGCGCGATCGTCTGCGGCTGGGCTTGGAAACCGCGCGCCGCGAGGCTGCCCTGGCCCGCATCGAATTGTTTCGGCAGATGGGACGCAAGCCCGACCCCGCGACCGAGCTTGTGGACAAACTGGATGCGGCCGTGCCGATTGCAACGAGGAGCCTCGCGGCCGTGCTTGCCGGCCGGGCGGACGTGGCTGCCGCGCGGGAAGCGGTGACGGCAGCCGAGGCCGAGGTGAAGCTACAACGGGCGCTCGGCGTTCCGGATATCGACGTGCTCGGCGGCTACAAGCGCAATTCCGGCAACAATACCCTGTATGCCAACTTGCAGCTGCCACTCGCCTTTCGCAATCGCAACCAGGGCGAGATCGCGCGCGCGCAGGCCAATGCGCAACTGGTGAAAGATCGGCTGCGAGCCCTGGAGCTTTCCGTGGGAGCCGACGTGGAAGCTGCACAGGAAGACTATGCGCGGCAGGGTGCGGTTGCGCGCCAGATTCTCCCCGACATGCGTGCGCGGGCCCGGCAAAATCTGGACATCATGGACGACGCCTATCGCACCGGCGGTGCCGACCTGCTTCGCTATCTCGATGCGGAGCGAACTGAATTCGATGTCGAAGTGAGCGCGCTGCGCACCCTGGCCGCGTTGCAACAAGCCGGTCTTCGTCTCCAGCTGACGTACGGGGTGACTCCATGAAGCGCACCCGGCAGATTCCAGCAGCGCTTGCGCATATTTCAGCTGTTCTTGTTCTTTGCTGCGTGCTCGCGGGCTGCTCCAGAAAGGGAAGCGACACCGGTAAATCCTCATCGGACTCTTCCGGTTCGTCGGCTTCGAGCAACGCACAGGAGGGAGCGGACAAGAGTTCCCGTGGCGGCGCGTCACCGAACGATGTGGTCAAAATATCCCTCGCGGACCAAGGCCGTGCCGGCATTGCGAGCGCCCCCGTGCTTGTGCAGCGAACGCCGCGCGTGCTGGCGGTCGCGGGCCAGGTAGGGGTGGATGAGGCGCATACATCGCATCTTGGAACGCTGGCCGACGGGCGCATCGAGGCCGTGAATGTGCTTCCGGGCGCCGCCGTGCGCAAGGGGCAGGTGCTCGGCAGTCTACATAGCCATGCCGTGCATGAAACCGTGGGCGCCCTGGTGCAGGCCTACGCCGCCGCCGACCGGCAACGGGGGGCTGTGGCCTTTGCCCGGCAGGCGCAGGCTCGCTACCACCATCTGTACTCCATACAAGCCGCCTCGCTTGAGGAGTCGCAGCGTTCCGATGGGGAGTTGTTGCAGGCACAGCAGATGCTCGCCGATGCCGAGGCCAGCGTGCACATGGAGCGCGAGCACCTTTCCGAACTTCTGCAGGTCGCGCCCGAAACGCTGAACCCGCGCAACCTCTACGATCGGGAACTGATCCCGATCCGCTCCCCTATCAGCGGTGTCGTCATCGCGCGCAACATCAGTGTCGGTCAGGTGGTCGATACCGGTACGGTGGCGTTCGACATCTCGAATCTGGCGACGGTGTGGGTAACCGCGGCCGTGAACCAGGAGAGCCTTTCGCTGCTGCATCGTGGGGCCGCCGCCGATGTGCTGACCGAGGGTTTTCCGAACCAGGTGTTTCACGGCCGCGTGGCGATGATCGGGGACACGCTCGATCCTGAAACGCGCACCGTCCCTGTCCGCGTCGTTGTACCCAACCCCGGAACGAAGCTGCGCCCCGGCATGTTTGCCTCGGCGCACATCGCGGAACCGGCAACGCACGATGCGGTTTTTGTGCCGGAAAATGCGCTGCAAAACATCAACGGGATGACGGTGGTTTTCGTTACGTCTGACGGATCCACGTTTCAGGCGCGCACCGTGGAAGTCGGAACCCGTTCGATGGGCAAGGCCGAAATCGTCAACGGCCTGCAACCGGGGGACCGGGTCGTTGTGAACGGTGCATTCATGGTGAAGTCGGAAATGCTCAAGGGCACCATGGGGGACGGATAGCCGTGCGCAGGCTGGTCGACTTCTTTCTCTCCAATCGCTGGCTGGTAATTGCGCTGCTGCTTGTGCTCCTCGCTGGCGGCCTCACCGTCATGCTGCGCTTGCCGCTTGAGGCGTTTCCCGATCTCACCAACAACCAGGTTGTCGTCACCGTGCAGTGCCCCGGCCTCTCGCCGGTGGAGGTGGAACAACTCGTCACCTATCCCATCGAGATCGCGATGATGGGTATGCCCAAGCTCCAAATGGTGCGCTCCACCTCCAAGCTGGATCTTTCGATGGTGACGGTCATCTTCGACGATTCGGTGAACAAGTACCTTGTCCGTCAGCTGGTTGCCGAGCGCTTGAGTCAGGTCCAAAGCCGCATACCGGCGGGTTTGCAGCCGCAGATGAGCCCGATGGCCACGGCTTTCGGCGAGGTCTATCAATACACCGTGTCGGCACCGAAAATGACGTTGATGCAGGTGAAAACGCTGCACGACTGGGTGATTCGCTACGCCCTGTTGACCGTGCCGGGGGTGAGTGAAATCAACTCCTGGGGCGGGGAAATCAAGCAGTACACCATCGAGGTCACACCGGAGGATCTGCGCCGCTACAACCTCACGCTGCACGACGTGGTGGTAGCGGTTACGGACAACAACGCGAACTTCGGCGGAAGCTATATCGAACATGCCGAGCAGCAGTACACCGTGCGTGGACTCGGGCGCGCCGAGAGCATAGGCGATCTGGGCAACATCGTCGTTTCCGCAACAGGCAATGGCATTCCCGTTCTGCTGAAGCAGGTAGCCACGATCAACATCGCACCCTTGCCAAGGCATGGCGCGGTGATGCGGGATGGCCGCGGCGAAACCGTGTCCGGCATGGTGATCATCCTGCGCGGCGAAAACGGCCAACGGATCATCAAGGAGGTTAAGGCAAAGATTGCCGGTCTCCACCTGCCGAACGGCGCTCGCATCCTCCCGTTCTACGATCAGTCCGACGTGATCGACGCCACGACCGCCACGGTGCGGCGCAACTTGATTGAAGCCGCCGTGCTTGTGATCGTCATTCTGCTGATTTTTCTGGGTGACTGGCGCGCCGCGCTTGTGGTTGCATTCACCATTCCGCTCTCGCTGCTGTTTGGATTTATCGGCATGGATTTGTTCGGCATTTCCGTAAACCTGATGAGCCTCGGAGCGATCGATTTCGGCACCATCGTCGATGGTTCCGTCGTGATGACCGAAAACTGCATGCATCGTTTGGAAACGGGCGACCGCGATCGGCCGCTCGTGGACATCGTGCGTGCTGCCGCCCACGAGGTGTCGCGCCCGGTGATCTTCGGTGTGCTCATCATCATCGCCGTCTACCTTCCCGTGCTCACGCTGCAAAGCCTGGAAGGACGCATGTTCCGTCCCATGGCGGTCACCGTCGTTTCCGCTCTCACCGGGTCCTTGCTGCTCGCCTTGTTTGTTGTGCCGACGTTGTGCACCGTCGCCTTGCGGCACCGCGCTCGAACCCTCGCCGCAGGCCATCGAAGCGAATCCGCACCGCCCACCTGGCTGGATCGTTTACGCGATGCCTACCGCCAGTCGTTGGTCAAAAGCGAGCGATTCCGGAAGCCCATTCTGATCGCGTCGGTGCTCCTGATCGTGGTGGCGCTGGCATCGCTGAAGTTCATCGGTACGGAGTTCATGCCGACGCTCGATGAAGGCTCCATGGTGGTCACCTCCAAGCGCCTGCCCGGCATCGCGCTTTCAGAATCGATTGCCATTGGCAACGAAATTGAAAAGACGATCATGGCGCAACCCGGCGTCATCAGCGTCGTTACGAAACTGGGCCGGCCGGACCTCGCTACCGAAGCGATGGGTGAGTACGAATCGGACTCCTACCTGAACTTCACGCCGAAGCTCCGAAACGCGAGCGCGAAAGACAAGGCGCGTTTCACGGAGGATCTGCAAACCCAGCTCAACAAAATTCCCGGGGTCACTTATGAGATCACGCAGCCCATGCAGATGCGCATGGATGAAACGATCACGGGAACACGTGGCGACGTTGCCCTGAAGATCTTCGGCGAAGATCTTGACACGCTTGAGCTGATGGCGCACAACGCGGAGAAGATTATTGCAAATGTTCCCGGCGCGTCCGAAACGCAGATGGAAATTATTTCCGGAGCGCAGGAGTTGCAGGTTCGTGTGGACCGCGAAGCCGCTGCGCGTTATGGCGTGTCGGTCGCGAACGTGCAGGAGGAAATCGAAACGCTGTATGGATCGAAGCAGCTCTCGGAAATGTTGTTGGGGGAGGAACGTTTTCCCATTGCCATTCGCCTGCCCGCAACGGTCCGCAACGATCCCGAACGGCTGCGCTCCCTGGGAATCAAAACGCCGAAGGGGGAGTTGGTTCGGCTCGATCAACTCGCAACGATCGAGACGGTAGGCGGCCCCATTCTCATCAGCCGCGAAGGGGCGCAGCGCCGTGCGGTGGTGATGAGCAATGTGACCGGACGTGATTTGGGCAGCTTCGTCAAGGCTTGCAAGGCGGCTGTGGCGGGAGGGCTGCCGCTGCCGGACGGCTACCGTCTGGAGTGGGGAGGGCAGTATGAAAATCAGCAACGCGCGCAGGAGCGCCTGCTGATTGTCTTCCCCGTGTCGCTGCTGATCATCTCGGCCCTGCTTTATGCCACGTTCCGCAATGCGCGACAGATGTTTCTGATTCTGTCCATCGTTCCGCTTGCCCTTGTGGGTGGCGTGGCCGCGCTTTGGCTCAGCAGCATCAATCTGAATCTTTCTGCATGCGTCGGTTTCATCGCCCTGTTCGGCATCGCCGTGCTGAACGGCGTTGTGATGGTGAGTCACATCAACTCCCTGCGCGAAGAAGGCAAGGAGATGGATGAAGCCGTCCACGGGGGAGCTGCCGATCGCTTGCGGCCGGTGCTGATCACGGCGCTTGTGGCGAGCCTGGGTTTCATCCCCATGGCGCTTTCCACATCGCGCGGCGCGGAGATCGAACGTCCTCTCGCCACCGTGGTCATCGGCGGACTGATCACAGCCACCGTTCTTACCTTGTATGTGCTTCCGCTCATGTATCCCTGGTTCAGCAACGGCATTCGTCAGCGCAACTCTGGGCAGGCGCAGACCTATTGAGGAAGCTCAGGATCATGTTCCACGGCACGTCGATCAGCCATTGCATACCAGGCACCGACTTATAGCCAGCCGCGGGCACGGGCGATGCGGGCAGCGTCGGTGCGGTTGGCGGCACCCAGCTTGGCAATGGCTTCCGACAGGTAATTGCGGACCGTGCCTTCCGACAAGCGAAGCTCGGCGGCGATTTCAGCGGAGGAACGTCCGTCGCCGGCGCGTTGCAGAACCTGGCGTTCGCGGTCGGAGAGGGGATCGGCTTCGCCGGTCCAAGCCTCGGCGGCGAGTTCGGGATCGATGGCGCGCAGGCCGCCATGTACGCGGCGAACGGCGTCGGCCAGTTCGCTCGCGGGACGGTCCTTGAGCAGATAGCCGCGGGCACCGGTGTCCAACGCGCGACGCAGATAGCCGGGGCGGGCGAAGGTAGTCAGAATCACCACGCGGGTTTTGCAGTCCGCCTGCTTCAGCGAGGCGGCGAGTTCCAGGCCGGTCATTTCGGGCATCTCGATGTCCGTGACGAGTACGTCCGGGTGCATCGACTGAACCAGGCGATGCGCTTCGCGGCCGTTGGCGGCCTGCCCGACGACGCGGATGTCGGGTTCGAGCTCCAACAAGGCAGCCAAGGCACCGCGGACCATTGTTTGGTCTTCGGCGAGCACGACCTTGATCTGGGGGATCGGGGGTCTGGTCGGGTGGGGTGTGGGCAGGGGCAAAAGCAAATCCTTCGCTGTGCTCAGGATGACAAAACTGAAGCAGGTCCATCGCTGTGCTCAGGATGACAAAACTATGTTGGGATCGCAATGATGCGTTGAAGCGCGGGGCAAGCGGGTGCGCATGGATCACACGCTGACGACCGAAACGCCCTGCAGGTGGGGCTGCCGCGGCATTGCGGGTACATCGGAAGGGAGGTCGATCAGCAAACGGGTTCCGGCGTCCCGCTCGATCCGAAGCTGGCCGCCGAGCGATTCAACCCGTTCGCGCATGCCGCGCAGGCCGTTGCCTTCGTGCGCCGCCGTGTGGTGGCCGTTGTCGACGATCGAAAGGCGGCAGTGTCCGTCCACCGCTACGAGGGCGAGGCGGCATTCGGTGGCGCGGGCGTGGCGAACGATGTTGGTGACGGCTTCACGCAAGGCAAGGGCGAGAATGGTTTCCTCGGCGGCAGGCAGGCCCATGTCATGCACATCGCCTTCGATCCGGAGTTCCACCCCGGCAACGGCGAGGGTAATCCGGGCGGCGTCGATTTCGGCGCGCAGACCGCGGGCGCGGTAGCCGGTGATGGCTTCACGAACTTCGGCGAGCGCGGTGCGGGCAGTGCGTTCGACGTCGACCAGCTCGGCGCGTGCACGCAGCAGGTCGTCGGTGCAACCCGCGCCCGACGTGGTCAGGGTGTCGCACTCGCGTTCAAGGAGCCGGCCGGCGAGTTCGCTTTTAAGCACAATCACCGACAGCGTGTGGCCGAGAACATCGTGCAGATCGCGTGCAATGCGTTCGCGTTCGGCCACGGCAGCAAGGGTTTCGATCTCTTCCTGTTTCAGGCGCAGCTTGCAGTGATTACGTTCGTTTTCGGAGAAGAAAAGGTTGGCGCCGCCGCCGACGACAGCGAAGAAGAGAGTGAAAAACACGGCGGAGGGCGGGAAATGACGCCAGCGTTCCATGCCGTAGAGCAGCAGAAGATCCGCACCCATGAAGCCGAGTTGCCATGGCAGCACAGTGACGGCATAGGGCACAAGCGAGATGACGTAGATGAGAAAGCAGGCGCCGCCAGGTTCGTTCAGCGGCATGGTGATGATGCCGAGAGCCGCCACGGCGGCAACGATCCAGCGCTTGGTGCGGACCGAGTTGCTGTATAGGAAGCTGAACCAGCAGACCAAAAAGGTGATCAGCAGCGGAGCGCATTCGAGCCAATACCTGGTGGAACGGCGGGCGATCGGCTCCAGGATGAAGAAAATGAGGTAAGCGAGGGCGAAGAAATCGCCGAAGTCGATTTGACGGCTCCCTAGCAGGCGCTTGGAAAAGTTGGGCCGGGTGAGTCCCATAATCGCTCCTTGTGGGCCAGTGTAGCGCCGGGCCGGGCGGCGTGGTGAAGTGGCTGTGGTGGCCATGGATCAGTGGGTTATGCCTCAGCCTCGGCACGGCGGAAGCAGATCGTTGCGGCACCCAGAAAGACGACGGTGGAGGCGGCAAGGGCGAGAACGTGGCGCAGGACGGAGTCGCCAGGTTGACCATAGCCCAGAGAGTGTTGCATGAGTTGCGCCAGGTGATAGCTCGGCAGCCAGTTGGCCAGGTGCTGGATCCAGTGCGGAAGGTAAAAGACCGGCACCCACAGGCCGGAACAGTAGCTCATCGGCAGGTAGATCATGTTGGCGATGCCGGGGGCCGCGTTGGCCGGCAGCATCATGGCGAGCAGAAGGCCGAGGGCAGCAAAGGGAACCGAACCGCCGATGGCGAGGAGAAGCACCCAACAGAATTCTCGGAGCGAGAGTTGCACCCCGCCGAAGGCGATGCCGATGGCGCTCAACAGGCTGACAATCAGCAGGGAAAAGGCGATTGCCATGGCGCAGCGGGCGGTGAGATAGGCGAAAGGAGGCATGGGACTGGAACGTTTCAGCTCCAGCCAGCCCGAGGTGCGCTCGAGGGCGAGACCCACGCCCACGCCGAACAGCGCTGCGCCGACCATGCCGAAGGCAGCATAGCTGGCGAGCATGTATTTGGGCACGCTGAGTCCGCCGCGCAGCGTGCCCGCCTTGTCCATAACGCCGAAGAGCAGGTAAAACATGATCGGAAAACCGAGAATGGAGAGCGCGAAGGCCCGGTTGCGGGCGGCGCGGAGAAGTTCGTAGCGGATCTCGCGAAGGTACAGGCGAGCGGTTTGCCCGACGGGACGAGGGGCGGTTGCCAACAGCGGAAAAGCGGCGGTGGCCATGGCGGAGCTCCTTGAATCTAGATCTGGGTTGAAGGTTCTGTGTTTCTAGCTTTCGCTGCGGTCGGGATAAGACGCGGTGAGGGCCAGAAAGGCGTCTTCCAGGGCGGGGCTGGCGATTCCCAGGTCGCCTACGCTGGGGTCCCTCGTGAGCAGAGCGCGCAGTGTGGCTTCCGGCGCGGTGCTGATCAGGGTGGTGCGGCTCCCAACGGTTGTGGCATCCGTCACGCCGGCTATCGCCCCAAGCTCGGGCACGGACAGGGCGGTGGTGCAGGTAATGACCTTCACCGGCATGGCGTGTACGGACGGGGATCCCGCCGCGTCCAGGGGTTTCGCCTGTCCGAACCGGCCTCCGGCGATGCGACTGGCACCCTGGGCTTTGATTTCGGCCGGGGTGCCTTCGCAAACGACGCGGCCTTTCGCGATCACCACGATGCGGCTGGCAAGCGCGTCGGCCTCTTCGAGGTAGTGCGTGGAGAGGAGGACAGTCTTGCCGCCGGCGGCTAGCTCGCGGATAGCTTTCCAGAGGCCTCGGCGGGCTTCGATGTCGAGGCCGACGGTGGGCTCGTCGAGGAAAACGAGGTCGGGGTTGCCGGCCAGGGCAAGCGCAAACAGGACGCGCTGCTTCTCACCGCCGGAAAGCTGACCGAAAAGGCGGTCCTCCATGCCTTGCAGACCGGCCAGGCGAACCAGTTCAGCGGCGGGGAACGGGTGAGGGTAGTAGCCGCGAAATAGCTCCAGATGCTCGCGTAGTTTGAGGGTGTCGGGCGCACGGCCCACCTGCAACATGACGCCGGTGCGCAGGCGATTGCCGGCGTACCGAGGATCTTTCCCGAAGACGTGGACGGCCCCGGCGGTCGGCGCGGCCAGACCCATCAGGAGCTTGATGGCGGTGGATTTGCCCGCGCCATTGGAACCCAAAAGAGCGACGACCTCTCCGGGATTCAGGGCCAACGAGACCTCGTCGACAGCCGTGACGCCGTCCCGGTAGCGCTTCGACACGCGTTCGAGCGCGGCGACCGGCGGCGCGGCACCCACGGCGGTTGCGGAGAGCGGGCTTTCCAGGAAAGCGGCCATACACGGGATCTCCTTGCGTACAGGAGCGAGTATGGCCGTGTTTGGAGAGGGGTTTCAGTGTCCGGCGTCAGCTATTTGTGATGACGTTTGTCATGCGTGGGACCGCCGGGCCTGGTGGGTTGAACGGGCTTGGTCGGCGAGCCAGGCTGCGTGGAGGGGAGGCCGCCGAGAGCCGTTTGAACGCCCGTGCCGATCGGTGTACCCAGGCCCGTGCACGGGTCCCAACCGGGACCGGCGCTGAAGGCGCCATTGTTGCCGGACGTGATGTCGTGGAAGGCGGTGCTTTCATTGGCCGCGTACAGCGTTGGGTTGAGAAAGCCGCTGGTTTTCCCCTTGGCGGCGTTGATGACGGCGATCAGGCCGGCCCACAGCGGAGCGACGGCGCTGGTGCCCCCGATGACCATATCCTGGCCGTCCACACGCACGTTGTAGCCGGTAGCCGGGTCGGCGTTGCCGGAAACGTCTGCGGTGCCTCGGCCACCGCCGCTCACGGTGGGTGGGGGCACGTTGGCCTTGGCCTGCCAGGAAGGCAAAGGAAAGATGTCCGAGACACCGCCGCCCGTAGCGCCTTCGTTGTTCGCCAATTCATTCCAGACCACTTCGCTGGTGATGCTTGCGCTGGCACCGGTGCCGGTGCCGAGGAGCTTGGTGCCCCCGCAGGCAAGAACGTGGGGGCTGGAGGCGGGGAAATCGACATGGTTGGCCCCGTCCGCTACGCCATCGGTGGAGCCGGAATCGCCGCAGGCCGCGGTGATGGTGACCCCGAGCGCGGCGGCGGCCTGGCAGGCTTCGTCCATGGCGGTGATGGCCTGCTGCGTCCAGGAGGATTCCGGTCCTCCCCAGCTGATCGAGATCACACCCGGTTGGCGCGCCGTGTCGTGGACGGCAGTCGAGATGGCATCGGTGAAACCCTGATCGGTATTAGGGGCAAAGTACACCGCAATGGTGGCTCCGGGAGCAACCGCGGCGGCGACCTCGATATCCAGCAGCACTTCGCCGTCCGCACCGTTTGCGCCGGAGGGCTTATTTTTCCCTTTGTCCACGGAAACGGCATTCACGGTGGGCGGGTTCTGGCCCAGGGCGCGGAAATACACCTCCAGATCGGCTTCTTTGAAGCCGCCCCCGAGCTCGATCAGGCCAATCGTCTGGCCGGCACCGCCGGTGGTCGGGAAGTTGTACAGGGCGGCAACCTGAACCGGGGTATAGGACACGTTCGCGGCGTGAGGGATCGCGCGCCGGTAGTGTGGAACGCTTTGCGGGCGGTTGTCGAGACCGAGCACGGCCACGAGAAAGGGCGCGAGTTCCTCGGGAACGGTCAATGCCCCTTGCCGAACGCGAAGACTGCCGGCAGCAGTTTTTTCCTCCGTGAGAGTGGTTCCGAAAGCCTTTTCCATCGCCTCGACCGAGCCGGTGAGTTGCACCGTGCGGCGCGCTTCGTGGACTTCAGGCTCTACCTGTAGATTAAAAGCCTCGGCGAACTGCTCCACAGCGTCGATGGCGGCGGGGTCGGCGCCGTGCCGCTCGGCAAACTGTTCGTGCGTGAGCACAGCGGTTCCGAATTGGGAAGGATCGAGCGGGTTTTTGCGCCTCACGAGGACGGAAACGGTAAGGTGGCGGCCTTTGGGCAGCACCTTGACGGACGCCGGTTCCGGGGTCGCGAAGGGCAGGCGTGGGTTGCTTTCCGCATGGAACGGCCTGCGTTCACTCCCCGGCAGGGGAACGCGGCGTTGCTCGGTGTATGGGATGGTGGGCATGGGGCTAGCCTCCGAACTCTAGGATGCATCTTCGCCCTATCTTCGCCTTTTGGGGGATTGGCTGTCCAGCGAAATCGGTAGAGATTGGAGCTGATGTTGGATTCACGGTTGCCGCCCGTTCAGGAGGGCGGCAAAGATAGGCGGAGAAGTGGGTGCTGCATGGGTTCGGGGAGGCTTCCGCGCAGACCTGCGGAAGTACGGAGCAGCGACCGCCGAGATGGCGGCGCACCATCCAGGGATCGGCCGAGCGTCGGGGCCGCCACTCTCTACATGTACTCCACGCCATATTGCACAGGAATTTGCGTAAACGCAATGCGAGTGGGGGCGGATTCACGGGCAGGGAGCATGCCGGCGAAATGGACGGTGGTGTGGCCGAAGCGAAGGTTGAGCTTGTCCATGGTCTCCGCGAGTTCCTTGCGGTGGCCGGGCTCAGCAAAAAGGGTCTGGGGGAGCTCGGCTTCGGGGATGAGGTTGCGCATGATGATGCCGACGAAAAAGGGTTTCGCATACACCGGGCCGGACGGGCGTTGCGCCCAGATTCCGCGCAGAATTTCGAGCAGCGAAAGCGTGTCCTGGCAGGGGCGGAAGCGCGCTTCCATGCTCCAGGCTGTGCCGTTGATGCCGCTGCTGTGCCGTTTGACGCGGGTGGCGGTACGGACCGCGCCGGCCTGTTCGCGGCTGAGGGAATACCGCATCGTGACGGCCATGGTCGAGGCATGGAAATGCTCCATGCGCAGACGCATGGCGCCTTTGTGCAGCAGCTTGTGGGCAACGGCCCAGGCACCATCGGGGGAGCGGTGATCGGGGCCGAGTACGTGCGAATGACCGAGCGATTTCTGGGTCTCGTTGGGAATCGGAGCGCCATCGTCGCCCGTTGCGTGGCCGCGCAGCCAATGAAACAGACGGTCGCCCCAAACGGAGTCCCAAAGCTTGTGCATGGCGGGACGGTCGAGCGCGAGGAGGTCCGGCATTGTGCGAATTCCTTTGCCGTTCAGGCGCTCTTGGGTGCGTGCGCCGACGCCGGGAAGATCGCGCAAATCGAGGTGCGCGATCGCTCGGGGCAGCTGGCTGGGGAGCAGTCCAATCAGCCCATCGGGTTTCTGCATGTCCGAGGCGATCTTGGCTAGGTAGCGGTTGGGAGCCATGCCGATCGAGCAGCGCAGGGTTTCGCCTACGTCGTCCTTGATGGCCTGCTTGATGGCGAGGGCGATCTCGCGAGCCCGGGGCGGCTCCCCTTCACGGCCGAGAAGCTGGCAGACCATTTCGTCGATGGACGGTGTATGGGCGACGGGACAAACGCGCTCCACCGCGGCGCAAATCTCGTGCGAGACCCGCGCATACTGGCTGTGCGACCCGTTGACGAGGATGATGTCGGGTATTTTGGCGCGGGCCTCGCCGACCTTCGTAAGGGTCTTCACCCCGAGCGCCTTGCACTCATAGCTGGCCGCGATGATGGTTCCCGTGTCGGCCATGGTGCCGACCACGGCCGTCGGTTTGCCGCGGTATTCGGGATGCATCTGCTGCTCGACCGAGGCGAAGAAGCTGTTGAGGTCGATATGCAGGAAGCCGAAGCGGTCTTCGCCGCCGGGGGCCGGGGCACCGAGTTGTGCAGTGACGGACACGGCGGGCCAGCTTCGATTGTATGCGCATGCCGTTCGCTGATGAGGGTATGCGGGGAACGGCCGAAGTTCGTTCCGAACGCTGGATCGGGGCGGATGAGCCACGCGTACGGAAGGTTGTAGGCCACGGGATGTTGAAGCCGTGGGACGGGTTGCCCTGCGATATTGACCTTTCGTTCATACACAAGCAAAATGGAGGTACTCAACAACCAGAACACCGCTGATGGCATGGCGGGTGCACCTTGAACTTGCAATCGTATTTTTGCCGACCCCGTGCATTTGGCGCGGGTCGGGCAGACCACTGGAGAGCTATGTACAAGAGCAAATACCTTCTCACCGCGGCCGGTACGCTGGCGCTCGGTTTGGCCGCGGGCGGCAGCGCCGTGCAGGCACAGACATTGACCACAGGCGACATCGTGGGCAAGATCACCGATCCCACCGGGGCCGCGGTTGCGGGTGCGGCCGTGACGCTTTTGAGTCTGGACCAGGGAACCAAGCAGGTCGTGCAGACGGATGCCAGTGGCGGCTATCGCTTTTCTTTGCTAGCACCGGGCACGTATTCCGTCTCCGAGGATGAGCCGAATCTCGCGGCGAAGGCCGGTAGAGTTTCTGTCAGTGTCGGCCAGCAGACCACCGTCGATCTCGTTGGGCGACCCAGCGGCGTTACAGAAGTGGTCGAAGTACTTGCGACGCAGCCCCTGTTGCAGGTTGAAGATGCCAATATCACTACCACGTTCAACGTACAGCAGATGCAAGACCTACCTTTGGCGGGCGCAGACCTGAGTTCGACAGCACTTACTGCACCGGGGGTCGTGATGAACACGGGAGGTGGGTTGAGCTCCAATTTTTTTGCTTTCGGCCTACCTGGGACCGGCAACCTTTTTGTTCTTAATGGTGCTGACTTGATGGACCCGTATTACAACGTAAATAATTCTGGAGCCTCGAACAATTCGCTTGGTGTAAATGAGATTCAGCAAACAACGATTGTCGAAAACGGCTACACCGGCCAGTATGGCCGCTTACCAGGGGCCACTCTCAGCTATGTCACAAAAGCCGGCGGCAATCAGTTTCATGGTAATGCGCTATACCAGTACAATGGCAGTTTCCTGAATGCAAATGACTGGTTCCTGAATGACACAGGTTCACCGCGACCGCGGACTATCGCCAACCAATGGGGCGGCAGCATCGGCGGTCCGATCATAAAAGACAAGCTCTTCGGCTTCTTTGACGATGAAGGGTTGAACTACGTCTCGGCAGCCTCACCTGTGCCAATCTATGCTCCGACACAACAGTTTGAAACGGCGGTGCTCGCCAACATTTCTGCAAACCATCCACAGGAGACGGCATACTACCAGTCTATTTTTAACCTGTACAACAATGCTAACGGCATCGGACGTGCGCAGCCGACGAACAGCCTTACCGCGGGGGACAGTACCAACGGATGCCAGCTTTTCGCAGGCACATTAGGTGGTGTCAACTTTGGCCCTGGAGGCGCGTCCTGTACGCGAGTATTTACCAGTGTGAATAACAATCTTAATACGGAACAGCTGTACGCCATTCGCGTCGATTACAACATTGCGGCTAACGATAAGGCCTTCTTTCGCTACACTCATGACAGTGGCGTTCAGGCAACAGGAACGGACCCCATCAATACGGCTTTTTCGGCGAATTCTGTCCAGCCATCCTGGGGCGGCCAGTTCAACGAGCAGCATATCTTCTCGCAATCCATCATCAATAGTTTCACGGCTGCGGGGTCCTATTACAAAGCAATCTTCGGACCTCCCAACTATGCCGCCGCAGTTGCGACTTTTCCTACCACGATCGCCTTTCCGAGTTTCACACAGCTTGGTGGTTTTGACTATAACTACCCGAGCGGACGCGATGTCGCTCAGTACCAGTTCGTAGACGACCTTTCCATCACGCGGGGTCGGCATAACTTAAGAGCGGGACTCAACTTCCGACGTAACAACTTCGGTCTTTTCTCAACATCTACCTATGTAAACGGGCTCACGACTATCGGAGATTTGACCGACTTCGTCAACGGTGTCGCGAGTGGTGTTTCTCAAGAACAATACAGCTTCCCTGTAAATGGTCCTGGGGAGATTCGATTCTACTCTCTGGGTCTCTACTTCCAGGACCAGTGGGCAGTGTCCGATCAGTTGAAGCTGTCACTATCGCTGCGTGCGGACCGCAATTCAAATGCAGTCTGCCGTCAAAACTGCTTCGCGCGTCTTGCGCAGCCTTTCTACGCGCTTCCGAATAAAGGCATTGCCACGCCCTACAATAAATCTATTCTTACCGGGCAAGCCAATCCATACCCATCCGTCGAACTTGTAAATTTTCAACCCCGGCTGGGTTTTGCCTTCACCCCGACCGGGGCTGGTGGGAAAACTGTAATCCGTGGTGGCATCGGGTCATTCATCGACTCACCGATGTTGGCAGCTGTATCCAGGTTCACCACGGCGGCGCCGAACGATCCGACATTTACGATCCAAGGCAGCGGTGTTGAACTGTTGCAGCCAGGCTTGCCCGGGAGCTTGCAAGCCAACGCTCAAGCCTCTAATAAGGCCTTCGCGCAAGGCTTTGCGCAGGGGGCGACGCTTCCACAGCTTAATGCTGCCGTAATCGCGGCCGGTGGATCGGGCTTCACCCCTCCTGCGTACGCCGCCTCCGTCGATAACGAATTAAAAAACCCGACCTACATCGAGTACAACCTCGAGGTGCAGCACCAACTCGGACGTTCCAATGCCATCGATTTCGACTATGTCGGCAATTATGGCTTCGACATTCTATTTCAGGACGCAACGGAGAACGCAGCTTCAGCAATAGGTTTTGCCGGCCTGCCGAAAACCCGACCCGATCCTCGCTTTTCTGCGGTAACCACGCTTACGAACCGTGCCCACAGTAACTATAATGGCGTTACAGCCAGCTTCCAGCATCAGGTGGGCGGTGGCCTGACCATGGCCGCCAACTATAGTTTCAGCCACACACTTGGCACTGTGTCCAACGGTGGTCTCTACGGCCCAGATGCCAATGGTACGCAGCTTGATGCTGTCCTACAGATCGATCCGAGCAGTCCCAGCCGGTTGAACTATGGACCGCTCGACTACGACGTCCGGCACGTAGCAAGCGGCAATTATGACTGGAACGTACCGGTGCATCTCCATAATGCATTGGCTCAAAGTGTTCTGGGCAGCTGGATCATCTCAGGCGTCCTGGAATATAAGACCGGTGTACCTTATGGCGTGTATAACACCCAGGCGCGCTCTGCGGCTCTGGGTTCGTCCACCACCTCCGGCAGCTATATCCTTGCGGGCTTCCTGGGCGGTAGCAAAACGGCCCCGTGTAATAACCCGCATGACACCTGTTTACAGCGGTCGCAGTTCGCCGGAGCGGGAGCGGCCAACCAAGCGGTCGCACAGGCACCTTTTGGCTTCGGAAACATCGCCAACAACTCCTTCCGTGGACCGCACTTCTTCAACACGGATCTCCGTGTGCTGAAGGGTGTCAAGTTCTACCACGAGAAATACGAAGTCCGGTTTGGTGCTTCGGCTACAAACGTACTCAATCATCCGAACTTCGGCAATCCAATTAATAGTGTCAATGCCGGCACCTTCGGCCAGATTCAATACACGGTGCCGTCCTCACCCTCCAGCCTGTACGGCAACGGCCAAGGTTCCTCGCCGTCGTTCCGCAACCTAAATCTAAATGCGGGTTTTACTTTCTGAACTTAGCAAGTTCGTAGGCAAGGAGTGCTGCCCAGGCGGCACTCTTTCTGCAAACAGCACAATCAAGCGTCTTCCGGTTCGGGGCCGCGGGTGGGGCTTGGGGGTGGGGGGACTTTTACGGCTCGGCCGGTGCGGGCGGATTGGTAGATGGCCTCCATCAGGCGCTGGTCCTGTAAGCCTTCTTCGCCGGGGGTGTGAGGCTGCTGGTTGCGGAGGACGCAAAGGGCCATGTGGTCCATTTCGAGGGCGAACTGGTCTTCCGACCCGATGTTGGGCTCGAGGATGGTGTTATGGCCTTCGATCAGCTTGTTGGCGTGCAGCTTCAGGCCTTTGTAGGCGAAGGCGGGGGAGAGTTCCGCCCAGCTTTCAGAGCCTTCGAGGCGGGCCCACTGGGAGCTGTGTGCGGCGTAGCCCGTGTTGCAGGCCGCAAGCAGGCCGGAGGGGAAGCGCAGCGTAAAGCCGCAGGTGGCTTCCACTTCCTTGAAGCGCGGGTCGTCGGCGGGCTGAAAGGTCTGGCCGAAGACTTCGGTGGGCTCTTCGCCGGACCAGAAGCGGGCGGCGTTGAGGCAATACAGGCCGACGTCGGGCAGGCAGCCCCCACCGGCGAGCGCGCGGTTCAACCGCCATTGTGACGGGTCGCCCTCATTCTGCGAGTTCGTGGCAATAAAGCTGCGCAGGGTTCCCAGCTTTCCGGCCTTCCGCGCTTTCACGATTTCGCGGTTCATGGGTTCGTACTGCTGGCGGTAGGCGATCATCAGCTTGACGTTCGCGGATCTGCAGGCGGCGATCATTTTTTCGCACTCAGCGGAGCTGACGGCCATGGGTTTTTCACAAAGGATGTGCTTGCCCGCGCGCGCGCCGCGGACGGTGTACTCCATGTGCAGGCTGTTGGGCAGAACGATGTAGATCACCTTTACGTCGGGATTCTGCGCCAGGCGATCGTAGTCGGCGTAGCTGTAGAGCGACGAAGTTTTGATGCCGTATTGCGCGGCGATCTTTTGTGCCTTGGCGCGATCGCCGGAGACCAGGGCGACGGGTTTGCAAAGTTTGCTGGAGCCGAAGGCGGGCAGGATCTGGTCGATGGCGAGCCGGCCGAGGCCTACGATGGCAAAGCCCAGGCGCTGATCGGGAGCCTCGAAGGGGCCGGGGGCCTTTTCAGAGGCCTCGGTTTGGGTGTTGTGGATTTGCGAAAGCTGGACGTAGTCTTCGCCGTTTGGGGCCCCGGCCGCACCGGCCGAGGTTTGTGACGTGGCGAGGGGCGCGAGGCCGGCCGCCGCCAGCAGACCACCGGCACCCTGCAGAAACCGGCGTCTGCCCGTTTGGGACGGGGAGGGTAAGGATGGCGATGCTTCTGGGGCAGTGTGATCGGTGAGGGGAGAAGTGGCCCGGGTAGGTAAGCTCATACCCATGTCCGATGCGGGGGAACGGGGGCCGCAGACCGCCGGTGAATCACAAAATACCGAGTAGCTTGTGTTTTCCTTTGGGTACCAGCTTCAAGGTAAACGTGAATTTGGTGTGATTGGAAAACTGGCTGATGAACTTGTGTTTTGACTGCACACCGTTCAGTTCGGCCCAAACCTCGTAATCGGTCTGGGGCGAGATGTTGTTGAAGTGGAACTCCCCGTTGGGGCCCGTGAGGTAGCTTTTGACGGCCAGGCTTGTGGGATTTTCCAGGTAGACGACCGCTCCGACAGCGGGAGCACCGTTCGTTGTCACCTTGCCGGCAGCCACGATTTCGACCATCGGCTTCGGCTGACGAGGGTGCTTGGCCGCGTGGGCGTCCGGGAGGAACGGCAGCGCGGCACAGAGCAGAAGCGGCAGCAGCAGCGTCAGGCGGCGCCAGGGTCGGACATCGGAGCGGCGACGCAAAGAAGCCACGGTCGTTCGCAGGGTCCGGGGGGCGCGTCCGATCCGCACCGCGGCGCGACCTGCGGGGGCAGCACGGGCATGCAGGGAACTCACAGCCATGGCCCTGAGCTCATGGGGGGCATGGGGGGCATTGAAAGTTTTGGGAGCATGGATCTAGTCCTCGTCTTCGTCATCGCCGCTCACGCGAGGATCCGCGTCGTCTTCATCATCGTAACCGTCAGCGTCGATGGCGGCGACCTCCAGCGGATCTGCGGAGACGATTTCCAGATCGGTGCCACATTCGGCACACTGCACTGTATCGCCTTGCTCGACCTCATCCACATCGATATCCAACGGGTTATCGCATTCCGGGCAAACAACAGCCATGGTCCCTTTCCTTCTGCCGCGCAACGGTGGCGGCCACCTAATTTCACGTGAGATGCAGGGTTCCCGAAGCCTTGCGGCACCCTTTTTACAAAGGTGCCGGCAGTTCACGCACATTGTGGCAAACCACGAAAAAGTTCGGGGGAAACCGCCTTTAGTACGATGGTGACATTGGCTTAGCGCGGCTTATCCTAGTTTTAGCGGGGCGGCTTCGCTCCGTCAACATGGGACGCGTTAGGCCGGCAAGCGGTAGCTTGCGCGAGAAAAGAGATATGACGATGCGTTGGATGCCCCGAAATGTTCTTTTAGCTGGATGCGCGATCGCGTTAAGCGTCTCCGAAACGGCACTGCCGGGGATGTGCGAGTCACCGGTGCTGCGCCCGGCAGTTCAGGCGGCCAACGGGGCGAGTGCCGCAACAACGGTACGTGCGGACGAGGGGACGCTGGCGCCGGCCTTGGCCGACCCGCAAATCGCAGCGGCTTTGGCGGCAATCTCCCCGGCGAACATCCAGGCGGATATTGCGAAGCTGGTGTCGTTCAGGACGCGCAGCACGCTTTCCAGCAACAGCAAGGATTTACCGGCGGGGCAGGGCATTTTGCCTGCGGCGGACTGGCTCGAGAGCGAGTTCAAGCGGATTTCGGCCGCCTGCGGCAACTGCCTGGACGTAAAACGCGACGATTTCGTGCAGCCGGCGGGCACGGATGCGCGCAGCCGGATCACCCAACCGACGCGCCTGGTCAACGTGTACGCCGTGCTGCACGGGACGGCCGACCGGGGAGGTGCGGAGAAGGTGGCACCCTGGGTGTTGGTGACGGGGCATTATGACTCGCGCGCCACCGATGTGTTGGACCCGAAGGCGGGCGCGCCGGGCGCCAACGACGATGCGAGCGGTGTGGCGGTGTCGCTCGAGAGTGCCCGGGTGTTGAGCAAGCTAAGTTTTTCCGGAACCATTGTGTTTGCGACGGTGGCGGGGGAGGAGCAGGGCCTGTACGGTTCGCGGCACCTGGCGCAACTGGCGAAAGCCGAGGGATGGCCGCTGGAGGCGGTGCTGAACGACGACATCGTGGGTGGGGACACCACCCCGCCCATGTCGGCGGAGGGATCGGCACGGAACGCTCCCGGCATGCCTGGGTCGCTGCAAAACAAGAATGTTGTTCGAATTTTTTCTGAAAATGTGCCCTCCTCGGCAAGTACGCAGGTTCAGCAACAGATGTTGAGTCTGGGTGAGGAAAACGATTCGCCCTCGCGAGAACTGGCGCGAGGCATTGCGGAACTGGCCCCGGCGTACTTTCAGCCGGGAACGTTTCGCCCTCCGGCCCGCAATGGGGTACGCGCGATGTACATTGCGGTCACGCCGGCGTTTCATCCGGTGCTGATCCTGCGCCGCGACCGGTATCTGCGTGGGGGCGATCACACCAGCTTCAACGCGGAAGGATTTGCCGCCGTCCGATTTACGGAGTGGAGGGAGAACTTCGACCACCAGCACCAGACTCCGCGCACGGAAAACGGTGTGGAATACGGAGACTACCTGAAATTCGTAGACTTCGACTACGTGGCGAATGTGGCGCGCATGAATGCGATGACCCTGGCCTCCCTGGCAAATGCGCCGAGCGAGCCGCGGGACGTGAAGATCCTGACGGCGGCGCTCGACAACTCGAGCGAACTGACCTGGGCCGCGAGCGCCTTTGCACCGCCGGGGACCACGTATGAGGTGGTTTGGCGCGACACCGAGGAAACCCTGTGGACGCATTCGATGAGTGCGGGCGCGGCGAATCGGCTGAAGCTCGATGTGAGCAAGGACAATGTGCTGTTCGGCGTGCGCGCGGTCGGGGTCGACGGACACCGCTCGTTGCCGGTGCCCCCGCTGCCGGCACACTAGGAGATCTTGTGGCTTTTCGCTCCAATGGACCTATCACCGTGTCACTGCCTCCGTTTCGGGGCGTGACCCGGCGCATCATTCTGATCGCGGTTGCCGCGTTTTTCGGTTTGCTCCTCCTGGGCCTGTTTCAGCGGGAGGGTGCAGGGCTGAGTGCGAGCCTGTTCTCGCTCAGTCCCGCGACCTCCTACAAGCTGATCTGGCAGCTGGTCACGTACCCGTTCGTGAACGGTGCCATCGGATCGTTGCTGTTCGCGTCGATCTCAGTGTGGTTTTTTGGCTCGGCGCTGGAGGACGAACTGGGATCACGCTGGATGGGCGAGTTCTTTCTCGCGACCACCCTCGGCGGCGGGGTACTGGCGACCCTGTGCGCCCTTACCCTGGGAGGGTTGCTGAATCTGTCGCCCTTCTCGATCGCGGGAGGGCTTTGGCCGTTTTCACTGGCGCTGCTGACCGTTTTCGCGGTGCTGCATGCGGACCAGGAGCTGAACTTCAATTTCATCCTTCGTGTGAAGGCTAAATACATCGCCATCATTTACCTTTTGGTGTACCTGGCAGTGGCGCTGGCCTCGCACCAGCGTTTCGACGCGGTGCTGGTGTTGGCCAACGCATTGGCGGGATGGATGTTTCTGCGCTTTGCACCCCGGCGCGGGTTGCAGTTCGGCGCAAACGAGGCGGTCTACGGTTGGAAGAACGCCTGGATTCGTGCACGGCGTCGGCGAGCCGCCAGGAAATTCAGTGTGTACATGCAAAAGCAGGGTCGAGACGTCCGGTTCGACGACAGTGGGCGCTACGTGGATCCCGATGGCAAGCCGCGTGATCCGAACGATCGCCGCTGGATGAATTGACCACGATCGCGAGCGCAACCCGCACGGCGAGCCAGAGACGCTCCCCGGATGAGTTCGGAACGGTCAGCAGTCCGCCGTTGCGGGGCTTTCACTGTGCGGTGTGCGGAGTTCCTTCCGGCGCTCCTGCGATGGCCTGAACCCGGCTATCGGCCGTGACGCGGTAGCGGTAGATCTGGACCGGCTGCGGGGCCGATGGGTTGATCTGGCTACCTGCGGGCTTGCGAGCCACACTCTTAGGCGTTTGCGTTTGGGGCTGCGGAGCGAGTAGCTCAAACGTCAAGCTATCTTCCGTGGTCGCGAGCCGCGGTTTCGCGAGGCGCGCGTACGGCTGCTCCAGGTGCCAGACGACCTCCGGCCGGGCCGGATCGGTGCCCGGCTCCGGGTCTGGCTGGAGAATATCGAGATCAAATTGGCTGCTGCCCTCCGTGGTTGAGCAGCCAGGACGACCGTGTGCGACGACCGCTCGCCAGTTCGACTGACCGACGGTCCCGGGCAGGGGAGTGAGTAGAACGAAGTCGCCGAAGGCGTCGCTGACCTCCGTGTAACCCGGCGCGTCCCAACGCAGGACTTTGCGCCAGCGGGAGTCAGGGGCGGAAGCCTGCCGGTAAACGAGCAGGAGGTTATCGTCGCCGCACTCGATGCCGTACCGGAAATCGATCTCCAAGGTACGAGGTGCCGACGAAAGCGGCAGAACCTGTACTTGCAGATCGGAACCATACGCCCCGAGCTCTTTACCTTCCGTCGTGACCGAGACACCTTCAGCCGCGTCGGCGAGATTTGCCCGAAGCGCCCGCGCCAGCACCCCCTGGAGAGCCTCCGCCGTACTGTTCGGGGGGCTGCAGGCGACCGCCGCATTCCCTGCCGCCTCGAGAGCATCCTTCAAGCGGCCGAGCTGGGCGGCGACAGGCGCCGGAACCACCGGGTCGAGTTCACCGACAGCGACCCCGTGCAGGCCCCTTCGGATCGTAGCCACGGCTGCGGCCGCCTTCGGAAGCGCGTCGGGAACGCACGCGGTCTGCGCCGAGCTGGACAACACAAGCGCGAAAGGGGAGAGCGCAAAGCCGAACAGCACTGTCGGAAGGGCGAGCTGCATACCGACAAGGGTAACCCGTCCCCAAACCGAAGTGTAGTGCCCGGCGCGGCGAAGTGCCTGCCTCTGCCCTTCAGCCCGGCAAACGTCCTCGATGTGCCCGATGTGCTGAAGTGACTCCGCCTGCCATTACTTGAGATGGGCGATTTGAGTCTTGGCGGCGGTGACGGCGGCTTCGGCCTTTTCAGGACCCTGTGCGACGCCCTCGGCGGTGATGACGGTGATGTCCTTGACGCCGAGGAACGTGAACACATCGCGCAGGTACTTTTGCTGGTGGTCGAACGGCTCAAAGGGCGAACCCGGACCATACATGCCGCCGCGGGTGGAGATGACCACGACTTTCTTTCCACCGCATTGACCTTCGGGACCGTTTGGGCCGTATTTGAAGGTGGTGCCGGCGACGCAGATGAGGTCGATCCAGGCTTTCAGTTGGGATGGCACGGAGAAGTTGTACATGGGCGCGCCGATGAGGACGATATCGGCGCTCAGGAACTCGTCCAGAATCTGTTTGCCGGTTTCCATTTCGGCCTTCTGCTCCGGGGTGACCTGCTCGAGATTCTCTCCGTGAAGGCGCAGAACGGCGGTGTAATGGCGCAGCGTGTTTTTGACAAGGTCGCGATAAACGTACTCGGCCCCGGGGTTTACCTTTTTTAGCTGATCGGCGGCGGCCGCCGTGAGCGGACGGCTCACGGACTTATCGCCGGTGACGCTGGAGTCGAGGTGCAGGATTTTCATGGATGTTGGATGTTCCTCTCGGGGCCGAGATGCGGATTGTCGCGACGCCCTGAAAGTTACTGCAGGGAAAGCGGCTGGCCGGTGGCGAGTCGGCACCTGTGCGTCGATGCCGCGCCGGGGCCCCTCCCCCTGTACTTCGTGTCCAAAGTCTTGATGGGTAGGGAATTAAGTCTGAAATGAAGGTGCATCCCTGGGTTGGGTGTATGGCGACGCCCCGGGACAGCTTGCCTAGGAACCTATTGTAAGGAGTTGGGGTGTTAGGTGTGCAAAGGACTGGTGAGGCACTTCCGTTTCGCTCCGAATGTGGTGTGAATTGGGATGGTTCCTGCGAAACCCACATCTCAGAGGCGAGATGTGGGGCACCCGGACCCGGGAATGGGCTGGTGGAAGGGACTGAGGCTGTCCCGTTTTGCTCCGAACGGGGGTGATTGGGATGCGTCGCGCGCGATCAGAGGGTAGTTTCGGTTTGTGGCTCGGTTTTCAGGGTTTCGGGGAGGCCGAGGGTGGGGAGGTTGGCGACGATCCTGTTGGTTTCGAGGGAGACGGTGATGACCTGACCGATGAGGCGGAGGACGTATTGGGGGTCGTCTTCGCGGTTGGGGTCGTTGGTGATGCCGGAGCGGAGGTCGGTGGTGACGCGGTACTGATCGATGACCCACTCGAGGGCGGAGCGATTGCCGAGGCGGTAGTTGTAGGCGTCGAGCGGGATGCCCCGGAGGGTGAGGAAGTTGTTGTACTTGAGCTCGGAGCGATCTTTCTTGTTGAGGGCCATGCGAGCTACACGGAAGGAGACTTCGGCGGTCTCGCTTTCGATCTGTTCGAGTTTGTATTCGGCCTGCTTCTCGTAGTTGATGTGGAGTTCCATCAGGCGCTTGCCCGACTGGGCGAAGGCGTGGAAGTCTGGTGGGAAGGGGATGCGAGGGAGTTCGCGCTTGAGGTTGGCGGCGTAGCGGGTGCGGTACTCGGGGTGATGCAGGATCGCGTAGGTAGCGTGGAAGATGTCCCACTTGGTGATCGTGGAATCTGAATATTGGGTGCGGAAATGAGAAAGTGCCCAGTCGGTTATGTTCTCGCGACTATCAGCGCCGCCCTTGTGAAAGGCGTAAAACGGAAAACATTGAAAGCCGTCAGATCCTGCCGATATGTGCAGGTCGGGTATACAGTTCGTAGCTAGGGCGCTCAAAGGCGACCGATGTTGAACATCGTTCACGCAGATGCAAACGTTACTGCTGCTCGAGGTGGGAAAGATTTTGTGTTGGCTATACCTCTGTTCTACCCAGCTCTTGCTGAACAGTAGCTTTCGCTTAAAGAACGGACGGTACATCGCATTTTGAATCTCGTTGGGTTGAAAGCTGAGGGACCGCAAGGCCTTAAGGTTTGCTTTGGTCGAACGGGTCCACTTTAGTCGTACGTCCGTGTTATCTACGAAGCGGTCCGGTTTGGGCCGTTTTGGTGGCGTCAGCTTGTAGCGGTCGAGAGTTTGAGTGTATGCCGCAACGGACCGCTGCATGCGATGTTCAAGGATTCCCGCCTCTTGCGCGTAAACGTATTCATCTCGGTTTGTACCGACCCCAAGACTGAATACTTCAAAGATAGCGTTCTCCTTCCCAACTGCCGTGACCTTGTTGCCAAGGGGGATCAGTGTGTCGAACGAATCGATCAGACCTTTGGTTATCCATAATCCCTTGCTGTCTGGTTGATGAGTTTCGAACGGCACCTTCGAAACGCTTCCAAACTTAACCAGAAGGTCACGTTTCGCTTGTCCGCTCAGGTAGTCGGGAACCGAGTAGATCTGGAGCTTCGGCCTGGTAGATGACACGCCCTTCAACAAGAACGTAATCCCAATGCTGCTCTGAGTTCCACTCTCGAAGACGTTCCCTCCCTCTCTTCTTCTCCGATCGTCCGAAGAATGAGCGTTGCCTTTGAGATTGATGTGAAGTACACGATCAAAGTCCTCGAACAGGTGCTTGCGTAAGCCGTCGAGCGAGTGCGCCTCCAGAAACGCGTTGTTCGTAACGAAGCAAATGAGTCCGGGCGTGGTCACTCGGTCACTCGCCCACCTGAAGGCTCTAATGTAGGGGTCTCTTGCTTTGTTCAAGAGCTGCGCAGCTGAATCTCTTATGTAAGTTTCAGCGATCTTGCCATCTAACACTGGGTAGTTCTGGTTCTTCTCGCCGACTGCTTCATCTCGGCGGCTTCCACGGTACGGAGGATTGGCGATGATGACCGTGATGTCGCATGCCTGCTGTTCCTTAACGCGCTCGTTGTTCTCGGCAGTAAACATATTGATCTGTCGGCCCTCTGCGAGTTCGAAAGTGTTGACCAGACAAATGCCATTGAAGGCGCTATATTCACCTGCACGCTCCATGTACTCGTGTTCTATGTTCATGCTGGCGATGTAATAGGGAAGCAGCATGATCTCATTGCAATGCAGTTCTTTGGCATACTTATCCTTGAGACGAGATCGCTTGACCTGCTGCATGCAACGAGTGATGAAGTTACCAGTTCCGGTAAACGGGTCCAATATGTGGACTCCCTCATCGGACAAGTCCTTCTTTAGTTCTGTTTTGAGGAGCTCTTCAACCGATCGGACCATGAAGTCGACGATGGGCTGCGGGGTATAAACGATGCCGTGGGTGTCGGCCTGTTTCGCGTCGAAGCCCTGGAAGAACTTCTCGTAGACGGTGTTGAGAAAGTGCTGCTTTTCGGTGTAGGTCTCGGTCTGCCGGGCGGCCGCTTCGATCGCCGTATAGAAGCGCTCGATTCGTTTTAGAAAGGTGTCACGCGAGAAGTGGCGCTTGGTGATGAGCTCGATCACTTTCTCAATTTCAGCAGCGATCACGTTGCGGCGCAGAAACTCCTGATTATCGAAAATATTGCGAAAAATACGCTCCGTTAACAGATGCTGCACAAGCATTTTTTGAATGGCGTCATCGCTTAGTTCAGGGTTGATCGATTGGCGGCACAGGTCGGCAAAAGTCTCGTAGGCCTGTTTGTACTCTGGGTTAGAGATGCGTTCGGCCTGAAGAATGGACAGGATGTCTCCGGCAAGTTCAGGGAGCCTGCCCGAGAATTTCTCTACGGCTTCCCGCCAGTCGAGAATGTCTTTCTGCTCGAACTCGAAGAACAATTCCAGAACCTCGACCAGCTTTTCGGGAGAGCGTATATCTGCGTTGAACGCGATGCGGCTGTTCTGGTAGAGGAGGGCGTGGTCTGGAGATTGAAAAAGAGTGTTGACGACGGGATAGCCCGCAGCGATCTTCTTTGCAGCCTCCCGAGGAAGATCGTCAGCGGTGTCTTTTGCCTCCCAGAAGCCGTGCCGCAGAGACATTGAAGTTTTGTCGTAGAGGATGCCGTCCGCGCGGAGGTCCTGCTTGCCGGTTCCTTTAAACCGGACCTCCGGCGTTAGCTCAAGGTCATAGCTTTTCGCGCAGTAGCGCAGGAGAGCAGCAAACGCATCGCGCGTATTTCCCTCGGTGGTGAAGCCGTGTGTCTCACATTGCGCGAGGGCTTCGAAGTAGGCTTTGACGGGCTTGTGGGTGGGTTTTAGCGGGAACGTGCTCATCGGGCTTGCGTCGAGAGTACAGGGTGAGGGTGACGGTTGCGAAGGGTGAGGTGCACCGGTGGGTACGGGCTCCTTGGCTGTGGGTACCAGCAGAACCCCTGCGGGAATGACAGAAAAAAGGCAAGGGCAAGGCAAACGCAGATTCCCTTCGGGAATGACAACTAGAAAGGCAAAGGCTACAGCGGATCCCCTGGGAATGCCAATAAAGTGGGAATGGTCCAGGCCCGGTTGGTTTGGTGCTTTTACGGCTTGAAGCGGGGCGTGAAGTCGGACCACTGCTCGACGCGGAAGGCGCGAATGTCTCGGACGGCGGCGGGGAACCAGGGTAGGGCTTTTAGCGCGAGCATGGCGTCGAAGAGGTTGCCGAGATCTTCGTTGTCGCAGGTGTAGACGCTGCCTTGGCGCCAGTCGAAGTGGAAGCGGGCGAGGGTGTTTCCAATATCCGTGTAGGCCTGGGTTAAACCTTTAGGGTGAATGCGTTTCGCCGTTTTTGTGTCGAGATCGAAAGCAACGGCGAACACTATAAGGCCTCAGGGTCCTGGATCATCTCATCGTAGGCGTGAGTGATCTTTTCACCCGTACGCACAAAAACTACGCTGACCTGGGCGCGGCCGTCTTCGGGGGACGCCCAGCCGAGGACCTCGTACTCCGGCCCGTAGGGTCCCATCTGCTTGACGATACCTACCGGAAGTGGTGCGGGTTTTGCGAGCGCAGCCATGACAGGTTCTCCTGTTCGGCAGTCTACCCTAGCAATGGATAGTTTCAACAACGGCTAATCAGGGGCGGTGGGCGATGCGGAGGTTTAGCTCGCGGAGTTGGAGGTCGGAGACGGGGGAGGGGGCTTCGACCATGAGGTCGAGGGCGCGGGCGGTTTTGGGGAAGGCGATGACTTCGCGGAGGCTGGTGGCGCCGGCGAGGATCATGACGATGCGGTCCAGGCCGAGGGCGATGCCGCCGTGCGGGGGGGTGCCGTAGTCGAGGGCGTCGAGGAAGAAGCCGAAGCGGGCGTGGGCTTCTTCCTCCGTCATGCCTAACGTGCGGAAGATTTCGGTTTGGACGTCTTTGCGATGGATGCGGATGGAGCCGGAGCCGAGTTCGGTGCCGTTGAGGACGATGTCGTAGGCGAGGGCGCGGACCTGGCCCTTGTCGTGGTAGAGGGCGCCGGAGCGGATGTCTTCTTCGTGGGGCGAGGTGAAGGGGTGGTGGGCGGCGTCCCAGCGGTTGGCGTCGGCGTTCCACTCGTACATGGGGAAGTCGGTGACCCAGAGGAAGCGGAAGTCTGCGTGAGAGCCGGACGGGGTGAAGAGGCCGTGTTTTTCGGCGTATTTGCGGGCGAGTTCCAGGCGGAGTTGGCCAACGCGTTTGGGGATCCAGTGGCGGTCGTTGCCCCAGACGGCGGGGGTGTTGGGTTTGGGGGTGATGACGACGGCGAGGTCTTCCTGGGTGAAATTCGTGCCGTCGAAGACCAGCTGCTCGGCGGTGAGTTTCGCGGCGATGGCTTCGGCGAGCGGGAGGAACTGCTCGTTGGTACGCAGGCGGGCGACGTCGAGGAAGTCGAGGCCGGTGTCGCCGAGGATTTTACGGATCTCGTCGGTGAGGGTGCGCTTTTGGGTGCCGGACATGCCGGCGGCGGCGCGGGGGATGGTGAAGCCGTAGACGGGGAGGGTGGGGTCGATTTTCAGGTTTTCGCGGAGCTCGGGGGTGAGTTCGGCGGAGAGGTTGACCAGGGCGGGGAGGCGCAGGTCGGGTTTGTCGATGCCGTACTTTTCGATGGCCTGGTCGTAGGTCATGCGGATGAAGCGTTCGGGGGGCAGGGTGATGCCGGCGGCTTTGAACGCGGCGTGGAGGAAGCCTTCGGCGACGGCGAAGATGGTTTCCTGCTGCGGGAAGCTCATTTCGAGATCGATCTGGGTGAACTCGGGCTGGCGGTCGGCGCGGAGGTCCTCATCGCGGAAGCAGCGGGCGATCTGGAAGTAGCGGTCGAAGCCGGAGATCATGAGGATCTGTTTGAAGATCTGCGGGGATTGCGGAAGGGCGTAGAAGTGGCCGGGGTGGACACGGCTGGGGACGAGGTAATCGCGGGCGCCTTCGGGAGTGGAGCGGGTGAGGCAGGGTGTTTCGATTTCGAGGAAATCCTGGTCCACGAGGAAGTTGCGGATGGCCATGGCGACGCGGGAGCGCACGGCGAAGTTGCGCTGCATCTCCGGGCGGCGAAGGTCGAGGTAACGGTACTTGAGGCGGACTTCTTCGTTGGCGATGGCGTCTTCGGAGGGAGAAAACGGTGGCGTTTTGGCGTCGTTCAAGAGCAGCAGATCGCGGCCGACGAGCTCGACCTCGCCGGTGGCCATTTTGGGATTGACCATGCCGGGTTCGCGGAGACGGACCGTGCCGGTAACGGCGACGACGAATTCCGGGCGGGCGGATTCGGCTTTGGCGTGGGCGGCGGGTGCGACCGATTTGTCAAAGACGACCTGGGTGATGCCGGAACGGTCGCGGAGGTCGAAGAAGATGAGGTCGCCGTGATCGCGGCGGCGATTGACCCAGCCCATGAGGGTAACGGTTTGCCCGGCGTGGGCGTCCGCGGGACGAAGGGCGCCGCACCTGTGGGTGCGCTGCAGAGGGCCGAGAAAATCAAGGGTCACAATGCCTCTATTGTACGGATGGGTTGGCGCACCCTGTTTGGGGATCGGGTTTGGGTGGGCTGCGCCGGTTCGGGGTGTGGCGGTCCGGGGTGCGCCGGTCCGGGGTGCGCCGGTCCGGGGTGCGCCGGTCAGGGCTCTATTGGGAGGTGGGGTTCAGGACTTTGCTGTCGGCTGGGTCTTTGCCATCGGGCAAGCCCAGCAGCCGGGGGCCGGCGTACTTGGCGATGAAATCAATGGCGAGCGCGAACAAACCGCCGGCGGCCGTATTGACCAGGCGGAGGTTTGCGGCGGTGTGTTCGGAAAATCCACCAAAGGCGAACAGGTACACGATGTACAAGGTGAGCATGAGGCAGAACAAAGCGTAATTCACGGCTTGCAAAGCGAAACAGGCCCAGGTGCTGGCCAGGATGATCCAGAAAAAGGCCCAATGGGTGAGAAACGGATGCAAAGCCAGCAACGCACAAAGGCCAACGGCCACAAGGGTGCCGGCCAGCCTGGCGACACCGCGACTGAGTGTGTTGGCCCACTTCGGTTTGAGCACCATGACCGCGGTCATCGGAGCCCAATAGCCGTTGCTCCAGTGCAGTTCCCGGTAGGCCAGCGTGGTGATACCCAGGGCGGCGACCAGCTTGAGGATGTAGGCGGTGGTGTCGGTGTGCCAGCGGAATTCGTGGTGGAGACTGCGCCAAAGCTGGCTGACCCGTGTGCGCACCTGGCGCGCGATGGGCAGAGGTGCGCGTTCGGGGTGTTGTGCGCGACGTCTTCTGAGGCCCCCGAGGTAGAAGGTCAACATCTGCAGGCCGCCGCCCAGCAGAACCATGGCTGTACGCCCGACAGCGTAGTGCACACCGTGGGAGAAGTAGCTGGAAACGATGACAAAGACGGCGGATTGCTGCCCGATCCAGCCGGAGGTGTTGCCCAGACCGGACAGCAGGCCGTAGTTGATTGCGGCCAGCACGGCAAGCAGCAGGACAAGGGAGGTCCACTGTGCGGCCAGGCTGCCGACCAGGGTGGCGGAAGCGATGCCCAGCGTGAGCAGAAACATGCTGAGCAGGGTGGAGGCGAGCGCTTCGTGAAAGACCGCGAAGCCGACGGTGAACGCGGCCCCGGCAGCAATGGAGCCGGCACTGGTATGACCGCTGATTTGACCAAGGATGAGCGCCAGACCGACAGGAATGGTGGAGGTGAGCGCCGGTTGCGGCGTGCTCTTTTGCCAGGGAAAGAGGGCGGTGTCTTCGGAGATGTCGCGGAGACGAAGCATGGACCGTGGGGAACTCGCCGGGGGAGATCACCGTACCGCGACACAACGGCCGGCCGTCTACGGGGGGACTCGCGAACAGCCCGCCTGAAAACAGTATGAGGCATGGGGCAGGCGGGGAGACCGACGACGGTGCAAAGTTCCGGTCTTTTGCACCGTACCCAGCGTTGGGCAAAGTTCCCGCGTTCTGCGGTGCCGGTCTGCACCGAGCGGGAGCGGGAACCAACTGGGCATCGATCATGGCCCGGGTAGGTAGGGGCTTTAGGCGAAGTCCAGATTTTGCGGCAGCGGTGCAGAGCCCAGGTTCTGAGCGGCCTGCAGGTCCAGATCGGCGGAGAGGCCCAGCCCGGGGCGGGCAGAGAAGCCCAGCCCTGGAAGGGCCGCTGCCGGGGTTTCGGCGATGGCCGCGACGGTGGCTGCCGAGGAGTCAGGCTGAAGGGTGGCAGAGGGTGCCAGAACGCCGGGCAGGCGCTTCAGTTGGAAGCAGGAGCGGCAAAAGACGGGCCGGCCCTGGGTGGGTTTGAACGGAACCGTTGTTTCCACACCGCAGGAGGAGCAATCGGTGCGGGTTTCGGTACGGGAGAGTGGAAGCGTGGCGAGGGCGGACGGACCGTTTTCCGATCGCCCCAGACCTGCCCGCTTCGCTTTGCAGAGTTTGCAGCGTTTGGGATCGTTTGTGAACTGGCGATCGAAGAAGAACAGCTGTTCGCCGGCCGTGAAGATGAAGTCGCTGCCGCAATCCGAGCATTTCAAGAGACGATCCACGAAGTCCATGACACCCTTTCCCAACACGCGGGATGCAGGCCGTTTTCGCTCCCATGAATTCCCGGCAGGGGACATCGTGGTGTGCGGTGCAGCCTGTACAACCTACAACCAGGGGCCCGAAGACAGCCGCGGAACGTCGAGTAACGTTACCGGAGGCCTATAACCGAACGAAGAGGGAGCCGGTTGAGCTCCCTCTTCGGTATTGCCGACTGCTGAAACTTTCTCGACGGATCAACAACAAGAGCCGCAATGTAAAAACGGTTCCAATGTAAAACATGTAAAAACAGTCGAATGTAAGAACAGTTCCAATGCGAACCTAATCCTGTTCCTTGCGAACCTTTTTGCGATTGCGCTTGCGTGCCAATGCTTCTTTGACGCGGCGCTTTTCGCCTGGCTTGAGATAGAAGGAGTGGCGTTTCACCTCTTTGATGATGTCTTCGGTCTGTACCTTCCGCTTGAAGCGGCGAAGAGCATTCTCAAGGGGCTCACCTTCCTGAACACGAACCTCTGCCAATCAAAAACACCTCCAAACCTGCCCACGTGGCGCATTTAGAATATCGCTCCGTGCGGCTTTTCCAACATTTTTCTTTGAAACGAAAGTAACAGGTGAAGGTGACCAGTGGGGTGGAAGAAAGCCTGGACGAGGCGTTCCCCCGGTAGACTGAAGGCAACTCGAGGTACACCTTTGTTTCGTTCCTTTGCCGGGGTTTGGCCGATCGTTCCCCCGACGTGCTATGTCGATGTGTCGGCGCAGGTTATTGGGGATGTTCGGATGGGGGAAGGAGCCAGCGTGTGGCCCAACGCCGTGCTGCGCGGCGATGTTCATTCGATTCGGGTAGGCGCCCGGACCAACGTGCAGGACAATGCCGTTCTGCATGGGCAGAGAGGTCTGTGGCCGGTGGTTGTCGGTGCGGGCTGCACGGTAGGTCATGGGGCGATTGTGCATGGTTGTGTGCTGGGGGACGAGGTTCTGGTCGGCATGGGCGCGATTGTGATGAACGGCGCCCGCATCGGGGCCGGGTCGATTGTGGCTGCGGGGGCGGTGGTGACGGAGGGTACCCAGGTGCCGCCGGGATCGCTGGTGGCGGGAGTTCCGGGCAAGGTGCGCCGTGCCTTGACGGAGGCGGATCTCCATTCCATTCGCACCTACGCACGCAACTACGTGGAGTACGCGGCGATGTACCTGGCGGAGGGCAATGACGCGATCCGGTAAATGGGATTCACTGAGACGATGCCCGAGGAGCCTGCCGGAGGGGGTAATGCCCGGAGGATGATGCGGAAAGGGAAGTGTTCAGCGCGCCAGCCCGGTTCGGGCCAGCAGGTAACCCACGCCGCCGAGTTCGACGAGAAAGGTGAGCTGCAGATCGAACCGGAGATCCAGGAAGCTGGGGCGGGTGTGCGGAGCAAAGGCGAAGAGAGCCCCGAGCAGCAAGGCTGCGGAGACGCCAGCCACACGCGGCGCGGTGTCGCGGTAGCCGGCACGGCGCAGACCGGCCCAGAAGCTGCGTTTAGGCGACTTTTCGAAGGCGAGCTTCGTGACCCGGGCGGCAAACGCTTCTGTTACCACGACGGACGGCTGCCGCGCGAGTGCCTGGGAGATTGCATTCTCGAACAGTTGATCGTGTTCTGACGTTCCGCCTGTCTCTGCGGTGAGTGCTCGATTTGGCGCCGGAGAGGTGTCTTTGTTGTGGAACATGGGTGTGGTCCTCATGGGTTTGTTTTCGCCGCGCTCCCCGTTGGACGCGGAGGAACTGCAAGGCGTTTTTCGACCAGGGCGGCGAGTCGCCTGCGCCCGCGGTGCAGGTGGGTGCGGACGGTGTTGACGGGCAGGGCCAACATTGCCGCAATGCCCTCATAACTGCAATTTTCAGTGTGGAACAGCACCAGCACGTTGCGTTCGACCTCCGGCAGACAGAGCAGGGCGGCTTCTACCGTGCTTTGCCATTGCGCTGCCGCCAATCGATCTTCGGGGTTGCGGGTGTGCTCGCTGTTGTTGGGCGAGGGCTGGTTTTCCAACCAGCTTTGGGTGTCTGTGTCGTCGGGGAATTCCGGTTGGCACCCTAGGTGCTTTCGCTCACGCTCGCGGCGTTTCCATTCGTCCTGGGCGAGGTTGATGACGATGCGGTAGAGATAGGTGGAAAGCGCGGATTCGCCGCGGAACTCGGGGAGGGCGCGATAGAGGCGCAGGAAGACCTCCTGAGCCAGGTCTTCGACGTGGGCACCCGGGCCGGTAAGCCGGGTCAATGTGCGGAAGACGAGAGGGCCATGCTCACGCACGAGTGCCTCAAAGCTTTCCGGAGATGTCGGCGGTATCGGGGGAGTGCGGGACGGACGCGCCATCGCTGTGGTGCAGTATGACTGCCCGGGATGGTGAAAGTTTCATGAGCACGGCTGAAACTTCCGACGCCGGCTCCGGTCCAAGCTGCCCATGACCCCAACCTTCCGTTGCGGCGGGTTCCGGGTTTGCCCACTTCAGGAGTTCGCTACCATGCCCGTGTTCGCTGCCCTTGTACTCGCTCCCCGTGCTGTTTTCGTGTTGGACGGCAATCTTGCCGACGTATTTCAGTCGCCCTATATCGTGCCTGTCTTTGGGACGCTGATGATTCTTGGCATCGTGGTGGCCGGGATCTGGTCCGGGGTGCGGACACGCGAGATGCAGTCGCAGGAGCGGCTGGCGGCCATCGCCCGAGGGCTGCAGCCGGAGCCCGTCTTCGATAGGGGGAGTTTGCGTCAGGCGGGCACTTCAGCGGCCACAGGTGAGATATTGCTGCGCAACGATGGATCGGGGGCACGACGGACGGGGCTGATTCTTGCCTCGATCGGCGTGGGGTTGTGTGCGTTTTTTGCGGCGTTGGCGGCCATTTTGCAGGTGCGCGCGATCCTGTGCGGCGGGGCTACGGGTTTGATTCCGTTGGCCATCGGTGTTGGATTCCTGATGGATGGACGTTTGCGCCGGGTGGAGTTCGACCGGCTGTCGCAGACGCGAGAGATGGAGGGAGCGCCGGCCGGCGAGCTTCGTCCTCTACGTTGAGCTTTGTCCTCTACGTTGAGCTTTGTCCTCTACGTTGAGCTTTGTCCTCTACGTTGAGCTTTGTCCTCTACGGCGAGCTTTGTCCTCTACACTGAAGACGAGATGAGCCTTACGAATGAGGCGGCCGCGGATGCTGCGGCCCTGCCAGGAAAAGCTGTAAAAACCCCGTCCCGTCCCGCGCTGAGAGCTGTGCGCGGGACGCGCGATCTGCTGCCTGATCAGACGCCGCTTTGGAATCATGTGGAGGCGGTGGCACGGGGTGTGTTTGCGCGGTATGGCTTTGGGGAGATTCGTACACCGATTTTTGAGGCGACGGAGTTGTTTGCGCGCGGGGTGGGCGAGGAGACGGATATTGTCGCGAAGGAGATGTTTACGTGGGAGGACAGGGCGCGTGCCGAGCCGGAAGGGGCGCCTGGTCAGCGGAGGGAGCCCCAATCCCTGACCTTGCGGCCGGAGTCCACGGCCGGTGTGATGCGGGCGTATCTTGAACATAAGCTGGGGGACACGGGGGGGCTGCAAAAGCTGTACTACATTGGACCGCAGTTTCGGCGGGAGCGGCCGCAGCGGGGACGGTATCGGCAGTTCTGGCAGATTGGGGCGGAGGTGATTGGGCCGGCGAGCACGGGGGCGGAGAGCCCGTTGCGCGATGCGGAGGTGCTGGAGATGCTGGCGTCGCTGCTGGACGAGCTGGGGGTGCGCGGATGGCGGCTGGAGCTGAATTCGGTGGGGTCGGCGGAGGACCGGGCACGGTACAACGTGGCGTTGCGGGAAGCGCTGGCCCCGGTAAGGGACCGGCTTTGCCCGGACAACCAGCGCCGGGCGGAGACCAATCCGCTGCGTGTGCTGGATTCCAAGGATGAGGGCGATCAGGACATTATCGATGGTTTGCCGAAGATTGCCGACTTCCTGATGCCGGAGTCGCGGGCGCATTTTGAAGGTGTGCTGGCGGCGCTCGATGCCTGCGGGGTGGCGTACGAGGTGAATCCGCGGCTGGTGCGGGGGCTGGATTATTACACTCGCACGACGTTTGAGTTTACCGTGACGACCGGGCTGGGGACGCAGAATGCGCTGCTCGGGGGCGGGCGGTACGATGGTTTGAGCGAGATTCTGGGTGGGCCCCGCGCTCCCGGCATAGGGTTTGCGATCGGTGAGGACCGCCTGATTCTTACCCTGCAGGCGCAGGCTGAGATGGACGCGGCCGGGAGTTCGGCAGCCCCCGCGACTGCGAAACTGGATGCCTACATTGCCCCGCTGGGAACGGGGCAGAACCCCGCCGCGCTGGCCTTGGCGCGCGTTTTGCGGCGTGCCGGACGAACGATCGAGGTGGGGGAGGGCAGTTTCAAGCTGCGCAAGGCGTTTGAGACAGCGGACAAGCTGGCGCGGCACATCGTGATTTTGGGCGAGGACGAGGTGCTTGAGGGGGTGGCCACGGTGAAGAATTTCGCGAGTGGGGAGCAGGTTCGGGTCCCACGTGAGCAGGTGATCGAAGTTCTGGGCCAGGGCTGTAGCGCAATGTGTTAGGGCCGTGTGCGGATGCGCTGGAGCGGTGTCTGAAAACGAGACACTTTCCGGCGTTTCAGGAACGAAAGAGGCATTGTGACCGTTGGGCGCGTGCGGTAGTTCTAAAGCCAGGGCCTTTTGTACGTTGTGCGACAAAGGCCGAGCGGTTCCCGGAACTTTGTCGCGGCAGTCACGTCTATGCAGGTGGCGACTTCCGTCACCCATGGGCCCAGCACGGTGCTGGCCATCCTGGAGAGATGTTTTGGTCAAACAGCAAATCCGCAAGTTCGTGCGCCCCGCCGGGGTTGCCCTCCTTTCCTGGCTCCCCCTGACGATGTCGGCGCAGGGGCCGGCGGCACGTCTGAGCGGACCGATTCTGAGCGAACATGCGATAGCCCTGCCGGGTTCGCGTTCGCCTTTGGCCGCGATGGCCACGGATGCGGGGGTTGTGCCCGCGGGGGACGCGATCCACGGCATGACGCTGGTGTTTTCGCGCTCCGCCGCGCAGCAAGCCGATTTACAGGCGCTGCTTGCCGCGCAGGCGGATCCCGCATCTCCGCAGTACCACCAATGGCTTACGCCGGACAGCTTTGGGCAGCGTTTCGGTGTGTCCGATGCCGATCTGGCGCGCGTGGAGAGCTGGCTGCAAGGTGCGGGATTCAGTGTGGAGGGTGCCAACCGCAGCCACAATGCCGTGACGTTTTCGGGAACGGCCGGTGCGGTTGGATCGGCCTTCCGAACGGAGTTGCACCGCTACACGCTGGGCGGTGAAATGCATTTCGCGCCGGGGACGGAACTCAGCCTGCCGGCGACCCTGGCACCCCTGGTGACGGCGGTATTGCACGTGTCGGATTTCCGTCCAAAGCCTTCCGTGCGGCTGACGCGTGCGCAGGTGGCGGCTCCGGATTACACCTCGAGCCAAACGCAGGCCCACTTTTTGACGCCGAAAGACATGGCGACCATGTACAACGTGCAGGCGTTGTACAGCGCCGGGTACACGGGGGTGGGGCAGTCGATCGCCGTGGTGGGGCAGTCGTACGTGCTGACTTCGGACGTGACCGCGTTCCAGGCGGCGGCGGGTTTGCCGGTGAATGCACCGACGCTTGTGTTGGTGCCGAATACGGGTGTTTCCGGCATTTCATCGGGGGATGAAGGGGAGTCGGACATTGATCTGGAGTACGCCGGGGGCATGGCGCCGGGCGCGAAGGTGTACCTGGTTTACGTTGGGAACAACGACAACGCTGGCGTCTTCGACGCGTTGGACTATGCCATCACCGAGAATATCGCGCCGGTGATCAGCATCAGTTATGGCGTGTGCGAGCCGCTGGCCACGACTTCCACGCTGAACGCGTACAACGGGATGTACATGCAGGCGGCGGCGCAGGGCCAAAGCATCTTTGCGTCGACGGGCGATTCAGGGTCGGAGGCCTGCTTTGGATACAGCGGCCAGACCCTGGCCACGCAGGAGCAGGTTGCGGTGAGTTTCCCCGCCAGCAGCCCCTATGTGACGGCGGTGGGCGGAACGCAGATGGCGGCCGGGACTACCGCAAGCGGTGCCTCGACATACTGGGCAACGGCGTCTGGAACGGATCTGAGCAGCTCGCTGCTGAGCTATGTGCCGGAGGTGACCTGGAACGAGGACCTCATCAACAGTGGGCTTTCGGCAGGGGGTGGAGGCGCAAGCGCGGTTTTTCCGCGAGCTGCCTGGCAGGCCGGCGTCCCCGGGATCGGGGCGGGTGCGACGCGTTTGCTGCCGGATGTGTCGCTGTTGTCCGCGTTGGGTACGCCGGGCTTTCTATATTGCAGCAGTGACCTGGCGGATCTGCAGGCGGAGGCTTTGACCAGCAGCTGCGTGAACGGCTTTCGTGATGCTTCCGGGAAATACCTGATGATTGCGGGGGGGACGAGTTTCGCGGCCCCTGCCCTGGCCGGCATGACGGCCTTGTTGAACCAGGTGAAGCATTCCACCGGGCAGGGTTTGCTGAACACGCAGATGTACGCCCTGGCGGGAAATCCGACGACCTATGCTTCGGCCTTCCATGACATTACCTCCGGCACGATTGCGTGCACGATCGCATCGGCCAGCTATTGTTCGGTGGCGGGGGCGAGCGGTTTTGCGGCTGGAACGGGGTATGACGAAGCGACGGGCCTGGGGTCGATCAATTTTTCCAACCTGGTTTCGGCCTGGCCCTCGACGGCATCCACGGCATTGCCGAACAGCGTAACCACGCTGGCCGCGGCGACTGCGCAGCCGGCAGCCGGGGCGACCGACGCCATTACGATCAACGTGTCGTCGACGAGCACAAGCACCGTGACGCCGACGGGTACGGTCGCGATTTCAGTGGACGGCGTAACGGCAACGACGGTCGCGCTTGCCAATGGATCGGCCAGCTACAGCTACATCGCTTCCGGCGCGGGGGGAACCCATGTGATCGAGGCAGCGTACTCCGGGGATGCCGGCCATGCGCCGTCCACGGGTACAACGACGGTGAATATTGTAGCCAACACCCTGGCGACGGGATCGTTTACCGTGACGGCGGCGAACTTAACGGTCGCTTCAGGAAACATCGGTTCGTCGGCTGTCGCTATCACACCTGCCAACGGGTACAACGGCAATGTCGTCTTTACCCTAACGGCTCCTACCGGTGCACCGGTGCTCTGTTACAGAATGCAGTATGGCAACCCTTCCACACAGGCCTATACCGTTCCTGTCTCCGGTGTCACGTCCGCGACGCTACTGGTTGGAGTGGGAACGTCCATTTGTGGATCGGTGACCAACTCGCCGTACATGCGGCCGGTGACGGTGACTGCCCAAAAGGCCGGCAACGTCGTTCCACTGTCCAAACCCTGGAACGCGACGCCGATCGCTTTTGCGTTCGGCGGCCTGCTTTTGACGGGTTTGGCTACGCGGCGGCGTACGCGGGGTTTGCCGACCCTGCTGGCGTTGACTGCTTTGACCGTGGCCGGGTTTGGCCTGAGCGGATGCACCGGCAGCGGAACAGGGACGGGCACAACCGGCAGCGCACCACCGACCGCCGCAGCCACGACGTACACCCTGACCCTAACGGGGCGGGATTCAGTGACTTCAACGATCACGGCATCGACGACCCTGACGCTTACGACACAGTAGAACGGGTCACACCTCACCGAAATGTCTCTTCATGCAAGCCTGGGATCCGCTACGAAAGCGGGTCTCGGGCATGTGGACAGGGTGCAACGGCCGATGTAGGGGCACTTCCGGGGCCGTAGGGCTTGGGGTGCCCCTGCCTTTCGTTCGTGGGGTTGTGAGCGTTTTGTGCCGCGACGGGCGGGATACAGGGTCTCTTCGCTCCGGTCGAGGTGACGCGTCGATAGCCTGGAAAATTCGATACAAGGAGCAGATCGCCGTTTGCGGCGTGTGGCCGACCCTGGATTCGTGTTCCGGGGTCGTTTCTTTTTTGCAACCGATTACGGCGGCGGCGAACGTTTTCGTTGGTCAGAGTGCAGCCTGTGGGGTACATTTGTGGCAGATCATCTCAAAGCAAAGAATTTCCGCGGTGAATGCCGTGGAAAGTGTTCGCATTCGGGTGCCGGCGGCAGGCCGCGCCCTTGCTGTTCCTTTTTTCGCAAGAGGCTATTCGAGGAGCGTACGGATGGGTGTGAGCAGGCGGCAGTTCCTGACGCGGGTTGGGCAGGCGGGCGGGTATTCGGCGGCATTTGTGGCCATGCAGGGCCTGGGTTTGATGGAAGCGAAGGCTGCGCGAGTGGAGACGCTGCAGACGGCGCCCGGTTCCGGCAAAGGCATGCGGGTTCTTGTGCTGGGCGGAGGCATTGCCGGCCTGGTCTCGGCGTATGAACTGCGGAATCTTGGCTATGAGGTGACGGTGCTGGAGGCGCGTTCGCGTCCGGGCGGCCGCAACTACACGGTTCGCGGGGGCGATGCGGTGAGGCTGAGCGATGGCTCGGTGCAGCAGTGTACGTGGGAGCCGGGGCATTACCAGAACTTCGGACCGGCGCGTTTGCCGTCGATTCACCCCAACATCCTGGGCTATTGCCGCAAGCTCGGCGTGGAGTTGCAGGTTGAAGTGAACATGAGCCGGTCCGCCTATTTGCAAAACGATGCGGCCATGGACGGCAAGCCGCAGGTGTTTCGGCAGGTGGTGAACGACACGCGCGGCCATGTCAGCGAGTTGTTGATGAAGTGTATGAACCAGGGTGCGCTCGATGCGGACATCACCGCGGACGACAAAGGGCGCATGCTGGAGTTTTTGCGGATATACGGTCCTTTGGACGAGGCGGGCAAATACACGGGCAGCGATCGCGCCGGCTACAGCAGAACGGCCGGAGCGGGCGATGTGACCGGTGTGCTGTCGGAACCGATCTCCATGCAATCACTGCTGGAGGCCAAGTTTTGGCAAGGCATGTTGTTTGACGAGCAGTTCGATATGCAGGCCACGATGTTTCAGCCGGTGGGCGGCATGGACCGCATACCGTATGCGTTTGCGAAGGCGCTCGGCCCGATTGTGCGGTACAACGCCGCGGTGACGTCGATTCACAAGGGGCAATCGGGGGTCGAGGTGGGGTACATCGAGGGCGGCACGCCGAAAACGATGAAGGCCGAGTATTGCATCAACGCGCTGCCGCTCACGCTGCTGCGCAAGGTCGACAACAACCTGAGCGCGCCGTACAAGAAGGTGATCAACGAGTGCACCTATGCGAGTGCGTACAAGGTTGCGTGGGAAAGCCGGCGCTTCTGGGAGCAGGATTACAACATTTACGGCGGCCTGGAATTTGTGAATACGGGTTGCAGTCCGATCTGGTTCCCTTCGGCAGGGCTGTTTTCGGAACGCGGGATTGTGGTGAGCGGGTATACGGACGAGGGGAAAACGGCGTTCGCGTCGCTGGATCTGCAGGGTAAATTCGCGGAAAGCCGCAAGTCGATGGAGCGTCTGCATCCGGGCCATGGGCAGGAGCTGCAAAAGCCGATGTATTACGGCTGGGGCAAGAGTGAGTGGAATGAGGGATCGTGGATTCGCACGTATGGCCCTGGGCAGGATCGTGGTGAAGCGGGCGAGCGGCGCGGTTCGGGTGTTCACCCCGGTGCGAGCGGGCAGCAGGCACCGGGTGTGGTGCTGAACAAGCAGACCGGGCAAGGGGCGGCCCCGGCGGCGGCTCGCACGGGCACCAATCCCGGCTACGAGACGCTGATTGAGCCGGACGGCCGGGTCATTTTCGCGGGCGACCACGTTTCGCACATTGTTGCCTGGCAGGAGGGGGCCTGCCTGAGTGCGTTGCGGGCGGTGCAGCTGCTCAGCGACCGCGTGAAAGCGGCGCGTCTTTCGGGCCAGGATGCCACGGTGGGGGCGTAAATGCGGCAAATCACTCGAGGGGGAGGAAAGATGAAGAGTTTCGGGATAGTTCTGACGGCGGCGCTGCTGACGGGCACGGCGCAGGTTGGCACGATGCAGGGGCAGACGGCCGTGAAGCACATCCAGACGGAAAAGTCGCCGATCGCTACCGGTGTATGGGCGGGCGATACGTTTTATCTCAGCGGGCAGCTGGCAGAGCCGGTGACACCGGCGGACAAGGACAAGGGAACGGCCGCGCTGTATGGCGATACCAAGAACCAGGCGGCGAGTGTGTTTGCGAAGATCCAAAAAGCCCTGCAAGCCCAGGGTCTGGACATGGGTGACGTGGTGAAGATGACGGTGTTTCTCGGCCCCGATCCGAAAACCGGCAAGCTGGATTTTCCGGGTATGCAAAGTGAGTACCTGAAGTACTTCGGCACGGCGGGGCAGCCGAACAAACCGGCGCGTTCCGCCTTTCAGGTAGCCGCGCTGGCTGCGCCGTGGGCCTTGCTGGAGATTGAGGTGATCGCGGTGAAGAGCAAGTAGAGGGCCTGCTTGGGGGCTCTGCTCGGTCGCTTTTGACCCGTGCAGTGAGATGGTGGAGGCCCCTGCGTGGTTTGCGATGGAATGGGGCGAGAAGCGGGTGTTTGGCGCACATCCGCGATCGTACGAGGTGAATACCAGAGGCTGGACTGACGCGCAGATGGCACGATGGCGAAGAAAATTCGATGGTGCTTCATCGTTGTGTCCTATCCGGTGCGTTGATGAAACCGCGGCCAGGATCGCCTTTGCGGGCACAACGCGGGTGCGCCTCACTCCATCAGAGTGTTTGAGCCGTTGAACAAAGGCTAGGGAGATTCGCGAATGGCAGACAGCAATGAACTTGTAAAAACGGTGATCGAGGTTTTGCACGACGGCCACAAGGGCTACGCCGATATCGGGGAAGAGATCAAGAATCCGGAGATGCGGGCTTTTTTTCTGAGTGAGTCCAGGATTCGCGAGACGTTTGCCACTGAGCTTTCCGCAGCCGCCGGTTTGAGCGACGTGGGTGGAACGGCTACGGCGGCGCTGCACCGCAGCTGGGGCGATCTGAAAGCCAAGCTCGGGGGCGGGGACCACACGCTGCTGGAAACGGCAGAGCAGGGTGAGGATGCGGCGAAAAAAGCCTACAAGGAAGCCCTGGAAGACACCACGATCAGCGGTTCGATTCGGGCCCTTTTGCAGCAGCAGCAGGTGCATGTGCAAAGCGCGCATAACAAGGTGAAGGCTTTCCGCGACAGCACCAAGTAGTGTCGTCCGTAGCGGGTTCCCTCGAGGTGTATAGAAGCCGCGAGCAGGATACAGAGATTCATCGCTACGCTTAGAATGACGGCGGACTGTAGGACCTTACCCGAACAGTGTTAGCTGTTCCGGTGCGCTGGTTGGGCGTACGGAAGGGAGAGCCCCGGGGCTCTCCCTTTTTCGTTGCGGTCGTTGCTGTCGTTGCTGTTCGCTGTGTGGGATGGTGCTTACGGGTGGCTGGCCGTGGCGGCATTGTTCGCCACCGTAATTACGACGGGGTATGAAAGGTAGTTGTTGTTGCCGATGTCGTGGGCGTAGAGCGCCAACGTGTGCTGCCCGTCGGCGATTGCGGTTGTGTCCAGGGAGTAGATGTAGGGCGGTCCTGTGAGGCGTCGGGTACCCACTTCCGCTCCGTCCAGCACAAGGAAGGAGCCTGCAGAGTCAAGCGGCACCTGAACCAGGCCGAGCACGTCGATCTGCCCGGAAACCGTTGCGCCGGCCGAAGGCGACAGGATAGCGACAGGGCCCACCGGGGCGGCGGCGGCGGCGTTTACGGTTAGCGGGACAGTGATGGTGGCTGCGGCATAATCCTTTGCATCGGCCGGCAGAAAGCTTGCGCTCAGCGTGTAGGCCCCAGGGGCAAAGGTGGTGCCGGCCGAAGGTGTGTAGGTGAAATTGCCCGGAACCTTGGCTGTCGCATTGAGCTGGGTGCCCGAGAGTGGAGCCCCGGCCGTGATGGGCGAGGGCCCCGCCCACCCAACCCCGGGAGATGCCTTGTCCACCGTGATCGGTCTCGAGATCGTGATGGGTTGGACGTTGGTGGCTGACGGGGTAAAGGTGGCCGAAAGCGTTTGCAGGCCGGCACCTGGAACCGTTCCGGCGGAGGGGCTGTACAGGAAGCTGCCGGCTACGTTCGCGGTCGCGTTCAGCTGGAGGGCCGAGAGGGCGGTGCCGTAGGGGATTGCCGAGGGCGTCGCCCAGGAGATTGCGGGTGCGGTCGCGGGTGCGGTTACCGTCAAGGTTGCGGTCGCGGTCGCGTTGTTGAAGTTTGCCGTGTCGTCAGGGGTAAAGACGGCGGTCAGTTGCGTGTTGCCGACGCCGGGGATTGTGCCGGCCGCGGGATGGTAGGAGAACGTTCCTGGAATGTTGGCCGCGGCGTTCAACTGCGCGCCGGAAAGGGCGATTCCCGATGAGATGGAGGCGGGCGCGGGCCAGGTGAGCGCGGGTGTGGCCTTGCCGACCGGGAGGGTTACGGTCGCGGTAGCCGAGGTGTAGGTGCGATTGTCGGCAGGGGTGAAGGTGGCTGTGAGCGTCGTGAGCCCGGCCTGGGGCACCGTGCCGGCAGAAGGGGAGTACGTGAAGGTGCCGGCAACGTTTGCCGCCGCGTCCAGTTGGGCAGAGGAAAGCGCCGTGCCGAAGGTGATCGCGGAAGGTGTGGGCCAGCTGAGGGTCGGCGCTTTGGGGGCCGAGGGTGCGCCTACGCCGGCGGCGGCGTAGATCGAGACGAGCGCCGGATCGTTTGCCTGCCAATAGTCGGCATGGCCCATGAGGATGTCGCCATTGGCCACCGATTGTGTGAGTTGCGGTGTGTCTTGGGCCAGGGTGGAAGGGGAGACATCGTTTACGAGGTTTGCCCCGAACGCTTTGGGATAGACGTTGTAGACCGAGGCCGGGGTGCCTAGATCGGTGTGGAAAAGGAAGGTATAGAAGGGGGCCGTGTAGGCGTAGTACCGCGGCGTGCTTTCCTCGGGGATGAAGAGGAAGCTGGGCAGATCGGTGATCAGCTGCTGAAAAATGGCCGGATCCAGGGTTCCACCATTCGCGTCAACGGTGGAGTCGACATAAAACAATGTCGCTCCCCAACGGGCGTTGGCGTACCGTGCCTTGGTCTCCAGGTTGGCGATGATGGCGGCGTTCGAGGAGAGGTAGTTCTGGCGCGCGGTACCATCCGCGGCGAGCGTAAAGGCTTGCGGCCGAAGGCAGAGGCCGATGCGCAAGGCTGCGTTGGAGATGGTGGTGAAGTAGGCGTCGTCGAGCTTTTGCCCGAAATACGCCGAGTGGGGATCCAGAACGGCGGTTTCCATTTCCGGCGCCACGGAGGCAATCTGATCCGGGGAACAGACGTAGCTTGTGGTTTGCGGGTATTGCTCGCCTTCAATGTCCCAGGTGATTACGCCCTGTGCGTTCATGTTCTGCGCGTTGGCGACGAGGTTGGCAGCCTGCGTCAAGATCCGGTTTTGGAAAGCCTGCAGGCCCGAAGGGTTTGTGATGTCGAGCGAAGGGTCATTGAAGTAGCGGCGTGGATTGGAGGGAAATCCACCCGCTTGCGTGATGTTGCCGTTGCCTGCCGGCGAGCTTGCCAAATAGGCGGTGCCGATGATGCGCTTGTCGGTCCACGTCATCTGGCTGGGGTAGGTTGCGGCAAAACTTGCATAAGCGTCGGCCGCGTTGGCCGAGGTTCCTTCCGGTGTGAAACGGAGCGAGACGGTGTAGGAGAAGCTGGTACCCGGTTGAACCGGCGCGTCGATGTGCGGCAGGTAGGTTGGCAGACCATCGGGCGCGGTGCCGGTCATGATGGGGGTGTAGGTCGCCGGGCCGGCGTTTTTCCAACCGGTATAAAGGGCTGTGGCCTCATTGGGCAGAACGGCTGTGACGAGGCCCCCGCCGAAATCGGCTGCGCTGACGCCGGGCCCGGTGGTGGTGATGGCGTATTGGTTGTAGCCGCTGAAGCCGGTGGGATCCTGGGGGAAGTGCAGGGCGAAGGGGTAAATTTCGGCACCGTCAAGGATCACGCCCGAACCCGCGTAGTTCACCTCGGTGACCTTCATGTCCAGGTTGTTGCCGTTGGCCTGAAACTGGACGCTGATGGTTCCCCAGGTGAAGGTGTACGTCTCGGTGTTGTTTGCTGCGTTCCAGGTAGCGCCGTTGTTGTTCTCACCCCAGCCAAACTGCCCGTTGCTCACGGGAGTCCCCGCAAGATCGGTCACTTTCATGTGCCAGATGTGAAAGGTATCGGCCGGGAAAGCCGAGGTATTTTCCAGCACCGTGCCATTGAAGGCAATGGTTTGCACGCCCTTGGTGCCGTAGGCGACTTGCAATCCCTGCCCTTCGGCGTGGGGGCCGCCCAATGTTAAAGCTGGCAAAAAGGAAGCTGGAAAAAAGAGCAATCCGGCGATGTAACGTGACGTCGAAGAACGGCGGAGCGACCGTACTTGTAAGGCAGAAACGGGGGAATCCTGGGTCATGGTAGGGCCTGGTACAGCAAGTCTGGCGAGTCTAGCGTGTCCCGAGCCGATCTATGTATGGCCCAAAAGGGGGAGTCCTTACGCGGCTGAGCGCTTCAGGCACAGCACAGGTCAATCCGCGCTCCGCAGCGCTGGGTCGTACAAAGGGCAAGGCTTGGTGAGAAGGCATCGATTGTCGCTGTGGAGCAGTATGCCACCTTTGCGGCAGAGCTGGCTTTCCGTGCGGACTCCTGGTCGGGAAGAGTACCGGCCTGGCCATGGCCAAGCCGGCTGCGGAGCGGCTTGGTTGAGCGCTTTCGTGGAGGGTGTTGGCTCGAGGGTGTCGCGGCGTTTTCCCTCTCCTCGGGCTCCTTCTAAGGTCGTGGGGCACCTGCTCCCATGTTGAAGATCAGCGTTTCCACACCGTTGTGGAAGAACGTCGCCTGGGGCTGCTCGCAGAATTCGGCGTGCAGATGGGCGGAGTGTGGACCGGCCTTGGCGGGTTCGATAGCTTCGAAGCAGCCGCTGAAGGGATCGTAGGCGGTGCCGACGTAATATCGCACGTTGTATTTTGCGAGCACATCGCGCAGGGGCAGTTGTTGCTGGAGTAGATCGAGGTAGGGGCGATCCATCATTAGCCCCTCCGTTTGCAGGATCGGGTTTGGCATGAGGTAAGCCACCCGCCCGGCGCGATCGCCCATGGCATAGATGCCGGGGTGGGTCCGGGCGAATTGTGCGATCTCTACGGAAGCATCGTAGATGTCCACCTGTTGGCGGCGCCAGCGAGTTGCGCCCAGTGCTGCGAACACGGCCAGGACGAGAAAGGCAACTACGGCGGGCCGGGCCAGCACGCGTCCGAGAGGTGGATACAGGACGAAAACAAGCAAGCTGATGCAAAACGCCAATCGCAGTGGGTAGTAGTACCAGCCCCAGAGCGTCCAATCGCTGACGCAGCAAAGGATGAAGTAGTAGACGAAGGGAAACAGGAGGACAGCCGGAAAAACGACCTTCGCCATCGGTGTGATGGTGGGTGCGATGCGCGGTAGAAGGAAAAGGGCGGCGAGGAAGATGAACGTAAACGCTGCGGGAAGGGGATGGAAGAAGACTTTCCAGGGCTCGAGGGAGGGCAGGTGATTGGACTTCAACTCCTTGGCCATGCCCGAGATGGGCAGAAACGTAGCGAATTCAAAGCGGTTGAGGGCAAAGTAGAAAAGCAATGGAAGCAGACCAAGCAGAACACCGGCAACCAGATCGGGCCGAATCAGGCTTCGCAGGGCCGGCGTAAGGAGGATGCCGAGCAGCACGAGGCCGCCGAAGATCAGGGTATCGATACGGGAAAGCACAAGGGCGGAGAGCAGAAGGCCAAGAGCAAAGGTATGCCGCCATCCCCGTTGCAGCCAATCGGCACGCAGCAGAAGGCAGATCGTACCCAGAAAGAGGGGTACGGTAAGGGTTACCTCCATGCCGTAGAAGAAAAGGCTGACCGAGTACAGGGTTACGGCAGCGCTCAGCGCAAAGGCTAAAAGGGGGCGTGCGCCACATGATCGCAATAGCCGACGAGCCAGGTGAAAGGTTACCAGGGCGGCGATCCAGTCGCTCACGGCGAGGAATCCCAGGACGGCTTTGGGGTTCTGCGTAAACAAGCTCAGGACGGTGAGGACGACGAACCAGAGTGGCTGATAGCCGTTGGTTGGGGCGATGCCATTGAATGTGGAGCCGTGGCCACCGGCGAGGTTTTGCGCGACTTTGAGGTAATACAGCAGATCATCCTGCACGAAAATGAGCCAGGAATCCCTGGAGAACAACGGCAGAAGCAGGATGACAGCCAGACCGGCAAACAGCAGTGTGGCCGCGATTGCCGATCCGCGTTCCTCGCGCGGGTCCGCCCCGGCTTCGGTTGTGCCCAGCCTCAGGATCGGCAGTGGAGTACGCGCGGCGTTTGGAGTTCCAGGCTGAATGACAGTGATTCCTTTCCGGACGTGCATTGAACAGCGGTTGGCCGCCACATTCGAGCCCATCATAGCCCGACCCTGCCGTTGCGCAGCGTCCCAAGATAGAACAGACCGCGATCGTCGGTGTGATTTCTGAAACTTCGGGGTGTGCCTAGCCGCGCTGCCGCGCAGGGGCCGGCTTCGCCGCGCGCGTTGCACCGGGCTTCCGCGCTGGCTTGGGTGCGGACCTGATCCCCTTCGGTACCGGTTTTGCCCCGGAGGTGGCCGGAATCGTCGATTGCGCAAGCAGGCCGCGCACATCGTTCAGTTCTGCCGCGTAGGCCGCCGCGGGCATTTCCTCCAGCAGCAACCCCAGCTCGTGTTCCACCTCGCCGCTTGCGCTTCCAGCAGTTCTGATCGCATGCAGCAATGTGCAGAGTGGGTCTTCATAGACCTTGATCACGCGAATGGTTTCAAGCAGGGTGTGCAGGCGGTAATAGATTGCGGATTGCGCGGGTGCCGGCGGGGTTGCCGCCTTCGTTGTCTTGCCCATCGATCTCTCCATCCCTGTTTCTGATGCAGACCGCGGAGACAGATGGTCTGCCGCGCAAGCTCGCGTGCAACGAGGGGTGCCCGGGCCATGGCGCTTGCTGTGCGTACCCTTCGAAGGCCAGAGGTTCGGGGCTGGATGGCTGCAGGATCAGACGAACTGTAAAGCGTCGCTGCGCCGGTGTTCGCTCTGCCGTGAGAAGCACGAAATTTGTGACCTATTTCGCGACACTGTGGGCAGCGATTCTGTAGCAAGATGACACAGCCGCGAGGATGCGCGGGAACGCAGGGCCGCTCCTCCTGTTGGGAAGTTCGCCGAGCGTGAACGGCCAATTCCGATCCATCCCCCTTCCGAGCCGTTTTGAAATTCCGTTCCTTCCCTGCAACTCCGCGCTTTTGCGTGGGTTCAACCCGTTGTGCAACGACAGTCTTCCGCATCGATGGTCCCCCCATTGTGTTCAAGGACAAGACGTAATTTTGTAAGTCCCCCGGAAGTTGTAGGCGGATCGAAGGTACCTCTTGCCGGTTACTGTCGGGTCTTGCATTTGTTTTTGATTTAGTAGAAGTTGGTCCAAGTTTGCTCCCGCATTTCGCGAGGCAAAAGTTGCAACGCAGGAATTTGGAGACAGAGGCGTAGGCGCACGAATGCATTCCAGCACCGCCATCCTAGCTTTCGGTACAGCACTGCTGGCGTGCGGCAGCGGATCGCTGCTTGTGGTTCGCGTGGCGAGCCCGCGGCTGCGAGGCGTGGGTTTGCTGAGTGCGGCGTTTGCGATCGGATCGCTCGGGGCCGGGCTTTTGCTCGCGCCGCCGACCTTGCCGATGCTGTCGGTCCTCGGCTCCGATTTGAGCCTGCTGCTGTCGTTCGTTCTGCTGCATGTGGCGGTGCTGGGTCTTGTGGAAGACTCTGATTTTGCGTTCTGGCGCGGCGGTCTGCTGCTCGGGGTTCAGGCCCTGGTGGACGCTTTTGTGGTGACCGGTGCACTGGGTCTGCGTACACGGATTGTGTGCATCAGTATGCTTATTGCCGTTCAGGGCATTTCGACGGCAGCCGTGCTTTGGCGCCTGGCTCGACGGCAGGTTCGCGCACCGGCCCTTTTCAGTTCGTTGCTGCTGGTCGGCTTTGCCGCGGTCAACCTGGTCCGGGCAGGACTCGAGGCGTTTGCACCGGAATTGCGCGACCTGAATTACCTGGTGGGCATGGCAGCGTTCGGTCTGTACATCGCCGTTGCGCTGGGCCTGGCCTTTGGATTTTTCTGGATTACCACATCCATGCTGGTCGGGGAACTGGACCTGATGGCCAGTACGGATCCGCTCACGCGACTGTATAACCGCAGGGTATTTCTCAAATGGTGCGAGAAGGAACTGCTTCGGAGCCAACGAACCGGAATACCTTTCTCTCTGCTGATGGTGGATCTCGACCACTTCAAGCGCGTGAACGATGATTTCGGCCACCAGACCGGCGACGAGGTCCTGTGTGCGGCAGTGGAGCAGATGCAGGATTCGGTTCGAGGCATTGATGTGCTTTGCCGCTGGGGTGGCGAAGAGTTCGCGGTCCTTCTGCCGAATGCGCCAAAGGAAGCGACCCGCATTGTCGCCGAGCGCATTCGCGAGAATATACAAACGGTGACGCACCTCGCGGCAAGGACGCCGGCCCAGATGGAGCAGGCTTTTCAGGTGACCGTAAGTATCGGCGCCGCAACGTATCGGGATCTTGAAGACGGGCTGAACGACATTATTCAACGGGCGGACCAGGCGCTCTACGACGCGAAGACTGCAGGACGCAACCGGGTGCTACTTGCCAGTTAGTCCACGGCCGAGGATCAGTTGCCGGCAGGTCTCGTCTGGACAGAAGTGGGCGGCCGCACATTGGAGAGACCAGGCATTGTGAGCCCAAACGCGGATTCTCTTTGAGAATGACAGCAAAGAGAAGAGGGCACCCGTGGACCGACGGCTGCTTTGCTGTCGGAAGTTCTGATTTGTTGGGTGTCGGACAGAAGGCCGTGCCTTAGTGGCTGTAGCGGTTTGCCTCCGGGTGTACCGAAGCCGCGAGCAGAACCCGGAGATCCTTCGCTACGCTCAGGATTACGGCGGGTACTCCACCTGTACGGCAAACAGCATTAGGAGCTGTTTGTGTGGTGGTACGGTGTGTTCTCGGCCCGGGCAAACAGGCTTTTCAATTGCGTCAGGGCGAAGGCTGCTGTGTTTCGTCTGCGGTGGTGTGGTGTCGTGCAGCGCCGGGCAGAGTACAGGGGTCTCTCCGCTTCGGCTTCGCCTCGGTCGAGATGACAGAGGTTCGGGTTTGCCTTCGGTCGAGATGACAGAGGTTCGGGTTTGCCTTCGGTCGAGATGACAGAGGGGCGGGTTTGCCTTCGGTCGAGATGACAGAGGGTCGGGTTTGCCTTCGGTCGAGATGACAGAGGGTCGGGTTTGCCTTCGGTCGAGATGACAGAGGGGCGGGTTTGCCTTCGGTCGAGAT
>CAXTBI010000004.1:105525-116384 GCA_964242195.1 uncultured Acidobacteriaceae bacterium
GGTTTGCCTTCGGTCGAGATGACAGAGGGGCGGGTTTGCCTTCGGTCGAGATGACGCCTTTGTTTCTTTTGGAGATCTTTGCGGAGGCTTGTTGGAGAGCTTGGCTGCTGGCCGAGGAGGGAACGGGCGCCCGAATGTTTGAGAAGCGACTGAGGGGATTCGGTGGAGGTTGAGCCTGCCCCCGAATCCGCCGCAGCGTCCGAATGGGTTGGCTAGCGCGTCGCCAGTTCCTCCACTTCGGCCTGTGCGCCTGCTTTCAGGGCGTCAGTTTTGTCGGTTTTTTCCCAGGTAAAGCTGTCGCCGGTACGGCCGAAGTGACCGTAGGCCGCCGTTGCCCTGAAGATGGGCCGACGCAGGTCGAGGCTTTCGATGATGCCTTTGGGGGTGAGCTGAAAGTTCTCGCGAATCAATTCGATAAGGCGCGCTTCGGAGATTTTGCCTGTTCGGAAGGTGTCTACACGAATACTTACAGGTTCCGCTACACCGATGGCATAGGCCAGCTGCACTTCGCAGCGGTCGGCCAGTCCAGCGGCGACGATATTTTTCGCCAGGTAACGCGCCATGTAGGCGGCGGAGCGGTCTACCTTGGTGGCATCTTTGCCGGAGAAGGCACCGCCGCCGTGCCGGCCCATGCCGCCATAGGTATCGACAATAATTTTGCGGCCGGTGAGACCGGTGTCGCCCATGGGTCCGCCGATGACGAATCGGCCGGTGGGATTGATGTGGTACTTGGTGTTTTCGTCGAGCAGATCGGCGGGAATGACGGCTTCGATGACGTGTTCCTGCACCTCGGCGCGCAGCTGGTCATTGCCGACTTCATCCGCGTGCTGGGTGGAGATGACGACAGCGTCCACGCGCACCGGTTTGCCTTCGGCGGAATATTCCACGGTGACCTGGCTCTTGCCGTCGGGACGAAGATAGGGCATTTTGCCGGATTTGCGCACGTCGGTGAGTTTTTCAGCGAGGCGGTGAGCCAGCGAGATCGGTGCCGGCATCAGTTCGGGAGTTTCATTGGTGGCGTATCCGAACATCATGCCCTGATCGCCGGCGCCGCCCGTATCCACGCCCTGCGCGATGTCGGGCGACTGCTTGTTGATTGCGGAAATCACGGAGCAGGTGTTGCAATCGAACCCTTTGCGGGCATCGTCGTAACCGATCGCACGGATTGTTTCGCGAACCAGGGTTTGGACATCGAGGTGAGCGGAACTGGTAATTTCGCCGGCGACGACGACCAGGCCGGTGCAGGTCAGCGTTTCGCAGGCTACGCGGCTGAGCGGATCCTCGCGCAGGCAGGCGTCCAGGATGGCATCGGAGATTTGATCGGCGATTTTGTCGGGGTGGCCTTCGGTGACGCTTTCGCTTGTGAACAGGTAGCGGTCGGTTGTGGACAAAAGAGTGGTGCTCCTCGCATGAGATAGCCGGACCCGTCCGGGGAACCGAACGCCCGACGCCCGGATCGGTGCGCTAGCGGCGCCGGGCGCTCCGCACGGAAAGTGATGTGCACGGAACGTGGTTATTCTACCTTGCCTTGAGGCTTCTGCCGCACCTGCCCGGGTGACGAGGGCAGCCGCTGCACCGACTGCATCGACCACGAACCGTCCCGTTCCGGTCGAGATGACACCCGGTTGGCTATAGCTCGATACTGCCTAGAGCGGATCGGGCGAGGCTGGCGCGTGGATGCCCGATGTGCTTACCGGCAGGGGTGCGCTTTGGCGATGAAGTTGCAACCCTGTGCGCGGCTGTACGACGAAGTGCCAGGCTGTGTAGGCGAGCAAGACCAGGGCCATGGCGAGCAGGAGCACGCCCCACCAGCGGTGGCGAATGGGTGGCATACTTTCCAGGCGTGCGCGGTGCACGTTTTCGGCGAACAGGGCCAAATCCGGCGGGGATTGATCGAGACCGCCCGCTTCGGCCACGCGTCCGATCCAATGATCTTCGTTCAGACCGATGTGCTGGCAATAGCTGCGGATGATGCCTTTGCGAATGACCCCCCCCGGCAACTCATCGAAGAGATCGGCCTCGAGCGAGTTCAGATGGCGCACGGGGATGCGGGTAACGCGAGCCATGTCTTCCAAGGCGAGCTGTCGCCGTTCGCGTTCCTGGCGAAGCTCCCTGCCGATCCGTACCTGATTTTCCACGGAAATCTGCACAGCGTGCCGTCCTCCCCGGTACCTTAGCCTAATGATCGAGCCCGATTCCGGTCTTTGGCAAGACCGCGGGAACCGGCAAAGACAAAATAAGAAGATGTTGCGGCGATAACGTTTCGGACCGGACGGGGTGCAACCGGGAGATGAGTTCCCCTGGCGATGCCGGCAGGTCGTCGGTATTCAGGATGACATGGGTTGCACGGAAGTTCTGAGCCGCGTGGGCGATGGCATCCAGGCCGTTGATGGGCAGCGCGAGAGTCGTGTATCCGGTGGTGACGGAAAACTGCACGGGATCGGAGGTGACGACGATGGCATTGGCGGGGGACGCTCCGGAAGCGGCCAGGTTGTAGGCGGCGGCGCGGTCGGCGGCGCCGATGAGGTTGGCTGCTTCCACCTCCCGCCGGGTCCCGGTGACGCCGGCCGCGAAATATGTGCCGACCAGCGCAACGGTAAGCACCGTACGCAGCCGTGGGTCCAGCACAGAGCGAGCGATCCCGAGAACGATCAGGAGCATACCGATGGGCAGGACACCAAGCACGGAGCGAAGAATGGAAAAGGCGCCGACGGCAGGCAAAAGGAGAATGTAGACGGCGAAGATGGTGAGGAGAAATGTGATTGGGCCGGTCAGTTCGGGCAAGGGGCGCTGCTGCGAGGAAACCGTCGAGCCGTCGCGTGGGCGCAGGAGCAGGCCGGGCAGAAAGATGAGGCCGGCGTACCCGATGACCAGTGCCGCGATGCGATACAGGGCCGTGACCAGGGTGACCGCGCGGAAGATCAGCAGATGTTTAAGACCGTGGGCGAGCAGGGTGTGGCGGCTGACCGGATCGTTGTAACGGACGAAATCACTAAGATCGTTCAGGAAAAGGGCTTGCCCGGTGCCGGCGGGAAACGCTGTACCCAGGACGGAGCGGTACAGCAGGTGCACCGGGAGGAGAGCAAGAGCGAATCCGCAAAGCATCGCGGCGGCATACAGACCCGACGATCCACCGTGGCCGGCGGCTTCGGGGAGGGGCCTGGTGCGGCGACGCCCCCAAAGTACGGCTAACAAGGGAACAAGCAGAAGAGCGGCGTCATTGCGGATGAAATAGGCGGCCGCCACGCAGCCGAGGGCAAGCAGATCCTGCGGAAGACCTTGCCGTTGAACGGTGAAGAGCGCGAGGAACCAGGCGACGGCGGCGCCGTAATACAGACCGGAGTCGGGTGTGAGGGAGCCGGTCCAGACGGGCGCGGCGACGAGCAAAAGCGCAAAGGCCCCGAGCGCCAGTCGGCGGTCGCCGTAGTTCCGCATGGCCATGTGCCAGGCGGCGGCGGCGTAGAAGATGCCGACGAGGATGGTGAGCAGAATACTTCTCTGCAACGTGACGGCTCCGAAAGGCCGGAGCCCCTGGAGCAGGAGGCTGATGCCCGGTCTCCAGTATTCGAGCCCGGTGTTCGGCAGGGAAAGCTGAGCGAGTTGGAAGTCGAAAAGAAAATGGGCGTGAAAGCCCTGGCCGGCCGCGAGGGTTTGGCCCATGCCGAGATAGAAGCAGGCATCCGGTGTGCCGCAGAAGCGCAGGGGCCGGGCAAGGAACAAGCGGAGGACCGCAATTGCGAGTGCAAACAGGCAGGCGACGCGGATTTCCGGCGCGGAGAGGCGGCCTTGCAAACGGCCTGCGGTCATGCGTGCCCTCCCCTTCCCTGCGAATTTCCGAGTCGCTTTGATCGTACGTGGGGGTGGTGCCCGTCCGGACGGCTTGGGATGATGCTTTCGTTGCAGTGGATCGAACGGAAGGGGTGTTTGCCGGAGGGGTTGGGGGAGTGTTGGCGGCGAAGGCTCGCCCTACACTGAGGGCCTGTGACCCTTCCGTTTCCCACGCGCGTGCCGCTGCTTCCAGCCGTCGTTTTTACGAGCGTGCTGGTGTTTGTGCAGTTGGTGGAGGGGACGGACCCGCGCTACAGTGCGCTGACCTTCGCTTTTTTCATGCTCAGCGTCGTTGCGTTTAACATGGCGGAGGGTCTGGCCCGACCGGCGGGCGCCTATATTTTCTTCTTTTCGCTGCTGGTGGTGGATGTGGGTACGGTGTACAAGGCCCTGCTCGGCCAGGCTGCCCAGACCAACCTGCAGCAGCCGCTGCTAACGATGAGCACCTATGTGGGCACCATGGGAGCCATGCTGGTAGCGGCGGGGATCAGCCGAAAGCTTGTGACGACCAAGGATGGATTGGCGGGGGTGATGCGTGTGCCCCAGTTCGATTTTCGGGCGTCGGCCCTGGGCTGCCTGGTGGTGTATGCGCTGATGATCGCGGCGGCGATCACGCTTCCGGAAAACGGTGGCCAAGTGCTGCATTCGCTGATTGTGGTGAACCCTTTCCTGCCGCTGGGTGTTTTGCTGGCAACGATTGCGGCGGTGAAGGACAGCGGGGGCCGGCGTAGCACAAGCGCCCTCAGCCTGGTCGCAATGACGTATGTTTTTGTCACCGGTTTGACCTCCTTCAGCAAGCAGGGGATGTTTATGCCGGTGGTGTGCTGGTTGCTCGGAGCGGCGTGGGCACGGTTTCGTCTGCGCTTGAAGCATGTGGTGTTCCTCGTCGGTTTCTGCATTTTTGCGCAACAGGTATTGGTCCTGATTTCCGCGAACCGTAACGATGTGGAGACGGGGACTTTTAGCGAGCGTGTCGGGCTGATTGAGCACTACTTGACGCACATACCGGAGTTGCGCCGTCGCGCCCAGGAAGGGCAAGTGTCCGGCAATGTCGATTGGCGCTATTACGGCGAGCCGCAGGGGCTGTTCGACCGGCTGACGATGCTGCCGAACGATTCCATGCTGATCTCGTTTTCGGATCAAGGGCATTATTACGGATATCGGGCGGTCTGGTTATATTTTCAGGACTGGGTTCCTCACATTATCAGCCCGAAGAAGCTGCAGGGCATTTACGTGGGAGGAAACGCCTATTCCCACGAAATGGGCGGATTGGCCGATGCCGACATGACGACGGGCATTTCATTCAGTCCCACTGCCGAGGCGTACCACATCGATGGCTGGCGGGGCATTCTTATCCTGCAGCCCTTGATCTTCCTAATGCTGTTTGCCAGCACAAGTGCGGTGTGCGGCGACATCCGGCGCCAGCCCTGGGGCTTGTTTCTGGTGCTGGATTTCGCGCATGTGGCCCCGGAAGCGTTGCTGGGAGGGGCGATTTCCGCCACCAGGCTGGGAAATATCGGCATTGCGTTGGCCATTTTCTTTTGCGGCTACATCACGCCGGTTCTGGGCATGTTGCTGACGGGCAAACGGGTGCCGATGGACATGGAGATTACGCGTTCGTCCACCAGCCGGTTCCGGGGCATGCTGCAGACTTCCTGAGCGGGTTTCGTCCGGCTGAGGAGCGGGCCGCAAACAGGAAGGGTTTCAAGCTGGCCGCAGAGGGTAGACTGACGGAAGCAGTCCCCGCATCTCCGGGCTGCCCAAGGCGCACCGTTGAATAAGCTGGTATTTGGCAACTTCGTTCACCGTCCGCTCCGCTCCGTTATCAGCGCCCTGGCCGTGGCCATTGAGGTGGTGATGATTCTTTCAATTGCGGCGATCATGTTCGGCATGCTGGATGGTAGCCGTGCGCAAACAACGGGCAGCGGATGGGACATGATGGCGCGCCCCGGGCAAGGGGGTGTGTTGATGAACACATCCAGCGCCTCGGCCGACGTGCGGATTGCGGATGTCCTGCGCAAGCTGCCGCATGTTGCGGTGGCCTCGCCGGTGAACATCAAGCTGACGATCGGAGCGTCCGTGGAGAATCTTTACGGCATCGATTTCGAGAGTTACAACGCGCTGAAACCGTTTGTGTTTCTGGCGGGCACACCGTTTCAACAGCCGTTCGACATGATCATCGACGATGTGCAGGCGAACGGGAAGAATCTGCACGTCGGCGACACGATGAAGGCGCTGAACCACGAATTTCGGATTTGCGGCATTGTGGAGCACGGCAAGGGCAGCCGCAAGTACATACAGCTGTCCACGCTGGATGCCCTGGACGGCAACCCGGGCAAAGCCTCCGCGTTTCTGCTGCGCACCGACGACCCCCAGAAGGACCAGGCGGCGGTGCGAGGTGAATTACTTGGGACCGAGGGATTGAACGACTGGAGCGTGCAGACGATCCAGGACTTTCTTTCGGCGATGACGCCGGAACATTACCCGGCATTCAACATTGGGCTGCGGGTGGTGATCGGGATCGCCGCGGTGATCGGGTTTCTGGTGATTTTTCAATCGATGTACACGGCCGTGATGGAGCGTACACGGGAGATCGGCATTTTGAAAAGCATGGGCGCGGGGCAGGGAACCATTGTTTCCGTCGTTCTGCTCGAGACGGGTCTGCTGGCGATCGTGGGCGTCATCGCAGGGATCGTTTTGACGATTTTGTTGAAACTGGTGCTGCAGGCGCGTGTGCCCACGATGAGTTTCGAGTTGACTGGCCAGTGGATCGGCATTGCCACGGCGATTACGTTGGTGGGCGCGTTTTTCGGAGCGCTCTACCCGGCGCTGAAAGCCGCGCGCAAAGACCCGATCGATGCGCTGGCGTACGAATAGGGTCTAACCGGACCCGCGATGGACTGTTCACGTGCAAAGCATGAAGGAAGTTGCCACGGTTTGCGAATCCGACGTTCCCGGAGTGGAAACCAGCGTTCGCGCGACAAGCGTGTGGGCCTGGGTGCGACGTTTGCTGCTGCTGAGCAGCGTTGCGCTGTATGCGCTGCACTTTGTTCACCTCCGCGCCGATTTTCCGCATGACTCGCCCTGGAACGACTGGGCCAAGTATACGGACGAGGGATGGTACGGCGATGCGGCGATCCGGCATTTCGTGTTGGGGCACTGGTATCTGGCCGGCGACTTCAACCCGGCGGTGGCGATGCCGGTCTGGCCGCTGCTGGTGGCTGCTGTTTTTGCGGTGACGGGCGTTTCGCTGGCGGCGGCACGGGCGCTGGCCGTCGTGGTTTTCGGTGGGATGCTGCTTGCGCTTTACGCCCTGTTGCGGCAGCGTGTGGCGACGGGGGAGCGGGGCAGAGTTCAATGGGCGGCACCGATTGCCGTGCTGCTGGCGTGTGCGAATCCTTTTCTGTTTGCCTTCGACCGGCTGGCGATTGCGGAGCCGCTGGTGGCCGCACTGGGCGTCCCTGCGCTTTTTCTGGCCGGATCGCTGCGGCCGTGGTGGGGGCAGAACAACCGATGGGAGCGGAATCGCCACCTCGGCGCCGCTGCCGGTTTGGGGGTCATACTGGCCTCGCTGGCGCTTTCGAAACCGACCGCGGTGGCGCTGCTGCCGGCCATTCTTTACGTGCTTTGGAGAGTGGCGGGGTGCCAATGGGGAGCGGCGCTGCGGATAGCGGTAGCGCCCCTGGCGGTGGGCGCGACGCTTTTGGCGGCGTACTACGCCCTGCTTTGGCGGTTCGGTCTGCTTGCGGATTACCGGTATCTTTTCGACGCCAATACCTATACCAGTTTCCGATCCGATCCGTTTTCATGGGTGGTGCGCATGACCCTGTGGAATGGGCGATTCGTCGGCGGGTGGATGTTTGCGCTGTTTGTGCTGGGGATGGGAGCCATGGCGCTGTGGCGGCGGCGATTTTTTCGCGAACCGCTGGCCGGCGCGCTGCTGTTGTGGGCTGGGACGTATTTGCTGCTGCTGGGGTACCACAACAATCCGCAACCGCGGTATTACCTGCTGCTTGCGATTCCGGTTATTGCGCTGCTGGCGATGGCGCTGGAGGAGGCCCTGGCCTGGGCTGCGGGGGAGTCGGTTCTGTGGCGTTGCGTTGCGATTTCAGCGGTTGCGGTCTGTGTCGGAAGCATTGCGGTACCGGGAATCTGGCAGGAGGGGGAGTACCTCGCTCATCCGGATTACAGCTATTTGGCGGCCGCGCGGGGGGTTGCGACGATCGTTCGTGCCGATCGCCGGCAATCTCCGTGGGTGCTTTCCGTGTCGGGCTCCGAGCTGACGTTGATGACGGGGCTACCTTCGATCAACGACGAGTTCGGCACACTGGACCTGGACGAGCGAGCGCGCCAGTACCGTCCGGGGTGGTACGCGGCCTGGAACGAGATGGACGACGACAAGATGGACGCGCTGCGTGAGTTCTATCGCCCGGTGCGCGTGGCGGCCTTCCCGGCAATGGACGACCCGGGTCGAAACCTGTTGATTTTGTACCGTTTGGATCCGGCCGGGAAGAGCCTCGGCCAAGCGCGATGACGGTGCCCGCGGGCGGCGGACGCCTGGCCTGGGGGACAAGGGATGCGAGCTGAATCCAGACAGGAGGCACGGGAGGAGCGGAGCCGCGGCGGGCTGTTGCCGTCGGCGTCGGCGTCGGTGGTTGCCGCCGGGTGGGCGGTGCTTTGGTTTGTGGGCACGCGTCGGTTGTGGAACCAGGGCGGGTACATCCATCTGGCGTTTGCGCAATCCCTGGCACGCGGCGAAGGCTTTGGGGTTCAGGGGAGGCCGGTGTTCGGCGATGCCTCCCCGCTTTGGATCGGGCTTTTGGCCGCATGCCACCGATGCCTTGCGGTGTTTACGACGGATTGGCTGGTGGCCGGCAAGGCTTTGACGGTGGTGGCCGCGATTTTTTTTGCGGCGGGGCTTTCCCGGTTCGCGGGGAGGCTTCTTGCGAGCGCCGATGGGGCGACGCGCCGTGCGGTGCCGGCCCTGGTTGTGGCGGTGGTTGTGTTTAGCCCGTACTGGGGTCCTGAAGCCTTTTCGGGGACGGAAGTGCTGGCGGCGGCGGGGGTGGCGTGCTGGGCGTGCGCGTTCGTCGCCGGTTCGTTCACGGCGGCAATCCGGCCAAGGCGCTTGTTGGCCGGCTGCGCCTGCGCCGGTTGTGGACCGCTGTTGCGGCCGGAGATGCTGTTCTTCTCCGTTTGCCTGGCTCCCTTTTTGTTTGTGCGCTGGGTGAATACGCCGCTGCGTTTCCGCATAAGAATCCTGGTCTTTTTCTCGGGCTTGCTGCTGGCCGTGGGGCCTGGCGCTTGCTGGCTGCTGTACACCGTGCGGAGGTTTGGCACAGCGCTGCCCAACACGCTCGAAGCCGGAACCGCCGCACCCGAGGTTTCCGTGCTGTGGCAGGGAGTCGTTCGGTTCACAGAAGGAGCGCCGTGGTTGCCGATGGGTCTTGCGGCTGCCGCCGTTTGGCTGGGCAGCCAGTATGCCGGGCGGCGGGGCGGATCGAGGACGGTTTCGACGGTGCATTGGGCAAAGCTGGACCCAAGTGCGTGGCTTCCCTTCGCATGGGCTGCCGCCACGACGGTGTTTTACCTGGGGACCCATTCCGCCGTGACTTCCCGGGAGGTGCTGCTGCTGGCGCCGGCGTGCACGGCTTCCGCTTTCGCCATCGTCAGCCTATGTGCGCCGCGTTTTCTGCGGTGGGCTGGCCTGCTTTGCGCCGTGTACGGAGCGGCCGTGAGCCTGCTGTGGGCCTGGCCTGCGATCGCTGTGGAGCAGGCCCGGGAAGGAGTGTACGCGGACCTGGCGCAGGTGGTGCGCGGCCTGCCGGCGAACGAACGGGTGGCGCTGGCCCCGGCCGGCGAGGTGCTCTTTCTTTCGTCGCATCCGGTGGTGGACCTGGGCGGGTTGCTGGATCCCTCGGCGGTGGCGTTCCGTGCGGACACCCCGGACGCTCGCCGTGTGTGGTGGGCGCAAGGGCAGGGGGCGCGGGCGATGGTGCTCGATCACTCGCCCGAGCCCGGAAGCGCGGCTGTCTGGGCAGGGGAGTTGCCCGCTGAACCGTGGGGGACCGGCAACGCCGCGACAGTGCCGGGGGAGGTGCGGCCCTTCGACCGGATCGTGCTGTGGCGGCTGCCGCCTTCCCCGACCCTGCCGGCACCGACGGCTCTGCCGGGGCCTCCGCAGTAGGACCGGGTCGCGCCTTACCGTTCCCGCTTGCGTTTCGTTTTGGAACTTTTGGCAGCTTTGGCTGCTTTGGGCAATTGCGCTGCTTTGGACGTTCGTTTGGCCTTGGCATCCCCTGCCAGTTTTGCCTTGCCCTTGATGGCTGTCCGCGCCTTCTTCAAGTTGCGTGTTCCCTCGCTGCGACCGGCCCCAAGTGAGCCCCTGGCGGAGGTACCGGTGGGTTCGGTTCCCGGCTTCAGGGCGAATTGCAAGCGGCGCGCCTGGCGGTCGATGCGGTCCAGGATGACTTCTACGCGTTCGCCCGCGCTGAAGCAATGCCCGGAACGCGCACCGCAGATGGACCGGTCCCCATCGCGAAAGCTGTAGAAATCGCCGAGGAGGGAACCCAGGGGAACGAGGCCTTCGATGAAAAGCTCGTCGAGTTCGACAAAGAAACCGAACTTGGTGACCGAAAGGATGAGGCCGGTGAAGTCATCGCCGATGCGATCGGTCATGAACTTGATCTTTTTCCATTCGATCAACTCGCGTTCGGCGTCGGCGGCGCGCCGTTCGGCCTGCGAGCTTTCGGCGGCGATATCGGTCAGCTCTTCGGCCGAGATCGGATCGACGATTCTTGCCGCCGACGGCGCCAGCGATGCGGTCATCGATGCCGGGGACTCGATCGGTTCTGTCGGAAACGGATCTTCGACCGGATCGGCGGCTGGGGACAAGGGAGACTCGCCAGCCGCTGTGCTCCAGCCGACTCTGCCCGGGTGCTTGCGGCTGCGTTCGCCTTTCCGCGGATCGTCTTCGCGCTGCGTGAGGGGAAGGATTTCAGCGCTGGAGCGTCGTCCGTGACTGCGTTGCG